>JAEEYF010000085.1 GCA_016291655.1 Lachnospiraceae bacterium | reverse complement strand
TTCACTCACCTATCCTCTCTTCACTTTTCCAAAAGACTTCAAAAACCCTATGTGAAGCGGAAGTATCTTAAACAGGAAATAATCATCATACTTTTCATATCCCGATCTATTATAAAAGTTTATCACTGCCTCACATATTGACTCAATACAGTTTTGGTTTAGTTTATGCCCTATCACTTTTGTGGCAAACCTTGGCATTCCGATGTGTCCATAGTCCCCCATGGCTGCCAATTGTTTTCTTTTGGAAATCATATCCTTGTCCGTGATATCAGAGTCAGGAAGATTTTCAAATCCGCTTCTGACATTATTATCATCAATATCCAGCATACTTGAAGTTTCAACCCATCCGGCATGGAAATCATTGCCATATCTTTTTTCAAGTTCTTTTACATCTTCGGCCGGCTCCACGCCTGTTCCTTCAAAAATCGAGCCCATCGGTGCTATGGCACATATTCCATGCTTTCTGTTGATTCTCCTTACAGCCTTAATCACTGCAATCTGATGATCAGGGTCAGCATGTGATGCTATTATAACGATGTTCTCAAAACCCATATGTCTGACACTATCCAAGATCTCATATGCCACCTCAAATGTTGTCTTCATTGAGAAATGGACAGACCCATAAAAAGCATTCACAGATGCTGCCGCTATCGGAAACGTAGGTAGATAATAGCATAGTATTTTACTTTTTTCTTCAATCAGCTTCATTGCTCCCCGGCTCCAGTTTTCTCCTTCGATAACGTCTGTCGCAAGAGGAAGACACCACCCATGTTCTTCAATAGGCGCCATAACAACAAATACAACGCTGCCTTTCTTGTCTACCTCCTTGATTTCCTTCCAGGTCATAAGACTTAAATCTCTCATACAAAAATGTCCTCCATTTCTTTGTCGGACATAATAATAGACCTGGCCTTTGCGGCCAGGTCAAGACACTTTTAAAATTATTTTATCTATTAAACAAGTATTGCCTTTGCCCTTGCCTTTCATTGGGCAAATTATAATGGTCCACCGGGACGGGGTTAGGGGTTCAAAAAGTGACCCCCTAACCCCGTCCCCAAAGGGTCACGTTCCGGCCGGTCTATACCACAACTGGACCTCAACATACGCAAACTTACCAAGTGATGCCTCAAGAAATGCCTCTACCGAATTCCCATATTCAGCGATCCTGCTCATCAGCATTGCTTTGGTAAGCACCTCCGGTTTTATACCGTTTGTGATCTGTGCACAACTGTCACCAATCGTAAAACTGATCTGATCGTCAGGAATATCATCAAGCTTAAGAACAAGCTTTTCGCCTTCACTAAACCACTTACGCAGATATTCACATTCATTCAGTGTAAAAGAATACGGATGCAGGAGTTTGGGCTTTCCCCCCAAATGAATAAAGGATTCCCGTACGTACTCATCTGTTTTCTTACGGTTAGGATAGTAATTCTCAAAATCGGCAAACCGTCCGAAACTTGTGGTATCCGGATGCTCAGCTGCAAGTTCCGCAGCTATCCTGAATGCTTCCTCCTCAGGAAGATCCATTATGTTTTCCCACGGATCGGTTCCCGGATAATAGTAATGAATGATATATCTCTCTGCTTTGGTCTCCCACTCATCACGAGTGATCAGGCAGGTATATTCTCCCGATGTTTCTCCGGTTCTCGGGTATGTACGGGTACCTTTATCATTGATACACTTCATCCCAATCTTGCGCATCACTGCGAATGAGGCCGGATTATTGATGTCACACTGAGCATATACCTTATCTATTTCCAGATTTTCAAAAGCAAATCTCAGAACCGCAGAAGCAGCCTCCGAAGCATACCCCTGCTTTCTGTATTTCTTATTTATGATCCATCCTAGAGTGGCGTATGATCTGTCTTCACTGTGTCCGAGGTCACAGTCACATCCCCCGATGATCTTTCCGTCCAAAATTATCACGAATTCAAAGTTCGTCTGGTCTTCCGAATTCCATTCTTCTGCGTTCTCTTTGACAAAATCGACAGTTTCTTCAAAAGTGTCATTCGGCAGCCAAAACATCATGGTAATATCTTTATCACCGGCATATTCATGGATCTCTTTTTCATCCCCTATACGAATTGGTCGCAGTATCAATCGTTTTGTTCTTAT
>JAEEYF010000084.1 GCA_016291655.1 Lachnospiraceae bacterium | reverse complement strand
TTCAAACTCGCCGCGGTTCAACGCCCGGAAGAACCGTTCGCTCCAATCCTCCCGTACCACGTTGCCGTCCTTTTCCACGTAAACATAGACCGTGGGCTTTTCCATGTCGGTATCCGCGAGTCTGCAGGTCATCTTTGCCTTGCCTGTACGCTTTGGTTCTTTACCGTTCAGCACGAAAAAGCCGTCGGGGAAATCAAAGCTTACCACGCCGTCTTTTATTTCCGCATGATCAGTCCTGCAGTCATGAAGTCCGACTTTCAGTTCGGTAAACTCATCGAAGTGCTCCACAAGTTTACGCCAAACAGGCCGTATCGGAGGCGATATTTCATCTTCTGTGATCTCGTCTATGTTGAAAAACCTGAGTTCCTCAACCTCGCCGTCAGCCATTCGGGGCTCACCGCGCCAATCCCTGCATATAAATACTATCTCAATGTTCGAGACCTCGTCGCCGTTGGGATAAACGTAATGAACCTCCGCCCCCGAATTCACATTGAAAAACTCCATATTCAGAGCCTCGATCCCCATTTCCTCCAACAGTTCTCTTTTGGCACAATCCTCTATCTTCTCGTCGATTTCCACCGATCCGCCGGAATAGCCCCACATGTGGTTATCCGCCCTTTTACCGAGTAGAACCCTGTTTTGATCATCCAGAATTATTATGCTTGCCGCACATTGGATCACCGTACTATGCCCCACCGATTTCCTGATATCCATAATGTATCCGCTCATAATTCTACCCCCGTTTTAAATATATCTATCAATGTCCGCCGCCGTTTCCGCCAGATAGGTCGCTCCTGCCGCGGTCAGCTCGCCTCTGCTTCCGTAACCGTACAAAACGCCGATTGAATCCATTCCGAAGCATTTTGCTCCGCTAATGTCATTTTCACGGTCGCCAACCATCACGACACTGCTCATGTCCTGTATGCCGCAAAGCTTCAGGGCATATTCGATCACTTCGTTTTTATGCTGTCTGTCGCTGTCGTTTGCGGTAGCTATGACTTCAAAATACTTCTTAAGTCCAAAATGCTCCAGAACAAAATTCGTCCCGCGCTCGCCTTTTGAAGTAGCCACAACAAGTCGTTTTCCGCGTTCCTTCAAACGTTTCAACAGTTCCTCAACTCCGGGATACACGCTGTTTTCAAGATTCCCGCCCATTTCGTTGTAATATTCTCTGTAAAACGCAATGGCTCTTTCCGTATCCTCCTCGGAGTATCCCAACACCCTTCCGAAAGAATCTCTGAGCGGTGGTCCCACAAACTGCTTAAGCATTGCCCTGTCTTCCGCATGACCGCCCATTTTTTCAATGGCATATGCAAAGCCGTTCATTATGCCCCTTCCGGAATCCGTCAAAGTTCCGTCAACATCAAAAAAAATCACCGAATAATCCTTTTTCAACTTACTCCTCCATGTACTCCCCAAATTGCAATTTTATCCCTAATAACATACCAATTATCGCTGTCAAAAACAACCCCGCTCGCCTAAGTTGTCGATAATTATCTCTAATTTGCAAAATGACACCATAACCCCGTCCCCGGGGCTCACTTTTTGATACCTTGGGGACGGGGTTTTGGTATCATTTTAACCCGTTCTGTGATAGTGTGTAGGTCTTGGTACAAACCTCACTGATAAACTTCCTGTCGTGCGAGATGCTGATTATAGCCCCCGGAAAGCCTGCCAGTATCTTACGGATCACAGGTCCCGAAAGGGGCGAAAAATTCCGCGTAGGCTCATCAAGTATCAGCACATTTGCATCCGAAAGGCTCATCTTCAACAGCAAGACCTTTGCCTTCTGCCCGCCTGAAAGCTCGCCTATGGGGTGATCCATTTCATCCGCAGTATACTTTAACGCGCCCAGATATGTGCGGATCCGCGTCCTTTCCGCCTTTTCTCCCGTTTCATTCAAAAAATCCACCGGCGAAACAGTCGGGTCCAACAAATCCTCATAGTTCTGAGGCATGTATTGCGCACATATGTCTGTTCGAGCCAAAAGTTCATCGGCGATCTTCTTAAGCAGCGTGGTCTTGCCGACTCCGTTAGCCCCGATCAGGCATATCTTTTCGCTGCCCCTGATCCTTAAGAATATGTCCTTTGCCAACACCCGCATTCCATCAGGGGTTCTCAGTTCATCCAACGAATACTCCAATACCGTCTTTCCCTCGGGCATAGCGGAGCTCTTGCCGCCCATCTTAAAAAATATGGCCTCTTCCTGTTCAGGCATTTCGGTCATATTTTCATCAGCCTTTTCAAATCGTTTTCCAATGGATTTTACGGTATGCATCTTGTCCTTAAGGTTACGCGCCGCCTGCATCTTATCCGCAAGATCAAACTTGTTTGCATGATTAATTGTGGTCTGTGCACGTTCCACCTTTTGCAGTATCTTCTTGTATCTCTCGTCTCTGAGTTTCTTTTCTCTTTTGTCATTAAGCGCCTTTTGCTCCTGTTTTTCAAACGCTGCCGACCTTTTTTCGAGATACTTTCTGTATCCGTCCCTGACCACGGTGTACCTGCATTTAGTCTTCCTTTCTATCTGCTCGATATGTATTACCATGTTTGCCACGTTTTCTATCAAGGTTTCATCATGTGAAATGAATAGTACTATATGAGACCATTCATTAACGATCTTTTCAAGCAGTTCCAACGTCGAAATATCGATGTCATTAGAAGGTTCATCCAGCAGGAGCACCGTCGGTTTATCCATCAGCAGTCTCATCAGCTGTGCCTTCACTTTCTCTCCGCCCGACAGACTTTCCATAAGCTGCTCTCCGTAGAAAAAATCCGAGTTTAGTCCGAAATCGGATGCTGTCGCAGCCAATTCTCCCGGCGTTTGATCAAAGAAAAACTTCCCTTCAGAAAAATAATCGTAAACGGTTTTTCTCCTGTCTTCTTCAGGTAATTCCTGTGGCAAATATCCCAAAACCTCATTATTGCATATCCTTTCTCCGCTGCATTCCGTGTACTCCTCTGCTGTTTTCGGATCATAGATCCACTTCATCAACGTACTCTTCCCATTCCCCTCTTCTCCGATGATCACCGCTTTGTCTCCATCGTTTAACACCACACTAAAATCTTCAAGTATCACTCGCAGATCTTTTCTGTGCGTAATTGTAAGATTTTTAATCTGCAACATATATGCCTGTTCCTCCGTTCTAAAAAAATGAGCCTGCTTGCATACGCAACAGACTCACACAAAAATCCTATATTAACGACAGAGTTCATATGAACGCAAAACGCATATCGTTTCTGACCATAGGAAGAAATGTATGATGTCGGTTTAAGCATACACAAATGAACTGCCGTCGGCAGCCAACTCATTACCAATGTGTTCACCTAAACATGATCATCTGATTATCATTCCTTCACCTACGCGTAAAGCGCTCCTTTCATTTATTGATGCAATATTATCACATTACAGCTTGCATATCAACCCTAAAATGACACCATAACCCCGTCCCCAAGGTATCAAAAAGTGACACCATAACCCCGTCCCCGGGGCTCATTTTCTTTTTCGCAGAAAGCTGCCGAGGGCTACGCCTGCAGCGGAAATGACTGCGCCTGCCAAAAGCAGGGAAAACTGGGGAACATTCACATGGTTTGCGGTAATGTTATTAGCCATACTGAAGGTCAGATACTCAGCAAGCATATACATAACGCCGAAGATCGGCAGCGAAAACCACTTGTTCCTGCCCCAGTGGTCGTTTTTTCCGATAAGCAACGCCATGACAAAGGTTGATATGGGAATGATCCCCCACAGGAAAACCAGCGAATAACCCATCGCATCGCTACCTGAAATAAACAGCCAAAAGATCAGGACAGCCACGGCCCATATGACCAGATAAGCTGAAATAATAATGGTCTTTGACAACTTTGTTTTGCTCTTAACGACATTTGTGCTTTCTTCGAGATATTCTCTGTAATCTCTGTAATCACTCATAGTCTGTTCTCCTTTCAACAGATAATCCAGACTGACGGAATACAGGTCGCTCATCTTCAATACGCTGATAATGTCCGGGTAAGACCTCTCATTTTCCCAATTGGAAATCGTCTGCCTGCTGATCCCGAGTGCCTCTGCGGCCTGCTCCTGGGTAAGCTTGGCTTCCGTCCTCGATTTTTTGATCTTGCTTCCTATATCCATCTGTCCTCTCCTTTGTTACGAGATGATCATGCCAAAAAAAGCCTCCAAAGTCTATCAAATACCTTTTACATTTGTGATCTTTACGTAAAAATCCTTTTACATTCGGCTAATACAGCCGTTTTCAATCCTCTCCCACAAGATGGACCGTTTTGAAATCATGTCCTGTGGCAGGCAAAAACTTTTCCGTCACATCTTTTGTTTTCATCTTGAGGCTGGATGTGCATATGCATGGATGACAGCCCAAATTTTCATCCTTTAATACATCCTCATCAATTAAAAGCTGTACCTTGTGTTCTTTATCGTTCATCAGTCCCATTATGCTTACCGATCCCGGCTCAATGTCCAGGTATTTAAGCATATCCTCCGGCTCCGCAAAAGAGAGTCTTGATGAACCGATCTGTGCGGAAAGCTCCTTTGTTTTGAATTTCTTGTCCCCGGGCATCATGAGCAGGTAAAACGCCGTTTTCTGCCTGTTACAAAGGAACAGATTCTTGCAGATCACAACCCCGAGGATCTCGTCAACCTCGTTGCATGCCTCCATCGTATTCGCTGCCTCGTGGTCTGTCCTAAAGTATTCGATCCCCAGAGAATCCAGGAAGTCATATGTCCTCACTTCCCGAGGTAAACGCCCCTCCGTATTGTCGGGTCTCCCTTTATACAATTCCATTGCCCCATCCTCCTATTCGTCTAAGCGTTTTCACGCATAATTTGCTTTTGATCTTCGTCAAAGTATATCAGTTATTATACCGAATAGTAATCCGAAAGCAAGTTTTTGCGGCAAAAAATGAGCCCCGCGCGGGAGGGGATGACAAAAAATTACCTGAGATGACACCATAACCCCGTCCCCGAGGCTCATTCCCCGAGGCTCATTCTGTCTCGGGGGTTCACAAAAGGTAGTGTTTGTACTAAAATGAGGGCGGAGGTGTTTTTATGGGAATCATAGCAGGATTTATGGTACCGCACCCGCCCATGATAGTGCCCGAGGTGGGACGCGGCAGTGAAGAACAGATAATCGAGACGACAACGGCGTACAACAAGGTGGCTCGTGAGATCGCGGAGCTTGCTCCGGACACGATCATTATCACCAGCCCGCATTCCATTATGTATGCCGACTATTTTCATATATCTCCGGGCAATGGAGCGAAGGGGGATTTCGGAGATTTCCGTGCTCCGAGCGTTGCCTTTGATGAGACCTACGACACAGAGCTGGTACAAAAGCTCTGCCGGATCGCCGACGAGCACGGTTTTCCGGCAGGCACTCTCGGCGAGCGCGACAAGCGGCTGGATCACGGGACGATGGTTCCCCTCTACTTTATCCGCAAGTACCTGAAAGCCGCAAAGATCGTTCGCATCAGCCTTTCCGGCCTTTCCCTCGCAGATCATTATCAATTGGGCATATACATTCAGGACGCAGTCAACGCTCTCGGCCGCAGGGCTGTATTTGTTGCAAGCGGAGATCTTTCACATAAACTGCAGACCTACGGTCCCTACGGTTTTGCTCCGGAAGGTCCCGTCTATGATGAGCGCATCATGGACACCGCCAATCGTGCGGCCTTCGGCGAAATGCTCGATTTCGATCCATCCTTCTGTCAAAAGGCTGCGGAATGCGGTCACAAATCCTTTGTCATAATGGCAGGGGCCTTTGACGGTGTTAAAATCTCATCGGAAGTCTATTCTCATCAGGATGTTACGGGTGTGGGCTACGGTATTGCTTCTTTTCACCCGATCAAAGACGGTGAACCGGAGCCGAGTGAGGACAGAAGATTTTTAAAAATACTGGCAGAAAAAATAGATAAAGAAAAGGCAGTCGCGGATCCATATGCCCGTCTTGCGTGGTTTTGCGTTGATAATTACGTAAAGTTCAGGAGAAAAGTGAACATCCCCAAGGATCTTCCGGATCAGCTGCGTGAGGCGCTTCCCGCAGAGATCTTTAACAGACGGGCCGGTGCTTTTGTTTCGATACATAAATGCGGAGATCTGCGTGGCTGCATCGGAACGATCCTGCCCACAACCGACTGCATAGCTCAAGAGATTGCAAACAATGCGGTCAGCGCGTCTTCAAGAGATCCGCGATTTGAAGCGATCAGGGAGAATGAACTCAAATATCTTGATGTAAGCGTGGACATTCTGGGTGAGCCCGAGCCGATAGCAAGTCGTGAAGAGCTGGATGTTAAGCGTTACGGAGTGATCGTCACCTGTGGGATGAAACGCGGTCTGCTGCTTCCGGACCTTGAGGGTGTGGATGATGTGGACACCCAGGTTTCCATCGCCATGAAAAAGGGAGGTATCTCTCCCACCGATAACTATTCATTGGAAAGATTTGAAGTTATAAGACACAAATAGGAGAAAAAATGGCACGTTGCGAAGTGTGTTTCAGACATTGCGAAATAGAGGACGGAAAACTCGGGTTTTGCATGGCCAGAACTGCCGTAAAAGGGCAGGTCAAAGCCGCAAACTACGGTCGTCTCACGGGGATCGCTTTGGATCCGATCGAGAAAAAGCCCCTCGCCCGATTCATGCCCGGAAGTAAAGTCCTGTCCGTGGGCAGCTACGGTTGCAATCTGCGCTGTCCTTTCTGCCAGAATTCCGAGATTTCCTGGGCACCGGATGTAAAGGCGTTTACCGGAACCTCAGAAGAAAATGTGCGTTTTGTGACCCCCGCGGAGTTGGTTTCCATAGCTGAAAGATACGTTAATGCGGGAAACATCGGCGTTGCATTTACCTACAACGAGCCCCTTGTCGGATACGAATACATCCGTGACACATCGAAGCTTGTTCACGAAAAAGGCATGAAAAATGTCCTCGTTTCCAACGGAACCGCCGAACTTTCCGTGCTTGAAGAGATCCTGCCCTTTATCGATGCAATGAACATAGACCTGAAGGGCTTTACGGAGCACTACTATAAAGATGTGTTGGGCGGCGACCTCCGTATGGTCAAAAGCTTTATCGAAAGAGCGGTAAAGGACTGCCATGTGGAGCTCACCACCCTCATAGTTCCCGGCGAAAACGACGGTGAAGATGAAATGCGTGAACTGACATCCTGGGTGGCTTCCTTAAAAGACAAAAAAGGAAACACGATCGGAACCGAAATTCCTCTTCATGTTTCCAGGTTCTTCCCGAGATTCAATATGCTTGACCGGCCTGCAACCGAAGTCTCCAAAGTCTACAGGCTCGCGGAGATCGCCCGCGAAAACCTAAGGTTTGTTTACACCGGAAATTGCTAAAATGACACCATAACCCCGTCCCCGTGGCTCATTTCAGTTCCGCAATAAGTCGTCTTACCGTATCTTCTATGGTCGCTTTTTCCTCAGAGATCGTCAGATCGGCAAACTCTTCATAGAGCTTCACCCGTTCATAGTACATTTCTTCCAAGGTCTCTCCGTTTCGAAGCACCACGCCGCGTTCCTTTACTTCCTTCAGGCGCTTGAACAGCTCCTCTTTTTCAACCTTAAGGTAAACAACCACAGAGGAATTTTTAAGATGCTCCATTGCTTCTTTACTGTAGACCGCGCTTCCTCCGGTCGCAATGACCGTGTTTTTAACGTCGATGCTTAAAAGTGCCTGTTTCTCGCACTCCAAGAACCCTTCGATCCCGCGCTCTTCAATGATCTCGCAAAGCCGCGCACCTTCTCTTTGCTGGATCACTATGTCCGTGTCAACAAAATCCATGCCAAGGATCTTGGCGGCTATGACTCCCACTGTGCTTTTGCCCGATGTGGGCATTCCGATCAAAACTACATTACTCTTTTCCATATCTTTCCGCCCGCCTCTGTCAGTCACTCACAAAATCTTCTCTCATAGGATTAAAAATGTCCAGCAGAATGCCGTCCTCAAGGCATATGCACCCGTGCTCGACACTGTTTGTCTTCAGCATGGTGTCTCCCGCCGAAACGACTTTCTTAACGCCGCCTATCTCAAACTCAAATTTTCCGCTCACCACATAAGTGATCTGCGTGTGGGGATGATGATGCAACGCCCCGATTGCGCCTTTTTTAAACGTATTTTCAACGCACATCAGATCCTTACTGTAAGCAAGAACCCTTCTAACCACGCCGTTTCCCTGATCTTCGGCCTTTACTTTGTCATGAAAAACCCATCTCTCGTCTAACATCTCGTTCATCCTTTCCTAAAACAGATCCAACATACTGTCCAGGTAGATCTCCTCCCTGACCTTAAGCTGCCACTCCGGCTTTGTCATATAATACAGCAAAAACTCCAGAACCACCGCACTTCCGAGGCTCCGCCCCTCGATCTTGAACTGTGAAAAGCCCATGGGTGCATATGTTTTCCGGATGTCCTCAATTCCGATAAACCCCGGATTTTTCATAGCTTCCGAAAAACGATAACCTTTGTTTCCGTCGGGAGCCGTGCATATATGTTCCGGACAATCTTCTCCCAAACTCTTCCTGCTCACATTCTCATAGCAGGCTTTCCTGTCATCGCATCCAAAAAAGCAGCATTCATTGCATAAAAATTCCGTCTTGTCTTTTTCTTCCCGTGTCAGCGTTTCAAGCCTGTCAAAAGCCTTGTTCAGCCTGAAGTCCGGTACAACGAACCTGAAATCCGTTCGAGCCAGTTCCTTCTTAAACTCATCAAAATCCGTGATCACCTTGGTCGTAGATGAAACAAAATAAAAAGAAGGATAATGCTTTTTAATATGTTCGATCAACAGATCCGAGCATATGATCACTCCGTTTTCAGTGCTCCCGTTGTGCTCAAAAAGCCTGCACAGGGCATTGCATTTTTTGTCGGAAAGATGTTCTTCCCTGAGCAGAGAGTTACTGAAGGTGAGACGGGCCGAGATCGCATATGCCCGCATGAGCGCCGCCACGTCTTCGGCTCTTTCACTGCCGTATCCCACTCTGCCGCCGCCCCAGAGACAATCCGCCGGAGCGCCGTAAACCGAGCCGATCTCACACTCGTCATAGAAATACTCTCTGTGCTCACGGTACAGCTTCAAAAAGATTTTATACAATTCATAAAACTCAAACAACCCCGGAAGGTGATAGACTATCTTCATTTTTGCGCCTTTACTTTTGAACCCCGGGGACGGGGTTATGGTGTCATTTTTTCAAAATCTCATCCACATGAGGTTCAAGATAGCGGGTGCGGCAAGTTATCAGTCCCTGCTCCGCCATCAGATACTCAAGCTCCGATGCGATCTCCTCAGAAAGAGAAACGATCCTGTCCTTGATATTCAGGCGGTTCGGATGATATTTCGTATCTTCCCATGCCTCGCGCCGTATTGGCTCCTCCGCAAGTTCACGAAGCTTCGCAGCCATAACCCCCTCTTCATCCAGTTCCGTCAGCGCTCGAAACGTCCATTTGTAGTAAGGCGGATACTCTTTTTTTAGAAGGAAAAAGATCTCCATCGCGGAAGCAAGCCCCTTTGCCTTGCAAAGCTCAGCCGCCACAATGTCCTCTCTGCTCATACATCTGGAGTAATTCACCTGAAAAGCGGAAGCATATGCATGCAGTTCCTCCGCAAGCCTTCTTCTCCATACCCTTTCGGGATAGTATCCCAGAAGGTACTTCCTGAAAGCCGTGAAAGCCCCAAGATCATCCCTGAAAACCTCCCCGTTGACAGCTGTCTTAAGGCAGGAGTGATCCAGACTGTACCACTGTTCCTCCGTCAAACGGCAATTCTCCGTGTCACACTCGATGTGCAATATATTCGAATAGAACTTCCGGATCGTCATCACACCGCGCCTTTCCCGAAGCCTGTTTGTGTAATTCGACCGTTCCACGCTGTCCACCAGCTCGTTATATAAAATTGACAGTCGGTAACCGAAGCGCTCCATGTCCTCATCCGTAATCCAAAGGCAGACCCCCGTTCCGAAATCGTGATCTCTGGAGATCGCATCATCGTACCCGAAACAGTCCGAGCCTTCTCCCGCTATGCCCACAGCAATCCTGTCCTCATATTCCGGGAATTTCTCATGTATCATCTTCCCCACATGTTCCTCGTAAAACCTCCGATTTTGACACCTTGGGGACGGGGTTATGGGTTCATTTTTATATGCCATTTATTTATTCTCCGCATTGTTTCTATCTCATTTTCCAAAAATACACTCCGAAAGCCGAAAGTTCACTTCCGCCCGTGAAATCGTGAACCTCTCCCGACACCAGTTCATCCGCCCATTGACCGCCCGCCTCAAACTGCGCGGTCACAGGCTTGTCATCAATGTTTACCGCCACCAGGATCCGCTCATCATCGCATCTTCTCTCAAACACGCAGGCACGGTTCGTCAGATACAGACTCCTGAACCCTCCGTAATTCAGCCCCTTTTCACGCTTCCTGATCTCCGCAAGTTTTGCGATGAACTCCGTCAGATCGTTCCATTCCGGCTTTTCAAAACAAGGCCTCAGCGCCGGATCCCCGTCCTTTTTGTCGCCCTTCGCGCCCCACTCGCTGCCGTAATATATGCTTGGAATACCCGGCATTCCGAAAAGCAAGGCATATGCACAGCGGAGTTCCCGGTCGTCATTTAATATGCTTGCAATACGTGTCACGTCATGGTTGTCGAGGAACGCCAACAGGTGCGAACCCCTTGCCACGGTCCAATCCTCGGGGCCGAACAGCCGGAGTAGCGAGTGCACGATCTCAAAAAGGTTGTAGCTGTTTATGGCAGAGTAGAGCCCTTTGTAGCATTGATAATTGGTTAGGGAGTGAATGTTCATTTCGGAAAGCATGCGGCCATATTCACCGTGGAGCACCTCGCCGAGCAGGAAAAAATCCGCCTTTTTCGAATCGCAAAACCGCCTGAGTTCGTACAAGAAGCCGCGATCCAGGCAATACGCCACGTCCAGCCTGATCCCGTCGATCCCGAACTCGTTTATCCATCCCTCCACCGCGTTAAAAATGTGGGCTTTAACCTCCGGATTCTGCAGATTCAGCTTGACCAGATCGTAATTTCCTTCCCAGCCCTCGTACCAAAGGCCGTCGTTGTAAGGGGAGTTGCCCGCGAAATCTATGCGTGCGAACCAATTGATATAAGGTGATTTTTCCCGCTTCACCAACACATCCTTAAAGGCGTGAAAGCCGCGTCCCACATGGTTGAACACGCCATCCAGCACCACCTTGATACCGTTATCGTGAAAGGCTGAAACCACGGACTTCAGATCCTCGTTTGTGCCGAGCCGCACATCGACTTTCGTGTAGTCGCGGGTATTGTAGCCATGCGTGTCCGACTCGAACACGGGACAGAGATAAACGGCGTTTGCACCCAATTTGCGGATATGCGGGATCCACTCCGCGATCTTAAGTATCCTGTGGCAGAGCACACCGTCGTTCTCAAAAGGTGCGCCTGTAAACCCCAGGGGATATATCTGATAAAAAACACTTTCATATGCCCACATATTCTTCCTCCGTGTCAGTAAATATCATTGTGCAGCCATCTGCATCCTGTAATAGTAGCCCTTCATTCCCATCAATTCCGCGTGAGTTCCGCGTTCGACTATCTCACCCTCATGTATAACAAGGATCAGATCCGCATTCATGATCGTTGAAAGACGGTGCGCGATAGCTATGACCGTGCGCTTTCCCGCCAGTTCGGAGATCGCAGCCTGAATCCGGTGCTCCGTACTTACATCCACGGATGCCGTCGCTTCGTCGAGAATAATGATCGGACTGTTCCTCAGGATCGCACGGGCTATGGCCACGCGCTGCTTCTGACCGCCCGAAAGACGAAGTCCGCGCTCTCCGACCTGTGTTTCATATGCCTTAGGCATATTTATGATGTCCTCATGGATGTTGGCTGCCTTGGCCGCCTTCTCGATCTCCTCTCGGGTTGCGGTCGGTCTTGCATATCCGATGTTTTCGGCTATGGTGCCGTTGAACAGGAATGTGTCCTGAAGCACCGGCGAGATGTTGTGGCGGAGGCTCTCAAGCGTTACATGTTTTATGTCTTTTCCGTCCACAAGTATTCTTCCTTCGATCGGGTCATAGAATCTGGAGATCAGTTGGGTCGCAGTCGTTTTACCGACGCCTGTCGGCCCCACGAGGGCTACCATCATGCCCGGCTCGCAGGAAAATGATATATTTTTAAGTACAGGTATCTTGTTCTCATAATGGAACGATACATTTTCAAATACCACTGCGCCCCGAACATTTTCAAGGGGCTGCGCATCCGGCGTATTTTCAATGGCAGAAGGTGTATCGAGGATAAGCGTGACGCGCTCGGCGCCCGCAAGTGACTGCTGAAGGTTTTCAAGCAGATTTGCAAGCCCGGAAACAGGTGCATAAAACAGCGACAGATAAAGCGCAAATGCCACTATATCCGCAACGGAAAGCTGGTCCCGATATGCAAGAATACCGCCGAACAATACCACCAGAACGGTTCCGAAGGAAGAAAGGAATTCCACACTCGGATGAAAAATGGCACTTGCCTTAAGCGCCCGCAGCATGGCCACGACCTGATCCATGCTCTTTTTTCTGACTCTCTCGCCTTCATATGCTTCCTGTCCGAAGGCCTGTATTTCGTGAAGTCCCGACAGACTGTCCTGCAATTGCGCGTTCAGTTCGCCCATAACCTTCTGGGACGCCCTGAAATACGGCCGCACGATCTTTGCAAATATCACTCCCGATACAAGGATCATCGGTATCGGCGCGCAGGTGATCAACGCAAGCTTTACGTTTATGGTCAAAAGTATCACCAATACCCCCACAAAGGTTACGATATTGGTAAGTATATCGGGGATCATATGCGCATATAAATGCTCAAAATCTCTTGTATCATTTACTACCCTGCTCATCAGGTCTCCGGTCTGTTTGTCGTGGAAAAAGCCCAGATCAAGGCTCTGCAGCTTGTTATACAAGCGGCTCCTGAGTTCCCCCACGAGATACCAGGCGGCATGATGGGCAAGATAATTGCTCAGAAATCTGAACAATACCCTCAAAAGATACAGTCCCAGCAGGCCCAACGCCAGATTCCGTATGTTTTCGATCGTGATGTCATTCACGCCCTTTTCAACTATGCCCGTCATAGCAGAAAGAACTTTGGGCGCGGCAAGATTCACTGCCGTCAATCCAAAGGTCGAAAGTATCGCGATAATATACAGCCCCTTATATCTCGCCGCCTCCCTGCTAAGCTTCAAAAGTGTTCTCATGGTTTTCTCCTGTTTTGACCCCCGGGGACGGGGTTATGGTGTCATTTTAAAAAAATTCTTGCTTTTTCGTGGCATAACATCTATAATATCATCATTAAAAAAATAAAAGGAGTGCGTATGCCTAGGAAATCAAGACTTATCAGTCCGACCGGCATATATCATATCACACTTCGTTCTGTAAATCAGCATATTATCTTTGAAGACTCCCAAGATTATGAAAAATTCATTTACATCCTGTCTGATTGCGTCGAAAAATATGATATCGATCTATATGCCTATTGTCTCATGAACAACCACATTCATCTGCTTATCTATTCCCCGCCGGAGACGCTGTCAAGCTGTTTTCAGAGTTTGGGAACAAGATTCGCCCGCTGGTACAACAATAAATATCTTCGTACCGGTCATCTATTTCAGGAACGTTTTCACAGCCAGGTCATTGACAGCGATAACTACTTCCTGTCTGCTCTCGTCTATATTCATAACAACCCTGTTAGAGCAAACATGTGTAAATATCCGTCAGAATATCGTTGGAGCAGCTTCAACGCGTATTACGGTCAAAAAAATTCTATGCTCAATCTCACTTATGCATATAATATCGCAGGTTCAAAACATGCGTTGCACTATTATTTTGCAACAGCCGACAAAGATGCCGTAGACGCTATGTTTAGCGAATGCGAGCAGGAGTACACCCACTTTGTCACGGATGAAACCGCCATAGCAATCTTCAAGTCACTGACCAACATTTCTACTCTTTCCGAAATCGACTCCATGAACAGAACAGACAGAAACTCGAACATACGTTTACTTAAGGAACAGCACCTTACCTGTAAACAAGTAGCAAGAATAATGAACGTTTCTGTCTCAACCGTAAAAAGGCTCTGCAAAAAATGACACCACAACCCCGTCCCCAAGGTTCATTCAAAAAATGACACCACAACCCCGTCCCCAAGGTTCATTTTCCGGAGAGAGCCACCACGAGTTTGACACGGTCGTGGATGCCTGTTTTGTCATATATGGTGGAGATGTAGTTTTTGACGGTGCCCTCGGAAATGTAGAGTTTGTCGGCGATCTGGCGGTTGGTGAGACCGTCCGCGAGAAGTGTGGCGATCTCTCTTTCCCTGGCTGTCATGTCATCGTACAGTTCATTGGACCCGTTTCCGGACATGAGGGCGGTAAGCCTCTGCATCACCTTGGGATCCAGCACGCTGACCCCGTTCATTATCTGCCCGACAGCCCCCAAAATGGCCGCTTTCCCGCTGTCCTTAAGAAGATAGCCGTCAGCGCCGTTGCTGATGGCCGCCGTGATATTGTTGTCATCGTAGAAGGTGGTGAGCACCAGTATCCTGATCTTGGGATACCTTTTTTTCATGTGGCCGATAAGCTCTATGCCTCCCATTCCCTTCATGTTAAGGTCCACCAGCGCAATGTCGCAGCAGGTCTTTTCCAGAAGCATTAGCGCCTCGTTTCCGTCGTGCGCCTTTCCCACAACCTCCATGTCGTTCATGGACAGAATGATCTCCAGACTGTCCAAAAGCATATTCTCATCGTCAACCAGCAAAACTTTGTTCATAACCTTCCCCCTATCGATTTCCTCGTCAATTTTATTTTTCAACGGTTTTTATCGGCAATTCAACCACCGACCTGAAACCCTTGTCGTTCTCAAATTCTGCATATCCGCCGCAACGCCGGGCATATGACATGAGTTTCTTCAGCCCGAACCCGTTTGCGATCAGTTCAGTCCTGTTTTCTTCGCTAAACACGCCGTTCCCGTTGTCCTTGACCTCCAGCTTGATATGCGCCGAGTCCCCGCTCACCTTCACGAGAAACCGGTCCGCCTGCCCGTGCTTCACGCCGTTTGTCAGCATCTCGCCCAACGCACCCGTCAGGAATTCCACGTGTTCCTTCGGCAAAAGCATATTTTCCGCATACATGTCATATATCTTGTCACAGGTCCGCTCCGTGTCCATGACAAAATCTTCAATTATGTTGTCCATATAGCACATAAGATCCTTGACAGACACCTCTGAGTCCTCCGAATCCAAGGCCCTCACCGCACTCCGGATGGATTCCAGACTTCCTCTGATCCTTTCCGTCGCGTCATTCATCCTTCTGTGAGCTTCCTCCGGTTTCTTTTCAAAAAGCATATCCGCCGCATCCAGCGTCATTATGGCTGCCGTGATCGAGTGTCCCACGCTGTTGTGTATGTTTCTGCTGATATTCTCTCTCTCAACGAGTCTTGCGTTCTTTTCGGTATGGAAGTTCTGCAAAGACAATTCCCTGTTTCGCTTGATCTCTCGCATTTCCCTGAGGCTGTAGTCGATCATCCTCTTTTTCTCTTCGCTTCGTAGTTTCTGATCCTCCAGCATGAGTTCTCTTAAAACCGTCAGGATCACCACGCCACCGGTCAGCGGGAGCAATTCCACAAGTGCCGTTGCAATGGAATGTCCGTTAAGAGCATGATCTCGAAGCATATTCACACCCGCTGCCAAAACAAACGTTCCGTCCGCCGCCAAAACCGCCTTCAAGGGCTTCATTTCCAATATGCACGCAAAGACCAAAAAACCCCAGAAATGCCCGGAAAAATATGCAAAAAGGACAGCCACGAGGATCTCAAGGAGAATCTTCTCCTTCCCGTGACCATCCGTAAAATGTCCCGCCGTGATCAGGATCATCATGATCCCTCCCAGCAGCATTTCCAAAAAAGCATATTCAGAAAACACTGCTGAAACGATCGTTAGGACAAGCGTTATCAGGTTCGATAAAACAATTATCGCCATATTGCCTAAAACTCCGTTACATCCGCCCTTGACATGCTTCTTCCCTTAAGGAGTGCGGTGGGAACGATCACCAGCACTTCAGACAGCAGAAATCCCAACACTCCTATCCCCGAGAAATAGGGCAGATACTTTCCTTCGGGAATGTATTTTAATTCATTAAGTATAAACGTTATGAGCAGCACTGTAAATGCTCCGATCAAAACTGCCATCCCGTTCATGAGTAAAATCTCCGCTCCGCATTTCCCGTAGATACGTTTCTTTGAAATACCTATGGCCCTGTAAACCCCGAATTCATATGTTCTCTTTATATACTGCCCCGTGATCACCGAACCGATTATGACCGACAGAACCACGGAGAGAATGAATATGCCCGCCAAGAAGATGTATTTGAACGGATCGAGTTCTCTGTAAATGATATACTTTGCTCTTTCGGCGATCTGTGCATTTCTTCCGTTCACGACGCCGACAATATGCTCTCTAAGCGCATCCCCCGAAAGCCCGTTCTTTCCCAATACGTTCACTCTAAATGGTTGCGGAGAATCCTTGCACACGTAGAAAGGCATATAGCTGTTGTCCTCTGATATGGCATCAAGCGTATATTTGCCGTCTATATTCGAATACACGGAAGAGTCGACCGTGTCGCCTTTTTTGAGCCCGAACTGCAATGCCATCGCCGAAGACATTACCACCGATCTGTTCCTGATCTCCGACAGGTCGCACTCCACTCCAAAGATCTCAAAGGCCGTCTTCATATCCTCCGGAGTATCAAACACCATGGAATCCCCGCCCATATTAAAGCCTAATGTACTTTTGTACTCCAAACCCGCAAATCCCCTGGGGCTCCTGACCTGCACGATCAGCTCCTCATCCCTGCAAAGATCTGCATATATATCCTCGAACTCCTCAATACCGTCAGCACCCCCTATTGTCTCTACAACATACAGATGGTCGAAGTACTCGATGTTTTTATCGAAATAGTAATATATGCTCTCAATATAATTACCCGCGAGAAAAATGAATGTCGTAAGCAACATCATAAAAATGAGGATCGAGGCCCTGCCCTTGTTTTCTTTCACATAATACAAAGCTGATAAAGGTTTCATTCCGCGCTTCCTTTCAAATTCTCCTTATCCCCGCTGATATCACCGTCCCAAAGTTCTATGATCCTGTCGGCATCCTTCAGGATGCTCCTGTCGTGAGTCACAACCAGCACAAGCCTGTCCTTTGAATAGGTCTTCAGCATTTTCATAACGTTAAAAGCATTTTCGTGGTCAAGGGAAGCTGTCGGTTCGTCCGCAAAAACCACCTTCGGATCATTGATCATGGATCTTGCTATAGCCACTCTCTGACACTGTCCGCCGGAAAGCTTCGCAGGCTTTTTCTTAAACTCCCTCTCTCCAAGCCCCAGATCAGCCATAAGCCTGCAGACCTTTTCGTTCACTTCTTTGCCCTTTTCCACAGCGGAAACCAGCACGTTGTCAAAAGCATTCATATAAGGTACCAGATAATGCTTCTGAAAGATGAACCCAAACTCCTTCCGCCTTAGCGTTTCCCTCTCTTTTTCATTTATGGATGTAAAATCCACGCCGTTATAAACTATACTTCCTTCCGTAGGCTTCTTCAGTGTCGAAAGACAATACATGAGCGTACTTTTGCCGCTTCCCGAGGGTCCGACCACCCCCACCAGACCGCAGTCGGGCAATTTAAGATCAAAGCCCTTGAGGGCATACATTTTCTCATCCGAATCCATATCATAGATCATACAAATATTTTTTATATCAAACATATTATCTCCCTTTCCTGTGTCAATCTTCTATCGCATCTATGGTCCTGACACCGTTTATGCTTATGATCACCGGTATCTGGAGCACGCCCATGATCAGTACATACATTGAAATGATCTTACCCAGAGTTTCCGGATAAAACACTTTGCTCAGCAGACCCTTCGGAAATGCTATGAATTCCCGTACCCCCACCGCTGCCGCCAGAGACAGAACAAGCCCCAGAAGAATGGCTGTTCCTACCAGGATGAGCATCTCTCTCATCATCATTCCGTATATATTTCCTCTGCTGTATCCTAATGAGCTGTACAGGCAATATTCATTCATGCGGTTTCGCAAATAGGAGACATATGTCACCAATACGGATATGATAAGGAAGATCATTACCACCAGGAATATGACAGATGTTGCACTGTTAATCGTTTCCATATTTTCCTCATAGTACCGCCTGTAGGTCACGCCGTCGATGATCCGATCCCCCTGATCCAGAGTGTAACCCCTCTCACTAAGAAGTTTCCTAAGATCCGTAGTATTCTCGTCGTTCAGCACAACCACGTACCATCCCGCATTGGTGTACCCTCGGGGCGTCCCCACCGAGATCATTCGTCCTGACTCGAGGACCCCCACCACTTTAAAGGCTTTCCCCCACACGTTTTCCATATACCAGCCGCCAACCTCCAGCCCCCGGTTTTTCATGATCACGCTGTCCACCAGTATCTCTCCGTCACCTTCGGGCATTCTTCCTTCTGTAAGTTTTGCACCGGTATGCTTTAAATATCCGGGTATCAGCTCAGGCTCAATAAGCGGAAATTCGAATCCTACACCTCCTAAGACCGAATTATAGTTGGCTATAAACACCTGTCTGAAGTAGGCATCCTCGATTCCCTCTTCCTTTTTCAAGCTCTCGATCAGCTCTTCGTATTTCCTGTCGAAATCCGCATTCGCTTCCTCCGCGGAAGCATAGTTTTCCGCGAACACTCCGAGTGTTTTTGCGGAAACGCTCAGGTACGATACCCTTTTTGGCATTTCAAACCTGACAGCTTTCTCGCTTTCTCCCGATATTGCCAGCAGCACATATACCACATACATCACCACAAAGGACAGGGTCAGCGCCAGTACCAACGTACCCACGTTTTTCTTGTTATTCCTTATGTACTTAAATGCACAAAGCCTTTTCATCATTTTTTTACCTCTTTTGAACCCCGGGGACGGGGTTATGGGTTCATTTTTATGTCATTATGATACTCTGTTTTTGCAATAAAAAAAGTGACCGCAGTCACCTTTTTCCCGTTTTGATCTCGTTCCAGTAATCAATAACGTCTTTTAAGTATTTCGCATTCTTCTTGTACTGATCTTCAACCTCTTGCGTAAGGAACCTCTCGATCCCGCTAACCGCGCTCACTCCGATGGAATCATACGTCGACACCAGTTTCTCCGAAAAATATGCAAACCTTATCGACTCCGCAATTTCCGAACGTATGTTTTCATTGTCAAAAACAGTTGCCAAAGCATATGCATGTCGGACACACTCTCTCATTTCCTCCGGCTTTCCGAGGCAGGAATACCCCCATGCCAGATGCATTATCAGCACGGATTTTAGCTTGTGGATCATGGTTACCTTATTGGGGATCGCATATATATCCAGGATCGCCAATTCCGCCTCTATGAGTTCCATGGCCTTCTTTATGTCGGTGCTTTTTCCCGTAGCCGCAAGCGCAAGAGCAGTATAAATGCTGACCTCATATTGCTCGACGAGATTTATGATCAGCGCAGTCGAGTAGTGGTCAAGCGCTTCGGTCCTGCGTTCAAGTTTCATCAATGTTCTCGCTATCCCCTTGCATTCCCTTCCCTCGTAATTGATCTGTTTCAGTTGCTCCAATGCTTTTTCGGGATCGATCCTGCGATACATATTGGCTATTTTTTCTTTGATGGTAACCTCGCCGATCTCACTTTCCGTGTTTTGCGAAATATGGTTCAGCGCCATTTCAAATATGCGTATCGCATTTTCAGCGTCTTCTTTGTAGTCCACGTTTTCGAATGCTTTAAAGTAGTACATGGTAGCACATGTGTGAAGCACCTTAAAATTGTGGGGATAGCGCGTCATTGCTTCGTTTGCTTCTCTGACAGCGGATCCGAAATCGTGAACATCACAAAGATTCTCTATAGATTCACACATATCCTTCACATTTTTGGAAGACATTTCATATCCGAGAAGCTCATCCAAAGATATATTAAAGAAATTCGCCAGTTCCATCATGGTAAGAACATCCGGAACATTATTTCCGTTTTCCCATTTGGAAACCGCCCCCACCGTCACTCCGAAAGCCTCCGCGAGTCCTTCCTGTGTCAATTCCATTTTCCTGCGATAACGCTTAATATTCTCGCCCAGTTTCAATTGCATCTGATTCAAATCCCTTTCCGCACTGAACGTGGATTGCGATCGTGGTTTTTCCAAAGATCTATCTGGGCATATGAGAGTTCCATCTTCTCTGCCTGCGCCCAATCGGGAACCTTGGGCTGTAAGCTTTCAATCCAGTCCATATACATATACATGTTCGTGTTCATATTCATCATTTTCTCTTCCTCCGCATTTTCGTTGTCACATTAAGTGTAGCTTTGTTATGACTTGATTTTACGTGAAGAGCAAGATAATTATAACATAGAGTTTGTACAATTGATATACATTTAAATTTCCATTTCGGAAAGTTTGTGTTGCTAAATCCTGTTTTCGCGCGTTCCCGATATGCGTGATCTATCTATACAAAAATCCCACAAACACAGATGAACTCACGGTCATAGCGTTGTGGGATTATTGGTACTTTTTTTGTCGCGGGTCAAAAATGACACCACAACCCCGTCCCCGGGGTTCATTCAGGCCTGAGACTTTTTGAATTCTTCGATGATGCTCTCATCCGGCTTTTTGGTAAGGAGCGATACAACTATCGCAATAGCAAGCGAGAATATGAACGCAGGAAGAAGTTCATATATAGCAAATGCTCCGCCAAGAGGCTTGACCAAAAACTTCCATATGAATACCATAGTGCCTCCGCCGATCATACCCCATAAAGCGCCCTGTTTTGTGGTCCTCTTCCAGAAAAGTGAGAGAAGCATAACGGGACCGAAGGCTCCGCCAAATCCTGCCCAGGCAAACGATACGATCCTGAAAACGGATGAATCGGGATTAAGCGCGAGTATTACGCCCAGAACGGCGATACCTATGATCGCGATCCTTGCAAACAGGAGTTTTCTCTTCTCATTCATCTTAACCTTAAGGAAATCTCCAAGGATATTCTCCGATACAGACGAAGCAGCCGCCAGCATCTGAGAATCGGCGGTAGACATGGTCGCGGCAAGAATACCTGCAAGGATAAGACCTGCCACTATTGCAGCGAACACTCCGTTCTTGGAGATCAAATCAGAGATCTTAACTATTATGGTTTCGGCTGACGCCGCTGTATTCAGGAATTCAATCTTACCGGTACTTGTTACGGCAAGACCCGCAAGTCCGATGATCATTGCAAGTCCCATGGCAAGAAATACCCAAACGGTTGCAACTCTTCTTGAGAGAGCGAGTTTCTTTTCATCCTTTATGGCCATAAATCTGAGCAAGATATGAGGCATACCGAAATAGCCAAGTCCCCATGCCATCGTCGATATGATCGCAATAACGCCACCGTAGCTTGCCGCAGTGTTGTTAGGCACATCATGATACAATGAAAGACTTATATGTCCGGGTAAAGCCTTTGCGTTATCGATCACTGCATTCCAGCCACCTGCTACGCTTACGGAAAATCCCAGCACTACGACCAATGCCAAAGACATAACCGCGCTTTGGATAAAGTCTGTTGTCGACACGGCCTTGAATCCGCCCATAATGGTGTAACCCGTAATGATCAAAGCCGATGCCACCATGGCAACCACATAATTCACTCCGAAAAGCGAGTTGAACAGCTTGCCGCAGGCAGCAAATCCGGATGCTGTATAAGGTACAAAGAACACGATTATTACAACAGCAGCTATGGCACTCAGGTGCTTCTTAGTGTCATGAAATCTCTTTGAGAAAAAATCAGGAATAGTGTATGCATCTATGTTATCCGAGTATCTGCGTAATCGCTTTGAAACCAAAAGCCAGTTTAAATAAGTTCCTATCCCAAGTCCCAAAATAGTCCAGAAAGGCTCGCATATACCGGTCAAATACGCAAGTCCCGGAATCCCCATAAGAAGCCACGATGACATGTCTGAAGCTTCTGCTGACATTGCGATAACAAGGGGACCCATCTTCCGGCCTCCCAAATAGAAATCCTTTGAACTGCTGTTGTTTTTGCTGTAAATAAAACCTATGGCCAGCATCAGCAGCAAATAGACCGCTATGGTCACCATAATGCAAAAAGTTAAAGTGTCCATTTCCTCTCCTCCAATTTATTTTTTGTACTGTGTCTTTTTACCACACTGCTTTACTATAGCATACATAAATATAAATTGGAATAGGTTTTTTATGCAAAACCGATTTTTGACACCATAACCCCGTCCCCGGGGTTCATCATAACCCCACCAAAACTCCGCTGAAAAACTGCTCCTGAAAGGCAATCTGAGCATATATTTCGTTTTTACCCGGTATCTTAATGTTGCTCCGTATATTGCCTTCCTCATCGCAGGGAACTACGATCCATTTTGTTTCGTTATCATCGTATCTGTGATAAACGGCAATGACTTTCCCAACAAAATCTGTAACTGCTGAAGTCTCACCCAAAAGATATACATCCTGTTCCGCTCCGTCACCGCCTATAATGCCTTCGACATACCCATAATTTACCGGATAATAAAGATCTTTGTGAGTCGGGTGGTAACTTCCCATAGGACGGTCTATTTTGCCTTTTACGATCTGACCTATAATATCCTGATATTCGTTCTGCGGTACAGGATTTAATTCAAAGCCATAAAGATCTCCCATGTTGAGACAGCAATCACCACGTTCATACATTTCTTTGATTTCATCAAAAGTGAGCCACTTTGTTTGTATGACCTCTTTGGTAGTTGCTTTATCCAG
>JAEEYF010000009.1 GCA_016291655.1 Lachnospiraceae bacterium | reverse complement strand
AGGAACAGACGAACACGGACTTAAAATAGAAGAAAAAGCGGCAGCAAAGGGAATGAAGCCCAAGGAATTTGTCGACAGTGTTTCCGAGGATATCAAAAAGATCTGGAAAAGAGTCAACGTTTCCTATGACAAGTTCATCCGTACGACAGATGCCGATCATGAGAGACAGATCCAGAAAATGTTCAAGAAGTTTTATGATCAGGGCGACATCTACAAGAGCGAGTACGAAGGTTTGTATTGTACCCCCTGCGAATCCTTCTGGACCGCTTCACAGCTTGTGGACGGCAAATGTCCCGATTGCGGCAGAGAAGTTAAGCCTGCCAAAGAGGAATCTTACTTCTTCAAAATGAGCAAATACGCTCCGAAGCTCATCGATTACATTAACGAGCATCCGGATTTCATACAGCCCGAATCCAGAAAGAATGAGATCATGAACAACTTCCTTCTTCCCGGACTTCAGGACCTCTGCATATCAAGAACAAGTTTCAAATGGGGAATCCCCGTTGACTTCGATCCCAAACATGTAGTCTATGTATGGCTTGACGCCCTTGCAAACTACATTACCGGTATCGGCTACGACGTTGACGGAAATCATTCCGAGCTTTACAGAAAAATGTGGCCGGCTGACGTGCATATCATCGGCAAAGACATCATACGTTTCCACGCGATCTACTGGCCCATCTTCCTGATGGCCCTCGGCGAGCCTCTTTACAAAGAGCTTTTCGCTCATCCGTGGTTCATCCAGAGCGGCGAGAAAATGAGCAAATCCAAGGGCAACGTGCTCTATGCTACCGACCTTTGCGACGTTTACGGAACAGATGCCGTTCGCTACTTTGTTCTTCACGAGATGCCTTACGGCAATGATGGTTCGGTTTCTTGGGAACTCATTACCGACAGAACAAATTCCGATCTTGCCAACACCCTCGGAAACCTTGTCAACCGCACCATCGCCATGTCAAACAAGTACTTCGGCGGAGAGGTGATCAACGCCATGGTTTGCGAGCCTGTTGACGATGAACTCAAGGCGATCGCTACCGGTGCATATGAAAAGTTCTGCGCAAAGATGGACGCTTTCAAAATTGCAGATGCTATTGACGAAGTTTTCACCATATACAAGCGTTGCAACAAATATATTGACGAAACCGCTCCATGGCTCCTTGCCAAGGAGGAAGACAAACAGGGCAGACTTCGTACCGTTCTCTACAACCTTATCGAAGCAATTTCGATCGCAACAACAATGATCGAGCCTTTCATGCCCGAGACTGCAGACAAGATCTTTGAACAGCTGAACGTTCAAAAGCGCAGCTTTTCGGAGCTTGGCGAATTCGGTCTCATCCCTTCCGGTATCAAGGTTACCGACAAGCCCGAGATTCTTTTTGCCCGCCTCGATCCCAAGGACATCGCAGTTAAGGCTGAAGAGATCAGGAAAGCTCAGGCTGAGGAATATGCCCGCGAAAACGGTGAAGCTCCCGCAGAGGAAAAGACTGAAGAAAACACCGATGACATCAAGCTGGAAATGAAGCCCGAGATCACCTTTGACGATTTTGGTAAAATGCAGTTTGCAGTCGGCAAGATCCTTAAGTGCGAAGCTGTTCCCAAGTCAAAAAAGCTCCTTTGCTCTCAGGTTCAGATCGGTGATACCGTTAAACAGATCGTTTCAGGCATACGTCAGTACTACACACCCGAAGAGATGGTCGGCAAGGAAGTAATGGTCCTTGTAAATCTCAAGCCCGCCACTCTGGCAGGTGTCCTCTCCGAAGGCATGCTTCTCTGCGCGGAAGCCCCGGACGGAAAGTTCACGCTCATGAAGCCCGAAACTTCAATGCCCAGCGGATCCGTAATCTGCTAAATCATACCTTTAGAAATTATTAAAGCTCAGTTGCTGTAAATCAAGCAACCGAGCTTTTTTTATGCTGCACTATGTTTTACTTTTCAATATTTCTCACTAAATCTATTATATTGCTTTGTTCATCTTTTATTGCAGATAATTTTTCTCAAACATCTTTACAGCCGCAATTACGGATGCTACAGCCAGAAGTGCTTGAGAGCCGAATGTAATGAGAAGTTTGGTATTGGTCGTAGTTTTATCCAATATGTCTCTAAAAATGAAACATACATTTATTACAGGTACTGTATACTCAGCGGTCGAAGGTTTTCCAACCTTCAAGACAGAGACCATTCCAAGTAACAGTAAAATATAATACACTATTGCTTCAGCGGATGATGCCTTTTTATAAGAAGCGGCAGCCAAACTGATGCAAAGCGATAAAGCAGTTAAAAATACACAAAGCACCAGGACATAGATCACCAATCCCAATAACTGCGGCAGGGACAGATCAATTTCCGAAACTACTGAAAGCTTTGGAAGTTTCAGTAAATAAAGCACTTTGTCACATAAATACATAGATACAAAGTATACAACTGCTGTCAGCATACCGGCAACCATAGCCATCAGAATCTTGCCGAATACAAAATATGATGCCGGTGTACCGGTCAGAATATTCCTGTCTGTGGTTCCGTTCTCCCTTTCTCTTGATACCTCTTCACATATAACGGATGAGATCTTGTTAAACAAAAGCGGAAACAGCATTAATGGCAGCAAACACGCAAATAATCTGTTCTTTATCCCTTGGCCGTTATTAATATCCGTAATCCTGACTTTTTCGTATATTTCATTTACTTCCGGGTGAAGTTGTTGATATCGCAGACGTTCAACAATCCCCACACACAAAGAGGACAGTGAGGATGATACCTGACTTCCGCTGTTATACACGATCGAATTATCCTTTGTCAGAACACACCCGTAAGATAATTTTCTCAGATCACTCCTCATATCATCCACTTCCGTTTTAGCAACCCCTTTTACATATATTGTTTTTCCGTCTGTGGTCGGTATATTATGATCCAGCCCATACTCTTCCTCAAGATATATGTAATAAACCTTTTCATCGTTTTCTTCCACCAGAAACATTGAATATAAAGCCATGCATATTACAAGTAGTGCGGGACTCAGTATTGATAAAACAGCCGTTCCCTTATACGAAAAGTATTTTTTTACTTCAAATCCAAATATATTTAGAACCTGTCTCACTTTTACTTCTCCGTATGATTTCTTTTATATGCTTCAAGAAAAGCTTCGCGCAGATTATCTTTGCCCTCTGCATTCAAAAAATCCTGCATTGAACCACAAAAAACCGAAATACCGTCAATTATTATGCCCGTCCTGTCACACAGCCTTTCCGCCACATCAAGTATATGAGTGGAAAGCACTACCGTTTTTCCGTTTTTCCTGCTCGAATCAATTATAAACTGCTCTACAGTCTGTATAGTAAGCACATCCAGCCCATTTGTGGGTTCATCAAAGATTATGATGTCGGGATCGTTTATGAGAGACATTGCTATGGAAGTTTTTTGCTTCATTCCCGTTGACAGTTTACCGTATCTTCGATCTGCAAACTCTGTGATCCCAAAGCTGTCAAACAGTTTTGCTTTATTGTTCGCCAGCTCGTCATCCGTCATTTCATAAAGACGTCCGTAAAAATCCGCCAACTCGTTGGGCGTAAGGCGTCCGTCATATCTGATCTCATTTGTAAGGAAACCGATCCTTCGTCTGATCCTGCTGCAGTCATCGAAAACATTTTTTCCTTCTATAAGGACCTCCCCTGCATCCGGTTTACTTAATGTTGCAAGAATACGCATTGTGGTTGTCTTTCCGGCACCATTCGGTCCCAAAAGTGCAAAAATCTCGCCCTTTTTAATGCTTAGATCAACATTTTTAAGAGCTTTTACCTTTCCTTTGTTAAAAGTTTTAGACAGTCCCTTTATCTCTATCTGGTTTGTCATTGTTTACTCCCTCTCTGTAAGCTTAGGCATGATCTGAAAAGTGCCCGCAACACATATTGCAGTAAGGATCACGCTTATTAAAAATCCTATATGATCCACACTGCCGTTTACTGCGTTCAAAAACATTTCCCACATATTGGCCACCGGGAGCCAGGACAGTTTCGCTTCCGGCACATGTGATGGCAATATTACCACTATCATAAACAGTAGATTCAGCATGAACGATACAAAATTTGCGTTTGGCAGGCCTTTTGAAAGGGCTGCACTGATCACAGTAAAAGATATACTGATTATACCGACTTCAAACAGTGTCGCGATCAAAATCACTATCGATAATATATTTCCCCTGAATTCCGATATTATAATATTCTTTTCCTGAAACTCACAGATCAATAACCCCAAAACAATACCGAAGGTTGCAGACAGATAACTGATCGCCATGTATATATAACCGTATGCCACCTTACTTGCGCCTATTACCCCGGAGGAAACGCCGGTCATTTTCAGTGTATCCGTTTCGCCTCTTCGGGCACTCAGTGTAATTGTATCGTGCATCTCATTGGAAAAAAACACATCCAGCCCCAGGATTATAAAGAAGAAAACCATCGAATACAAAAAATCGGTTTTACTCGCAAGAAGGTCCTTCCCTTTGCATATATCTTCTTTTGCTGTGGTTTTTATGTTCAACGACTCAAAATCTTCTATGGATGCATTTAGCAATATGCTTATTTCATACGCTATATCCTGCGCCAGAATAATTCCCTCCGCATTTACCATGGCAGATGAATCATAGATTATTTCAATTTCGCTTCCCACAATGATGTCTATATCCTTGTCCTCAGTTCTGCCTTGATACCCGCAAAACAGATTTACATCATAGGCTTTTTTGTTAACATGATCGGTAATTACATCAGCATACTCGGAATCATAAAAAATGTTTATATCATATTTCCGATCATTGTTCATTGCGTAAGAACAAATGGCAATTGCCGCTATCGCCATTATACACGGTCCGACTATTATTAACGCTGATGAAAAAGCATCCGAAAACAAACGCTTAACCTGATTTTTCAGCAAAACAAAAAACGGTTTATTCTTCATAATTACCCCTAAACAACAAAAACAGCAACGTGTCTGTCTTACACATTGCTGTTAAATACTAAATTTATTCCTTACTCTTCTTTGCAAGCGCAACTCCGCATCCTACGCCTAACAAAAAACATACTGCACATGCTGCTATCATAGAACCCCTTCCCCTCTTTAAATAATCCAATACCTTACCTCTTATGAGTTTATTTAACATAGTCTACATAATTTGTCAATTATTTTTCAACAAAAAAATCGCAACGATGAAAATTACATCGTTGCGATCTTATTCACACTTAAAATGTCTTATTTAAAAGGATTCTCTGTCTTGTAGAGCATTCCTTCAGGCTGATTGAAGCCGATCTCATCGAATGCCACGCCGATCATCTTCAACACTTCGAAGATTGCCTTGCCGTAATGACCGAAAGCAACTGCTCCGTGATGAGGGAAGCCCTTCTGGATGAGAACGTGACGATAGAAACGTCCCATTTCCTTAATAGCGAATACGCCGATACCACCGAAGGACATAGGATCAACGGGAAGAACCTCACCCTCTGCAACATATGCACGAAGGATGTTGTCGGATGTGGACTGCAAACGGTAGAATGTGATCTTACCGGGAGCAATGGCACCTTCAAGAGTTCCGTTGGTAACTTCGATAGGAAGATTACGAGCCATGATCTTCTGATACTTCATCTCATAATTTGCAAGCTTCTTTGTGCAGGTATTTCCGCAATGGAAGCCCATGAACGTATCTGTATGCTTGTAAGGGAACTTGCCCTCGATGGACTGCTTGTACATATCCTTCGGAACAGAGTTGTTGATGTCAAGAAGTGTAACGATATCATCACTGATAGCGGTTCCGATGAACTCGGAAAGTGCACCGTAGATATCAACTTCGCAGGATACAGGGATTCCCATACCTGTGAGACGGCTGTTTACATAGCAGGGAACGAAACCAAACTGAGTCTGGAATGCGGGCCAGCACTTACCTGCGATGGTAACATACTTACGATAGCCTT
>JAEEYF010000083.1 GCA_016291655.1 Lachnospiraceae bacterium | reverse complement strand
TCATCTCTATGCAAAGTCTGCCGTTGTGATACGGGCATTTCCAAGGCTCAACGATGGGCTTTTCCATATCTGGTCTACCGTCCTTGTCCGTTCTCCAGAACCATTCTCCGCCGTCTCTGTTGTCGGTGAGCTTTGTCTTTATGAATTCCCAGATGTCCAAAGCAGCTTCCTTGTATCTGGTCTCTTCCGGATGCTTCTGCCATGCGTTGTAAAAGCCTACGACCGCCTCGGCCTGTACCCACCAGATCCTCCACTCGTTCACCTTACCGTTCTCGCACTCGTTTGCAAGTGAGTGGTTGTAGTAGGCGACGTTGAGTATCTCTGCTTCGAGGGTGTTGGTGATGGGCGTCATCAGTTTCTTGTAATGCTCATCGCCAAGGATCTCCGTTCCTCTGTCCACCAGCCATGCGGTCTCTATGTCGTGTCCGTAGGAATGGAGGTCTATGATGGAATCCATGTTGTTGTCGAAGAAAACTTCCTGTCTGCGCTTCGCGGGATTGAAGATCTTAAGGCCTATCATATCGAGGATCCATTTAAGTCTCTCCGCCACCTCGTTTCTGCGGCTCACACGGAAGAACTCCGTATAGGCTTCAAACACGTGGAGCAGCGTGTTCATTGTCCTGTCGGCAATAACACCGTTTTCGGAAAGCTTGTCGTTTTCTATGCCGAAGAATTCCTTGCTCTGCGCTTCCTTGTAGCCCACCTCGTCCTTGCACTTGATCTCCACCAGCCGAAAGAGGTCCGAAGCCGTCTTCAGAGCTTCGGGATTTCCGAAGGCATCATAATAGGAAGAAAGTGCATATATCGCAAATGCCTGATTATATGTATGCTTTGTGGTGTCAAGGGGATCTCCCTTGTAGTCAAGAGACCAGAACACACCGCCGTTCTTCTTGTCCAGACATTTCTCTTCGAGGAATCTGTATGCATGGTCGGCGTATTCCTTCAAGCTCTCATCTTTTAAAGTAAGATAAGCATTGGAGAAAAACCACAATATTCTGCTGTTTAAGATGCAGCCCTTTTCGGCCTTTTTGTCCACTGTAAGGTCAGAATCCATATAACCGTAAAAGCCGCCGTTTTCCTCATCCTTAAGATCTTCCCAAAAAGGGATCAGCTTATTGCAAAGATGAGATCTGAATTCATCATAAAGTGCCATTTTTTCTCTCTCCCTACCCTTTTAAACGATAGTTTTCCCGCTTTCTTTTTTTAACCATTATAGCCGCATAAGAAATTTAATCATCACGAAAAATTGATAAACATATTGTTTAATTGATTGAATTACGAATTTAGTGATTTATGCACAATTTATCTCATATATTTTTGTGCAGTTTGCACAAGTTATGTTCTGTTAGTCAAACATTATCCGCTTAAATTTGCTTGAATAAAGTAAAATTTTACCTAAATCTTCTTGCTAAAATTTAGTCTGTGTGCTAAAATATATTCGATTATTGAGATTATATATAATTCTTGTTTAAGTATTTTGCACAAAAACTTTTTAAAAGTCAGTTCAATTTGCCAAATCATTTTAAGAAAGGCCGAAGAATAATGTTCACGAGAACCCTTGTACATGCGATAACCGAGATGCCGAAACTCCTGGGCGGAGCTGTGATTACTCAGTATTTACCTAAAAGTTACTCTAAGGATCCTTCCGCTTCAAGCACTCTCTTCACCCCTTTGGCTCTCGGCCACATCAGTCAGCCCGCAGGAATGCGTCTTTCCTTCGGTCCCGTACCGGCTTATTGCATTTTCTACGTAACAAAAAACACCGGAGTGATCACTTCCGGTGCCCAAAGCTATGAGATGCCCCAAAGCTCTCTTTTGATCTTCGATTGCAGCGTTCCTTTCTCCTTCGTCACGGACAAAGGCTTTGAATATGACATAATTTACTACACAGGTCCTCAGAGTACCTGGTTCTATGACCTTCTTACGGTAAATCTTAACAACACCTCGGTCTTTCACCTGCCTTCCTTTGCCTCAACGGGTCTGAGTTCCTCTCTTCGTCCCCTTCTGCCTTCCGGCGGACAGTCACACGAGATCGGGCTCCTGGCCTTCCACAGATATATGACCGATTTCTTTACGGAGGCGGCGGACTACTCCTCCCCCACCCACGAAGAGTCCGAGGATGTCGTGCCCGATTATCTTCGTGTGGTCAAGGAATACATAGACAACAACTTCTACAAGAACATTACGCTGAATGAGCTTGAATCCCTGTTCTTCATCAACCGTTACAAGGTCTGCAAGGATTTCACCACCTACTACTTCATTTCACCCATCCAGTATCTTCACCGCACACGCATCAAAAAAGCGCAGCTTCTTTTAAAAGAAACCACGCTTAAGATCCATGAGATCGGTTATCAGGTGGGTTACGAATCAACCACCCAGTTTATAAATCATTTCAAGAAGCACACGGGTAAAACTCCCGCCGTCTACAGAGGCTAAGCTTCCTTTATATGTATCAGCAGGCTTTGGAAATCACCCCAGGTCTCGCAGATCTGTATGCCTGCGTTCATCAGCGTCAGTCCGGAAAGGACCTTTTCTGAGCCTTCTTCGCCCATCCCGCTCGTATATTCCGTACCGTCTTCGTTCAGAAGGCGGTATTTTTTGTCGGGATCGAGGCCTGAGAGTTTCACGTTCCTGCTCTTCACGTTCGGACGCTTCATCACGTTGACCGCGGTGACGAGAGCCTCTTTTTTGTCCTTGGAAACGCTCATCCAGGAGTCAAAGCATCCGTTTTCCGAATAGGAGGCCAGTCTGTAGTAGTCCCCCTCTCTCACGATGTCATTGAACTTGTGATACATCCTGACCTGCTCGGGGATCATGTTCCTGTCCTCTTCGGGTATCCTTGTAACGTCCAGCTCATATCCGAAAGTTCCCGCAAGAGCCACGTGTCCGCGCGTCCTGAAGGGTGTGATCCTTCCGACGCAATGGTTCGGGCAGTCGGAAATATGCGCGCCCATAGCGGAAAGCGGGAACACCAGCTCGTTTCCTTCCTGTATCTTGAGCCTTTCCACAGCGTCCGTATCATCGGAAGCCCAGATCTGCGGACTGTAATAAAGCATACCCGCATCGAACCTTCCGCCGCCTGAAGAACAGTTCTCCAACAGCAGCTTCGGGAAGTCGGTGATGAGTCTTTCCTGCAGACGATATACGCCCAGCACGTATCTGTGGTAAAACTCGCCCATACGCTCCGCGGGCAGCGTAGCACTGCCTATGTCCGACAGCGGGC
>JAEEYF010000082.1 GCA_016291655.1 Lachnospiraceae bacterium | reverse complement strand
GATCGGAAATGCGTTTCTGCTCTGCACCAACGCCTGCGTGTTTGATATGGGAAGGATATTCGTTGCCGAGAGATACACAGGCCGCCTGCGGTCCATCATTGCGGCTCCCGGCTCCAAGATCGCGGTGATCCTTGCAAGTGGTGTGTTTCCTATGCTTTTTGCAGTGTGTGCTTCGGTCAGTGGTCTTGTGGTGGGAACAGTTATTTTTGGTGTGAGTTTTAAGGGCATAAGCCTTCTCCACACTGCTGTCGCCATCCTTGTTGCCATGACATCGGCCTCGGCTTTCGGACTGTTTGTTTCGTCCTTTGGTCTTGTGAGCGACAGCATGCACCTCATCCTGAACATAGTGAGCTACATTTTTATGATCTTCACGGGTGCTGAATTCCCTGTTTCACAGCTGCCATTTTTCGGACAGGTGATCGCTCAGCTCATGCCACTTACCAAGGCACTGTATGCCATGAACATGCTGTTCGAAGGCGATACGAAATACTTTTGGCCCTGCATATCGGCTGAAATGGCGACAGCCGTTGTGTATGCCCTTCTGGCCGTTGCAGTTTTCTCCTTTGCGGAAAAAGCCGCCAGAAGGAACGGGAGATTTGATATGTTTTAATGCCTTTGTGACGAGATCCGGATTACAATGAACAAGTGGTCTTTTTATTGAATAAAACAGGTAAGCATATGCTGACTGTTTACAACTTTGGGGAAAAGTGCTATACTACGCCGCATTAAAGTAATGAGAGGAGGAATCCTATGAAGGATTTCCATAAAATAGATTTCCATGCGCACATCTATCCCGAAAAGATCGCTTCAAAAGCTGTCAAGAATGTGGGCGAGTTTTATCACCTTGAAATGAGCGAGAACGGTTTACCGGAGCAGCTTTTGGAAAACGGCCGAAAGATAAACTGTGAGCATTTCCTGGTACATTCCGTTGCCACCACTCCCAAGCAGGTTGAATCCATTAACAGATTCATAGCTTCCGAATGTGCGAAGCATCCTGAGTTTGTCGGCTTTGCCACACTTCATCCTTTTTCGGAAAAACCGGAAGAGGACCTGGCTCTTGTCGAGGAACTTGGGCTTCACGGCATTAAGATCCATCCGGATTTCCAGAAGTTTGCACTGGATTCAGAGGAGGCTATCCGCATGTTTAAGCTTATTGCGGGAAAGTTTCCGATCCTGATACATACGGGAGATTACAGGTTCGAGTTTTCAAATCCCGTTCGTATGGCTCGCGCACTCGATGCGGTTCCGGATCTCGTGGCGATCGGAGCTCACTTCGGCGGCTATTCAGAGTGGGAAGAATCCAGGAAGTATCTGCTCGGACGAGAGAATTTCTATATAGACACCTCCAGCGCATTGTTTAAGCTTGACCCTCAAACAGCTGCGGATATGATCAGAGAGCATAGTGTTGAGAGAACATTCTTCGGAACGGATTTTCCCATGTGGAACCATGAAAAAGAATATGAGAGATTTATGAAGATGCCTTTGACCGACGAGGAAAGAAGGAAGATATTCTACGAGAACGCTTACAAGTTTCTTAAACTTGACAAATGATGGGATGTAAAAAAGTAAGATCTTTGATATAATCAGACAGCAATCATTCAGGATTTTACGGAGGCAGTTCAATGAAGAAACAAGTGGCATTGACCTTTGATGACGGACCGAATACCGTTACCACACCAAAGGTTTTGGATCTTTTGGAGAAATATAACATAAAAGCATCATTTTTCCTTATCGGTCAAAACGTAACGGAGGAATCCAAAAAGGTGGCAAAACGTGCGATAAGCATGGGTTGCGATATCTGCAATCACTCCTTTACCCATCCGTTCATGTCCGGGATGAACGAGAAAGAGGTTAAGGAAGAGATAGAAAAGACAGATGCTGTCATAGAGGAACTTACCGGGAAACGTCCGCTGTTTTTCCGCCCGCCCTACATTGATGTGAAACCGGAGATGTACGATTGGATCCCCAAGATCTTTATCTCGGGCATAGGGTGTCTGGACTGGGAGGCGAGAGCCGATGCGGAGTACCGAAAGACGGAAATGCTTAAGAATGCGAGAGACGGAGTACTGTATCTGCTCCATGACTTTGTGGATAATGATGCTACGGTGGAGGCTTTAAAGACGGTTATCCCCACACTTTTGGAGCAGGATTACGAGTTCCTTACCGTGACCGAGATATTCAAGGCAAAACAGCCTCTCTTCAATGAGAAGACGGGATATGAAAAGAGGCCGAGAGTACTGTTCTCGGATATCATAAATGATTATAAATAAGGATTGCGGGAGGGGGATTTGGTCTCCGCTCCGCTCCGGTCGGCGCTAAACACATGCCACCGGCATGTAGCGCCCCTCGACACTGCACCCGCAGTGCCTTCAGGTTCAAATCCTATTCACAGAATATAAAAACGAAAAAGAGAGTCATCAGACTCTCTTTTTCGTTTTCGTAGCGGGAGGGGGATTTGAACCCTCGACACTGCGGGTATGAACCGCATGCTCTAGCAAACTGAGCTATCCCGCCATGTTGTGCCTAAAAGAAATCATTTAAAATGGGACCTATAGGGCTCGAACCTATGACCCTCTGCTTGTAAGGCAGATGCTCTCCCAGCTGAGCTAAGATCCCATGCATTTCGTAAGGCACTCGCATATATTACCAAGAACTTAGGGGTTTGTCAAGAAGGAAAAATAGAAAATTTCGCTGTTTTTTTAGAGGAGAATTTTACGGTTTAAATTCTTTTGATAGAATTTTACATGTCGTTTATTGTTTTTTGTTGAAATATCGAGTAAAATGTCAAAATAGCATAATAAATCACGGAGGTAAGCTATGTCGGATAACAAAACATTACTTTCACAGGGCGAAATAGATGCGCTGGTTGCGTTTTTAACAAACAGTGAAGCCGCTCCCATTGGAACGGTCTTGGATCAAAGCAGCATTGACAAACTGATCGAGCTTGTAAAATACAACAATAAACATGGACTTTTTATCGGAGAAGGTCAGCAGACCGGAGCATATTCGGATGCGGTTGTCCTTGAAAAGGGACTTGATCTTGAAGAACAGAAGCAGGATTATGAAATCATATGCCGAAAGGATGCCAGGGATTACGTTGAAATCCTCTGCGTCAGCAAAACAGGCGGAAAGACCTATAAGCTTACCCCTTCATGTCTGCTCCAGAACAAGAGAGTCGAAAACGATAAGGCTGAGTGGGGACATGCGATTTCTCCGCTGCATTTCAACAATCTGGCATTGCTCTTCGGTATCAAATACAGTTCCGAGACATTCCGTTTTGTATGCACCAATTTTGCAAAAGTAATGTACGGTTATGAAGATGCGGACATATCAAGTCTGTACTACCCACCCGAAGATGATCTTGAGATATAAACAAATATATTGCCCATATCGAGAAAAATGTGCTATGATAGATGTTAGTTTGAGCTAACAGAACTCAAAACGTCTATCATTGTTTTTTATCGGCGAAAGGAGATATAAATAAATGGTTTATAAGGTTAAGATCGAGGGCATGATGTGCGGAATGTGCGAGGCACATATGAATGATGCCATCAGGAAGAACTTTGATGTAAAAAAAGTAAAGGCCGATCACAAAAAGGATCTTTGCGTGATCAAGACAGACAACGAACTTGACCTTGAAAAGCTTGAGGCTGTCATCAAAGAGACAGGCTACACCTACAAGGGCGTTACGAGAGAAGAGTAACAAAAACGAGAGTCATGAGAGCATCTTTTCGTGACTCTTTTTTGGTTTTTAAAAATATCGTTGACAATATATATATATGAGCAGAAAAATGTTCCTAAACGGTTTCCAGAAGATATATGAAATGTTTAAAGAGGAATCTTTTGCAGAGAGGATGGGAATAATAAACGGTTCGAGATTCCTTAGTGAATTGATTCGACTGTACATAGCCTGTACGGACAATACCACGCAAGCGGGAAAAAATACTATTTGGATATATTTAACAGCGAAGATGAGCATATAGAGATCGTTTCGGGCAATCGTGAGAATTATATTATCGGAAGATCAACGGATTATGATGTGAAATTTGCAAGCACAAGTGCGCACATACAACACAGGAACCTTAAATATAAAGTACTTAACGGTATAATACTTTGCATAGGCGCCATTATTTCCGCAGGACTGCTGTTTATTCGTCTGCGTAACGGTATAAACACCGAAAGTACATTGATCGTTTTAATGCTTGGAATTGTATTGATGTACGGTGAATTGGCCAAATTGTTTAATACTGTTGTTTGGGATAAGGAGGCACTTTATTATGCAAGGCAGTTCCTTGAATTTGACGAATCGGAAAACCATGAAGAGAAGAAGGCGGGACTTGGATCGATCGACAGTATAGAGCTAAAAGAAGTAACGCTGAAATATGGTGAAAATTGTGCGGTTGATCATGTTTCTTTAAGATTACAAAGGGGAGATTCGTTGCTTTTACTTGGAGACAACGGAGCGGGCAAGACATCTCTGTTAAGTTTGATATCAGGACTTAGAACTCCAAACAGTGGTGAGATGATAATTAAACCGGAACCCTTTAACGGTATGAAAGATATGCTTGATCAGACTGCCTACATCAGTCAGTCTTTCCCTCAGATAGCTGTTTCCGTGAAGAGTAATCTTTTTTGCTCAGAGGCGACAGACGGAGAAGTTGAAGAGGTGCTGAAGAAGGTCGGCTTGTGGGAAAAAGTTTCGAGATCGAAAAAAGGAACAGAGAGTATTGTGGGGCAGGATATATCCTTTTCAAAAGGTGAATGGCAGCGGTTTCTTGTTGCGCGCCTGCTGGTAAACGGAAAAAGATCTTTGTGGATCTTAGACGAACCCACAAGCGCTATGGATGCTCTTCATGAAGAAAAAATACTTAAGATGGTTCACGAACTTGCAAAGGAGAAAATACTCATAATAGTCACTCATAGACTGGGGTATTGTGATAAAGTCGGAAAAATAGTACGAATGGAAAAAGGCAGGATTGTGGCACAGGGTAATTTCGAAGAAATGATGTTATCTGATCCGGAGTTCGAAAAAGCATATAAAGAGCAAAAGCGCCTGTATGAGGCAACTGTTTGACTTTTAAGGCAAACAGTTCAGACTGTCGACAAAAGGGGCGAAAGCCCCTTTTGTCACAGTTACAAAGAATTTTCTTTACCATCCCGTTCTCAGAACATCTTCCTTCAGATACAGGTTTCCCATTACATTTTCCTTCACAGGTGAAAGATCCTTTTGCTTTGTAAGATAGGAAACATTCTGTCTCGAGCAGGAAAGAAGATTGCAAACATCTTTTGTATCAAGGACATTCCAACGAAGAAAATCCAAGAAATCCGCTCTCTTTACTCCCAGGTCCTCCCCATAGGAATAAAGGCATCTTGCGGGAACATCTATGGAGTAGTTAAAAGTAACATAATAGCCTCCGGAGCCCAGTGTCGCCGAAAGGAACAATTCCCTGTTTTTTATCACTTTTTCAACCCCGTCTTCCGACATCAGCTTATTAAGATCGACACGCTTCACAGTGTCATCCGCAAAGAAGCACAACAGCCTGTTTTCTCCTGTCGGAAAAACACAAGTTAGATTTTTCTCCTGTCTTTTCCGAACAAGATCCGGGATTTCCTTCATCTTTTTGATCCTTAAACTATCCTGAGAGCATCTTCCCTCGGATATCTCCAGAAATTTTATTTCATCATATTCATTCAGTTTATGATTTGCGAGGATTGCGCTGATGTTCTGCCTTGTGGGAGGAATGATCCTTTCTTTCACCCAGAGGAGGCTCAGATCTCTCGGAACTGTATAGATCCCTTGCTTTACAAGATTTGAAAAAAGCAAGGGAGCATTCCACTCATCAAGGTACTCATCAAGTTCTATTACAAAATTCTTTTCTTTTTCATAATAAAGAAGAAAACCTACTGTGCATGAATCCTCTTCGTTTATGATCTCATAGATCTTCATATGTCTCATACCTCTTAAAGATCATTTCCCATATCTTGTCCCTGAAGGTTTCGGAAATAACTGTATCAAGATCCTTAAAGAGCAGTTCTTTGTGCTCTCGCTTCAGTTCGTTTTTAAAAACATCCCTTTTATTTTTGATCAATGAAAGGTTATCAAACACCGATCGACTGCCAAGAAAATTCTGACATGGTCTGTCTTCCAGAACATTGAACATCTTTGCCTCTTCGTCATTTTTACAGTTAAAGAGAAGGGAAACACCATGATCGAACAGAGGTGCTATCCTCAGACTCTTCTTTCTCGGATCCCGCAAAACTTCAATGTTTGCCCCATGTCTGTCACGGTTCAGGATCAGATAGTCCACCGCAAGCAGGATGTCTATGTAATCCTGCCATCCCATCCGCACGCAAAAGTCATATCTTCCTTCACCTTTTGCTGCATTGACAGCATAAAAATCATCCAGCGCAGCCTTGCTCTCTCCGGGCTTTTTGAAATCCTCCGAGGCACATATATATGTGGAATACTCTTTTCCCTCTATTTCCACCAGGGCATTTATAAGCTCATAGTGGATGTGCTCCACTCCAAGGATGTTCAACAGCCTGTCAACGATCAACTCGTTTACGCATTCGTGCCCCACAATGCCGTTAACGGGATCAAAGTTCGAAAGCTTATAATACTTTTTCACCCCACCCAGAACAGACTCAGCTTTAAGAAAAGTCCCGGCTGTTCCGCTTGAACTCCTGATGTGCGACCATTTTAAAAAGGTCATATCATGTTTTTCCGTAATGACTTGGCTATTTTCTTTCATAATGATTGCTCCGATTTATTTAACGAGCGTCAAATATTGTAGGACAATCATAACATTTTATTTGACGTCTGTCAAATAAAAACGAACCGCATTTGACTGGGTTCGTTTTCATAAAATATCCCCGGGTTGTCTCCATGTATTGATCTGTAAACCCTCTATATCAACAAAATCCATAATGTTATTCGTTATCAGAACATAGTTTAACGCTCTTGCCTGTGCAGCGTCCATTTTATCTAAAATTTAAGGATACTATGTTTTATCACCCCTTACGCTTCCTCGTATTATATGTTTATAAGTTAATAGTTACCTTGTTCAATAGGCTTAGTAAAGCCCATAGGCATGAAAGAAGTCTATGGATGCAGGAAGGAAACAATAGAACGTATCTTCGGAACCGCAAAGGAAAACCACGGTTTTAGATATACGCAGATGTATGGTAAAGCGAGGATGGAAATGAAAACCGCGCTTACTTTTGCGGGTATGAATATAAAGAAACTTGCAACGTGCATAAAGAAATGGGAGATGGTAACAGCCTAACAGGCTGGACTATCTCTCTTTTTTTGTTGATTTAGATCAGAAAACAGAAAATGCGAAGAAAAATGTAAAGAAAAATGTAAAGAAAAATGGTTCCGAAAGCTTTGAAAGCCCGGAACCATTTTGTCTACACTCTGAACTGTTTGACTTTTAAGGCAAACAGTTTCTTTTTTGTTGCAAAAGTATGACATTCGTGTGATAATAATGATTTGTAACAAATTATACATTTCATATGAGGTGAAACATGAGGATCGGAACAGGTTATGATGTTCATAAGCTTGTCGAAGGAAGAGCGCTGATATTGGGAGGCGTTGCGATTCCTTTTGAGAAGGGGCTTCTCGGACACTCCGATGCGGATGTGCTGACCCATGCGATCATGGATGCGCTTCTCGGAGCGGCTGCCATGGGCGACATCGGAAGCAATTTCCCCGACAGCGATGACAAGTATAAAGGTATTTCAAGCCTTTCGCTTCTTAATGAAGTGAGGGATATGCTCCTTGGCGAGCTTTTTATAATTGAAAACATAGATGCAACCATTATTGCGCAGAAGCCTAAGATGGCGTCCTATATCCGTGAGATGAGAGAGAATATAGCGAACACGCTGAAGATCGACATTTCCCAGGTCAGCATAAAAGCTACGACCGAGGAAGGACTTGGCTTTACGGGTGCGGGCGAAGGCATAGCCGCGCAGGCGGTATGCCTGCTGGAAAGTGCAAGAAATCTGGATTACGGAGCAGGTAATTCCGGCATATATGATTACGAGAGCGCCGATGCGATGACATCGCAGGGCTTCAACGGGAAATCCTGTACGGGCTGTCCCGGGTGTTGTAAGAGATGACCGATCCTTACACATGCGAGACAGGATAATAAACGAAACTATTATCGGGAAACATAGAGTTTCCTCACCGGAAAGGAAAAATACAAAATGGAAAACAAAATACAGCTTTTTAACACTCTTACCAGAAAAACAGAGCAATTCATTCCCAACGAGGACGGCAAAGTGTCTATGTACACCTGTGGTCCTACGGTTTATCACTTCGCACACATCGGAAACTTAAGAAGCTATGTAATGGAAGACGTTCTGGAGAAGACACTTCGTTATGCGGGCTATGATGTGAAGCGCGTTATGAACATCACTGATGTCGGACATCTTTCGAGTGATGCGGATACAGGCGAAGACAAGATGGTAAAGGGCGCTCAGCGTGAGCACAAGACCGTTATGGAGATCGCAAAGTACTACACCGACGCTTTCATGGCTGACTGCAAAAAACTCAACATCAAGACTCCCGACGTTGTGGAGCCTGCAACAAACTGCATCCCCGAGTTTATCAATATGATCGAGGTTCTGCTTGAGAAAGGATATGCCTATAAGGCAGGAGAAAACATATACTTCGACACCTCGAAGCTCAAGGAATACTATGTTTTCGGCAATCAGAACGAGGAAGAGCTTCTTGTGGGCGTTCGCGACGATGTGGAAGAGGACACGAACAAGAAGAACAAGAACGATTTCGTGCTTTGGTTTACCAAATCAAAGTTTGAGGACCAGGCTCTTAAATGGTCCAGCCCTTGGGGCGTGGGCTATCCCGGCTGGCATATCGAGTGCTCCTGCATCAGCATGAAGCATCTCGGAAATCGGATGGATATCCATTGCGGCGGCGTGGACAATATGTTCCCCCACCACACGAACGAGATCGCGCAGAGCGAAAGCTTTCTCGGTCACAAATGGGTCAATTACTGGTTCCATGTGCATCACCTGAACAACAGGGATGGCAAGATGAGCAAGTCCAAGGGCGACTTCATAACCGTTTCTTCGCTTGAAGAAAAGAAGATCGACCCTATGCTTTACAGGATGTTCTGCCTCCAGTCGCACTACAGAAAACCCCTGGAGTTTTCTTTCGACGCGCTTTCAAATGTCGGCAATGCATATGACAAGCTGATCAAAAAGATCGATGCTCTGAAGAAGGAGGCCGGTCTTGACCATAAGGCAATTGCCGAGCTTTCGGGAAAGATTGAAAAAGCGCGCAAGACCGCTAACCGCTATTCCAAGGATATGCAGGAGAGCATTGCGAAGGCTGTCAAGGGAACGGAAGTTGACGGCGGAGTTTACATCGACTTTTCCGACAGATTCCTTGCGGCAGTTGGCAACGACGTGAACACTTCCTCAGGCATCACTGTTGTTTACGATCTGCTTTCAAGCAATGCGAACGCAGTGACAAAGCTTGCTCTGATAGAGGCATTCGACTATGTCCTTTCGCTCGATCTCACGATCGACAGAGCGGAGCCCAAGGCGGATGTGGATCCCGAGCTCGAGGCATATGTGCTCTCGAAGATCGAGGAACGCAAAGAAGCAAAGAAAAACAAGGACTTTGCCAAGGCTGATGCGATCCGAAACGAGCTTTTGGGAAAGGGCATAGCCATAAAGGACACCCGCGAGGGCACTGTCTGGGAATTGGTTTAACGCGTCAAAAGAAACAGAGGATAGAATTTGAACGACGGATTATATAAAGAATTTAATTTGCCTGATTTTGAGGCGGACCGGTATCCGCCTTTGGATCTGGCATATATCGGTGACTGCGTCTATGAACTGGTGATACGCACATGCCTTCTTGCTAAAGGAGCGACTGCGGTCGACAAGCTTAACCGCAAGGCGAGCAATCTGGCGAAGGCAGTGACTCAGGCCAGGATGATCACCGGGATTTTGGACAGCCTTACCGAGGAAGAGCAGAGCATATACAGACGCGGCAGGAATGCAAAGAGCTATTCCCCCGCGAAAAACGCATCCCTTGGGGATTACCACAAGGCAACAGGCTTTGAGGCTGTTGTGGGCTGGCTGTACCTCAAGAAGGAATATGCAAGGCTGTATGAGATCATCCATAAAGGATTTGATATTATTGAAGGAAATGAAAGCGGAGAGAACAGCAATGATTGAAGAAAACCAGATCAATGAAACCCGGATCGAAGGAAGGAACGCAGTGCTTGAAGCGTTTCGCGCCGGTAAAACGGTGGACAAGCTCTTTGTGCTTGACGGTTGTCAGGACGGTCCTGTGCGCACGATAGTACGCGAGGCAAAGAAGGGCGATACGATCTTGAATTTTGTTTCCAAGGAAAGACTGGATCAGCTTTCGGAAACGGGCAAACATCAGGGAGTTATTGCTTTCACGGCTGCTTATGACTATGTGGAAGTGGACGATATCCTGGAACTTGCCCGCAAAAAGGGTGAGGATCCTTTCATTGTTGTCCTGGATGGCATAGAAGATCCCCACAACCTTGGGGCGATCATCAGAACCGCCAATCTTGCGGGCGCGCATGGGGTTATCATTCCCAAGCACAGAGCCGTCGGACTCACGGCAACGGTTGCAAAAACCTCCGCCGGAGCGTTGAACTATACGCCTGTAGCTAAGGTTACAAATATCGTACAGACAATGAAATCGCTGAAGGACAAGGGGCTTTGGTTCGCTTGCGCCGATATGGACGGTGAGATCATGTACAACCTGAACCTGAAAGGACCCATCGGACTTGTAATAGGAAGTGAAGGGGACGGAGTGAGCAGGCTTGTCAGAGAGAATTGCGACTACGTTGCTTCCATTCCCATGAAGGGACAGATCGAATCCCTGAATGCCTCTGTAGCCATGGGAATTCTTGCTTACGAGATCGTTCGCCAGCGCGGTTAGAAACGGTTTATCTCTTGCTGAAATACTGGGAAGTAGTCAGTAGTCATTTCTTTTTAATCTTTTATTGACATAGCGGTCTCGAAGATCATATAATTTTATTACTATGGTGGTTATGTGTTAAATGTGGGGTTAAGGCCATGTTAAGGATGAAAAAAGTCATCGGCAGGGATGATAAATTGGGAGGGTACTTTGTTCGGATTCTTTTTTCCGGATAGTTTTTTTGCACACAGAATACGATAGATATCGTGTTTATGTGTGTTTTTTATATTGTTTTTGATCAATTTCAAGAGTTCTGAGGGAGAAAACTAAATGAAAGTCATGTGGAAAAAAGTAACAGGTTGTTTTTTGTGTTTGCTGCTGTTGATCGGGCTGATGCCTGTAAATATGGTTAAGGGAGATAATGTTCCTGTAGTTAGCGTGGGAAATACAAGTAGTGTTTCCGGAAGTCAATATTCTATAGTAAGAGTTACAGGTTACTCAGGCGAAGGTTTCACAATTACAGCAAATGAAAATGAGGATATAACTGTCATTTTATCCGAAGTAACACTTAATACGCTATTTGAGGCTTTACGAATTATGGGCACCGGAAATGTGACCATTCTATTGATAGGTAATAACACACTGAGCTCAGGTCTTGGAGCAGGAATACTTAAATTAAACAGTGGGAGCCTAATTATAAGCAGTGTTGAAGGGAGTCTGAGTGCTTCATTAAGTATAGAATGCCACAGTGATGGCGCCGGGATCGGAGGAGGTTCGGGTGGCGCAGGTTCTAACATCACGATCGGAGGCAATGCTCAGGTTACTGTAAATCATTCGGGTCTTGGCGCCGGGATCGGAGGAGGTCAGACTGGCGCAGGCTCTGACATCACGATCGGTGGCAATGCTCAGGTTACTATAGATCATTCGGGTGATGGCGCCGGGATCGGAGGAGGTCAGATTGGCGCAGGTGCTAACATCACGATCTGTGGCAATGCAAATGTCATAGCTGTGGGTGGTTACCAGAGCGCAGCTATAGGTGGATCATCCCCAGGAAACTGTT
>JAEEYF010000081.1 GCA_016291655.1 Lachnospiraceae bacterium | reverse complement strand
ATCCTAAGCAAGGCTAAACTCTTGAGCTGCTTGGACTACTATAATGAGCATCATGCTTTGAAGTTATGTTGAACCGCCGTATGCCGAACGGCACGTACGGTGGTGTGAGAGGGGAAATTTTGAATTTCCCCTACTCGATTGTTGGAGATTTTATGATATAATGACTCTGTATAATTATTGTTCGAAGCAGAATAGGTGTCTACGGAGAAAAAATGGATATAGAAGAAAAAAAAGGTATAGACGGATATTTTTCCTTCATGGATGAAGGACAGAGGAGTAAAGACGGTGAGAGCAGAATGCATATCATCCTTCTGCTTGTTGTTCTCGTGGTGATAACCATATCCATGGGAGTTTATTCCACATTGCTGCGGGAAAAGACAATGGGGGATATGGAAGCTTTCCTGGAAAGTGAAGGCGTCAGCAAGGCTATGCTGTTTGACAGCATAGTTACAGGTACGGAGAAAGCCATCAATATTCTGGCCAATATAGAATCGGTTGTGTGGAACGGGGAGGATATTTCACATGAAAGGGTTCATGAACTGAAGAAAAGTTCATCTTTCTCCGTGGTAGGTTTCTGTGACCGGAACGGTAATGTTTTTACCAGTGATAATGATGAGTTTCAGGTTGAAAATGAGGAGTATTTTGTAAACGGTATAGCAGGAAAAACCGGATATCTGCTGATACTGGACAGTAAATTTACCGGAGAGAATTATCTGCTTTCATATGCACCGATAGTAAGTAACGGTGAGGTGCAGGGAGTGATCATAGGAGGCTATGACGGTGAGAGCATGGGGAACTTTCTGTCGGGAAATTATTACGGCAGGCCTGTCAGAGAGATACTTGCGACAGCTGACGGAAGAGTTATAACCTGCTTTGGCTGCAAGGAGAAGTACAAGACCCTTGATGAGCTTTTCGCATCGGACAGATATGCAAACCCCAAAGGGAACACAGTCTATGAATATACGCTTCCCACCGCTTCGGATACGGAATGCTTTAAAGCTCCCACCAATGCAGGCTTTGATTTTATGAAATTTTCATTCTGTCCCGTGAGCGGCTGGATCATTACCGAGATCATACCGGATGAGATCAATACGAGGATATTGAGCGACAGTTACAGTGCGCTGGCTATACTTCAGTTTATTTGCGTCGCCAGCGTGGCTTCTTATATGCTTGTCATTCTTTTATATGAGAGAAAGAAAAGCAAAAAACTTGAAAAAAGGAATGCTATATCGGATAACATCATATCTGCCATCATAAACCTGTTTACTAAGGTAATTGAGGTGGATCTGAAGGAAAACACCTACAGATATATCACGGTTAAGGACTCCGTTGACGGTTTGATGCCGATCTCCGGCAAATATACCGATCTTGTGGAGCATTTCGGAGAAATGGCTTTTGACAATAAAGCCAAAAGAACTGTAATGATCGCAACAAGTCCGGTAACGATAAAACATTTCCATACCGAAGGAAGTGCATATAAATCCTTTGAATATCACCTTGCGGGAGAGCCATCCAGATGGGAGAAGCTTTTTATAATACCTTTAAAGAAAAGCCTGATGAACATCGACAAGGTGTTATTGTGTGCCGAGGACATCAGCTTTGTAAAAGATCAGGATGAACGGAGCCGTGCTGCGCTGGTGGAAGCTTATACCAATGCGGAAAAGGCAAACTCTGCGAAAAGTTCTTTCCTGGCAAATATGTCCCATGACATCAGAACGCCGATGAATGCCATTGTCGGTATGACACAGATCGCCGAGAGTCATCTGGATGATATTGAACGTGTAAAGGACTGTCTGAGGAAGATATCCGTTTCGTCGGGACAGCTTTTGGATCTGATAAATGATGTTTTGGATATGAGCAAGATCGAGGCCGACAAGTCCTTCCTTCAGGAAGAAGTATTTGAGATATCCGAGCTTGCCGAAGGCTTGAACATAATGGCGGAAACCCAGGCCAATGCAAAGAAGCAGCACATAGATGTATTGTGCTCGGGAATCAAGCACCCCAGACTTATCGGGGATAAGGGACGTATCCGTCAGGTAATGAACAACATTATCAGCAATTCTTTCAAATACACTCCCGAGAAAGGAAAGATCAGGATCACGCTGAGCGAAAAAGATATAGACAGACCCGGTTTTATCGTGCTGGAGTTTACGGTTTTGGATAATGGCATAGGAATGAGCGAGGAGTTCATGAAGAAGCTTTTCACGCCTTTTTCCAGAGCTACGGATGATGAGAGATTGGATCATATTCAGGGAACCGGTCTCGGAATGGCCATCACAAAGAATCTGGTTGAAATGATGAACGGTACGATCAGGGTTAACAGTGTATTGAACAAGGGAACTTCCTTTGATGTTACAATGGTGCTGAAGACTGCCGATGATGTGGTGGTCGAAAAGTCCGGAGAAGGCGGAAACATCAGGGAATTCAAAGGTAAAAGATGTCTTCTGGTGGAGGATAATGAGATAAATGCCGAGATCGCCACTGAGCTGATCGGCATGACGCATATGGCTGTTGAGCACGTAAAAGACGGCAAAGAAGCACTCGAAAGAATGAAGAAGGTTGAAGAAGGATACTATGATGTGGTGTTCATGGATATCCAGATGCCGGTTATGAACGGGTATGAAGCCGCAATGGCCATCCGAAAGCTTCCGGGAGAATATTTCCGAAAGCTTCCGATCATAGCGCTTACCGCCAATGCTTTTGCGGAGGATGTTCAGGCGGCGAGAAACGCCGGAATGAATGAGCACCTTGCCAAGCCTTTGGAATTTGAAAGGCTCATCAAGGTGCTGAATGACTGGGTTATACTATAATGTTGTACTATAGAAGAGGAAACTGTCAGGCGTCTATGCCGTCGAATTTTGCAATGGCAGCTTCCACGGTCTTATCCATATCGTAATACTTGTATTCGCCGAGACGACCACCGAAGATCACAGTGCTTTCTCTGTCAGCAAGCTCCTTGTATTTTTCGTACAGAGCTCCGTTTTTGGCATCGTTTACGGGATAGTAGGGTTCATCTCCGGGTTTCCATTCGGAACTGTACTCACGGCTGATAACGGTCTTGGGAAGATCGTTTCCGTCCTCGTCTTTACCGAATTCAAACCATTTATGCTCGATGATCCTGGTCCAAGGGGTTTCGCGGTCAGTGTAGTTCACGGCCGCATTACCCTGAAAGCTGGGCTTGTCGAGCGTTTCATTTTCAAAACGTACCGAGCGATACTCAAGAGTTCCGAGAGAGTAATCAAAGTAAGCATCTATGGGACCTGTGTAAACAACTTTGGCTGCAAGCTTTTTAAGTCCGTCCCTGTTCTTGAGGAAGTCGGTATTGAGACGGACTTCTATGCCTTCGAGCATATTCTCTATCATTTTTGTGTATCCGCCTATGGGTATGCCCTGATAAAGAGCGTTGAAGTAATTGTTATCAAAGGTAAGGCGAACGGGAAGACGCTTGATGATAAAGGAAGGGAGCTCCTTGCAGTCTCTTCCCCACTGCTTTTCGGTGTAGCCTTTGATGAGCTTTTCATAGATGTCCCTGCCGACAAGAGATATAGCTTGTTCTTCCAGATTCTTAGGCTCACCCTTGATCTCCTTGCGCTGTTCTTCGATCTTAGCGGCAGCCTCTTCGGGAGTGATGACACCCCACATTTTATTGAAGGTATACATATTAAAAGGAAGAGAGTAGAGTTCTCCCTTGTAATTTGCTACGGGACTGTTGGTGAAACGATTGAAGGTTGTGAACCTATTAAGGAAATCCCATACCTGCTTGTTGTTGGTGTGGAAGATGTGGGCTCCGTAGATGTGAACATTGATACCTTCCTGTTTCTCCGTGTAGATGTTGCCGGCAACGGTACTTCTCTTGTCAATAACAAGCACCTTCTTTCCGGCATCTGCTGCAAGTCGCGCAAATACGGCGCCGTAAAGACCGGCGCCTACAATAAGATAATCGTACATTAAACAGTTCTCCTTGAATTATGTGGTATAAATCTCATTAATTATCTGTCTCAGTCGTCATAGCCTTCTATGAAAGACTCCAGGGCATTCAAAGCGGAATCCATCGCAGTAACGATCTCGTCATCATTTGCATCCTTTAAGATCTCAAAGTATTTGTTGGCGGTCTCTTCAAAGTCGGTATCCAAAAAAGGATTGGAAACAGATCCGATCAGAACATAATCTTCGCCGTTACACCATGCTTTGGAAGCACCGCGAACAATATCGGAAATGATCACTCTGAGGAAGGTTGCTCCAAGGAACTGATTTTTGGCAACACGGACAACGTCAACCGTTGTTTTGTTCGCACCCGGAGCAAAATCGGCAGGTATCGCTTCCAGCACGGAGCTGAGTGCAGTGACTGTTTCGTTCATGATCTTGTGGATACCGGTGGTCGTTCCGTCTGTATACTTAAAGGTTGCCACACGGTCATACACAAAACTGTTCAGGAAATTACGTCTTTTACCGAGATTGTCAACTTCTTCAACGGTTCCGAAGCCATCCATTCCTACAATAAGATTGGAGATCACGTTCCTTGCTTCGGGATATTGAGGTTCCGTCTTAAGGATAACGCTTGCATCCGCGGCAACGGAGTAGACAACACAATAAAAAGGACTGAAGAGCAGATAGAGGGTGAAAGCGCAGCTGAATGCAGATACGAGGATGCATACGGGCAGGGATTGATTTTCCTTTTCTTCGTACTGTTTGCTGTAGATCGTTCCGGGGATCCTGAAAAGGAGATAAAGGATGAGATACAGCAATGCAAAAAGGATAATACCCGTTGCGGCAAAAACTATAGAGATGCCAAGCTCGAGGAGAGCCTCGTCGCCTATAAGACCCTCGGGGATTAGAGCTATGATGCGGTCGCCAAACTTGACCCTGACTATATTCAGGACTATGGGTGTGACGAAAACAGCAATAATGCCGGCAACAATATTACCGACAAAGCGGGCCATGACATCTTCCGTATAGCGGTCCTTTCCGGAGGCGATCGCAAAGATCACCGTAACGGCTCCGATGACCAGAAAAAATATCCCTACAATGGTAAGCAGCTTCATATAATTCGCCCTCTACTTTGGATAATGAATGAAATTTGTAAATATAAACAAATTATAGCATTTTTGAATATTTCATACAACTGAAAAAACCCCGATTTTTCGGGGCTTATTTTTCTGCTGTTAATTTGTGACCGGTTTCAAACAACTACTCTTCGGAGTCTGTTTTCTCCTCGCCTGCAGGTTCGGTTACGGAAGTTTCTTTTTTATCCTCGTCTTTTCCGGTGATATTGATGGAAACGTATTCACGATTGGATCTGTTCTCGTCGAGTTCCTCATCATCAAAGAGATCGTCGAAATCATCTTCGTCTTCTTCCTTATTTTCAACAACCTTTTTATAAACGCAATATGCTCCGAAGCCAACGGCAGCTATAGATGTTAATCCGCCCAAAAACTTAAAAAACTTCTTCATCTTCGTTCCTTTCTGCTCATAAGCCTAAGAATCTTCGACAATAATTCTATGGGTTACATTTAATTATATCACGGTGTGACAGATTATTGCAAGTCTAAATACGCTATTTCTTTTTCGGAGTTTTTTTGGTATCATCTGAAAGGACACGGACACGGCGGCTTTTTGCCATGTTCGGCAAAAGGACAGAACAGGTATCCGGAAAGAGAAAAGAAATGACGGTAACGGAAAAAGTATTAACGGAATTCGAAGAAAATAAAGGGCGGTACATTTCTGGGGAGGAACTGGCAGAGAAGCTCGGCTGCTCCAGAAATGCGGTGTGGAAGGCGGTTAAGAGCCTTGAAAAAGAGGGCTATGACATCGAAGGCATACGAAACAAGGGCTATATGCTTAAGACTTCGGCTGATTCCCTTTCTGCCGCTTACATCACGAACAGACTTGAAAAGGACGGTTTTAAGGTGGTCCTCGAAACCTATGCCTCGATAGATTCCACCAACAGCCTGCTTAAAAGATATGCGGCGGAGGGTGAAACAAGAGATGTCATCGTGGTCGCGGAGGAGCAGACTGCAGGAAGAGGCAGGAGAGGAAGGAGCTTTTATTCACCGAAGGGCAGCGGTATTTATCTCAGTTTTCTTCTACATCCCGATGTTCCCGTGGCCAAGGCTGCGTCGCTTACAACTTTGGCTGCTGTGGCGGAAGCAAAGGCGATAGAAAAGGTTTCGGGGATGGAGACCGGCATTAAGTGGGTGAACGATCTGTGGATGAGGGGCAAGAAGATCTCGGGCATATTGACCGAGGCCCAGACCTCCATTGAGATGGGAACCCTCGACTATTGCGTGGTGGGCATAGGCCTGAACATCGTTGAGCCCGAGGGAGGCTTTCCCGAGGATATCAAAGCTGTGGCGGGAGCCATATATGAAGCGGATGAAAAGAGAGAAAACCTGAGAAACGATCTGGTTGCGGAACTTATAAAAGAATTTCTGGGCTTCTATAAGAGTTTTCCCGAGAATTCCTATATTGAAGATTACAGAAAACGGTGTTTTTGCATAGGAAGAGATGTCACGATCCTTTCCGCCGATCATGCGACTTTGAAACAGGAAGAGGAAGGCACTGACAGGACACATGCAAGAGTGCTCGGTGTGGATGAGGAATGTCACCTTCATGTGCGATACAGTGACGGAGAAGAAGCCTTCCTGTCCAGCGGCGAGATTAGCATTAAGCTTTGAAATCCTGTATATAAGTGTATCTCACGAAATGTCAACCAAATTCAAATGTGTGGTTGACATTTCGCTTTTTATGACCTATAATGCACTGCAGATCCAAATCAATAAGTTCGGAAATTCAGCCGGACAAGACACGAGGTAAAACAGGATGAACAAAAAAACAGGATTAAAGACGATCGATCTGGTATTGATAGGAGCCTTTGCGGCGCTCATGGCCATATGCGCATGGATTACGATCCCGGGAACGGTACCCTTTACTTTACAGACCTTTGGCGTGTTTTTGACCTTTTATCTGCTGGGAGGCAAGCGAGGTACCCTTGCGGTGCTCATATACATTCTTTTGGGAGCGGTAGGCCTGCCTGTCTTTTCGGGCTTCAAGGGAGGCGTGGGTGTACTCATAGGCACAACGGGAGGCTATATAATAGGCTTTCTGTTCTCGGCTCTTGTGATGTGGGCTTTGAATAAGCCACTTCTAAAGCTTGAAGGCCGCAACAGGATCGCCGGGCTTGCTGTGCCTTTTGGCAAAATGCTCATGGGACTTGTGGTCTGCTATGCCTTCGGTACCGCATGGTTTTTGATCGTCTACACACAAACGAAGGGAACGGTCAGCCTTGCCGCATGCCTTTCATGGTGCGTCATTCCTTTTATAATACCGGATATGATAAAAATGACACTGGCGATACTGCTGGGCTATCGTTTAAAGCCTTTCGTACCTGTCGTAAGATGAGAATAAAGCCGCATTTACTGCGGTTTTTTTTCGTATGGAAAAATAGAGAAAAAGATGGTTTTATGCTCTTGACACTGTCGGAAAATGATAGTATACTTCTTCATACTTTAAGGCATTAAAGCGCAACGCTTTAAAGGAATGATTAAATGTTCTTTATCAGGGAGGAAAATCATGAGGAATATTAAAAGAGCACTTGCCACAGCAATGGCAATGGTTATGGTTTTGGGATGTGTTGCTTTTGCAGGCTGTGGATCCAAGAAGAGTGATGAATATCAGATAGGTATTTGCCAGCTTGTTCAGCATCCCGCATTGGACGATGCAACAAAGGGCTTTAAAGATGCACTTACCGAGCTTCTCGGAGATAAGGTAAAGATCGATGAGCAGAACGCAGCAGGCGACAGCGCAACATGTGCTACCATCGTTAACAGCTTTGTGGCAAACAATTATGATCTTATTCTTGCCAATGCAACAGCTCCCCTTCAGGCAGCTGCGGCAGCAACCACAAAGATCCCGGTTCTCGGAACATCTATAACTGATTACGCTACGGCTCTTGAACTCAAGAACTTCAGCGGTGCTACAGGAATCAACGTTTCCGGTACAAGCGATCTTGCTCCTCTTGACAAGCAGGCAGCCATCATCAAAGAGCTGTTCCCAAATGTTAAGCAGGTTGGTATCCTCTATTGCTCGGCAGAAGCAAATTCCAAGTATCAGGCAACCGTTATCGAGAAGGAATTTGATGCTCTCGGTATCAAATATAAGGAGTACACCTTCGCAGACAGCAACGACATTCAGATGGTTACCGCTTCAGCTTGTGAGAATTGCGATGTCCTCTATATTCCCACAGATAATACGGCAGCTTCCAATACTTCCATCATCGATGCGGTAGCTTTGGATAAGAAGGTTCCCATTGTGTGCGGTGAGGAAGGTATCTGCAAGGGTTGCGGTGTTGCAACACTTTCGATCAGTTACTATGACATCGGTTATGTAACAGGCAAAATGGCTTACGAGATCCTTGTAAACGGTGCAGACGTTTCCAAGATGGACGTCAAGTATGCAGCAGATCCCGTCAAGGAGTATGTTGCAGAGAGATGCGAGAAGCTTGGGATCAAGATCCCCGACGGATACAAAGCCATTACTGCAGAGTAATTTTAAGGAACAGAAATCAAAAAGTCTGCTTTACACAAAGAAAAAAATATAGTACGATATCAGGCAGGGCGTTTTTTAGTCCTGCCATCGCCTTTTGTTAGGAATAATGACGGATAGAACGCTAAAAAGGTTAAGGAGTTTTGTTAGCAATGATAGCATTTTTTAATTCACTGCCGGGAGCTGTTGCTCAAGGTATAATATGGGGTATTATGGCCATAGGAGTCTATGTGACTTTTAAGATCCTGGACATGGCGGATCTGTCGGTGGACGGATCTTTTGCAACCGGAGGCGCGGTTCTTGTAACCTGCATAACCGGAGGAATGAACATATGGCTGGCTGTTCTGCTGGCAACCTTATCGGGATGTGCTGCCGGACTGGTAACGGGTATACTTCATACAAAGTTTGGTATTCCTGCGATCCTGGCGGGAATCCTGACACAGCTGGGACTGTATTCGATAAATCTGAGAATCCTTGGCGGATCGGCCAACAAAACCGTTTCTGCAAATAATTATAAATTGATACTTTCGTTGAGAAACATTCCCATGGCTATCATTGTAGCTGCTTTGATCACGGTGGTCCTTATCATTGTATGCTATTTCTTCTTCGGTACGGAGATCGGAGAAAGTCTTCGCGCGACAGGTGCAAACCAGCATATGGCGAGAGCAAACGGTATCAATACGGATTTTACCAAAGTCCTGGGACTTGTGATCTCCAACGGTATTGTTGCTTTTTCGGGCGCTATACTTTCTCAGTATCAGGGCTTTGCTGACGTCAATATGGGGCGCGGAGCTATCGTTATCGGTCTTGCTGCCGTGATAATCGGTGAAGTTATCTTCGGAAAGATCTTTAAGAACTTTGCGTTGAGACTCCTTGCAGCTGTTTTCGGAGGTATCATCTATTACGTTGTCCTTACTCTGGTTCTCAGGATGGGACTTAACGCAAATGACCTTAAGCTGTTCTCAGCGCTGGTAGTTGCCATATTCCTTGGTGTTCCCTTCTGGAAAAGCAAGATCTCACAGAAGCTGCCTGCACGTAAAAATGAAGACAGCACCAATCAGTAGGAGGGGAAAATGTTAACGATCAGGAATTTAAGTAAGACTTTTAATAAAGGAACCATTAACGAAAAACAGGCCTTAACAAATGTAAACCTTGAACTTGAAGCAGGTGATTTTGTTACTGTCATCGGCGGTAACGGAGCCGGGAAATCGACGCTTCTCAACATGGTTGCGGGAGTTTTTCCTGTGGACAGCGGAAGCATAACCGTCGACGGAGTTGATGTTACGAAGCTTCCCGAGCACAAAAGAGCCAAGTATCTGGGACGAGTGTTCCAGGATCCCATGATGGGAACGGCATCTACCATGTGGATCGAGGAAAACATGGCGATTGCTTCCAGAAGAGGTTTGACAAGATCTCTCAGATGGGGCATTTCCTCTAAGCAGAGAACGGAATACAAGAAAATGCTTGCTCAGTTCGGACTCGGTCTGGAGAACAGGCTTTCCACATCCGTATCACTTCTTTCGGGCGGACAGCGTCAGGCACTCACCCTGCTCATGGCAACCATGAGACAGCCCAAGCTTCTGCTTTTGGACGAACACACTGCTGCACTTGATCCCAAGACAGCGGCTACGGTGCTTGAACTCACTGACAAGATCGTTTCGGAAAATCATCTTACCACAATGATGATCACTCACAACATGAAGGACGCAATTGCCCACGGCAATCGTCTCATCATGATGAACAACGGCAGGATCATCTTTGATGTTAAGGGCGAAGAAAAGAAAAAACTTACCGTTGATGATCTCCTCAAGAAATTCTCGGAGCTCAACGGAGAAGATATGGTTAACGACAGAATGTTGCTGGCAAAGTAAAATATCCCCATGAGCCATGGGGACGGGGTTATGGTGTCATTTTAGGCACTTCTTTTCACAAATCAACGCGGTGAAGAATTAATGCTTTTTGGTAAAAAAGTGTTGACAAAGTCGCAAGACTCTGCTAAATTATGTATGTTTTTGATGAGCACATTTTAGGGCGAGGTCGAGATGAGCAACGTGAATTCAAAACAGAATATTGCCATGAAAGATTGCAGACCTCTGCATTGCGATCGATTTTATCATGCAGTACGTTTTTTTGCGTACTGCTTTTTTTATTATTATAGGCAGTTTAAAAGAGAATATGCAGGGTTGACCGTTGCTTAGAATGAATAAAGATTTTTGATCGGTTTCCCTTGCAAAACGGAAACCGATTTTTATATGCATATCAAGTATGTACAGGAGCGGAGTTCGCACCTGTGTACATCCGAATAAAATTGAAAGGACAAGGCAGATGGAAGAATTAAAGAAAACACGCGAGGAGATCGAAAAGATCGATAAGGAGATGCGCCGCCTCTTTGAAATGAGAATGTCGGCAGTGGAAAAAGTGGCTGACTATAAAAAGGAGCACGGTCTTCCCATCAAGGATGAGGAAAGGGAAGAGTATCTTATCAGAAAGAACAGCGAACTTTTGGACAAGAAAGAAGTGGGTGATTACTATGTTCTCTTCCAGAAGAAGCTCATGGAATTGTCCTGTGCATATCAGAGAAAAAGAAACAGCGGCATGAAGATAGCATACTGCGGAGTGGAAGGAGCTTTTGCCTGGATCGCTGCAAACAAGATGTTTCCCGGTGCGGACCTTGTTACCTGCGACAGTTTTGAACAGGCTTACTCTGCGGTAGAAAACGGAGAGGCTGACAGTGCGGTGCTGCCCATCGAGAACAGCTATGCGGGAGAGGTCGTAAATGTTATGGACCTCATGTTTTCGGGTAATCTCTACGTAAACAGTGTCATTGATGTTGACATAGTACACAATCTCATCGCCCCCGAGGGTGCGACCATCGACGGCATCAAAAAGGTAGTAAGCCATACTCAGGCCCTCACCCAGTGCGATGAGTTCATCAAGGCTCATGGATTTGAGAAGATGGCATATAACAACACCGCCATGGCAGCGGAATATGTTAAGAAACTGAACGATCCCACGGTTGCAGCCATTGCATCAAAAGAAACCGCAGAGATCCACGGACTTCAGGTGCTGGCTTCGGGCATCAATGCCAGCAGGAGCAACACCACAAGGTTCGCTTCATTCTCCGGAAGCAGGAACGTTCCCGGCGGAGATGTAAAGACCAGAGCCGATCATTTCATTCTTGTGTTCACGGTAAAGAACGAAGCAGGAGCTTTGGCTCAGACTCTGAACATCATCGGTGCTCACAACTTCAACATGAGATCCTTAAGAAGCAGACCTATGAAGGGGCTCATGTGGAACTACTACTTCTACATCGAGGCAGACGGAAACATTAACACCCGTGACGGCAGCGACATGCTTAACGAACTTGGAGCATTGTGTGCAAATCTTAAGCTTGTGGGAACCTATTGATACACCCCGAGGCATAGAATTGATTGACTTTGGAGAGACTATGAAGATAAACATTTCATCCCGTGATCTGAGCTATGACATAATATATGAACAGGGCGCCCTGGCAAAAGTCGATAAGCTGATCGACACGGGCAGAAAAGCCCTGATCCTTACAGACAGCGGAGTTCCGGCCTGCTATGCGGAAACTGTGGCGGCCCGCTGTAAGGAGGCATATATCGTGACGATCCCTCAGGGAGAGCAGAGTAAATGCATAGACAATTACCTCCTCATTTTGAAGAAGATGCTTTCCGAAAACTTCACCCGAAAGGATTGCGTCATAGCCGTCGGCGGAGGCGTCTGCGGTGATCTTGCCGCATTTGCGGCCTCCTGTTATATGAGAGGCATAGCTTTTTACAACATTCCGACGACTGTTCTTGCAATGGTGGATTCCTCCATCGGCGGAAAAACTGCGATCGATTTTGAAGGCGTAAAGAATGTGGTGGGAAGCTTCTACCAGCCCTCGGCTGTCATCATTGATACGGAAGTGCTGAAAACCCTGGATGAGCGTCAGGTGAATGCCGGACTTGCGGAAGCTATAAAAATGGCGGCCACAAGTGATGCGGAATTATTCGGGTTTATTGAGGAATGCAGGGATTATAAGGCCTGTCTGGGAGAGATCATCAGAAGGGCTAACGAGATAAAGAAAAAAGTTGTTGAAGAGGATCCTCAGGAAAAGGGTCTGAGGAAAGTCCTAAATTTCGGACATACCGTGGGACATGCCATTGAGGCGGCCGCCAAGGGAGAATTGCTGCACGGAGAATGTGTTGCCATAGGAATGATGCTCATGTGCTCCGACGAAGTCAGGGAAAGGCTGGGAAGGGTTCTCGGAAAATATGCCCTGCCTACCGAGTGCACCTTTGACATTAAGGATCTCATCAGCAGCATGAAACATGACAAAAAGGCTTCGGACAGCGGTGTAAGCTGCGTGTTCGTTGAAAAGATCGGAAGCTTTGAATTCAGGACCATGACATGGGAGGAACTGGCGTCGATAAAGGCATAGGAGGAGACTGTATGAGGAACACCTTGGGATCGAATGTTACAATAACACTTTTCGGTGAAAGCCACGGCGCTGCCATTGGTTGCGTGATAGACGGCCTCACTCCGGGGCTTGAAGTGGATGACGGAAAGATACAAAAGCTTCTTTCCAGAAGAAGGCCCGCTTCCCTGATAGACACACCGAGAAGAGAGCCTGACAATTACAGGATTCTCAGCGGAGTTTTTAACGGAAAGACAACGGGAACGCCCCTTTGCATAATGATCCCCAATGAGCAGACGAGGAGCGGGGATTACCTTTTCGGACCCGCTCGCCCGTCACATGCGGATTATGCTGCTCATGTGAAGTATAACGGCTTCGAGGATTACAGAGGCGGCGGACATTTCTCCGGAAGGATCACTGCTTCAATAGTAGCTGCGGGAGGCATAGTTATGCCGGCCCTCAATAACATAGGCATATTCATAGGAACCCATATCGCGGAATGTGCGGGTACTAAGGACGGGGATTTCAGCAGCGATGAGGCTGAACTTGCGGATGAGATCAAGTCATTAAATGATAAGAATTTCCCGGTGCTTTGCAATGAAACGGGGGAAAGGATGATAGCTGCAATAGAAGCAGCGGCGAAAGAAAGCGACAGTGTAGGCGGTGTAGTCAGAACCGCGATCACGGGACTTCCCGCAGGAGTGGGCGAGCCCTGGTTCGACAGCCTTGAAAGCCTGCTTTCCCACGCCCTGTTCTCAATAGGAGCGGTTAAAGGCATAGAATTCGGCAAGGGCTTTGAGGCTGCAAACGCCAGGGGAAGCGAATTCAACGATCCCTTTGAACTGAAGAAAGGCAAAGTGGTTACCGGTACAAACAATAACGGCGGCATTAACGGAGGCATTTCAAATGGTATGCCCGTGACCTTCGGAGTTGCGGTAAAGCCTACACCCTCCATCGCCAGACCGCAAAAGACCGTAAACTTCCTTACGGGAAAAGAGGAAGAACTGGTGATCCACGGGCGTCACGATCCCGCCATCGTCAGACGTATCTGTCCCGTAATAGACAGCATTACGGCTCTGGTGATCGCAGATGCGCTTGTGACTGCCTACGGTCCTCAGGTACTTTTGAAAGGAAAGGACATATGGAATTCGGACTTATAGGAGAGAAGCTGGGTCACAGCTATTCCAAACAGATCCATGCTTCCATGGACTCATATGACTATATCCTTAAGGAGATCCCACGGGAAGACCTGACTGACTTCTTTAAGGAAAGGAAGTTTCGGGGGCTGAACGTTACGATCCCATACAAGGAAACCGTGATCCCCATGCTGGACGAGGTAGACGAGACCGCAAAGTCCATCGGAGCGGTGAACACCGTGGTAAACACCGGCGGAAAGCTTAAGGGCTTCAACACCGATGTGGACGGAATGACCGCAATGCTTCTCAGAGCGGGAATGGAGCTCAAGGGAAGCAAGGTGTTGATACTCGGAACCGGAGGCACCTCCAAAACTGCCAATTACGTTGCAAGAAAGCTTGGGGCGGCTGTGATCCTGACGGTTTCAAGAAGCGCGAAGGAAAACTGCATCACTTACGAGGAGGCATATGCCTCGCAGACCGATGCGGATTTCATCATAAATACAACGCCTGTGGGAATGTATCCCAAGGTTCATGCCTGTCCTATAGATATCGGAAGATTTACACGGCTTAAGGGAGTGGCGGATGCCATTTTCAACCCCCTGCGTTCGGAACTGATCCTTGAGGCCGAGGCTCGCGGGATCAAGGCCTGCGGCGGTCTGTATATGCTTGCGGGGCAGGCGGTATATGCACGAACAAGGTTTTTGAGCCTTCCGGAAACGGATGCAAAGCTGATCGACAAGGCATATACCGAGGTGCTGCGATCCGTGAGAAACATTGTTCTGATCGGAATGCCCTCATCAGGTAAAACCACCGTGGGCAGAGAAGCGGCAAATCGGACGGGATTGCAGCAGGTTGACACGGATGATATCATTACGAAACGGATCGGCTGTACTATCTCCGATTTCTTCAGGGAAAAGGGAGAAGCGGAGTTCAGAAGGATCGAAAGTGAAGTGATAGCGGAGCTTTCAAAGAACGGGGGAAAGATAATCTCCACCGGCGGCGGAGCGATCCTGAATCCGGCAAACGTAAAGGAACTTAAATCCAACGGCATATTGGTCTTTATAGACAGGTCCATCGATAAGCTTACACCTACCGATGACAGGCCTTTGCTTAAGAGCAGGGATATGCTGGAAAAGCTTTTCGGAGAAAGATATGACATATACAAAGCGGCAGCGGACGCGACCATCGACGGAAACGGGAATATATCCCAAAATGTGATGCGTGTGCTGGAAGCCGCGGATTGGAAATAGTATGAAATTTGTTGTGATAAACGGTTCGAATTTAAATCTTCTCGGCATAAGAGAGCCTGAGATCTACGGCAGCCGGACCTATGCGGCTCTGGTGGAGATGATCAAGACCCATGCAAAGGAAAAGCAGGTTGAGGTCTCTTTTGTACAGTCCAACCATGAGGGAGACCTTGTGGATGCCATCCAGCAGGCCTATTTCGACAAGGCAGACGGCATTATCATTAACCCCGGCGCTTACACGCATACAAGCATAGCTATAATGGATGCGGTGAAGGCGGTCCGGATCCCCACCATCGAGGTCCACATCTCCAAGGTTTCGGAACGCGAAGCCTACAGGCAGGTGAGTTACATCAGGGAAGTGGCGGAGGAGACAATTGCGGGACTCGGTTTTGAAGGCTACAATCTGGCTATGGATCATCTGATCGAAAAGTTGGGAGAAAAGAAATGATCGCAACCATTACACCAAGCGAATTAAAGGGCAGCCTGGAAGCTGTGCCTTCCAAGAGCTTTCTGCACCGGATGCTGATCTGCGCTGCACTTGCCGAAGGAGAATCACGCATTTCCAATTACGTGAAAAGCGAGGACATCCTGGCAAGCATAGATTGCATAGAGGCTCTCGGCGCAAAGGTCCGAGAGGAAGGGGATACCCTGATAGTGGAGGGGATCGGCGGAGCATATGCAGAGCCGGCGGTTTTTCCCTGCAGGGAAAGCGGCAGCACCTTAAGGTTTTTCATCCCGGTAGCGGCGGCAAAGTGCACGGCTGCGGAGTTCAAAGGCTCCGAACGCCTGATGGAACGTGGCGTGGGAATCTACGAGGACATTCTTCCCGCAAAGGGTGTGAAGATAAAAAAAGCAAACAGCAGCATAGTGACGGACGGGAGATTGAGCCACGGTTGCTTTGAGGTTCCGGGAAACATTTCCAGTCAGTACATTACGGGTTTGCTCTTTGCACTGCCTTTGCTTGACGGAGACAGCGAGATCCGTGTGATCCCGCCGGTGGAGAGCCGTGCTTATATAGACATTACTCTGGCGGTTTTAAAAAAGGCCGGTATTCAAATTACGGAGACCTCAAAAAATGTTTTTGAGATCAAAGGAAACAGCAAATATATGCCCTTAAACGAGAGGGCGGAGGGAGACTGGTCGAACGCGGCGTTCTTCTATGCGATGAACGGGCTCGGAGCAAGGATCGACCTTTGGGGACTGAATCCCGAAAGCGTGCAGGGAGACAGGATATGCATTGAAAATTTTAAAAAACTGGACAAAGCCGGAGCGACCGTTGATATTAACGGTTGCATAGATCTGGGACCTGTTCTGTTCGCCTATGCCGCTGCAAAAAACGGCGGAAGGTTTACGGGTACGGAAAGACTCAGGATCAAGGAAAGCAACAGGGCGGAAGTCATGGCCCGGGAACTTGAAAAGTTCGGAGTCGAAACCGAGGTCCTTGAAACCGAGGTCCTGGTGAAGGACGGAAAAATACATGCGCCCATTGAGGCAGCAGACGGACACAACGATCACAGGATCGTGATGGCACTTACGGTGCTGCTGGCTGTGACGGGCGGAAAACTCACAGGCATAGAAGCCGTGAAGAAAAGCTATCCCGGATTTTTCGATGATATGAGGAGGGTTGGTCTTAATGTGGAAATTGGACAAGAATAAAAAAGTTTTGATCATCGGTCTCGGACTTCTCGGCGGAAGCTATGCAGAGGCGCTTACCGATCTGGGCTACCATGTGGGAGCGCTCACAAGATCCCAAAGCAGCATAGATTATGCGCTGGAGAAAGGGCTGATAGCCGAGGGTACGACCAAGGTCGATCCGGAGTTCATCGGGAAATATGACCTGCTGGTGTTCTGTCTCTACCCCAAGGTTTTTTTGGAATGGATCAGGGAGAACCAGCAATACATCAAGTCGGGAGCGTTGATCACCGATGTTACCGGCGTTAAGCGTTCTGTGGTCTATCCGATACAATCCATCCTGAGGGAGGACGTTGAGTTCATCGCGGCGCATCCCATGGCGGGACGTGAAGTTTACGGAGTACAGAATGCCACCAAGACGATATTCAAAAACGCAAACTATATTGTAACGCCCACTTTAAAAAATACGCAGGAGGGCATAGAGGCCTGCGAGGAACTGGGACGCATCTTAGGATTCAGATCGGTAAAGACTTTGAGCCCCGAACAGCATGACGAGATGATAGGCTTTCTGTCACAGCTTACCCACTGTATTGCTGTTTCGCTCATGGTGTGCAAGGAATCCGAGAGCCTCGTGGATTATACGGGAGATTCGTTCAGGGATCTGACAAGGATCGCCAAGATCAACGAGAGCATGTGGACAGAACTGTTTTACATGAATAAGGATGAGTTGCTTCTCCAGATGGAATTGTTCGAAGAGAAGTTTAACATATTAAAGGAAGCGATCAGGAGAGAGGACACTCCTTTGATCCACGAGATCATGAAGCTGTCCACGGAAAAACGTAAACTGTTCGACAGGGAAAAACCCAAAGATCCCTGCGATAAATGACAGATATTTCTTGAAAGGATGAAGAGCAAATGAATGCTGAATTTGTAAAAAGATTACCTTCGGTACAGGACATCAAGGCTATGTACCCCGTATCGGATGAATTGATCGAAAAGAAAAAGGCCAACGACAAGGAAGTGCAGGACGTCATTACAGGCAAGTCCTCAAAGCTGCTGCTTGTCATCGGACCTTGTTCCGCCGACAGAGAGGATGCGGTTATCGACTACATCACAAGGCTCAGAGGAGTTCAGGAAAAGGTGGCGGACAAGATCGTTATCGTTCCCAGGATCTACACCAACAAACCCAGAACCACGGGAGACGGTTACAAGGGAATGCTTCATCAGCCCGATCCCAACGGAGCTCCCGACATGCTGAAGGGTCTGCTTGCCATCAGAAAGCTTCATTTGGAAACCTTGAAGCAGACCGGCTTTTCCAGTGCGGACGAAATGCTCTATCCCGAAAACCACCAGTATCTTTCGGATCTTTTGAGTTACGTTGCCGTGGGTGCAAGATCGGTTGAGAACCAGCTTCACAGGCTAACTGCAAGCGCTCTTGATATCCCTGTGGGAATGAAGAATCCCACGAGCGGAGACATTTCGGTCATGATAAATTCCATCATTGCCGCAAGCCATCCTCATGACTTTGTTTACTCGGGATGGGAGGTAAAGAGTAAGGGCAATCCCATGGCACATGCCATCCTTCGCGGATCCCTGAGCAAATCCGGACGTTCCCTTCCCAATTACCATTACGAGGATCTGAGAAGCCTTCACGAGACCTGTGTTAAGGCGGGACTTGACAGTTGCGCTGCCATTATCGACTGCAATCACTGCAATTCCGGAAAGATGTTTGAGGAACAGATCCGCATCGCAAAGGAAGTTCTTCACAGCACCAGATACTCCGAGGATGTATACAAAATGGTCAAAGGCCTCATGATCGAATCTTACATAGAGGACGGAAATCAGAAGCCCGACGGCGGTGTTTACGGTAAATCCATCACAGACCCCTGCCTCGGCTGGGAAAAGACGGAAAGGCTGATCCTCGAGCTCGCAGATCTCAGATAGGGCGGTCTGTAACCTATAAGTACAGTTATTAGAATAAATCATAAGCTTCTTGGTGATTTTTTTGACAAATATGCTAAAATATTAACGTTTGGGAAGAGGGCATTTAACGTTTGTATAAAACGGTAAAGACGGTCCGCAAATCCTATGCCCGATTGAAATAACGGGTAATACATATTAAACAGGAGAGTGATAATATGGTAAAAGCAATTGTAGGAGCCAATTGGGGTGACGAAGGAAAAGGCAAGATCACGGATATGCTCGCTCAGGATGCTGACATTATCGTGCGTTTCCAGGGTGGTGCCAATGCCGGACACACGATCGTAAACAAGTACGGTAAGTTTGCCCTCCACACTTTGCCTTCGGGAGTTTTCTATGATCACACGACAAGCATTATCGGAAACGGTGTTGCTTTGAATGTACCTAAGGTGTTTGAGGAAGTAAAGAGCATTACGGACAAGGGAGTTCCGATGCCCAGGCTCCTTGTTTCCGACAGGGCACAGATGGTTATGCCTTATCATATTGATTTTGATAAATACGAAGAGGAGAGACTGGGAAAGAATTCCTTCGGATCCACAAAGTCCGGTATTGCTCCATTCTATTCGGATAAGTATTCCAAGATCGGCTTTCAGGTTTCAGAGCTTTACGGCGATCTTGACAGCCTGAAGGCGAAGATCTCTCGAGTTGCGGAAATAAAGAACGCTATGCTCGTAAATCTTTATCACAAGCCTGCCATCAACGAGGAGGAGCTCTTCAATACTCTCATGGAGTACAAGAAGATGCTGGATCCGTTCGTATGTGATACAAGTGCTTTCCTCTGGAAGGCTCTTAAGGAGGGTAAGACAGTCCTTCTTGAAGGCCAGCTGGGTTCGCTGAAGGATCCCGACCACGGCATCTATCCCATGGTTACTTCTTCCTCCACTCTTGCCGCTTACGGCGCTATCGGTGCGGGAATTCCTCCTTATGAGATCAAGCAGATAGTTACCGTCTGCAAGGCATATTCTTCGGCAGTCGGTGCGGGAGCTTTTGTTTCGGAGATCTTCGGCGACGAGGCCGATGAACTCAGACGCAGAGGCGGCGATGGCGGAGAGTATGGTGCAACCACAGGCAGACCCAGAAGAATGGGATGGTTCGACTGCGTTGCAAGTAAGTACGGATGTCGCATTCAGGGCACTACAGATGTTGCCTTCACTGTACTCGATGTTCTCGGTTATCTTGATGAGATCCCAGTTTGCGTCGGCTATGACATTGACGGCGAAGTTACGACAGATTTCCCTACAACGGTCAATCTTGAAAAGGCTAAGCCGGTTCTCAAAACCTTGCCCGGCTGGAAGTGCGATATCAGAGGCATTAAGAAATACGAGGAGCTTCCTGAGAATTGCAGAAAGTACATTGAATTTGTCGAGAAGGAGATAGGTTTCCCGATCACAATGATCAGTAACGGTCCGGGAAGAAACGATATTATTTACAGAAACAAGTAAATATTTATAAATGGAAAAGTCCGCGGGTTTTCACCCGCGGACTTTTCCTGAACAGCTATCGAAATAAAGTCAGTAAACAATATGATTAGAATATACCCTCTGCCAGCATTGCGTCAGCAACCTTCTGGAAGCCTGCAATATTGGCACCGAGTACAAGATTTCCGGGCTGGCCGTATTCTTTTGCGGCTGCAGCGGATTTAGCGTAGATGTTCTCCATAATACCCTTAAGCTTTTCATCTACACGTTCAAAGGTCCAGCTTGTACGCTCTGAGTTCTGCCTCATTTCAAGCTCTGAGGTAGCTACGCCGCCGGCATTTGCAGCCTTTGCGGGTCCAAAGAGAATTTTGTTGTCAAGGAAGTACTTAACAGCCTCTTTGGTGCTGGGCATATTTGCACCTTCCGATACTACGGTGCATCCGTTCTTAACGAGGATCTTAGCGGATTCCTCATCCAATTCATTCTGTGTTGCACAAGGAAGTGCAATGTCGCAGGGAACAGTCCAAACACCCTTGCAGCCTTCATGGTATTCTGCATTGGGATGTGTCTCAAGATATTCTTTGATCCTTCCGCGCTTAACCTGCTTGATCTGTTTAACGGTCTCAAAATCGACACCGTCCTTATCTACAATATAACCGTTGGAATCACTGAGAGTGATAACTTTTGCGCCGAGCTCTGTAGCCTTTACGAGAGCATACTGGGCAACGTTACCGCTACCGGAGATAACAACAGTCTGATCCTTGAAGGACTTGCCGTTTGCTTTCAGCATAGCGTCTGTAAAGTAGCAAAGTCCGTAACCTGTTGCTTCGGTACGTGCAAGAGAGCCGCCGAAGGATATGCCCTTACCTGTAAGAACACCGGACTCGGATGAACCGCGGATACGAAGGTACTGACCGTAGAGATAACCGATCTCACGACCGCCTACACCGATGTCGCCTGCGGGAACGTCAACGTCGGGACCGATGTGACGATAAAGCTCTGTCATGAATGCCTGGCAGAAACGGAGAACTTCCATATCTGATTTGCCCTTGGGATCGAAATCGCTTCCGCCCTTACCGCCACCGATGGGAAGACCTGTAAGGCTGTTCTTGAAAATCTGTTCAAAGCCGAGGAACTTGAGGGTTCCTTCCCAAACTGAGGGATGGAATCTGAGACCTCCCTTGTAAGGACCGATTGCCGAGTTGAACTGTACACGGAAACCACGGTTGATCTGCACGCGATTGTTGTCATCAACCCATGCTACACGGAACTTGATGATACGGTCGGGCTCTGTGATACGCTCGATGATACCGTTTGCCTGGTACTCGGGATGCCTTTCGACTACAGGCTCGAGGGACTCAAGTACTTCGCTTACAGCCTGGAAGAACTCGGTTTCGCCGGGATTTCTCTGTTGGACTTTCTCCATTACGCTTTTTAAGTATTCGTTCTTGATCATTTTTCTGCTCCTTTTTATTGAAAACAAAAAAGGCGCAGACTACCTCCTGTAGTCTGCGACCCCTTTGCCGCTTTAATTTATGAATGCATTTTACACCATTTTTCAGCAATGTCAAGTGGTAAAGTGAAAAAAAACAACTTTTTTTGAGATATATATTAAGGAAGGAAAAGATCAGGCCAGTACACCGAGGATCACACCGCAGAGGATGACTGCTGCGCAGAAGAGACGGTAGGCTACATTTCTTTCTTTGAAGACTATTTTTCCCGCAAGGATCGTGACGATGGTTCCGGTCTGTTTGATCAGCGTCATGACCGTTACGCGGCTGGCCGGATCTCCGTTCGCGATGAACAGGGCTTTGTCTGCCGCTACAAAGAGGATGGCAAGAGCCCAGATCCAGCCGTTCTTTAAAACGGAGGCACGAAGCTTTGTGCGGGTTATCAATACATAGAGAAGATAGTATATTACGAGGAACAGCATATACCAGAACTGCAGCTGGCTGCTGTTCATTTCTTTCATAAGGACCTTGTCCAGAGTTCCGGAAACAGCGTTTAAGATGCAGGAGGTGAAAGCAAGGATCACATAGAACCAGGTTTTGGAAGTGTCCGGCGGGGTAAGACTGCGCACCTTTTCCATGGCTTTGCCCGATTCGAGCATATCCTTCATTTCCGCACGTTTTATGAATCCGGGCTTGAATTTCAGCAGGATCAGGCCAAGGAGAACTATGCAAAGACCGAATATATGCATGGTGTTCATGGTCTCGTGAAGCACCGCTACTCCGAGAAGCGTTGCAAACAGGACTCTGGAGAGGTCAAGAACACCGTACATGCTGATCGGAAGGTGATCGATGGCTTTGAAACTGCAGATCCAGGCAATGAAGATGGAAAAGGATTTTAATGCGATCCAGACATATTGAGAGGCATGAAGTCCGCCCGCATTCCTTGCCTGAGGGATACACAGAAGGAAGGACAGCAGGGTGTAGACCACCAGGACTTCTATGACCGAATTCTTTTCGAGAGCTTTCTTTTTGATCGCTTCACGTGCGCCCTTAACAACGCCGTAAAACAACACCAATAACATCCACATTTTTATCGGATCCTTTCATAAACTATTTGGAGAAACTCAAACGCTCAAAAGAATACCATAAAAACATGAAAATGGAAATAGTCAATAGTTACTGATTCACAGATATGCAAGATGCCAAAACTCTGAAAGCTTGCTTTCAAAGAGTTTTAGCATCTTGCATATTCTGCGCAGCAGTAACACCCCCACCCACATGAGCAAGTAGCGAAGCGGATTGCGAATGCTGGGCTGGGGTGTGT
>JAEEYF010000080.1 GCA_016291655.1 Lachnospiraceae bacterium | reverse complement strand
CTTGCAATAGAAACTTCCGATTTGGGCTGTTTTTGCAAAACTTAATTCTGTTTTCAAGGTGCGATTTTTGGAGTTACTCTTGCAAAAAGTAGGCCACAGGAAGTAACTCTTGCAAAAAGGAAGCTGAAATTTCTATTCAGCAGACTGTTTCTTTAGTAACCGATCTGTTGATTATTGCTACCGGAGCGGTAATGGTGACAGTGGGAAAGATGAATCCGGGACATGTTGTACTGATGACGGGCGCATTACCTATCATTCAGCTTTTGAATGAAAGCTTAATGGAACTCATAGAAAAGAAACCGGTGTTGGACAATTTGTATGCCAGAATGGAGGATATTTATTCCTTTGCGGACAGCAGTAAAGGGGTAGCTGTTGATGATATCGGTGAATTGGTATTTGAGGATGTTTCATATACCTTTGACGATGAGAATACAACCGGTAAAATTAGTTTCGACTATAGGAATAATGAGAAGATTCTGATCACCGGAGAAAATGGGGCCGGTAAAACAACATTTTTAAACATCCTTTTAGGGCTGCTTCCCGCCTATAGCGGAAATATAACGGTTAACGGAAAAAAATTTGAAGAGATCGATCTTGATGAGTGGAGACGGCATATTTGCTTAGTTTCGCAGGATCCATATATATTCAAAGATACAGTGCGTAATAACATTCTGCTGGGCGAGAGCGGTATAGACGAAGCTGTTTTGAAAGAAGCGATGGATAAGTTTGAATTGTCGGATTTTGGAGACAGGATCGTCACAAGAGAGTCGCTTTCAGGTGGTGAAAAGCAGAGGGTTTCCCTTGCCAGAGCATATGTCAGGTCACCTAAACTGTGGATCTTTGACGAACCTAGCAATTACCTGGATGAAACAGCGAAACAAAGGCTGGCAGATTTCATAAACGAAATCAGAGGCGGAGTCATCATGATATTACATGACAGAAGCGTTATAGATAAGATCGAATTTGACAAGGAGGTTAAGGTGGTTAAAGGGTGATCCTTTAATGCCCGTGAGGTGACCAAAGAATACAAAAGCCGCCAACCGAAATGGTTGGCGGCGTATTTTTGTGTTCCGATCAGCAGATCTCCGATCCGCTGGGCATTGATTTTTCGGGTTTCATGAGAGCGAGAGATCCGTCGGGAGCTTCCGCACAAAGGAGCATACCTTCGGAAAGGACGCCGGCGAGAGTTGCGGGTTTAAGGTTTACAAGCACCATTACTTCCTTGCCCACCATCTCTTCGGGGGTGTAGAACTGATGTATGCCTGAAACGATCTGCTTCACGGTGTCTCCGATCTGAACCTGGGAGCAGAGGAGCTTCTTGGACTTGGGAACAGCTTCACACTTAAGGATCTTGCCCACTGCGAACTGCATCTTTCCGAAGTCGTCGAAGGTAATCTCGGGCTTCATCTCAAGCTTTACAGCGTCAGCGTTTTCGGTCTTTGTTTCCTCCGCGGGTGATTCTCCGTTCTCACGTGCAAATTCTTCTGCCTGGGCCTTTCTGATCTCTTCAGCCTTAACAGCCACTTCCTTGGGATCCAAACGTGCGAAGAGGATTTCGGGAGTGTCGGTAACCTTGATCCCGGAAGGAATGAGACCGAACTGGTTCAATTCCTCAAAACTTCTCTTCTCAACATTGAGCTGGGCGAAGATCTTTTCTGCGGTTTCGGGCATAAAGGGCTCTACCATTGTTGTTGCGATGGAGATGGCTTCGATCAGGTTGTAAAGCACTGTCTGGAGTCTACCCTTCTTGTCCTCGTCCTTGGCAAGAGCCCAGGGAGCGGTTTCATCGATGTACTTGTTGCAGCGCTTGTAGATGTTGAAGACTTCGTCGATGGCGTCTGCGATCCTGAAGGAGTCCATCTTGGCGCAGAATTTTTCATATGCTCCGGTGGCTACTGCCTTGAGCTCGTCATCCACGGGTTCGCAGACCATAGCGTTGATGACTTCGCCTCCGAAGTACTTGTTGCTCATTGCGATGGTGCGGTTCACAAGGTTACCGAGGGTGTTTGCGAGGTCGGCATTTATCTTTTCGGTCATGAGATCCCAT
>JAEEYF010000079.1 GCA_016291655.1 Lachnospiraceae bacterium | reverse complement strand
TATATAAAAGAATAAAGGGTTAATTCAGTTAAGTCCCGAAAGGGCCGCTTTTTCCGAAAACCTAAGGAAAGTAAGCATAGTACATTATAGCAAAAAATGCAGGAAAGTTTCTTATATTTTTCTTAAGAGTAAAATAAAAACCTATATTTCGTCGTTTTTTCACTTTAAAGAGGCAAAAAGATATGGTAAAGTAATGGCAACGAGGGCGGATCAATGTGATAAATGCATTGGGGGTCCGCCTGTAAAAAGAAGGAGGAGAGACATGCCAACAGGAGCTACTTTAGCTATTATTATCATTGTCGCATTTTTGTTACTGATCCTTATCACAGGTTACGTAAAGGCTCCGCCGGATATCGCCTACATCATTTCGGGTCTTAAGAAAGAACCCAAGGTGCTGATCGGACGTGCCGGCATCAAGATCCCTTTCCTGGAGAGAAAGGATGCACTGCTTGTAAAGCAGATCACGGTTGATATTAAGACAAGCGGATACATTCCCACACAGGACTTTATCGGTGTTGATATCGATGCTGTTGCCAAGGTCAGGATCATGACCGACAGTCAGGGTATCAAACTTGCCATGAAGAACTTCCTTAACATGAATGAGGAGCGCATTTGCAATGCCCTCACCGATTCTTTACAGGGTAACATGCGTGAGATCATCGGAACCGTTGAACTCCGCGAGCTCTGCACAGACAGAAAGAAATTCGGTGACGAAGTACAGACCAAGGCGCAGATGGATATGAATGCGCTGGGTATTGAGATCATCTCCTGTAACATACAGAAGATCGAAGATGAGAACGGATTGATCGTTGCACTCGGTCAGGATAACATGTCCAAGATCAAGAAGGACGCTTCCATCGCAAAGGCAAATGCCGACAAGGAAGTGGCTATCGCCGAGGCAGAAGCCAGAAGACTGGCAAACGATGCAAAGGTAGCATCGGATACGGCTATTGCCGAGAGACAGAACGAGCTGGCCATCAAGCAGGCAGAACTGAAGAAGGCAGCGGACATCAAGCAGGCAGAAGCAGATGCGGCTTACGAGATCCAGAAGGAAGAGCAGCGTAAGACCATCGAGATCACCACGGCAAATGCCAACATCGCCCGTCAGGAGAGAGAGATCGAACTTAAGCAGAAGGAAGTTTCCGTTACAGAGCAGCAGCTGGAAGCTGAGATCAAGAAGAAAGCGGAAGCTGATAAGTTTGCAAGACAGCAGAGAGCTGAGGCCGAGCTTTTCGAAAGAATGAAGCAGGCAGAGGCTGAGAAGTTCGAGAGGGAGAAAGAAGCAGAAGCACGCAAGGCTATAGCCGAAGCGGAAATGTTTGCAAAGTTGAAAGAAGCCGAAGGTATCAAGGCTGTGGGTGAAGCTGAAGCAGCTGCCATCGCAGCAAAGGGTATCGCAGAAGCGGAAGCTATCGACAAGAAGGCGGAAGCTATGAAGAAGTACGGTCAGGCTGCTATGACAGAGATGATCGTAAACAAGCTTCCTGAAATGGCTAAGGCCGTTGCAGAGCCTCTTGCAGCTATCGATAAGGTTACCATCATCGACGGTAACGGCGGCGAGGGTACCGGCGTAGGAACCATGGGCGGCTATGTTCCTTCGGTTCTTGCAAAGACCATCGAGACCATTAAGGAAACCACCGGTTTCGATATCACCGAGATCATGAAGGCTGAGACCTACGATGCTAAGGTTAACAAGAACATTAACGTAAAGGGACTTGAAAAAGCCACCAACGTTACCATTAACACAAAAGATGAAAAATAAGAGATAGATGAGAAAAAAAGAGCGGTCGATGAAAGTCGATCGCTCTTTGAATTATCTTAAGAATTTTCCCGCCATGAAATCGAAGATCACGGAAAGATCAATAAAGGGCAGTGTGTAGACAATGATCGTAGCCGCCAGGGATATCACGGTTCCTACAAGACTGGTTACGAAGCCTGCTTTGGCTGTATCCATGAGAAGGTGGTCTCTTTTAATGGATATTGCGCCCAGAACTATTCCCACTATTCCGCAGATCAAACCCACGGGTGAGAGTGAGCCGCCGAGGATCCCGACGCATATTGAAACTGTTCCCAATATAAGAGCCGTAGTTGTCATGTCATTTCTCCTTTATAATTAAGAGATTATAGCACGCAGGCAGGGGTTTGTCGAATAAAAATAAAATATACTCGTATATTTGTGAGCAGTAACGTTACTGCTCACACGCCCTACCACACTCGCAATCCGCTACGCTCCATTGCTCGTGAGCAGTAACTTGGGTAAACAAAAAAGGCACACCCCGCAGCCACGGTAATTAGCCGGCGCTTTTGTTGTGTCCTTTTTCTTATAAAAGTTCCCTCCCACGTCCCTAATAGACGCGCTTCTCTCTCTGGAAAATACCTTC
>JAEEYF010000078.1 GCA_016291655.1 Lachnospiraceae bacterium | reverse complement strand
CGGTTCATTTTTTGACTCTTTGGGGGCGGGGTTGTTGGCTCACTTTTTGACCCTTTGAGGACGGGGTTAGGGGTTCATTTTGGCGCTTTGAGCCGAAAAATAAACCCCTAACCCCGTCCCCAAAGGGTCAAAAAGTGAGCCACCAACCCCGCCCCCAAAGGGTCAAAAAGTGAACCCCTAACCCCGTCCCCGGGTGTCATTTGGATTGATAAATAAAAAAAGTAATTCATTTGACGCACGTCAAAAATAATGCTACAATTATATAGCATATTTGACGTGCGTCAAGTTTTATTTGGAGGAAAACGATGGCGGATTCCAAGATCATACTTGAAAAACAGGACCTGACCTACCTTAATTGGTCGCATATACGCAGTTCAAGCGGAACAGCGGGAACATTCCTTAAGTCGGAATCTGTTTTTGACGGAAGGAAAAAGTACTACAAACTGTCGAACTTCGATCAGTTGCATGGTGTGACGGGGCATGAGTGTGTAAATGAGCTAATAGTTGACCGGCTGCTTAATGTGCTTGGCGTTGAGCATATTCACTATGACTTGATAAATGCTGTCATTGAGATAGATGGGCAGGAGTATACGACCTTTTTGTGCTGCTCGGAAGACTTTAAGGAAAGGGGAGAAAGCAAGGCGGCGGTAGACGATTACTATGCCTTGAATGCGGAAAAAGGAGAGACACACTATGACTTTTGCGTAAGGATGGGATGGCAGAAATACGTTGATACCATGCTGGCCGTGGATTATCTGATTCTTAACAGGGATAGGCACGGGGCGAACATGGAGGTGCTGAGAAATCCGAGGCAAAGGACGCTGAGGCTTGCACCGCTGTTTGATCATGGGCTTTCTCTTTTGTGTACGTGCGCGAATGAGCCGGAGATCGAGGCTTTTGACGTGATGAAAGATCGGCAGTGCCAATGCTTTATCGGAGGGTGTTCTTGTCTGGAAAACCTTTCTCTGATCAAGGATAAAAGAATGGTTTTTAAAGGAAAGCTGACAGAGGCCGACAAGGAAATCATTTTTGAAGGGCTGGATGACGTGATCTCCAAGGCTCATATGGATAAGATATGGGAGATGATTTACAAGAGGTACAAGAAGTATGAAGAGCTTTGAAATCTTTGATGAAGAGAATAGCAGGTCTGTTGGGGTGCTTCTCTACTTTGAAAAGGAGAAAAACTTCATCATCGAATTGAGCCGCGATCTGGATGAATGGAGCGCGCCGCTGCTTTTTGCGGGCTTTGTGAAGAAGGACATATACACGATTCCACGGGGCGCAAGCCTGCTTTGGGTGAAGGAGAGGATCATTCCTTCCGGCCGCCAGAATATCGGTTCAATACTAAAAAAGCATAAATTAAAGGCATATGATGAGTTTACCTTTTTGGAATTATCCGGCGGCAGGTGTTCACAGGACAGCTTGTGCATTAAGAAGATCGATACCGTCCCGGCATTTGTGGAGGATCGGATGAAAACCAATCTTACAGGAATGTTTGTATCCGGCGATTCGCTCATCTGCTTCTTTGCGGATGATACTGCAAAGCGGGTTGAACTTAAGAATCTGGAAGACGTCAAGGGTGTTGATAAGATCCGGGCAAATAAAGAATTGCTTTCTTCCGGGCATATAGGTTCCGGAGGGTATTATGTAACCTTTAACGAGAGCATAGACCTGCCTGCCGCGACGGTATATGCCCGGGGGACAGAACTTAATGTGAAAAAGGAGGATTTCCTTGCCTTTGTGGGCGCGAGCCTTCTTGATACTACTGAGACCTGCGACATTCTTTCCTGCACAAGGCAAAACCTGGCTTATATGGTGAAGCAGGAGAGCCTTGTGCCGGTCAAGGAAAATGTAAAGGGAAATCTGTATTTCAGAGACGATGTTCATAAAAGCAGGTGGTAATTTTGAACCTTTGGGGACGGGGTTATGGGTTCATTTTAAAAATTTTTACAAACCCTCTTGATATCCCGAAGGAAAAAGTGTAATATGACTTCTGTTTGGGGAATACAAATAGGGAAGAATGAAAAATGTTTTTAGATAACGGAATGAGTATAAATGTAGATAATTGTTTTTCACAGACTGCAGTTTCCAGACTGGTGGAGCAGGTGAAAAACAGAGGCAGTAAGCCTAAGTATAAATGGTTTATCAAGCAGGATGCTTTCGTTCAGAGACAGGTCGACGAACTGGTAAGATTATACCAGAAGGCTTGATCCGGCAAATAAAAAACGTGCCTCTAACCGTACCTTGGCACGTCCGCTTCTACGGAGGTTTTCAAGCGAAACTTTATAAAAATTGCTCAAGTGATCATCGGTGGTATCCGCCGGTGGTCACTTTTTGCATGGCCCAACAGGCCTTAAAGGCATCTGATCAAAAAGACCCTTCAACCCCGTCCCCGGTGGTTCATTTTTCAAAAACAGCCTCTGTGCGACGCAGAGGCATATCTTTTGTCGACCCTATAGGCCAAAAGAAACGGATTGTCAAAGGCGGATACTCTTCGTAAGGCAGTAGACGAATTGATAAGTAAAGATGAGATAGGCAGAAAGGGCACGTGAGGAACGTGCTCTTGTGGATGTCATTCCCGGATGTGATGAGTATGATCTCGGATATGATTATCATGAGTGCGGAGTATGCAAGATCTGCAGTGACGAGGGATGTCCTGAACTTGCAAAATATATGTGCAGGCTCGACCTTGTGATCGCGGACATTATGGGAATCAATCGCATGCGGAAGCTTCTTTTTAGTAAAAAAATAGTTGACAAACGCAATTAATGCGATTATCATCTAAAAACAAGGAGAACTTCTATGGATAAAGTACAACAGTTTCGTGAATATACAAGAGAATTGGAATGTCATCTGGATAATATAAACCATGCTGATTGCTGTCAATGTACTGTTAGTAAGGCAGAGTGCTTTTTGATCGTGGAGATCGGACGCAAGCCCGGAATCTGTATCAAGGAATTGGCCGAAGTACTAAAGATAGACAAGAGCGGAGTGAGCCGTAGTGTTGAGAAACTGGTGAAAAAAGGGTTTGTTACGAGGGAACCATCGAAGACGGACAGACGCAGCGTTGTTCTGCTGCTTACCGACAGTGGAAGAGCAAGATTCGAAAAAATAGAGAAGGACATGTATATAGAGTTTAAAAAAGTTTTTGATATGATCGAAAAGAGTGATCGGAACAAAGTCCTGGAGGCGTTGCGTATATATAATGAAGCGTGCAGAAAGGCGGAAGACAGAGCATCTTGTGGAGGGGCAGGTTATGACAGTTGAAGAAAAATCAAGGCAGAACATAAAAGAAAGGGCGATCAAATATTTTGCCGCAGGAATGCACTGCTCACAGTCAGTGCCGGCGGCTTTTTCAGAAGAATGCGGGATATCGGAAGAACAGGCTTTCAGACTTGGATCCTGCTTTGGCAGCGGAATGCGAAAAGGTGAGGTGTGCGGAGCATGCACGGGCGCGCTTATGGTGTTGGGACTCTTATATGGTGAGACTCACATTGGAAATAAGGAGGAGCGCGAGATTTCAAATCGCCTTAACGATCTTATGATGAGGCGATTTAAGGAAGCTAACGGTTCTTACATATGCAATGATCTTCTTGGATATGACGTTTCAACTGCGGAAGGGAGACAGAAGGCAAGGGAAGAAGGCTTGTTTACGGAACTCTGCCCGAAGATGGTTGCAAGCGCAGTTGATATTCTGGAAGAGATCATAGAAGAGCACAATACAGAACGTGACTTCACAGAACAGGGACGGGATGAAGTTTTCTGAGTGCGAAATCTTGACCGACGTAAGATGTGAGACCTCGGAAATCAGGCATTATGCTTTTTGGTAATTATCGAATCGAATAGAAATCATTGAAATATAAAGTGATAAATGTTATTCTTTTCATGGCAGTAGTAGTATGTTTTGAGTGTGGTAACTTAAACGATACTCTATTTTTGAGTAACTATCTACTGCCATTTTTATAAAAAGTAAAGCGCTGT
>JAEEYF010000008.1 GCA_016291655.1 Lachnospiraceae bacterium | reverse complement strand
GTAATACCGTTTCTGAAATCACCTGCTGAAATCATAAAATCCTCCTAATGATTTTAAAATCTAATTTATCAATTCCCACGGAAGAAATTATTTTTCCGCAGACCTTGCGATATTTTAGCCTATTTTTTGTATTTTTGCAACAGTTTTTTTTGACGTGTACTTATTCACCGCTCACACCTTTCCCTATGCTTTTTCGTCGCCGGGATCAAAGGTAACAGAGTCAGCAATACAAGGATCGCACCTGCGATAAATAAAGTATGCGTGGGAAGATATGCAGTGAAGCCGTTCTCGTCAACATATTCTCCGCTTCTCTTTATGATCGGGTTTGCAAGAAGAGGTGCTATTATCATCGGGATAAGTACAAAGAACAGTATTCTTATGCCCTCGAACTGGCCGCGTGAGTCTTCAGGATAGAGCTGCTTGCTCCAGACAGTGATGCTCTGAAGAAAAAGCACGTAGCCCACTCCCAGAAGGAAAACTCCGATCAAAAGCACCGGATTCCATATGCTTTTCGGATCGATGTTGCCGGGACGGACGAAAAGGCCGAGGATGGCAACACCGAGACTGTTAACAAGCACGGAAATGATCGCCACCTTGGGCTCTTTTCTGTGATTGAGGAGCTTAGTAACAGGGATCGTACAGAGCATTGCGAGCACAAGTCCTATGCCCTCGATGTACCCCATCATGTCGGGCTTAAACCCGAGGTAATAGATCATGTAGTTTCCGATGTGCGCAAAATACATGTTGAAAGCAATGAAGTAAACCGCGAGAGCGAGATTCACCCATGCAAGTTCCTTAAGTGCAATGTACTTTTTAAAATTAAAGATGCTGAAAAACTGTTGCCAAAAACTTCCTTTTTTTGCAGGTTTCAGGTAATCGACATCCTTCATTCCGAAGAGTGAGAACAGACCGAACACTATGATCGCACCGCCCATCACAAGGAACAAACGCATATAATTGTCGTTCTCTCCCACAAGCATTCCGCCCACCACTGTTCCGAGAATGGTTCCGATTATGGGCTGTGTTGCTACGGCCGCTCCAAGTTGTCCGCGGTTATTGTCATTCATATTATCATTGATCCATGCGTTGAAGCCTATGTCATTGCCCATGGAGCCAAAGAAACTCATGATCGCGTCAGCGGAAACAACCGCTATGCCGGCTGTCATGATCAATGTCGCATCCCTTCCTATGCTTCCGGAGGTAATGAATTCCGTAAGTCCGAAAGCGATGGTAAATATGCCCCAAAGAATGTAACCCAATGAGATAAGGATCTTTCTTTTTCCTATTCTGTCGGAAACGCAGCCGAACAAGAATGTGGAGACAGTTGTTGCTGTAGCTGAAACCCCTATCATTACGGATATGATGGTGGGATCCTTAGCGATCTTGGCATAAACAAAGGTGTTGAACCACTGATTTTCCATGTTCCAGCATATCTGCCCTGCTATTCCCAATCCCCAGATCAGCAACCAAAAAACAAACGTATCTTTCTTCTTCATAATTAACCTCCGCCAAGTCATTTGACTCACATTCAGTATAGCAAAAATGTTCGGCATAGTGAAGCCAAAAAAAGACTTCGGCGAGAAACCGAAGTCGTGAGTTTTATTTCTTGAAACTGTCTTTAAGTGCAACGGAACGGTTGAATACAAGCTTGCCGTCCTTGGAGTCCTTGTAATCGAGGGCAAAGTAGCCGAGACGAAGGAACTGGAACGAAGGCTCGTTCTCTCCGCTCTTGGAAGGCTTTACGTCCGCAAGGCTCTTCTCTCCCTTGCAGCCGGTGAGGGTTTCAAGGGACTTGGGATTCAGGCAGCTGTAATAATCTTCGGCCGCATCCGGATCTTCCTGATCGAAGAGATAGTCGTAAAGGCGTGCTTCAAAATCAATACAGTTGGAAGCATCTACCCAGTGAAGCGTAGCTCCTTTTACCTTCCTTCCGTCAGCGGGATCTCCTCCGCGGCTCTCGGGATCATAGGTTGCGTAGATCTCAACCACATTTCCGTTTTCATCCTTCTTGCAGCCTGTGCACTGAATGAGATAAGCGCCCTTGAGTCTGCACTCGGGACCGTTGGGGAACAGTCTCTTGTACTTGGGGATGGGTTCCTCCATAAAATCTTCCGCCTCAACGTAAAGCTCCCTTGAAAAGGTTACTTTTCTTGTTCCTGCATTCTCATCGTTGGGGTTGTTCTCTACATCAAGCTCCTCCTGCTGTCCTTCGGGATAATTGGTGAGAATGAGTTTAACGGGACGAATGACAGCCATCTTTCTGGGTGCATTAAGGTTCAGATCATCTCTCAGGCAGGACTCAAGGAAGGAATAATCAACTGTGGAAACAACCTTTGACACCCCGATCTTGTTGCAGAAATCACGAATTGAAGCGGATGTGTAACCTCTTCTTCTCAATCCGCAGAGCGTAGGCATTCTGGGGTCATCCCATCCTGTAACTATGTGCTCTTCCACCATTTTGCGAAGCTTACGCTTTGAAAGCACGGTATAATTAATCCCCAGTCTCGCAAACTCGATCTGGCGGGGCTTCGAAGGAACAGAAACGTTGTTCACAACCCAGTCGTAAAGAGGTCTGTGATCCTCGTACTCAAGGGAACAAAGG
>JAEEYF010000077.1 GCA_016291655.1 Lachnospiraceae bacterium | reverse complement strand
CAAATTCTTCTTAACACGCTTTTTAGCAGACTTCTTTGCTGCTGTTGAAACTTTCTTAGCCATTTGGAAACCTCCCTATTATTTCTTCTTGTTTGCCACTGTTCTCTTAGGACCTTTTCTTGTTCTGGCATTGTTCTTTGTGTTCTGACCACGAACAGGAAGACCCTTTCTGTGACGGATGCCTCTGTAGCATCCAATTTCCTGGAGTCTCTTAATGTTTAAGGCAGTTTCACGTCTTAAATCACCTTCTACCATGAATTCTGCGTCGATGACGTCACGAATTCTTGCAACCTCGTCATCGGTTAAATCACGAACACGAGTGTCGGGATTAACCTTTGCCTTTTCAAGGATGCGATTTGAGCTTACTCTTCCGATACCATAGATATAAGTAAGTCCGATTTCTACACGCTTCTCTCTTGGTAAGTCTACACCACTGATACGAGCCATGTGTATTGTACCTCCGTTTAAAATAATGAATAATTTGTTTGCAGGAGCACGCTCCTGCCCAGCCGCTTTAAACCATCACCGAAAATCTGTGTTTTCGGCAGGGGCAATAATACTCTTCCGATATTATAAAGCGTTAACTGCCCTCTGACGGACGGATGATTCCGCCGGACGGTATCACAAGTAAACCATTCGGTTTAGCCCGGGGATCTCAAGATTCTCCCGGTGTTCATCCCTGTAATCAGATGAACATTGCAACACAGAAAGCAAGGTACCGGTTTCTATAAAAGTTCCTTTGAGGATACTTTTGAAAACGATGCCTTATCCAGGTATCGGTATTAGCCCTGTCTCTGTTTGTGCTTAGGGTTCTCGCAGATGATTCTGATAGATCCCTTTCTCTTGATGACTTTGCATTTCTCGCAAATCGGTTTAACTGAAGATCTGACTTTCATTGTCTTGTTCTCCTTTCAAAAAAAGTCCGTGTAGCATTATACTCCGATTATTGCTACATTGCAAGTAGATTTTTAAAAAGTTTTACTGCCCATGCCTTGGCATGGACAGTGAATGAACTGAAAAGACTATTTATCTCTCCAAGTGATCCTTGCTTTTGTAAGATCGTAGGGAGACATTTCAAGTGTCACCTTGTCGCCGGGAACAATCTTAATATAGTTCATACGAAGCTTTCCGCTGATATGTGCCGTAACCTGATGACCATTCTCAAGTTTTACGGTGAACATTGCGTTGGGAAGCTTTTCAACTACTGTTCCTTCAAGTTCGATTAGATCTGTTTTCGCCATATTTACCTCAACATGTACTTAAAATTAACGATTAAGTGATAGTATTTCGGGATCACCGTCCGTAATAAGGACGGTATTTTCATAATGTGCCGCAGGGGACAAGTCTCTGGAAGTTACCGTCCAACCGTCTTCACGGTTGAAGTCTACTTCCCAGGTGCCGAGATTTAACATCGGCTCGATGGCGATCGTCATTCCTGCTCTGAGTCTCATTCCTCTTACGGGTTGTTTAAAGTTGGCTATCTGAGGTTCTTCGTGCATCTCTGTTCCGATGCCGTGTCCGCAAAGATCACGAACAATCCCGTATCCGTAAGGATTTACAAAATTTTCAATGGTTTCTCCGATTTCATTTAAGTGGTGACCGTCTCTGCAAACTTTCAAAGCTTCAAAGAAGCTCTCCCGTGTTACATCTACAAGTTTCTGTACTTCGGGGCTTATTTTACCGACGGCCCATGTTCTTGCGGCGTCCGACTGGTAACCTTTTCTGATGACGCCGGCATCGAGGCTGATAATATCGCCTTCCTTAAGTATCTTATTCTTGGAAGGAATGCCATGAACAACAACCTCGTTGACAGAGCAGCATATGGAAGCCGGATAGCCTTCAAAATTTAAAAATGAAGGGGTGCAACCTGCTTTCTTGATAAGTTCAAATGCCTTTCTGTCTATTTCATAAGTTGAGATCCCGGGAACCACAAGTTCCTTTAACGCATCGTGTACATCCGCAAGGACTTTACCGGCATCTCTCATTAATTGAATTTCTCTTTCCGACTTAATTGTTACCGCCATTGTTCTCCTGTCTTTCTACAATAAGATATCATTTTTCGAGGATCGCAACTATGTCTGCGAAAACCTCTTCCATCTCTTTGGTTCCGTCAACGGTCTTCAGTTTTCCGAATCCTTTGTAGTAATCGATAAGAGGCTGTGTCTGCTCATGATAAACAGACAGACGGTTAAGAACCGTTTCAGGCTTGTCATCAGCTCTTTGGATCAAATCTGCTCCGCAAGCATCACACTTGCCTTCGTTCTTTGGCGGATTGAATACTACATGATATGTAGCTCCGCAACTGACGCATGCACGACGTCCGGACATACGTTTCACTATGTTTTCATCGGGAACATCAACATCGATAGCATGATCTATGCTGTCATTGTTCTTCTCTAAAGCCTTGGTAAGAGCTTCCGCCTGAGGGATCGTTCTCGGAAATCCATCCAAAACATAACCGTTCTTGCAGTCCGGATTGGAAAACCTGTCCATGATAAGATCAAGTGTAAGTTCATCCGGAACCAAAAGTCCCTTGTCCATATACTCTTTAGCCTTTAATCCGAGGGGTGTTCCCGCTTTCAGATTTGCTCTGAATATATCACCCGTTGAAATGTGAGGAATGCCGTATTTTGCGGCAATCTGTTTAGCCTGCGTTCCTTTTCCCGCACCGGGTGCTCCAAGCATAATGATTTTCATTAGGGTACCTCCATAATAAGAGATGTTAAAAACACCATTAGGGTGGAGCATATATAGTGCCCCACCCTTGGGTATAAGTCATAGATTAATCAGTCCTCGGATAAGAAGCCCTTATAATGACGTTCGATCATCATTGTTTCAACTTGTTTGATTATCTCAAGGATTACTCCCACAACGATAATGATTGACGTTCCGCCGAAGCTTATGCTTGCATTGAACATACCGGTGAAAAAGATCGGGATAACTGCAACGATCGCAAGACCAACCGCACCAATAAAGATGATGTAATTGAGCACGGATGTGAGATAGTCGATCGTAGGTCTTCCGGGTCTGATACCGGGTATAAATCCACCCTGCTTCTTTAAGTTGTTTGCAACTTCCATCGGATTAAATGTAATCGCTGTATAGAAATATGCAAAGAAGACAAGCAATACAAGATAAATGATAAGACCTATCGAGTAGATCCTCTGACCTTCGGTTGTGAATTTGCACCAGTTACCCTGATTCAGATATTTAAGGATCTTGTCCCATGTATTGATCGTTTCGCTTCTCTTAAACAAAGAAGTGATGATAACAGGTGTCATCATAAGGCTGGACGCAAAGATTACCGGGATAACTCCGGCTGTATTGACACGGAGAGGAATGAATGTAGCCTGACCGCCAACCATTCTTCTTCCCTGCATCTTCTTCGCATACTGAACCGAAATCTTTCTCTGAGCATCCTGAAGAAGAATGACCAGTACGGTAAGTACAACTACCAATGCAATGATAACCACTGCAGCAATAATTGCCTTTACAACCGTATCACTGTTCTTAACAAACTGCTCGTAGAGTCTTCCGAAGTCATTGGGGAAGCCTGCACTGATGTTGATAAGGAGGATAACGGAAATTCCGTTACCGATTCCCTTTTCGGTGATCTGTTCACCAAGCCACATCAGGAATGCAGAACCACCTGTAAGTGCAACAACGATCACAATTATTCCAAGGACCTTGTTGTCTGCATTGATGTAGTTTGATCTGTAAAAACCGACGGAAAGAGCTGCTGCTTCAAATACAGCAAGACCGATTGTTACGTATCTTGTGATCTCTGCGATCTTCTTTCTTCCGGTCTCTCCATCCTTCTGCAACTCTTCAAGCTTGGGAATTGCTATGGTAAGAAGCTGCATTATAATGGATGATGTGATGTAGGGTCCGATACCCAGAGCAAAAACAGACATCTGTTCAAAACCACCACCGGATAACATTGCAAGGAATCCTGTTCCTTCCAATACACTGTTGATGAAGTTTGAAAATACTGCTCTGTCAATTCCGGGAACCGGAAGCTGGCATCCGATTCTTATAATAATAAGGCAAAGAAATGTAAATAAAAGCTTTGTTCTGATGTCTTTGATCTTAAGTGCATTAACAAAAGTTTTAAACATTAGATCACCTCAGCTTTTCCACCTGCAGCCTGAATCTTCTCTACTGCACTCGCGCTGAATGCATTTAACTTAACGTCAAGCTTTTTGGTAATCTCACCGTTGCCGAGAAGCTTTACGCCATCTCTGGGGTTCTTAATAACGCCTGCGTTAACAAGAGTCTCAACGGTAACCTCTGTTCCATTTTCAAATTGCTCAAGGATATCGAGATTAATTGTAACGATTTCCTTAGAATTTCTGCAATTGAAGCCTCTCTTAGGCAGTCTTCTGTACAAAGGATTCTGACCACCTTCAAAGCCGAATCTGGGTCTGCCTGAACGAGCTTTCTGTCCCTTATGGCCATAACCTGCTGTCTTACCATTTCCTGAACCATGACCACGACCTTTTCTGAAATTGTTTGATTGGGTCGAACCTTCTGCAGGTCTAATTGTTGTTAAATTCATCGTGAACACCTCCTTGCTACGTATTAGATTTCTTCTACCTTTACCAAATGCCTGATCTTTTGGATCTGTCCCTTTGTAGCATTGTTGTTCTTCTGTTCAACGGACTGGCCGATCTTGTGAAGGCCAAGTGCCTCAACAGTTGCTTTCTGCTTAGGGATTGCTCCGATAGGAGACTTTACTAAGGTAATTTTTAATGTATCTGCCATTTTTTTGTCCTCCTTATCAGCCCAACTGCTCAACGGATATGCCACGAAGCGCAGCTACCTGCTCAGGAGTCTTTAACTGGCTTAATCCATTTACTGTAGCAAGAACTACGTTCTGCTTGTTATTGGAACCGAGGGACTTTGTACGAATGTTCTTGTAACCTGCAAGTTCGAGAACGATACGTGCGGGGCCGCCTGCGATGATACCGGTACCTTCAGGGCTCGTCTTCAAAAGAACTGTTGATGAACCGTAGAAGCCTGTGAAATCATGAGGTGTGCTTCCAAGATCATTCATGGGAACCTCGATCATTTTCTTCGTAGCGTCTTCTTTAGCCTTACGGATTGCTTCGGGAACTTCCGCAGCCTTACCGAGACCAACGCCGACATGGCCGTTCTTATCGCCGACAACTACGAGTGCAGCGAATCTCATCTTACGACCACCTTTAACGGTCTTAGATACGCGCTTGATATCAACGACCTTATCTTCTAACTCCGACTTAGCGGTGTTATCAATGTTTTCTCTCATCGTTTTTCCTCCTACTTAGAACTCCAGTCCTGCTTCTCTTGCGGACTCAGCCAACGCCTTGATCTTACCCTGATAAAGAAATCCGCCGCGATCAAATACAACCTCGGAAATATTCTTCTCAAGAGCACGCTTAGCAATAACTGTTCCTAAGTAAGCTGCTGCTGCGACATCATCTGTGTTCTGAAGCTCAGCTTTAACGTCTTTCTCAACGGTGGAAGCTGCTACAAGTGTATTGCCGTTTACATCATCAATGATCTGAGCATACATATGCTTGTTGCTTCTAAATACTGCAAGTCTGGGTCTTTCAGGTGTGCCGGAGAAACGATTGCGGATTTTCATGTGCTTTTTAGCACGAATTTCACTTCTTGATTCTTTGCTTACCATTTCCTATTTTCTCCTCTCTTACTTCTTACCTGTCTTACCGGCCTTGCGTCTGATGATCTCGGTTTCATACTTGATACCCTTGCCCTT
>JAEEYF010000076.1 GCA_016291655.1 Lachnospiraceae bacterium | reverse complement strand
ATTGTGTTTTTCTCTTCCTGTTCTAACTTTATCACCAAATAAAAACAGACCTTATCACTTACACTGATAAAGGTCTGTTTTACACTTACTTTTATGCTTTTTTGGAGCTGCTTAGTCAAAGTTCTTTCCAAATTTTCCAAGTAGCAAAAACGTTCCCAGCACTGCATTGAAGGTTACCGCCGAAAAGGTACTGAATCTCTCAAATAGCCCGAATACTGCCTTTGGCATGATTCCTGTCCCGATAGGTCCAAGCAGCATTGCAGCAAGGCACACACATGCCCAGATAAAAAGAGATTTCATCCCTTCTTTTTTTGCTCCAATTATTGACAAGATCAGCGCCGTCAGTGAAAAGATCACCACAAGGGCAGTTACTATAAGGTGCATCACATTCTGCGGGTGACTACTATCAGCATCTGCAACCCACGGAAAGAGTTTATATCCAACATCTGAAATCCATTCCATAGCAGCAAAGAAATATATTCCCAGCCTCAAAATCTTAGTCTTAAGATTCTGAGATGCCACGCAGACAGCCATGATAGAAACAAGTCCACAAGGTCCATACAAGGCATTCAGCTGCCCTGCAAGCTCTGCAGATGGAGCTCCAACAGCACTTAGATCACTTACCGCCATGCTAAGCCAGTCATATCCCGGATAGGCAAGGGGCGAAAACACAACCATCGCAGTATATGAAAGCAGACTGATAATTCCACATATACCAAGTTTTGATAATTTCATAAATAAAATCCTTTCGGTCGTCATAGGCGGAAACCCACTGCCCTTGGGCGGTGGGAGGAGCCTTGTGAATTCGTAGCCATTAACCTTGACTTTCGATGTACTTTTGTATAGTAGCTGATGATACCTCACCAATGCTACAGGCAAAGTATCCGTCTGACCAAAATATCTTATGTTTCCAATAACACTTAGATAAGAAATTTGGATATCTTTCCCACAGATAAAATGTTGTCTGCTGTTTAATCATTTTTACAATGTCACATACTCTGTTCGTGGTATCGTAGCTTATCAGGAAATGTATATGGTCTTTGTCGGTTTCCATTGCAATAATGCCATAACCTTTAGAATTGCAGATATCGTATATCTTTTGTTTTACATCGTCAGCAATAGAGCCTTTAAGAATCTGTTTGCGATACTTAGTGACAAGAACGATGTGTACTTTTAGGCTGTATTTACTCCTGTTACGGTGATTGTATCTATCATCCATTATCACTTATGTGTCCTTTATATCTGATACTATATGTTGCAGAACCGCTCATGTAGATAGACGGACATTTTACATCACATACCTTTTCAAGTACGGTGATTTCTTCTTCTGACAGTTGCCCTGTATAGTAAACACTTACAGGATATTTTTTGCTTTCTCTATAAGTTCTTGTACCATACGTTGACTCCTTGAATTAACCGTTTGACTTTCACTAATAACTATTATATCATATATTTAGTGAAATACCAATGAGGTACATTATGGAACAAATGACAGTTACGGCTAAAATACAGATATCCGTTAATACAGAAAGTAAGGTTTTACTTGATGAAACCATGTCTGTTTATTCTGATGCCTGCAATTACGTATCTGACTATGTGTTCCACACTCACGACTTAAAGCAGTTCTCACTTAACAAGGCTTTGTACTCTACACTCCGAGAAATGTTTGGACTCAAATCTCAGATGGCTCAGTCCGTATTTAAGACTGTCATTGCAAGATATAAGACCATCCTTGAAAATCAGAAGGAGTGGATTCAGCCATCCTTCAAGAAGCCACAGTATGACCTTGTATGGAATAGGGATTATTCTCTTACGCAAAACTGCTTTTCAGTAAATACACTGAATGGTCGTGTTAAACTGCCTTATTTCGCTGAGGGTATGTCTAAGTATTTTGACCATACAATCTATAAGTTTGGTACTGCCAAACTCGTAAATAAGCATGGTAAATACTTTTTACATATCCCTGTTACTTACGATATCGAGGAAAGCAATATCTCTGATATATGCAATATCGTAGGCATCGACAGAGGTATCAACTTCGTTGTTGCCACCTATGATAGTAAGCACAAATCTGGTTTTGTAAGTGGTAAATCTATCAAGCAGAAACGTGCTCATTATTCAAAACTACGTAAAGAACTCCAAATGCGTCAGACTCCATCATCAAGACGTAGACTCAAAGCTATCGGTCAGCGAGAAAACCGTTGGATGCAGGATGTTAACCACCAGGTATCAAAGGCACTCGTTGAATCCAATCCGAAGCATACACTCTTTGTCCTTGAAGATTTGTCGGGTGTCCGTAATGCCACAGAACGTGTCAGGACTAAAGACCGCTATGTTTCTGTATCATGGTCTTTCTATGACCTTGAACAGAAACTTATCTATAAGGCTAAACAGAATCAGTCTACTGTTATTAAGGTTGACCCTCGTTATACGAGCCAGTGCTGTCCTGTATGTGGACACGTTGAAAAAGCCAATCGTGATAAGAAGATGCATCTGTTTACTTGTAAGAACTGTGGCTAAAAATCAAACGATGACCGCATTGGAGCTATGAATCTGTAACGAATGGGAATCAACTATCTTGAAGATAGTCAAGTACCTGATACAGTTACGGCAGAGTAAATCTTTGTCGTAAGGGGCGGTGTCAACCGTCCCATGATGCGATCCCACGGAAGTTACACCGACAAAATGTAGGAGTTATTGCAACGAACTACAGGGGAGTCGCAAGCCACGTACCTTTAGGTGCGTGGTAGTTGACTCTTATTCACTTTATTCTCTAATCCAGGTTAAACACCCTTCCGCTCACTCCATTGATCATATCACTGGACAGCATCGTTATAAAACTGATGATGTCATCCAATGCAAAACGGATCGGCAAAACACTTTTTTTCTCTGCAATGAGAACCTTTTCTCCATTGTGACGATTTAAATCGGTAACAATAAATCCTGGGCAGATCGCGTTAACCGCTACATTATGTTTTCCCATTTCCAAGGCCAGTGCCTTAGTCAATCCGATCACTCCGGCTTTTGAAGCAGAATAGTTGACCTGACCTTCACATTCCTTTTGTCCTTTAAGAGATGAAATACATCATTATTTAAGCATGGTTTTTCCTTGATATACTCCATTCCTATCCGCATATTATAATTCGCAAAAAAATAAAGAACCACCGCAGATGCGTCAAAAAAACAAATGTTTTTTTTGACACATCTGCGGTGGACAAAATCGCCTTTATTATTCTTTATCTCTTATCTCATCAAGTGCATCATTGATCTTCTTGTCGTCTTCCTTAGCCAGCCACCATGAGCCGATCCAGACAAAGAAGTAAATAAATATATACATTACGGAGATCACTACCCAGCCTTTGAAGCTGTCATACCACCCGAACAATGCCCCGCAAAGGCTCACAATCCCCCATATACTGAGTATATGAAGCAATATCCTGACCCTTATCACAGTCTTTTTCAGAGACTCATAGCCGGTGATCAGAACCGACGGTAATGCACAGAGAAAGCCTGTAACTATGATAGACAGCGGAATGTACCACTGCCACTCGATGGTCAGCTCCTTGTTGAACAACGCCGCCAAAGCTCCCTCTATCCCGATACCGAACAATATGGCCGTAGATATCATAAGTGTCTGGCTGAAAACCAATTTCATCTTGTTCATGTCACAACCCCAGCTTTCTTTTAAGATCCTTGACATAGCTTCTGGAGATCACGATCTCCTCACCGTTAAGAAGTTCAGCCAGCATGCGCCCGTTGATCTCTGAACGCACTCCTTTGATCTTCCTTAAGTTTATCACAAGAGCCTTGGAACACCTGAAGAAATTTGCCCCCAGCCGTTCCTCCGTTTCATAGAGTCTCAGTTTCGTCTCATAGCAGTTTTCTCTGGTGTATACATAGGTGCGTTTGTCAACGGATTCCGCATAGTAGATCTTGTCTGTCCTGACCATACAGGTTTGATCTTCCTGTATCACGGGAATACTCCGACAGCTGTTTTCAAGCATATCGATAGCATATTGTATGTTGTCCGTCACTTCGACAGCCTTGATCAAGGCCGCTTCCTGTGCGGGATCGACAACTTTTTCAAGTTCAACCTTCATGGAAGATTTCTCCCTCTCTTTGATATGCCCGATTATCTCATAAATCCCGTCTCTTTACAAGGCTCTGAAAAACCGCCGGCTCGATCGTTTTTACAAAAGCAGTGAGTTTCTCAATGTACAATATATGAGATTACCTTCCCAATAGGTGTCAAAAACACCCACAACAGTAACATCTTCTCCTTCTGTGGGATAACTGTCGGGATACTTGAACTCATCGGTCGTAACGAATTCTATGCCCTGTGCACAACAGGCTGTTGCATCCTTTACTATGCAGGCAAAATAGTAAACGTCATTGACTTCATCATGAAGGCTGGCAAATTGTCCCTTCATTTTAACGGTTTTCCCCACATAATCCTCAGGGTAGGTCATCATATTGTAGACTTCAGTATAAACCATTGTAGAGGAAAGCTTTGTAAGGTCAACATCTATGACATATTCTCCGTTATCCTTAACTTCTACCTCTTTGGTGATCGGGATCCCTGATGGAACATATTCCCCGTCATCATAATAGTCCCCGGAATCCTGCCCGGACTCTTGAGAACCGTTATTACCGGCCTTATTCTTGTTTTGATCGGTCCCTGACTGAAGGACATCATTTACCGATGATGAATTGTTGGGAACCCTTTTCCCGGTTGACTGTCCTTTTTCTCCGCAGGCTGCGATCACAACCAAACACAGCAATACCAAAACTACAATGATCCTTTTTTTCATCTGATCTTACCTCCAAATACTACCCCCACAAGACTGCATACAATAAACGCAGCCACATCGGTTGCTACAATGGTCGATCCCACGGGTGTTCCGGCAAGGATCGAGATAACAATACCCAAAAATGCGCATACCACCGAAAAGATCGCGGAAAATATCGTCACGCTCTTGAAATTCTTGAATATCCTCATTGCCGAAAGCGCAGGAAAAATGACCAGCGCGGATATCAGCAAAGAGCCCACAAGATTCATGGCAAGCACTATGATCACAGCAATGACCACTGCGATCAAAAGATTGTAAAGATCCGATCTTACACCTACAGCCCTTGAGAAATTCTCATCAAAGGTCACGGCAAAGATCTTGTTGTAAAACAGCACAAATATTGCAACAACAACAATTGACAATACTATGCTGAGGACCACCTCCGTCTTCGTCAAAGTAAGGATGGAAGTCGATCCGAAAAGTGTTGTACACACATCCCCCGACATGTTTGAAGATGTGGAAAAAACATTCATTATCAGGTAACCGAAAGCAAGAGCAGCCACGGAGATCATTGCTATGGCAGCATCTCCCTTGATCTTTGAGTTCCTTCCGGTACTAAGGAGCAGCACGGCACTGATGATCGTAAAGGGAAGCACCAAAAACATCTCATCGGTCAAATTCAAAACAGCCGCTATTGCCATTGCTCCGAAAGCGACATGAGAAAGACCGTCGCCTATGAACGAATAACGTTTTAATACCAGTGTAACTCCGAGCAGCGAGGAACACAGAGCTATCAAAACACCTACTATCAAAGCATATCTCACAAAGGGATACTGCAAATACAATCCAAGTGTTTCTATCATTTAACTTCACCCCCCTGTTGCTGAAGAAGAAACATTTTGCCCGCATCACTGCCGAAGTATTCTTCTTTGGTTCCGAAAAACACGGATGCGCCTATGTGCAGGATGTGATCCGCATATCTGATCGCCGCAGAGATATCATGTGAGATCATGATGATCGTGATCCCTTCCTTATTGATCTGTTCTATCAGATTGTACATCTCTATGGTAACCTTGGGATCAAGTCCGGACACCGGTTCGTCAAGAAGCAAAACCTTTCTTGTTGCACACAAAGCCCTCGCCAAAAGGACTCGCTGCTGCTGCCCTCCCGAAAGTTCGCGATAGCATCGCTTTTCAAGCTTTGTAATGCCCATGCGCTCCATGTTTTCCTTAGCCAGTTCTTTTTCTTCTTTGCTGTAAAAAGGTCTGAGGCCCGCTCGAGCCTGGCATCCGGAAAGGACGATCTCCTTTACGGATGCAGGAAAGTCCTTTTGGACTACGGTCTGTTGCGGAAGATAGCCGATCTCATTCTTTTTAAGCCCGTCACCGGTCAGTATGCTGCCCCCTATGGGTTTCTGAAGCCCCAATAATGTCTTCATAAGAGTCGATTTCCCCGAGCCGTTTTCTCCGACCACGCACAGGTAATCGCCCGCTTTTACCGTAAAATTCAATTTTTCTATAATAGCCCTGCCCTCGTAGCCAAGGGACAGATCTCTGACGGTGATCAGTGCCATAAAATGTCCTCCGTCTTTTCAGGAAATTTATTATACTACTTTAATGCCTCTTTTAATACATCGAGGTTCTTTTCCATTACTGAAAGATAGGTGGTTCCGTTCTGAACGTCCTTTAAGGTGGTTGCCTGCATGGAATCCATAGTCAAAACCTTCTGATCCCTGTTCTTTGTATTGGAAATGATCGTGTCTGCTATTCTGTGGTCCTTGCCTTCAATTGTAAGAACAGCCTTAAGAGAAAGCTCGTCCACCTTCTGTGCAAGGAAAGTGATGGTTTCAAAGCTTGCTTCGGTCTCTGCTGAGCAGCCTACGAATGCCGCATAATAGGTAAGATTGTAATCATCCGCAAAATAACGGAAGGGGAAACGGTCGCCGAAGAGAATGGTCTTAACCTTTGCGCCGGCAACAGCATCACTGAATTTTTTGTCAAGATCATCAAGTTTCTTATTGTAAGCTGAAGCGTTGTCCTTATATGTCTTTGCATTATCCGCATCTATCTTTGAAAGAGACTGTGCAATCTTGTCAACGATAACTGCAGAACTGCGAAGAGAAAGCCATACATGCTCATCATACTCATGCTCGTGTTCATGTTCATGCTCGTGCTCTTCGCCCTCTTCATGTTCATGCTCATGCTCGTGTTCTTCGCCCTCTTCATGTTCATGTTCATGCTCGTGGTCGTGATCATGTCCCTGCATGCCTTCAACAACTTCTTCCTCTTTTACGGAATCACCGAGAGTTTCAAGCAGGTTGATCACAACCATATCCTTGTTGGCGGCGGTCTCCAGTGCAGCTTCGACCCATTCGTCGGATTCACCGCCCACATAGATAAAGAGATCGCAGTTGGATATCTTTAAAATATCGGCTGCTGTGGGCTGATAGCTGTGAAGATCCACGCCATTGTCAAGAAGCATGGTTACTTCAGCCTTGTCCTTCTCGTTTCCCAATACGTTCATAACCCAGTCATATTCAGGGAAAATGGTGGTAACTACCGAAATCTTGTCACTGCTGTCCTTTGCGTCCTTTGAGCCGCAACCCGAAACAGTTCCCATAACAAGTACAAGAGCTACAAAAAGCGATATTAATTTTTTCATTTTGATTATCCTCCGATTAGTTTATACATAAATAAGTGCGTCTTAGAACCGGAGTATTCAATCATTCAGTCGAACCTTCTGGGATACAAGAGTTTTCCCGACATATTCTGTCTCAGCAGAAAACAAAAGAATAGCCGCAAAGGTCATAAGCAATGTGAAGGTTATAGGGGCAACCGTTCCTTCTCCGAGTCTTTTTACTGTGTTACAGCACAGTTCAAGTGCTTCGCAGATGTGGCAGTCCTCTCCCGTACACTCATGCTCTGTTTCCGCGGCCATAAAGAAGATGGAAAGCAGCACGCCGGCAAGCATCAGAATACTCATGATACCTGCTGTTACTCTCTTAATTTTCCGCATTTCTGCATTCATCGCAAATTCCATAAAACACCGTTCTCAACGGATCCAGCCTGAAATCATGTTCAGCTTCCAAATGATCCTTCAAAAACATTAATTCGTCACATCGCAAATGGATAAGCTTCCCACACTTTTCACATTTACAATGAAAACAGCTTCCGTTTTCGACCCTGATTTCTTTACCCACATATTCAAAGCAAGCCGGGCTGTTGGAATCAATAATGTATTTCCTGATGATCCCTTCCTCCACCAGGTTTTCCAGCCGGCGATAGATCGTGGCTTGTCCGATCGGTGTTCCCGTCTTCTTAAAGTACTCGCAAACATCGTTTGCTGTAATGTGTACCCCGGGAAGGCTCTCAAAATACTCTGTCAGGATTTCCTTCTGTTTGGTCTTGTACTTCGGACGTGCATTCATTATATTCCTCCGTATTTCCCCATTCGATCCGGTCCTTAAGTCAGTCACCCCTCGGTAAATTTGAGAACATTTCTCGAATTCATAAACAGGTGGAATTATATATTAAAGTTTTGGCATTGTCAATAACATTAAAACCTGATAATAAAAAAACCTGTTGTTGAGCGACAACAGGTTGTAATGTTTAACAGGCCAGATCTCTTCTGTCATAATTGAAAAAGGCAAATGCGGTACATCCCGCTGCCGCTATGCAGCCTATGACCACGGCCGCCGTCTCGGTCTCCGCTCCCGAGAATATCTCAGAGGCATTTGCAAAGGAGAACGGTCCGATAACTATCATGTCCTTTAGGTCGGGTGCCACCCTCCCCACAATATCAAAGAAGTAAAAGAACATCAATATCCCGATGCCCAACCCCATATTGACCTTAGACGTTCCCGAGGAGATCGCGAAGCATATGGCTGCCGTTTCCACATTCATAAGGAGCTGCATGCCCATAAACCTGAAGAAGTTTTCATAGTCCGGATTTTCTCCGAGCAGTACGAAACCCATCATATAAAGTGCGGTGCAGACCAGCGTAAATGCGATCAGCGAGATCAATACACACAGTGCCTTGGCAGCTACCACTTTCAGTCTTGAAACAGGCAATGCCAAAAGAAATTCTCCCGTATGGCCTTCCTCCTCCTTGGATAGGATGCCTATGGCTATGATCGCTGCAAACATCCCGCTCCCCAGTCCGTGGATCGCTCCGATCTCAGTGGCAAAGTAACCGTTCAGGGTTGATATGCTTAAGGTGCTCATTCCGAAAGCATCCGAAAAGACTCCCATATTTGAGAAAGCGTCCGCCATCTGTGACATCTCACCCTCCATGCTGCTGTACAGAAGGAGGCATGACATGCCAAGGCCGCCGACCGCAAGGCTCCAGATCAGGAAATTTTTAAGATTCAGTTTCAGTTCCTTTAAAAATATAGCTTTCATCCCGTCCTCCTAATCAATATAAAACTTAATGAACTCTTCGTCATCGATCTTGGGACTGTCCAGCAAAGTAAGCCTTCCCTCCCTCATTATCGCCGCATGTCTGCAGTACTTGTTCACCTCCGTAAGCACGTGGGTTGAAAGCAGGCAGGTGGTCCCTTCCTTTACATATTCTTCGATCAGTTCAAAAAAGGTTCTTTGCATCAGGGGATCCAGTCCGCCTGTGGGTTCATCAAAGATGAACAGCTTGGGTTTGTGTTGCATTGCGCAAACAATGCTGACCTTTTTTCGATTTCCGAGTGAAAGTTCCTTTATTCTCTTTTTCCTGTCCACCTTCAGCCTCTCACAGAGTTTTTCGGCTTCTTTTGAACAATCGAGTCTTCTCACCTCAGCGGCATATTTGATCACATCCTCCACCCTCATGGCTCCGTAAAACCAGTTTTCGGAAGGCATATATCCCACGTTCCTTAATATTTTTTCATGCTCTTTAACGCTGTCCATTCCCAGGATCCTTATGCTTCCCTGTGAAAACTTCAGGAATCCCAGCATTGAGCGGATAGTAGTCGATTTTCCCGCTCCGTTAGGTCCCAAAAAGCCAAATATATCACCTTTTTCAACTCTCAGCGATACATCCTCCACGCCCCGGTTTTTTCCGTAATACTTGGTCAGATGATCAATCTCTATAACATGTTCCATGGCAGTCTCCTTTCGCCGGATTCTCGGAAAAAGACTTATGTTTCCCGGTGTAGTCCGGATCTGTTGTATCCACCATAGCAGAAATAAAAAACGGGAGCAACCCCTGCTCCCGTAAGATGCACTTTACCGGCTCCAAGCTTCACTTTTTGTGTTTGGTCTGAAACATTTTCAGTTCTTCATTCAGCTTTTTGTCGTCGATCCTTCTTTTGGACCTGTATATAATGAAAACACAGATGTAGGTCAGCAGAATATATGCCCCCAATCCCAATGTCACCCATATGTTCCTGTCAAACCATTTAAACAGGAACGAAACACCTCCGTACAGGCAGGTGCAGATCAGCATCCCTGCCCATTCCTTCAGCCCCTGCTTCTCCGACTCGTCAAAGTTCCAAAACAGATAGACCTGAATGTAACCCATGATGTAACAGGTAAGGATCATTTCCGCCATATGTATTATGTCTGCCTCAAAGCTTCCGTTGACCATGCGGTAGACGCAGTAATAAAAAAGGATCGCAAAAAAGTAAAGACACGCCTTAAACTCTATTCCGATCTCATTAGTGAGATATCTTTCCCAAATCGAAATCTTCTTCCCGTTTTTCATGATCTGTCTCCTCTCAAAAGCTTCCTGAATTCCGAAGCATATCTTCTCGAAATTATGATATGCTCTCCGCCCTCCATTGCGGCGTCTATCCTGTTTGAAGACAGGCTTTTAAGCTTTGAAACCCGATTTATGTTGATGACCATGGACTTGCTGCATCTGAAGAAGGAATCATCATCTGTTTCCTGCATAAAAGAACTGAGCGATCCGTCTATCCTCAGCACCTTATCGGGAGTATAGGCAAAAACCCGGTCATCCACGCTCTCTAAGTAGAGCAGATCGGAGTAATTCACGCAAACGTTCTCGTCCCCGGTCCTGCCCCACAATTTGTCTTCCTCGTTTCTAAGTATACCTATTATTCTTTTTATGGGAGGAGTCTCTTCCCTGTAGCGGACAACAACACTGTCCTCCCCTTCCTCTATCCTTTTTATATCGATCTTCATTTTGCCCCGGTCTTCTCCCGATGATATCTTTATTTTGCAAAAAATGTCGCCAGTTTTTTAAGCAACGTTTCCTTATCTATGGTTTTCAGCAGATAGTCCGCAGGGCTCAGACCCATGACAGACATTACGCTTGCCTTGTCACTGTGCCCTGTCAGGAACATGACCGGTATCCTTCCGGTTTCGGTATCGTTCTTAAGCATGGACAAAACCTGAGGTCCGTTGGCTATGGGCATCTCGTAATCCAGGAGGATCAGATCCACCTTCTTTTTTGCGAGATAGCTGATAGCCTGAACTCCGTTTGCTGCCATTCCCACATGGTAATCCCTTTTGAGCCATTCGAACACTGTTCTCATATAGGTAATGTCATCATCCACGATGAGCACCGTTTTCTTTCTGTTATCTTCTCCCGCTTCTTCCATGCAGGAGGTGACCTTCTTTAATAGTCTTTCCATATCCAGCGGTCTCTGGAACCACTCAAGTATCGAAGTCTCCTGTATCGTTTTTGTTACAATGTCATATTGAGCCTGATCTCCGATGAGGATGAGCCCTATGCTCTTGTCTTCGACCAGATCGTTCAGATACACCAGGGTGTTGGGAATGTTTTCCAATTCCTCGCTCATAAAGAGGATCAACAATTCCATGTTTTCTGCCTGTGCGCCGATCTCCTTAACATCCGCATGTGTGAACACTGTCTGTATGCCCATGCCGGTAAGCTTGGATATCAGGCTTCTTGACAAAAAGCTTTCCGAAACACTGACGATCCCCACCGTTCCTTTTTCAAAATAATTTCCCATGTCAAATTCACTCCTATTTCATAACTCATTCTCTGACCGCAAGGACTATACCGTCCCAATCAAGTTCGGTCAGCATTTTTTCAATTCTTGATATACGTTTATCCGTTTCCGGATCCAACCGATATTCTCTGAGGCTTTTCAGCAGCTCGTCCATCAACCCGTAGTCCATGGTCTGAGCGACCTCAAGAATAGTGTCGAAGGCCTCTTTAAGCGCCGCAGGTTCAAGCTTGGGCAGCACCTTTTGTTTTTCATCGAGCACCGAAAGTTCCCTGTCAACGTCAGAATACATGCCAAGAAGTCTATCGGTGTTTTCGTCTATGAACCGGATATCATCTTCTTTTCCCGCCTTTTCAAGCTTTTCCGCAAGACCCGAGAGTTCCCCGGCTCCGATGATCCTTGCGGAGCTCTTTAAGGCGTGTACCTTTATGGTGTAATCCGTAATGTTGTTGTCATTGTACAGACTCCATATTTCGGCTCCTTTTGCGGCGGCTGTCTGATGGAACACCTTAAGTACCGACAGATAGCCTTCAACGGATCCGCAATTCTTTAATCCCGTTTCCACATCCAGTTCCCTGATGGCTTTAACCTGCTCGGGAAGTTCTGCCTCTGTTTTTTTTGTTTCGTCTAAGGCTCCGTTTTCTTCCTCCTCCGTTTCTCCCTCCGTATCCGAACCGTCCGTGATCACCTTGTTCTCAGGAAGCAGTTCCATCAGCAGCTTCTCCAGCCTGGTTCCGTCAACCGGCTTGGAAAGATATTCCGTAAAGCCTGCTGCCAGATACATTTCTCTCGCGCCCGAAACCGCATTCGCAGTGAGTGCCACAGCAGGCGTTGCTATGTTCTTTCCCGATTCTCTCATGGCGTTCAGTGTCTCTATGCCATCCATATAAGGCATCATGTGGTCAATAAACACCAGGTCATATTTGTTCGCGGCCGCAAGAGTCAATGCTTCCTCTCCGGAAGCGGCGGTGTCTATCTGTATGCGTGTTTGCTTAAGCAAGCCGCAGATAACCGTAAGGTTGATCTCCGTATCGTCCACCACAAGGATCTTCGCTTTCGGTGCGTGGAAAAGTTCGTGGTAAGCAGCAGCTTCCCCGTTCCCGTTTTCCGCATAACGTCCCGAATAGTTGCCTATCTCATTCCATGAAGCCACATCCTGTCTGACTGCGAACTCGAAGGTCGAACCCCTGCCGTATTCCGTCTTCACCTCCAGATGACTTCCCATCAATTCCAGCAGCTGCCTCGTTATGCTCATACCCAATCCCGTACCTTCTATGGTCCGGTTTCGTTTTTCCTCAATTCTTTCATAGGGCGAGAACAGTTTTTCCATTTCCTCGCTGCGCATCCCTATGCCCGTATCACTGACGCAAAACTTCAGCATAATGCCTCGTTTATCGGCATTTTCCTCTTCCGTGAGGCTGTAGGAGACGGTCAGTGTAACGGAGCCTTTTTCCGTGTACTTGACAGCATTGGTAAGAATGTTCATTACGCATTGTCTTATACGTATCTCATCGCCCACAAGCATATGCGGAATGTGCTCGTCCACATTTACGTTCAGTTCGAGATTTTTCTTCTTTGCCCTGTCCTTGATCATGTTCACCAGATCGTTCACTATGGAGGACAGTTCATATTGCACGGGGATGATCTGTATCCTGCCCTCTTCGATCTTTGAAAAGTCAAGAATATCATTTATCAGCGACAGGAGTGTTTTTCCCGCTGTCATGATGTCGGAGGCATAGGAACGGATGGCGTGTTCCTGTGATTCTCTGAGTATCATTTCATCCATACCCAACACCGCATTGATAGGAGTTCTGATCTCATGGGACATGTTTGCAAGAAAACGGCTTTTCGCAACATTGGCTTTGTCGGCTATGCTCTTTTGCTTCTCCAGTTCCTCCATATACCGCCGGTGTTCGGTTACATCGATCAAAGCATAGACCGTACCGAAGGACTTTTTGTGTTTCATCAGCACGTTTTCATTGGGCTGATAAACGCGACCGTTTACGGAAATGATCGTGTCATCTTCAATGGAGCGCCTTATCAATCCCAGGACCTGACTGCCGTTTCTCTTCTTTTCCGTCTCTTCCTCATCCTCTGCCAGAACTTCAGTGAACAATTCTTTCTTCGGATCCAACTCGGGGAAGAGCCGCAAGGCAGGTTCGTTATAGTAGCGTATAGCTCCTTCATCATCCACGGCTATGATGGCTTCCGTGATCTTTTCGATAACGAATTCTTTTGCAAGATCGGTGGTTCCCAACAGATCAAATGAGACTATGGAAACAAACATGATGATCGTTCCGATGAAGTAACCTATGGTTGTAATATCAAAGCCGTCCGTTACGCCCGGAATTCCGACCAGATATAAGACGAAGAAAAGACTCTCTATGAAAAACGCACAAATGACCGAGATCAGGCGCTTTTTGACTTTTCTGCTTTTTTCCTTGATACATGCATTGATCAACAATGCAAGTCCGATCACCACGTATATGACCTGGATCAACATAAAGGCATGATGCATAATACCGTTACCGTGTTCCAGTCTTCCGAACATCCCGTCTGTCACATATTTAATATCAGTATAATAGATGTTGTTGTATTCGAGATCCAACACAAAATCATAGACGACTATGTGAAACACCATAAGTATCGGTTTAAGGGCCTTCGGAAGCTTTACGTTCACCAGTTCAAGCACAAAACTAAAAAGGAAAAACGCATAGAAGGTCTTACCGAGGTAGGCAAACTTAACGGCATTAAGCACGCCCTCATATGTCCGGGCACGCATTTGAAGAAGATATCCTATATTGTTTATGAGAGCGGTTACACAACTCAGCAATAAAAAAGCGTGTATCGGTTTTTCGAGTCTTCTGAATATGATCCAGCTTTCCACGAAAAAAACAGCAATACAGCAATATTGAACGACTACAAGTAACTCTCGCACAACTACTTATTCCTCCCTCCCGAGACCGTCCATACCATATAAAGAGGACGATCATTCAAGTATTATAGCACATTACCCGAATTATCGTCCTTAATATTTGATTAAAATCAAGCTGTTTTCTTATTATTTTTTGCTTTATCAGTCTGTTTCACAAGAATCATGCAGGCCAGTAAAGCAACTATGTAAAGCAAGGCCGTAAAGATCAGTACATTCTGATACCCTGTGGGGTTCACTTTTGCCGTATGCTCCACGCCCTTTTCAAGATAGGTGACAGTCTCTTCCTTACCGAAATGTTTTACGATGAAGGCCGCTGCCTGATTACCCGTGAGTCCCGCAAAAGCCCAGGCTGAAAGGGTTATTCCGTGGATCGCGGATATGCTTCCCATTCCGTAATGATCCGAAAGCAGCGTGGGAACATTGGAGAAACCTCCGCCGTAACCTGCATTGACCACATATACCAAAGCAAGTACCAGGATCGCAAGCACAATATTCCCGCTCCCCTTTGAAATACCGTTTGTAAAGATCGCTATGCCCGTAAAGCCGATGGAAAGAATGAATATCATCTTGTAGATCGTGTTCCTGTCCTTCATGGAATCCGCCCAGGAAGAAAAGCCTATGCGACCGCCCGCATTGAAGATCGCGGATATGGTTGAAAGGATGCCCGCCGAAGCAGCGAAGCCCAGGCATTTGAAGATCATCTTTTCCTGCGAGATGAGAGCCAGACCACAGGTGATGTTTATATAAAACATTAGCCATATGCCTATGTAGTTGGATATGGGCTTGGTTTTGAGAACCCGGATAAGACTCGGCTTCTCGCCCTTTCCCTTGGGCTCGTACCAGCCTTCGGGCTTCTTTAGAAGAAGCGCGCCTGTGAGCATCATCACGAAGTAGATCGCAGCCAGGATCACGAACATCTTCCATATGCCTCCCTCTCCGAGTCCGGAAAGCATGGAAGTCATGATGGGCGACGCAATCGCTTTCGCCGCTCCGAAGCCCGCTACCGCAAGCCCCGTGGCAAGTCCCTTATGATCCTTGAACCAAAGCATCAGAGTCTTGACCGGAGAAAGATAACCGGTGCCGAGACCTATGCCCATAATAAAACCGTAGCTTATATATATGCCTACCAATGCAAGAACGCTTCCGCGATGCTGTCCGCCGTAGAAAATGAAGAAGCCCGTCAGCGCCATGCCCAGCGCAAAGCAGACTGTCGAGATCAACGAGGATTTACGGATGTCCTTTTCGACCATGTTGCCGAGGAAAGCCGCGCTCATCCCCAGAAAAAAGATGGCAAAGGAAAACGCCCACTCTATCGCCCCTTTGGAAAATCCGATGTAATCCGCTATCTCCTGGCTGAACAGAGACCAGCAATAAACCGTACCGATACTGCAATGAAGAAGCAGTGCGGGGATCGCCGCCCTCACCCATTTGTTGTTGCGCCAACCGCCTGTCTTTTGTGTACTTTCGCCCATTTTGACTCCTTTTCTCTTAACATCCCAAATTTATCGACGCCATAAAGCATCTCACATTTTCAGTATATTTAAAAAAAGACCCGAACGCAAGGTGCGGGTCAATAGTATTATTTTATCAATCGCATAAGTAAAAGGAATATTTCCCCTTTTTGATACCCGGGGACGGGGTTAAGGTGCCATTCAGCAATGCTTTTGAAATTGCTTACCATAATTATTCATATAGAAATCATAATCTTCATTCGGAACAAAAATAAAAGCCTGGTGTGCATTTCTTTTTTCATTAACAAGGTAGCTAAGGTATTGGCCACCGCACAGCACCCTGAACTGATGTCGTTCGAACACAAGGACCAAGGGTACCTCATACGAAGATCCCATATACTCTTTGTCCGGAGCAGGATCCGGCTCATCGATTAAACGAAGCGGGATCTTTACCAGCTCGGATAAGAAGAAAGCCGACGTATCCGTCATCTCCGTATTATGATCATTTAAGTATATCCTGACCCATTCCTCTCCGAGTCCCGCATTTGAATACTGCTCAGCAGAATAGACTGAAGGAGAGTATTCCGGTAGATCTTTCTTTTTTCCATATACGATCTTTTTGATCGATTCCGGAGAAAGGAAGAATTCCTCCGAAAGTTCCATGATCGACGCTCCGATCGCATATCTGCTGCAGATAGTCTTGTTTCTTTTGTTCAGTTTATTTCGATAACCGGATGCTTCTCCCCAGCCTTTTGTTTTTTCGCGTTTTGGTATGTAGATTGCTTTTCCTTCCGCATACTTCTGCACTTCTTCCAAAAGGCTGGCAGGGAGAACATCCTTTGCATTCTCATATTGCATAGTTAATCCTTCAGTCTGCTCATGCGCTCTTCAAGTTCATTTATGGATCTTGTGATGGATTCACATGATTCAAGATCATCGATGGATGCATGCCACATAAGTGTGTGAATTCCCTTAAAATAAGCCATGCACAGGAAGCGCTCTTTAAAATTCTTTATCTCTATGTTCTTTTTCTTTGCGTATGCATACAGTTTCTCGGGAACCAGCAAATAGGGTTTGTTAAGATCCATAATTGCGAAATCCATCATAACGTCCATGATCCCTGCTCTTCCCCAGTCTGCGCAATATGCCTTGCCCGCATCATCCACGATCATATTGACAAAGAAAGTATTGTTGTTTGCAAGAAATCTCTGTCCTTCACAGAACGGTGCGTACTGTATGGCCTTGGCAAATATCCTGTCGAAATAATCCTTCTTCAGGAATGTGGTTTCAAACATCTTAGTCCAGTTGTGCCAATAGCCCTCCCGATCCTCATTAAAGGTCTCCCGGATGAACTCTTCAAGCGAAGCATACGGAGCCTTATTATCTTCAGTGAACTCCCCATATCCGGTCACGGAAGAAACATCGGTGGATGCGATTTCAAAGATCATATCAAAAAAACTCTCATATCCTTTTTCAAACTCTTCCACCGTCAGTTCATTTGCGCATCTGCCTTTGGGACTCATCTCTATCCGATCGCCCGTAAGGTTTCTGATAAAAATATCTCTGTTCATGATTATTATCCTTTCGTAATTGCATTCGTCATTGTGTAGAATTATGTATCAGCGCCTTTACAAAAAGAATACTATCAGGAGCCCCGACATAATGATATATAAAGAACTGTTATAATCAATAAATACCTATTCTTCAGCTTTCTTCCGTGAGTCTTTTATCCCGTAATGCAAATTTCGGATAAACGGTACCCCCGCACCGCATTAGCGGTGCAGGGTACTGTTTATCCGAAATTTGCATCTAGTACATATTGTACAAGAAGCGATTAGATTTTGCAAGTTATCGCAACATTATTCTTTGTTTTTT
>JAEEYF010000007.1 GCA_016291655.1 Lachnospiraceae bacterium | reverse complement strand
CTGATCTCTGCCTTGGAAAGAGAAGCCTTGTAATCAGCGAGTTTCTTGGCAAGTTTATCGGCTTTCTCCTTATTGAGGCCAACCTTGGGGCTTACTGTGAGAACTACACCGTGCTTGGAATTTAAGAAGTACTCTCTGATCAGGTCTTCAAACCATCCGGTTCCGACTTTCTTTCTGAGCTCGTTGTAAGCATCCCCCATACGCATGTTGTCAAAAACCATCTCATCATTGTGCAGCCAGGTGCTCAATGCTGAAATGCCGTACATGAGTCCCTTCGGGTAACCTCCGAAGTCAGCCTCTCTGTATTTGAATTCCTGAGAATTGATGGCAGCATTAATGGTGTTAACATTAAGACCTTCATCCACACACTTTTTGAGAGTGTTCAGAATGATCTCACAGAACTTGTCCGCAAGACCGGGAGGTGCATTCTTAACATCCACTGAGAAGTAGGGCTGAAGGATACCGCCTTCGTAGTAATCCCAGACCTCATCACCTATGCCTGCATCGATCAGAGCCTTTTTAACCGGAGCTCCGGGAGCGCCGAAAAGGCAATAATCAAGTACTTCAAAGCCCAAACCTTTAAGAAGATCGGTGTTTTCTCCCGCGAGAACGTTAAATGAGTAAAATACTCCCTTACCGTCTTCTCTCTCTTCATCAACGGAATAAAACCTTTCGCATTTCCTGATGCCTCCGAAGGGCTTCTGGATCTTAACGGAAGAATCAACCGTTATCCTGTCGAAGAAAGAAAGGTACTCCCTGTCCATCCATGTAAGCTGCTCTTCCACGTCAATATCTCCGTAGAGCCAGATGTAGCTGTTGGAGGGATGATAAAAAGTCTTGTGAAAGGCCCTGTAATTTTCGATGGTAAGCTCGGGGATAACATCAGGATCGCCTCCCGACTCAACTCCGTACTCCGTGTCGGGGAAAAGTACATCGGTAACCGATCTCTGGGCTACGGAATCGGGATTTGAAAATACACCTTTCATTTCCGAGTAAACGACACCGTTAAGCTTAATGTCGTCATTCTCGTTATCAAGCTCGTAATGCCAGCCTTCCTGTTTGAAGATCTCGTCTACTTTGTGGAGATTGGGATGAAAAACCGCATCAAGATAGACATTTTCAAGATTTCTGAAATCCTTATCGTTGCAGCTGGCAACAGGATAAATAGTCTTGTCTGAAAATGTCATTGCATTTAAGAATGTATTGAGAGAGCCCTTTACAAGCTCTACAAAAGGATCCTTTGAAGGAAACTTCTCAGATCCGCAAAGAACGGTGTGTTCGGTAATGTGAGCCACGCCGGTGGAATCCTTCGGCGGAGTCTTGAATCCTATGCTGAAAACCTTGTTCTCATCATTGTTTTTGACAACGCCAATACGGGCACCCGTCTTTTTGTGTCTGAACAAAAAGCCTGTGCCCTTAACATCTTTAAGTTCCTCAGCCTTGACCAGTTCGTAGCCGGGAATATTGTTAAATTGTTCCATTCTCTTCTGCCTTTCTTTCGAAGTCATCGAAAATATAGTTCAGAACAGAAGCTAATCCGATGAATTGACAGCCATATGCAAATTCGCCGTCTTCATGATCCTGCTTTCTGATGATCTGAACAACGCAGAAAAGGACATTTTCACTGTCACCGAGCTCAAGCTTCGCATTGAAATAATAATCAACGGGGAAGTTGCCCTTCGACCTGAAGCCAATCCCCTGTCTTGAAACGTCCGTAACCGTAATGGGAACGGCCGTTTCAATCTTTTCAATGTCGCACTGCTTGAAAAGTTTAGAGATTGTTAGTTCAAGTCTGACAGGTATTCGTTTGCTTCTACGCTTTTCAACAATGTCAGCCATACCTTCTCAAACTCCTTTATTTGTTAATTAGTCTCTTCGGTGCTGTAGTTGGGAGCCTCCTTCGTGATGTGAATGTCATGAGGATGACTCTCTCTAAGTCCCGCAGAACTGATTTTAACAAATTTCCCCGTACTTTTCAAGGTCTCAATATCTTTTGCTCCACAGTATCCCATTCCGGATCTCAAACCGCCCAAAAGCTGGAATACAGTGTCTTCTACAAGTCCCTTGTAAGCAACTCGTCCCTCAACTCCTTCGGGAACAAGTTTCTTGGCGTTTGCCTGGAAGTATCTGTCTTTACTGCCGTTCTCCATCGCTGCGATGGATCCCATGCCTCTGTAAACTTTATATTTTCTTCCCTGATAAAGTTCAAAATCTCCGGGTGCTTCATCGCATCCCGCAAATATGCTTCCCATCATGCAGACATTTGCACCGGCTGCGATAGCCTTTGTAATGTCTCCGGAGAACTTTATGCCTCCGTCCGCAATGATCGGGATCCCGTACTTTGAAGCTGCGGAGTAGGCATTCATTACCGCCGTGATCTGCGGAACACCGATACCTGCAACAATACGGGTCGTGCATATGGATCCGGGACCGATACCCACCTTTACGCAGTCAACGCCGGCTTTAATGAGAGCCTCTGTTCCTTCTGCCGTGGCAACGTTTCCTGCAATGATCTGCAAATCGGGGTAAGCATCCTTTACTTCCTTTACGACTCTCAGAACATTTGCCGAATGTCCGTGAGCAGTGTCGATAACGATACAGTCAACCTTTGCATGAACGAGAGCCTCGACTCTTTCAAGGATGTCCTTTGTTATTCCGACTCCGGCTCCGCAAAGGAGTCTGCCGTGAGCATCCTTGGCGGAATTGGGATATTTGATCTGTTTTTCAATATCCTTGATGGTGATGAGTCCCTTAAGATTTCCCTCATTATCTACAATGGGAAGCTTTTCTTTTCTTGCCTGCCAGAGGATCTTCTTGGCCTCTTCAAGGGTAACTCCCTCTTTTGCGGTAACAAGGTTCTCGGAGGTCATACTCTCAGAGATCTTTTTGGTGTAGTCGGTTTCAAACTTAAGATCTCTGTTTGTGATGATGCCCACCAGCTTCTTGCCTCTTGTAATGGGTACACCCGAGATCCTGTATTTACCCATGAGTTCGTTTGCATCTGCCAGTGTGTTATCGGGTGAAAGCGAAAAAGGATCCGTGATAACTCCGTTTTCCGACCTTTTAACCTTGTCAACCTCGGCAGCCTGTGCTTCGATCGACATGTTCTTATGTATGATACCGATACCTCCCTGCCTTGCAATGGCGATGGCCATGCGATTTTCCGTAACGGTGTCCATTCCCGCACTCATAAGCGGAATATTAAGTCGTATTTTATTTGTCAGATTTGTGGAAAGGTCAACTTCATAAGGAAGAACCTCTGAAAAAGAAGGTACAAGAAGTACATCATCAAATGTGATTCCTTCACCTATTATTGTTCCCATAAAAATCCCTCGCTTTCTTTTTTTATTTCAGCTATTATATGCTGAAAAAAAAATTAAAGCAAGCAACAAAAATGCTGCCATTCATTGTTTAAATGAATGGCAGCGATTAGTGTATTTAATGATTTGGAATTTCAGAGGATTTGAAAGGCTTAATACTCAACCACTTTTCTGGGTCCCTTTTGCTTCATCCTGCGAACCATGTCCTCGGAGGGCTCAAAGAGATACATTGTACTCTG
>JAEEYF010000075.1 GCA_016291655.1 Lachnospiraceae bacterium | reverse complement strand
ATCAGATCGTTCAGTCTTATATAACGTTGGATCTGCGCAGCGCTATCAGGACTGCTTTCGGCAATGATATCCCTTGATGTGATCCGCTTGTTCCTGTCGTAGTGGTCAGATGTAAGGTCATTTCTTGCCCCTTGCCTCTTTATAGCGTTAAGTTTCATCCTATAGGCCTTTGCTTTTTCACTGGGCAGGATGTCCTCACGCTGAAGGTTTGAATCGACCATCATCACGGTTGCAATATCGTGATCTACATCTTTTACGATCACAGGCATAGTTTTAAGTCCCAGGATCTCCGAAGCCTTTTTTCTTCGATGCCCGGAAATGAGCTCATACTTCCCGTCTCCAAGAGGTCTTGCGATAGCCGGAACGAGAATGCCCACCTTTCGTATGCTCTCGGTGATCATTCTCATTTGCTCATCGTTGCAGACGCGGAAAGGATGATCTTCAAAGGTTATTAAGTTGTTGAGATTGATATAAGTGATTTTTTCAGACATCTAAATCCTCCATAAAAAGTGATTTAGACAGTGAACAATTCCGAATAACGGGTAGGAGAAAAAAGTTGTTAAGACCAAGTTCTTAATTCTCGGGTTTAACCCATTTTTTAACCCATTAGATGAATTTAACCCCGATTTAACCCCTAAAATTTTGGATAAAATCGGACAGATTATGACAGAATCAAACAAAATAAAAAACCCCGGAAACATGTTGTTTCCAGGGTATGTAAGCGAATACTATCTCTTTGAGAACTGAGGTGCTCTTCTCGCTGCCTTTAAGCCGTACTTCTTTCTTTCCTTCATACGAGGATCTCTTGTTAAGAAGCCTGCCTTCTTAAGAGCGGGTCTGTAATCTGCGTCTGCCTTAAGGAGCGCACGGGAAATTCCGTGACGGATAGCTCCTGCCTGACCTGTAAATCCGCCGCCGCGAACTGTGCAGATAACATCAAACTTGTCGCCGGTCTGTGTAAGCTCAAGGGGCTGACGAACAACCATCTTAAGTGTATTGAGGCCGAAGAACTCGTCCATATCGCGCTTGTTTATTGTAACCTTACCTGTGCCGGGTACGAGATATACTCTGGCAACAGAGCTCTTTCTTCTTCCTGTTCCGTAATATCTTGCTGATTTAGATGCTTTAGCCAATGTCTTGTCCTCCCTTCATTAAAACTTGAACTCTAATACTTCGGGCTTCTGAGCCTGATTGTTGTGCTCAGCTCCTGCATAAACGTGAAGCTTTTCAATCATGCCTCTTCCGAGAGGTCCGTGAGGGAGCATTCCCTTAACAGCAATCCTGATCACTTCGCAAGGATCCTTCTCGAGCATTTCTCTGAGAGTGATCTCTGTCGTTCCGCCTGCGTATTTCGAGTGTGAGAAGTATACCTTCTGATCAAGCTTCTTTCCGGAAACCTTGATCTTAGCTGCGTTGACAATGATCACATTATCACCGAGGTCAAGGAAAGGTGTATACTCGGGCTTATTCTTACCTTTTAAGATCTGTGCAACTGCGGATGCAAGACGACCAAGTGTCTGTCCTTCTGCATCTACAACATACCATTTTCTCTGTACGTTTGCAGCGCTTGCAACATAAGTCTTCATTGAGATTCCTCCTAAATTAGATTATTCTTGCCTTAAGGCAAATTTCATTCGTATTTCTGAACAGGTGGCATTATATAAAAAGAAACACCGCCTGTCAACAGTGTTTCTCACCTTTTTTGAAAAAAAATCGATTTTTTGGATTTTTAATGCGTTTTTATAATTTCAAAAATGATTTTATTGCGCATGCGGCTACATAATTTCAAATTCACAATAAACCACATCATCGAAGACTACTTTATTTCCCTCCACCGTTTTATGGATCGTGATCGGCTTTACAATACGATATTTTCCGTTTTTTACGTATCCGTAACTATCCAGATTGAAATCCAGACTTAAACGCGTCCCCATAAAACGACCTACGCTATAGCTTGTAGTGCCCCATTTTGTTTCTTCCTTCGGTTTAACACTGGTCCAAGTGCCATCTTTCAGGACCTCAAGTTCCCAGCTGTCACCTGTTGCCACATCGTAATCAGCCTCAACGGAAATATCGAAGCCATATGTTCCGTAGACATTCTGGCCGTTCACAGAAACATTGCAGAACGGCGAAATGTACTCAAGATTGTATTCTTTGCAGCTGCCCGTACTCTTATTGCCGGAGTATCCGTCAGCGGCAGTTACCGGCTCCGGATCATAGTAATTCTCAGTGGGCGCACATGTAGTTGACACTCTTGACGTCATGTTCTGACTGATATTCAAATCCTCTTTGGTTCCTTCGGGTCCCATATTGATCGCTTGATCACATTCTACTGAAGCGAACTGTTTTTTTGCTTCAGTAGGCTTTCTCAAAAGATTAGAGTTGGCAATGACTGCACCACCACCGACAAGTATCAAAACTATAGCGGCGGCAGTAAGGCCCAATTTGAACCACGGTTTTCTCGTGATATCAATGATTCCGTTTCCATGCCTGTTAGCACTCTTCTTTCTCAGAGCATCGGTTTCTTTAATTATATCGTCATCCAAATAAGACAACGCTTCAGAAATCTTTTCCTTATCCATATTAAACGGTGAAACCCTCCGTTTCCAAAAAAACCTTTAACTTCTGCCTTGTTCTGAACAAGACCATTTTAGCTTTTGCTTCGGTCATACAATAATATGCGGCAACGTCTTTAAGCGAATCTGCATAGAAATACCGACCCACAAAAAGGTTTCTGGCTTCGTCACTCTGTTCCCTTAAAAAGGAGCTGATGACCTCACCCAATCTTTTAGCCTCAAGTTTTTCTTCGACATCCGAAGCTCCGGGAATACATTCTTCAAGTTCATCGATGGATGTCGTAAATTCCGAAGGGATCCTCTTTCCCGCATGATTTTTTCTGTAAACGTCAATAGCATGCCCTCTTGTCAATTTGCCCAAAAAGAGTGAAAGCACATCGGGTTTATGAGGAGGCATTGCATTCCATGCCGAAAGATATGTGTCATTTACACATTCCTCCGAATCTTCGTTGTTGTATAAAATATTATTGGCAATCTTTAGCAAATACTTACCGTACTTGTTCTGCGTTTCGGTAAGCGCAGTTTCATTTCTGTCGAAATAAAGCTGCACAATTTTTGCATCTTCCATTTTTTCCACTCTTACCCTAAATCACGTTAAAATATGTTCTCGGTTTCATTTTTTGATAAAAATATCAAAAAAACTGTATTTTGAGCCGTTACTCTCCCCGCAGCTCTTAATCCTTGTTTACTTTATCACCCATGCCAACGGCATATTCCAGGACTTGTTTTTATAATAAAACGTAACACTGTTCATAAGATACTCCCCGTTATAATACATGCAGGAAGAACTTCCTCCGTCCAGATTTGCGGCATTCACTGCTCCGTATTCAGCCATAAGGTCTATCAGATCCGATGCGGAAGCGCCTATATGCCCGCCTGTGCCTCGTCCGTCAGTAACCAGCAGAAGCATCGCCCCGTCAGCTCTTTGTCCGATAGCAGTCCTGGGATTCAGTCCGCTGCCCATTCCGTTCATCTCACGTTTCTCACCATTGATTATAAGCTGAACAAAATGATTGTTCTTGTCACTGGTTTCTTCCTGAAAGCATACAGCATCACGTATCTTTTTTCTTTCAACAAGCTCCTCTATACCTGCTTTATCATAAGTTGAGATATTTTCGACTATCAATATATGATCTTCCGTAAGACCTATCAAGACAAGACCTTTTTTTTCTTGCGGTTCATTTCGGAGAATCTCTCCGTTACTGATGGCCACGCCGTAAGGCATACCACCCTTGTTGTCTTTTTCTTTGTACAGACCGCCGTTAATACCTGCCACTGCTCCGATCTGTTTCACAAATTTATCCAGCGTCTGTCCCGTTTCCCCAAAGGGATACTTGGCAGCAACACTCATACGGGAAGGATCATAGACCACCATCATCTTTCCCGTAAAACTTCCGCCGGAAACATCATACACATCTATGCCGTCTCCGTCCGGATCTTCAACAGTCTTACCTTGCGTTCTTATGTCTTCCGAAGTGGCTACACTGCCGGCATTAACTTCTGTGATCTGTTCCTTGTACACCGGATTCCTTGGATTAACGATTATCAGCGTTTCATCCACTTCCGTGTTCATGTCCGCCATCGAATTGGATGCAACTATCTCTTTTATCTCTTCCTCGCTCAAGTACCAGCTTACGATAAACTTAAGCGCCCCTGTTTCAAGCATAGTCGTTACAAATGTCCGTTGAGCATGAGGTCTCTTACTGCTGCACGCAAGACCGCATACACCGTAAAGGATCAAAAAGACCACTGCAATAAAAGTAAAAAGGAAAGCCAGACCCTTGAGAACTATTTTCCCAATATTCATCTTTTTCTGATAATCTTTCATTATCGGAACTCTTCTCCATCCGCTTAAAAGGTTGCTATTTCCGCGATCAACCATTTAATGCTGTTTTCCGCTTCCTCGTTTTTCACAAAATAAAATCTGCTTAACGTGTCATCATTGGCAGTATTGTTAAACTTGTGCTTAACCGGGTTCCAAAGCTTCAGAACCTTTGTAAACGATACATCTACGGAAAAACAATTTTCTCCGTACCGTATGTAATTCTCTATTTTTTCATTCTGTATTTGCGGATCAGGCTCATGATCACTGATGGTCTTGATATCTACCCTGTTTGCCCACCCCTTCAGATCATTATACAATTCTGTTTCTTTAAGAAGATAGGGCTCAAGAAGCGAAAAGCCATGGTCTTTCGGATAACGCGGCTTGTAATCAAGTCCTGCGGTGCTCATGCCTGCCGTATATGCAATGCTATTTCCCTCGCTGTCTTTAAATTCATGGATCGTGCCCAAATCATGATGCATGAGAGCGCTCCACTGCATAACGCTAAACATGACCTCTTCTCTCGTCAGCACATCCGTATCAAGCTCATCTTTTGCGGTTTGTTCAACTATAGTAAATACATTACCGTCCCATACGGGTTTTATCTCATTATTAAGGTTGTCATATATTATGATCTCCGGTTCCGAAAGCGCATTTCCGAATACATAATCCGCCCCCTTCGGAATATCCGCAAAGGCATAGCACCTTTTACAGATCGAATAATCCGCATATGCGGATATATAATCCTCAGCCTTGGCAGATGACTTCAAAAAAAACACACTGAAGTTGTCGGGTATATTCATATAAAAGGTTTTCAGTTCAGGAAAACAATTCCTTACTATAATTCCCTCATTACCGTATTCATCCGCTATTTTCACTTCAAAATCCGCATCGGGTGTTTCCGTTTCAACCGAGAGTTTTTTGTAATCTCCCTCCGGTTCCGAAACTTTTACGGTATCATCCAAAACCACGAAGTTTTTAGGTATATCTATGATATTTACATACTTTTTAACTATGATCTCCTCGGGTGTGGGTATGGGCGCAGCTGTCACCTTAGCGATCTGTGCGGCCTCGGCAATAGCTTTTTCCTTGTCTGCCTCGTACCTGTCAAGCATATTATTGCATACCACAAGTACTGCTGCTCCGATAAGAAACAGCAGTACGGTATATACTGTATATACTTTAATGAATTTGCTCCGCATTACCCCAATTTTCGAGAATTCCTTTTTCGCCTCTTCTTTATTTTTTTCCTAATATGAACCGCTAACGGTATTTCTATTACGATCGCCGTGATCGCTATCACAAGTATCCACTTATGTGCCTGAACATATTCAGACTCCACTACCTCCACAGCCTTGTCCTTTACATCGTTTCCGAATTGCATAATAGCAGGCAGAGGTGTCGGAGTCGATGTATTTGTCGGTGTCGGTGTATTGGTCGGCGTCGATGTAGGCGTATTGGTTGGTGTTGGCGTCGGTGTCGGTGTTGGCGTCGGCGTCGGTGTCGGTGTATTCGACGGCACCAGCTCAAGATATGAAGTGGATATCCATCCATAGGTCTTTCCCGTCTCCGTATCAACCTCCACTCTTGCCCAGTCCATCTTCTCGCCTTGAACAAACAGATCCAATGCAAGTCTTGAACCCGAATCAAACATACCCAATATCTTCGAGTTGGTGGTATAGGATTCTCTCACCGTAAGTCGCCCGTTCTCTGTCACGACCTTATATTCGCCTGCCTCATATAAGGGTGCGATCGGAGCTGTAGGCGTCGGTGTCGGAGGAAAGGCTGCTATGAGTTCGACATAGTTCATCACTACCCAGCCCCAGGCCGAAACATTTTCCTGCCCGTCTTCCATATACGCAGGCGGAACCATATACTCCGTTCCGTCCGTAATTTTGTAATTGGGAACATTCATAACATATCCCCAATGATATCCGTTTTCATTGTAAGTAAAGTCGGAAATAACCACCGTCGCCCCTTTTGGCAAATGCGTGATTATCGACGAGTTTAAGCTTGTATCCGCTCTGAGATTAAGAGAAGAATCATCCGCTACCATTACTCTGTAAAAACCGGGTGTATAGGTAGTGGGGATGGGGGTATTCTTCGGTATGAGCGAAACGGAGCTTGTGGGTGTGGGAGTAATGTTCTCCCTCAAAACAGCAATATCTTCCTTGCTGATCTCGCCGTAGAAGGTATCGTAGTAGTTCTTGTAAACATATGACCAGTCAAGAGTATGATACTTTTTGGCGAACGACTTCCACGTATGAGTCTGAACGGCGCTGACATAGCACCTCTTGCCCCAGTTACAATCGATCACGTAAAGCTCACCCTTGTTAAAGTCAACACCGAGAATAATAACGGAATGAGCACCGTAGTTACAACGTATATGCGTTCCCGGATGAATGTATTCCGCATTATCGATGAACCATTCTTCAACTTCCGGACCCGATATGTCTTTGCTCTCGGTTTCAGGACCTGCAATATACATGAACTTACTGCGCTTTCCGATGTTGTTTACACCGAAAAGCACCTGCTCGATGAACATGGCATAGCCCATACACTGAGTTGCCTTAAGGTCCACAACTTCACCCTCGATCTCAACATATCTCAAACAGTTACACCGAGGGTCGGTAAGGTTGTTATACAAGCAGTCGATATCCGGATGATTCGGGTGGCATGTACAAGCCATTCCGTTTTTCGAGAAGAACGTTCCCGGCCCGTAGAGTTCAAATGCATAGTCAAGTCTTTCCGCAATGTATTTGTCTGCCGAAAACTGCGATCCGTAGTTTCCCGCATCATTGTCAAAATTATCAACGTTAAGAGTAGTCGCAGCTTCCGCCTCGACAGGTTCAGAAAGAAATCCCGTTCCCGTCACCGTCTGCAATAACAATGAAAATATTAAAATTTTAGCTATTTTACGATGTCTGATCTTCATTCTTAAAAATTATTCCCATTCATTAGCTGTAATCTTGTCAAACAGATCCCAAAAGTCCTGTGATAAAAACTTACCGTACACATATCCGCCCTTTTCGGCTGCTCTGGTAAGTCTTGAATCATAATAGACCATCTGTCTTTCAAGTTCTTCAAGTCTCAACCTTTCGGCCTCTTTTTCCTCTGCTATCCTTGCCTGTTCCCCGTATGTCACAAGGTTTTCCATTATATCGTTTCCGGTATCCGTACCGACGGTAGTGCGATATATTCCAAAACAAGCCGCATCCGCAAGATCGAATTTAGCGTTTTTAATATATGTTCCGCACCAGCTGTCGGTCATCCTGCTCTCATATGTTTCCTTAAGCAGTTCCTTCACACCGTTTCCCATATCCAATACCAGTTTTCCGTCCGCCTTTTTGTGCATATATGTCTTGGGCACGTTCCACGTTCCGTATTCTTCGGCGGAAGCGGAGAAATATGCGTTGTCCTGGGTATAGTTTACCGCTTCGGACACAGCATCCGACAAAAGTATATGTGTTGCATTTCCGTTTTGATCTTCATGTCCCGGACAGATCACAACCAACGGTCTGTACTTCCTGATGAGCTCAGTGGCAAATTCCAAAACCTCACCATAGCCGTAAAACATGATCGCCTGATCTTCCTTTGTCAAAACCTTATTTCTGAAATGGCCGGTCTCCGGATAATATTTTACTCCAAGCTTCCACAAAGAATCAAGTTTTTCATGCTCTTTTATCTTTTCTTCGGTAGTTACATATTCGCACATATATACTACCTGTACGTTCAGGTTCTTTTGCCCCGCATATATTGCTTCTACGGCTCCGAAATCTATGATCTCATCTCCCTCATGGGGCGCAAAGATCAATATGTCCGCATCCTTTGGAAGTTTCTTCCATTGTTGCACATTCTCCGGTATCTCGCCGTTCGGGAAGGCATATATTCCGCATATGCCTGTCGGCTTGTTAAATCCAAGCTCACACTCCGTCACTTCCTCTTTAAATTCAACATACTCATGAAGAAAACCTTCCTGCCCATGGATCCTCGTCTTTCCGTTATAAGTCAGATCCCATTCTCCGGGAACAGCCTCCGCATCAAACAATATATAGATTGCCTTGATCGGTTCATTTGCTTCAACTTTTAATGTTGTTCCTTCCTCAAAGTCAACTATGGTATTGATGTCGTCATCCCTGAGCAGTGCAAGTTCGGAAGTTTCTTTTTCTTCCGCGGAAAGACTGAATACAAATCCTTCGCTTTCTTCCGCTCCTGCCGTGACAGGCTTGACTGTCATGGTCAGTAAGGTAAAAGCCATGATACCCGCCAATATTCTTTTGGTCTTTATAAAATCTTTTTTCACTGCTGTTCTGCCTTATTCACATAATAGTCGATGGAAGCAATGCCCCCCAGATACTTGATCTCACCGATCTTAGCCTTTTTTTTCGCCTCAAGTGCGATCTGCTCCTCATAGGTTACAATATTGTCTGTCATCCTCATTTCCGTACCGTTTCCTTCATCGGGTCCGACAAGCGTCCTGTACAGGCCAAAAGCCGCACAGTCGTACTTGGCTTTTACATCCGAAACCCGAAAAGCCAAAACCTGCTGTGTCTCGTGTTTCAAATAGGCTGTTTTCAAAACATCCAGACCTGTTGCACCGTTAAAACCGGAAAGCGGTGCTCTGAGATTCAAACGTAATTTGTTTTTATCGTATAAGTGATAATATGCCTTGGGTACATCCCACGTTCCGTATTTTTCTGCCGATTTCGGATAGACCTCGGGATCAGCGGTATTTTCCAAAGCTTCCGCCGCTGCTTTTGCAAGCAGACGATGCGCTCCGTGACCGTATTCTCCTTTAAAATCCTGTGAAACCAGTATCTGCGGCTTGAAGCGTCTGATATTCTCGGCCACAAATTCCACTACCGCGTCATAATCATATTGTGTCAACGCTGTCTCCAGCGACCTGCTGTCTACATCCGGGAAATTACCGTTAACCGGATAATTTCTTATCCCCATTTCCCATAAACCGTCGAGTTTTTCATGTTCTCTGGTAACGTATCTGTAGCCGTAATCATTTCGGGTAAAATCACACATATATACGACCTGAGTTTTGAGTTTTTCCTGTCCGCCGTAAAGAACACAGACTCCGCCCAAAAACAGTACCTCATCATCAGCATGTGTTGAAAATATCAGGAAATCCGCCTTTTCACAAGCAGGTGTCCACCTCTGAACCTCCTTGGGCAATTCTCCTTCACCGTAGGCCTCTATTTCCACGATCCCCGTCTTCCTGTACGGGAAGCTTAAGGTGCATGAAAGAGTTCCTTCAGGTAATTCCACATATTCATGCAGGAATCCGTTTTTTCCACAGACTATCTCACTGTCTCCTACCGTGAGTATCCACTCACCGGGGATCCTTACCGCCGCCCACTTTATATACAATCCCTGCAAAGGCTCGTCAGCCTCTATATGCAGACTCTGCCCCGCTCCAAAAGCTACGAAGCTTTTCGAGCCCGCTCCGTCTGCGGAAGACCCGTCTGACAGTTTTTTACAACTCTTGCCTTCGGAATGCTCGTAAGAAACCTTTACGTTTTCTGCCTCGTTTGCATAGACCGCTTCGGTTTCCGCCATCCCCGGGCTCACAAAAAGCATCAATAATATTGTAATTAATAGTTTTCTTTTCATACCGGCCAACTGACCACCGATCATTTTACAACGAATCCGATCGGCAGGTTCCATGATGTATTTGCTTTACGGAATGTTGTGCTTTCCATGATGTATTCACCGTTATAATACATGCAGGATGAACTTCCGCCATCCAGATTGGCGGCATTCACAGCTCCGAAATCCAGCATTACTTCGATCAGATCGGAAGCAGAGGCTCCGAGATGCCCCGAAAAGCCTCTTCCGTCGGTAACAAACAGCAGTAAAGCGCCGTCAGCTCTCTGACCGATGGCTGTCCTCGGATTGTAACCGCTTCCGAGGTTGCCGTTCAATTCTCTTCCTTTTCCGTTTATCACAAGCTGTACAAAATGATTGTTTGCGTCCTTAAACTCTTCCTGGAAGCAACAACCGTCTCTTATTTTCTTTTCCTTGATCAGTTTCTTGACCCCTTCCTCATCAAGCTGGGAAACATCTTCCACTATGAGAATATTGTCATATGTTAAGGCGATCAGCACCATTCCCGCCTTTTCCTGCGGTTTGTTGGTCTTGATGCTGCCATCACATATCGTAACGCCATAGGGTCTTCCACCGGATTCCTTTTGATAGTATATTCCACCGTTGATCCCGGCTACACCGCCGTATTTTTCAACGATCTCATCTATAGGCGCGCCTTTTTTGTAATCATGGTAATATGACTTAAGCGTGACTCTCGACGGATCAAGAACGATCATCATCGTCCCGTAGAAATTTCGTCCCGCTACGCTTTTAATGATTATGCCGTCTCCGTCTTCATCTATGTCCTCATCGTTATTGAACTGCAAGCTGCCCTCGTAGGCTGTCGTGATAACCTCGCTGCTGACGGAGTTTGAAAGATTTCTGCTTTTCACCTCTTCGTTTCCCGCCACAACCGTTATAAGCTCGGTATTGACCTCTTCGTTAAACTGATCCATTGAATTCTTGTTTACGATCTCATTGATCTCTTCCGAAGACAGATACCATGACGCCAAAAACTTCAATGCTCCGGTTTCAAGGATCGTGCTTACAAAGATCTCTCTTGCAGTCTCGGATCCCCCGTTGCATATTACATTCATAACCAATACAAGCGTCAAAAGCAGACCTGCCACAGCGGTTCCTATGCAGGCAAATACTCTTCCGATATTTTTCATTATGATCTTGAATATTGGTTTCTTGTTATCCACTATCAATTCTCCATCTTGGCTCTTAATCCGGCCAGTTTCCATTTTCCGTCATGCAGACAAAAGAAAAACGTACTGTTGGTTTCGTCATATATCTCACCGGTTTCATACTTTGTCCTGATGTATATCTCTTTTTTAAGATATACATCACAGGAAAACATCTTTTCGTCATACATTATGTAATTGGAAATTTTTTCTTCTATAAACTCCGTATAATCATGCTGGTCCATCCACGTGATGTCTTTTCCCGTAGCATACTTATAGGAGTTCTCGTAAAGATCGGTCCCTTCGATCAGATATTCCTTCAGGGCTCCGAATCCGTGCTGATCTCCCTCTAAGTCGTTTGTCAGGAACAATGAATAGTTTTTCACGATCGACACAGGGTCCACGGCCTCTATGACCTCTTTCGGAACCGTCTCCATTGGATAAATATCCGAGATCTCAAAATAATTGTGCTCAAACTCATAATCGATCCTGCGGTTAAAATTATCTGTCAGCTCAAGTTCCGGAAGTTTCAGCAACCCGGTTATTCTGTAGCTGACAAGCCGGGGCATTTCCGCAAATTTTTCGAACTCCGCATATGCCTCATTGGCTTCTCTTGAAACCACAAACTCCTGCATATCCCTGTCGCCCCACTTTACCGTAAAGCAATCCGGGATCTTAAATGCCACATCGCTTACCGTGACATCGTCCCCGTTTCTGTACTCCATTTTATGTCCGTAGTCGTCTTCGATCAGCAGGGAATCACTCAGCGTAGCATATTCATAGTGGACCGATCCGTTCTCGGGATATCCTTTAAGGAGCTTTCCCTTGTCCGATACTATGAAGCTTGTGGGCAGGATCAGATTATAGTTATTATACTTTGCGGTAACGTATCCGTTTTCACTTACAGTCCCGCACTCATTTCCGTATTGATCGAACACTCGAACATCTTTCAGATTGTAGAGATTGTCTATTGTATAAACAACATTCCCGTTTCTCTCTTCCCATGTCACGCCGTCCGATGTCTTCGTAACATCACGTCCGTCCAGTTTTGCCATGAAATTGGAGGGTATATCGATGCACTGTGTATATTTCGTCAACGTTACTACCGGTGAGATCTTTCCGTTGGACCACCTGTTGGAAGTCAATATCTCCATAATGATCTTGGAATCGTCGCATTTAAGCTGCAACTTGGCCAGTAGCTCTCCGTCTCCGTAAAAACCATATATCTGCTCTGTTTCGCTGTAGCTTCCCGAAAGGATCTTCCATGTCCATTCGGAAACATTTGCTATCTTCTTCTTATACTCCGCAAAAATATCATTCTCATACGGACTGATCTCAATATCGGGATAAACGATCAGCTCATCCGCATTTCCGTTCTTAACAGCCTCGATAAAATCATCCATGGCTGCTTCCACAACATGATACGGCTGTGAATCTTCGTATTCGTTAATATTTGCCTGAACATAATCAACCGCAAAATCCGCAAACAGGATTATTGCAGCCAACAATATTCCGTATATTGTTCTGAATATCGCCTTATCCTTCATTTTCGGTTACATCCCAATTTTTTTATTCTTCTCCCGCATATTCGATCTTCATCAAAGTCAACCCCTGCGGAGGTGCAGTCGGTCCGGCATTTTCCCTGTTACGGGATTCAAGTATCTCTTTGACTTTTTCCGGGCCGTAATCTCCCAAACCAACACGTACAAGCGTACCGGCTATGATCCTCACCATGTTATATAAAAACCCGTTTCCGGTTATCCGAACAGTAATAAGATTGCCCTCCGTGATCACATCCGTTGAATATATGGTTCTCACATGATCCGGAACCACGGTATGTATCGAGCAAAATGAGGTGAAATCATGCGTTCCCGTAATATAAGATGCAGCCTCCCTCATTTTATCCGTATCTAATTTTTTATACACAAAATATGTGTATTTTCTGTTAAAGGGCTGAATGAAATCAGCATTCCATATTCTGTATTCATATGTCTTTCGGCATTTCCTCTTTCGGGGATGAAAACTCATCGGAACTTCACATGACCTTTGGATCACAATATCCTCAGGTAACGAGCGGTTCAATGCATAGCAAAACTTCTCTCCGGGTATCCGTGACTCAGTATCAAACACGCATATATTCCCCATGGCATGTACTCCGGCGTCTGTTCTGCTCGCTCCGATCAAAAGGATCTTTTCTCCCAAAAGCCGCTCAAGTTCGCAGGTCAGAACTCCGGCAATCGTTTCACCGTTATCCTGTATCTGCCATCCGCAGTATTTTGTTCCGTCGTATGCCACCTCAAGCATTACTCTTTTCATAACAAAGCCACCACTTTATCGCTTACGATTACGGCCGCCACATAAACTGCCAGCAGGATATATGCAAATGCATCTCTCTTTGCATATTTCAGGGGTTTCATGGAAGTCCTGCCCTCATCTCCGCGATAGCATCTTGCTTCCATGGCCATAGCGAGCTCATTTGCTCTTCTGAAGGCCGAAACAAAAAGGGGTACGAAGATCGGAACAAGAGCCTTGACTCTGTCTTTGAACTTTCCTTCTTCAAAATCAGCACCTCTTGCCTGCTGTGCCTTCATTATCCTGTCTGTTTCCTCCATGAGTATCGGTATGAAACGAAGAGCAATAGACATCATCATTGCGATCGCATGAACCGGAACATGGATGACCTTCATCCATCTCAGCCCCGTTTCCATGCCGTGAGTAAGCTGGTTCGGTGTGGTTGTTAAGGTCATAAGGGAAGAGCCGGTAATAAGGAAAAACAGCCTGAGTCCCATAAATGCGGCATTCCTGAGTCCCTCCCAAGTGATCTTCAGGAATTTCCATTCAAAGATCACCGTTCCCGATCCGCTGAAAATATTAAAGATCAAAGTAAATATCAACAAAAACCAGATCGTCTTCAAGCCCTTCATCATATACTTAAAGGGAACTCCCGACAGTCTGACGACGGCAAACAAACCTATGCCCGCTATAACAAAGCCCAGGAATGTGTGAAACAAAAACATTGATATTATAAATACCAAAGTTGCCGTCAATTTAACCCTCGGATCAAGTCTGTGTATGACAGAATCCGCATAATAATATTGTCCAAGTGTAATATCTCGTAACATCGTTCTTTCTCAAACTCCCGCAACCGCTTTGAGCATCTCTCCGGCTTCTTCGATGGTTGTAGCAATACCCGGAAGAGGAATCCCTCTTTTGATCAATTCTGCCGTGAGATACGTAACCTGCGGAGCCGCAAGCCCTATCTTCTCAAGTTCTGCGTAATTTTTGAACACTTCCTTTGTCGGACCGTCAAATCTGACATTTCCGTGATCCATTACGATAAGTCTTTCCACATATCTTGCCACGTCTTCCATGGAATGAGACACCAAAACCACAGTAATGTTTCTCTCGGTTCTGATGCGCCCGATCGCTTCCAGGATCTCATCTCTTCCTCTCGGATCCAGACCTGCCGTGGGTTCATCGAGAACGATGACCTCCGGCTTCATCGCAAGTATACCGGCGATTGCAACACGTCTTTTCTGTCCGCCCGACAGATCAAAGGGTGAAACATCATAGAGTTCCTCTCCTATGCCGACTGTTTTCAGGGCATCAAATGCCCTCATTTGTACCTCAAGTTTGGGGAGCTTCATATTGGCCGGTCCAAATTCCACATCCTTCTCAACCGTTGTCTCAAAAAGCTGATACTCCGGATACTGGAAAACCAGCCCTACCTTGGTCCTGAGCTCTCTGCGCGAAAAATCCTCATCCCAAATGTCTCTGCCATTGTAATAGATGTTCCCGCCCGTAGGCTTTACAAGCCCGTTCAGGTGCTGTATCAGAGTGGATTTTCCGGAACCCGTATGTCCTATGATCCCGATAAATTCTCCGTCCCTGATCTCCAGGGAAACATCGTGAAGAGCGGGCATTTCCATAGCCGTACCCTTTTGATATATATAATTAACTTTATCCAAATAAAGCAAGTTTCAACCTCATTTCTTACTGCATGCCGCTGTAAACGCATCGGCAAATTCTTCGACGGACAAAACGCCCTCAGGCATATCCACTCCGCTCTCCCTAAGCTTGTAGGCCAGTTCCGTGACCTGCGGAAGATCAAGGCCGTGGCTCTTAACCTCCTCCGGTCTCGAAAAGATCTCACGTGGAGTTCCCTGCATAACAACCTTTCCGTTGTCCATTACGATAACCTTGTCACAACCCGTAACTTCATCCATATAATGCGTGATCAGCAAAATAGTGATCCCCTCTTTGCGGTTTAATTCATGTATAGTTGCAATAACTTCCTTTCTGCCGTTCGGATCAAGCATCGCCGTAGGCTCATCAAGCACTATGCACTTAGGCTTCATTGCAAGTATACCTGCAATGGCTATCCTTTGCTTCTGTCCTCCTGACAGATGATTGGGAGAAGACTCCCTGTACGCTGTCATTCCGACCTTTTCCAGCGCATATGCAACTCTTGCTATAATGTCATCTGTCGGAACGCCAAGGTTTTCCGGGCCGAATGCCACATCTTCTTCCACCACCGATGCCACAAGCTGGTTATCGGGATTCTGAAAAACCATACCTGCACTCTGTCGAATGCCCCAAATGTTTTCTTCCTTTGAGGAATCAAGTCCGTTAACAAACAAAACTCCTTCGGTGGGCTCCAATATGGCATTTATTTCCTTTGCCACCGTAGATTTTCCGGAACCGTTATGTCCGAGTATGGCAACAAAATCCCCTTTTTTGATGTCGAGATCAATACCGTCGATGGCTCTTACAATACCCTCAACGTTTCCTTCCTCATCTCTCCTTATATATTCATATGCAAGTTTGCTTGCTTTTATCATTCTAAAACCTGTCTTTCAATTTTTGTGCAACGTTATCCATATTAAACATTATTTTATCGTCACTGTTCACACACCCCAGCCCAGCATTCGCAATCCGCTTCGCTACTTGCTCATGTGGGTGGGGGTGTTACTGCTGCGCAGAATATGCAAGATGCTAAAACTCTTTGAAAGCAAGCTTTCAGAGTTTTGGCATCTTGCATAT
>JAEEYF010000074.1 GCA_016291655.1 Lachnospiraceae bacterium | reverse complement strand
ACCGTAGATATCAACTTCGCAGGATACAGGGATTCCCATACCTGTGAGACGGCTGTTTACATAGCAGGGAACGAAACCAAACTGAGTCTGGAATGCGGGCCAGCACTTACCTGCGATGGTAACATACTTACGATAGCCTTTGTGAGCCTCAACCCAATCAAGGAGAGTAAGTTCATACTGAGCAAGCTTTGCAAGGATCTCGGGCTTCTTGTTTCCTTTGCCGAGTTCAGCTTCCATCTCCGCAACCTTAGCGGGAATTCTGGAGTCATTTGCATGCTTGTTGAATGCTTCGAAAAGATCAAGCTCCGAGTTCTCTTCGATCTCAACATCAAGATTGTAGAGCTGCTGAATGGGAGCATTGCATGCAAGGAAGTTCAAAGGTCTGGGACCGAAGGTAATGATCTTGAGTTCGGAAAGACCTACAACCGCGCGAGCGATGGGAACGAATTCATTGATCATCTTTGCGCAATCCTCTGCATCACCTACGGGATACTCAGGGATGTATACCTTCTTTACGGAACGAAGTCTTAAGTTGTAGGATGCATTCAGCATACCGCAGTAAGCATCGCCTCTTCCGTCGGAAAGGTCATTCTGGGACTCTTCTGCAGCCGCAACGAACATCTTGGGTCCGTCAAAATGCTTTGCAAGAAGTGTCTCGGAAATCTCGGGACCGAAGTTGCCGAGATAAACGCAAAGTGCATTACAGCCTGCCTTCTTGATGTCTTCAAGAGCCTGTACCATGTGGATCTCGCTCTCAACGATGCAGATCGGGCACTCATAGATATCAGCTGCATCATAATTCTTCTTGTAAGCCTCAACAAGAGCCTTACGTCTGTTTACTGCAAGAGCTTCGGGGAAGCAGTCACGGGAAACAGCAACAATACCGATCTTGATCTGCGGAATGTTGTTCATTTTCATTGTCTTTTCTCTCCTTTTAAAATAGATTTGTTGGTTGGGTGTTGTTATATGTTGTGTTGTTGTTTTTTTTTGGGTGTTAGCACCCACTATGTCCACATTTTATACCATCATCATGATAAAATCTATACGATTTTTTGTTATGTTTTACTCAAAAATACGGAAAAATAATCCAAAAATGTCTTGGGCGCTGCAAAACAGAGTGCCGGAGAGTAAATCTTTACCACTTACCATTAACTGCCGGACAATGATTGTCTTTCCCCGCAGCTCTCATTTCCACATAGCAGCCGCAGACGGTACAGGTGCCGCGCACCAGCCTGTCACACTCACGGCAGAGCGAAAGCCTGCGCTCATATTCCTCCTGAGGCGTTTTTACGCTTTTGTCCAGGCTGTCCAGATATTCTTTTACAGACTCAAAAAGTGCCCCATCCTCCAAATCTCGGATAAGGCACTTTTTACAAAATCTCCACTCGTCGCCTGTCATACCTTTTCTCCGTTGATCATTTTAATGTTCTTCTCTACCTGAACCCTCGGTAACATGACCATGTGTCCGCATCCGACACACTTAAGGCGAAAATCGGCTCCCACACGCAAAACCTCCCACTCCGTACTTCCGCACGGGTGGGGTTTTTTGAGTGTTAATCTGTCATTCAGCTTTATGTTCATCAACAGTCACCTTCTTAAGCTTCCACAGCTCGGTGGCATATTCTTCAATAGTTCTGTCAGACGAGAACTTGCCTGACTTTGCGATATTGATCAGCGCAGCTCTTGTCCATGCTTTGCGATCCTTGTAAAATGCATCCGTCCTTCTCTGAGCCTCTGCATATGCCGCAAAGTCCTTTAAGATAAAGTATTCGTCTCTGTTCAAAAGCATATCGTACAACTCACGGAAGATGTTGACGTCCTCTTCTGTATAGGTTCCGTCTACAAGCTGGTCCACAACCCTCCTGACCCTCAGGTCGTTATTGTAGATCTCTCGGGGATCGTATCCTCCGTTACGTTCGAAATTGATAACTTCCTCCGCGGAAAGTCCGAAGATCACGGCATTTTCAGGCCCTACCTCTTCAACGATCTCCACATTCGCTCCGTCCATGGTTCCGAGGGTGATGGCTCCGTTAAGCATGAACTTCATGTTTCCGGTTCCGGATGCTTCCTTGGAAGCAGTGGATATCTGCTCCGAAACATCGCTTGCAGCAAAGATGATCTCTGCATTCGATACTCTGTAATTCTCAATGAATACCACTTTAATGAGACCTCTTACCGCAGGATCGTTGTTTATGACATTTCCCACGTTATTGATCAGCTTGATGATCGCCTTTGCTCTTCTGTAGCCTGCGGAAGCCTTTGCTCCGAAGATGAAAGTGCGGGGCTGCATATCAAGCATATTTCCGCTTTTTATCTCATTGTAAAGATACATAACGTGAAGTATGTTCAGAAGCTGTCTCTTGTATTCGTGAAGTCTTTTGACCTGAACATCGAAAACAGATTCCGGATCTACTGTAATCCCGTTATGCTCTTTTATATATTTTGCAAGCCTTGCTTTGTTCTTTTGTTTTACTTCGGAAAGAGAGATCAGGTCTTCTTCGCTGTCAACAAACTGAAGAAGCTTCTCCATCTTTGACAGATCCGTGATCCAGCCGTCTCCTATCCTGTCGGTGATCCACTTCGCAAGAAGGGGATTTCCGTGTAAGAGGAACCTTCTTTGCGTAATACCGTTGGTCTTATTATTGAACTTTTCGGGCCACAGCTCATAGAAATCCTTGAGCTGTACGTTCTTGAGGATCTCGGTGTGAAGCCTTGCAACACCGTTGACGGAATAGCCGGCAACGATGGCGAGATTGGCCATGCGCACCTGTCCGTCGTACAGGATCGCCATGCTTCTGATCTTATCCTGATTTCCGGGATACTTTTCGTTAAGCAGGCCTATGAAACGACGATTGATCTCCTCTATGATCTGATAAACTCTCGGAAGCAGCTTGGAGAAAAGATCGATGGGCCATTTCTCAAGCGCTTCGCTCATTATCGTATGGTTTGTATATGCACAGCTCTTGGTCACTACCTCCCACGCTTCATTCCACGTAAGATAGTAATCGTCCAAAAGTATTCTCATCAATTCCGCTATGGTAACGGTGGGATGCGTATCGTTCAGCTGGAAGCAGACCTTCTCGTGAAGCTTTCTCACATCATCATGATTCTCCATGTACTTCTTAACGGCACGTTGAACGGAGGCCGATACAAAGAAGTACTGCTGCTTGAGTCTCAGTTCCTTACCTGCGTAATGATTGTCATTGGGATACAGCACCTCTGTAATGGTCCTCGCAAGGTTTTCCTGTTCAACAGCTCTCTGATAGTCACCCTTGTCAAAGGAATCCAGATTGAAGTCATTGATGGCTTCCGCATCCCAGATACGGAGCGTGTTCACGATACCGTTATCATAACCGACGATCGGGATGTCATAGGGAACGGCTCTTACGGAAAGGCAGTTCTCCTGAACGAAATGATCTCTTCCGTCATCACCCATGATCATTTTGACATATCCGCCAAACTTGATCTCTTCAGTGTATTCCGCTCTCTTGATCTCAAACGGATAGCCGTCCTTCAGCCAGTTATCGGGTTTTTCCACCTGATAACCGTTTTCTATAGCCTGCTTGAACATACCGTATTTATAACGTATCCCACATCCGTATGCGGGATAGCCCAAGGTGGAAAGCGAATCCAGGAAACAAGCGGCAAGTCTTCCGAGACCGCCGTTTCCAAGTGCGGGATCCGGTTCTTCCTCTTCTATGTTTTCGAGAGAGAAGCCAAGCTCCTCAAGCGCTTCCTTAACCGCAGGAAGAGCCTTCATATTGATGATATTGTTTCCAAGCGCTCTGCCCATAAGGAATTCCATGGAGAGGTAATAGACCGTTTTGGCATCCTCTTCCTCATATGTCTTGTGGGTATTCATCCACATATCAATAATGTAATCCTTAAGTGCATATGAAACTGCCTGGTACATCTGCTGAGGCGTTGCCTCCTCGATGTCCTTTCTGTACAGCATCCTCATATTATATGCTATGGATTTTTGAAGCTCTTCCTTTAAGATTTCCATTCTCACACTCTTTCTACGCCAAGCGTTACATTTTCACCGTTAAGATTCCATTCCTTGCCCGCATTGTTCATGCTGCCTGTGATTATCTCATCCGCAAGTACGACTCTCTTGATCTCAGCTTCATTCCCGGCTGCGATCTCTGCGATCCTGTCGTTACCCGAAACATAAACCTTGATCCGATCCATAACCTCGAAATCGGAATCCTTACGCATTGTCTGTATCTTGGAAATGATCTCGCGTACAAAGCCTTCCTCGATCAGCTCGGGAGTGAGGTTTGTATCCATGACTACCGTAACATCCTTATCTGCCTGAGATACGTATCCGGGCATCTGGGACATATCGATCAGAAGATCGTCCTTGGAAAGTTCCTCGGCCGTTCCCTCAACCGTAACGGTAAGAACACCCTTCTCGTTAAGCTCATCCATTGCTGCGTTTCCGTCAAGATTATTGAGCACTTCTTTGAGTGCGTTGAGTCTGGAACCGAAACGTCTTCCGAGTGTCTTGAGCTGAGGTTTGAAGGTGTATGTGGTGAACGCTCTTACATCATCCGTAAAGACAACACTCTTAACGTTCAATTCATCCTCAATGATCTCCTTAAAGAAATCGGGAAGTTCTTTTTCTGCCTTGACATACATCTTTGCCACAGGCTGACGCTGTTTGATAAGAGATGCGTTTCTGACCGCACGTCCCAGAACAACAATGTCCAGAACCTCATCCATATGATTCTCCAGTTCCGTATCTATCATGCTCTCATCCGCAACGGGATAATCGCAGAGATGGATGGACTCCGGAGCGTTCTTGTCCACCGAAACAACAAGGTTTTGATAGATATTCTCGGTCATGAACGGGATCATGGGTGCCGCTGCCTTTGAAATGGTAACCAGTGCGGTGCAAAGCGTCATATATGCGTTGATCTTGTCCTGCTCCATTCCCTTTGCCCAGAAACGCTCACGTCCGCGACGAACATACCAGTTACTCATTTCGTCCACGAACACTTCGAGTGCGCCCGCTGCCTCGGGGATAGCATATTTATCAAGGCAATTGTCAACCTTTCTGACCGTGGAGTTAAGCTTTGAGAGCAGCCACTTGTCCATAACGGGAAGTTTGTCGTACTCAAGCTTGTACTTCGTAGGGTCGAAGTTGTCAATGTTTGCGTAAAGTACATAGAATGCATAGGTGTTCCAGAGCGTCGAAAGGAACTTTCTCTGCCCCTCAACAACGATCTTGTCGGAAAACCTCTTGGGAAGCCAGGGTGCAGAAGCTGTGTAGAAGTACCATCTGATGGCATCCGCTCCGAATTTTTCAAGAGCCTCGAAAGGATCTACGGCATTGCCCTTGGACTTACTCATCTTCTGTCCGTTCTCGTCCTGAACATGACCGAGAACGATGACATTCTCATAGGGTGCCTTATTGAAAAGCAATGTTGATTCGGCCATAAGAGAATGGAACCATCCTCTGGTCTGGTCAACCGCCTCCGAAATGAACTGAGCCGGGAACTGCTGTTCAAAAAGCTCCTTGTTTTCAAAAGGATAGTGATGCTGCGCAAAAGGCATCGCTCCCGAGTCAAACCAGCAGTCAAGCACTTCCGGAACACGATGCATGGGTTTGCCGCACTTCGGGCACTTGATGGTGATCTCGTCAATGTAAGGTCTGTGAAGTTCAACGGTAAGCGCCGCGTCGTTTCCGCTGAGTTTCTTCAATTCCTCTCTGCTTCCGACGCACTCAAAGTTACCGCATTCGCATTCCCAGATGTTGAGAGGTGTTCCCCAATAACGGTTACGTGAGATCGCCCAGTCCTGAATATTTTCAAGCCAGTTGCCGAAACGTCCCTTACCGATGGATTCGGGGATCCAGTTAACTGTATTGTTGTTTCTGATAAGATCGTCGCGAACGGCGGTCTCTTTAATGTACCAGCTCTCACGTGCATAGTAGATGAGAGGAGTGTCGCATCTCCAGCAGTGAGGATACTCATGCTCAAACTTGGGAGCATCGAAGAGAAGTCCCGCTGCATCAAGATCCTTGAGCACCTCGGGATCCGCCTTCTTAACGAACAGCCCTGCATATTTTGTCTCAGCGGTCATGCAGCCCTTGCCGTCAACCAGCTGAACAAAAGGAAGGTCATAGTTTTTGCCGACCTTGGCATCGTCTTCACCGAATGCGGGAGCAATATGTACGACTCCCGTACCGTCGGTAAGAGTAACATATCCGTCGCAGGTTATATAGTAAGCCTTCTTGTTCTGCTTCTTGCAAAGCTCGACCGCACAATCAAAGAGAGGCTCGTATTCCTTGTATTCCAGATCCTTACCCGTGTATCTTTCAAGGATCTCATAGGCTTTTATGCCGTTTTCCTTGTCGGCAAATTTTCCGAGAACGGTGTCGCAAAGAGCTTCCGCAAGATAGTAGGTGTATCCGTCCGCGCATTTAACCTTTACGTAGGATTCAACAGGATTCACGCAAAGAGCCACGTTGGAAGGAAGCGTCCAGGGTGTGGTTGTCCATACGAGAACATATGCATCCTCGCCCTTAACCTTGAAGCGGGCGATCGCAGATCTCTCCTTTACTGTTTTATAGCCCTGGGAAACTTCGGCAGATGAAAGAGGTGTTCCGCATCTCGGGCAATAAGGAACGATCTTAAAGCCCTTGTAAAGAAGTCCCTTGTCCCAAAGTGTCTTTAAAGCCCACCATTCGGACTCAATGAAGTTGTTGTCATAGGTGATGTAGGGATGTTCCATATCGGCCCAGAAGCCTACCGTATCGGAAAAATCCTCCCACATTCCCTTGTATTTCCAAACGCTTTCTCTGCACTTCTCTATGAAAGGTTCAAGTCCGTATGCCTCGATCTGATCTTTACCGTCGATCTTAAGGAGCTTTTCAACCTCTATCTCAACAGGAAGTCCGTGTGTGTCCCAGCCTGCTTTTCTGGGAACATTGTAGCCCTTCATCGTACGGTAACGGGGAATCATATCCTTTATGGTCCTGGTTTCAACGTGACCGATGTGAGGCTTTCCGTTTGCCGTCGGCGGTCCGTCATAGAATGTATAAGTCGGGCATTTTTTTCTTGACTCGATGCTCTTCTCAAAAATCTTGTTTTCGTTCCAGAACTTAAGAACTTCTTTTTCCCTCTCCACAAAATTCATGTTTGTGTCAACTTTTTTGTACATAGCTTTTTACCTTTCATTTATATTATACGCACCTTTTCAGGTGGATTATATTCTTATCTGAAGAACTTAAATCTTCTTCTTGCTTTCCTGTTTTCAAGGACTTCGTTAACCTTGGCTTCGATCCTGCTTCTGACCATAGCGGCTATCTCGGGAGTCTTCATATCCTTAAATTCCTCGTAAGGGATCGGCTCCAGAAAATGGACCTGCGTCGTAATAAATCCAAAAGCAAAACCTTCATATACTCTGTAGGAATCCACGAGAGCGATCGGTACTATGGGTGTCTGCGACTTTAACGAGGCCTTGAAGCATCCGGGTTTAAACTCCTGAAGTTTGTTATGATTGTGATTGTAACCGCCTTCCGGGAAGATCAAAAACTTTTTGCCTTCTTTTGCTTCCGCCGCCATCTCCATGATCGTTTTCAATCCGCTTCTCGGATCGTTAAGAACCAGAGTCTTTCCGTCACACAGAGCCATGATCTGTCTTGTAAGTATCATATGAGACTTCTTTTCATCCATAACCACCGAACAGGGCTTTTCATGTGCGTGGAAAATGCCAAGCGCATCATATTTTCCCTGATGGTTCGAATACATAATGTATCCGCCTTCTTTCGGAAGGTTCTCGGTACCGAAAACCCTTGTTTTGACAAAAGAAGCCGTCTTTATTATTTTTATGGTCCTTCTGACCTCCGCATGTCTTTCTTCCGCAGTGTACTTTTCCTTATTTCGCACCATTTTGTTTAAACGATGCAACAGTTTCGGAATCTTCCACATGTTGAAAAAGATCATCAAATAAAACCTGTACATGTTCACATCACCTATTTATCTAAACAGTTTTTCACATATTATTCCGCTGTAAAGGTTAATTTTAACACATTTATCTGTATTTAGTAAATAGGATTTTTTCTTTTATACCTTTCGAAGCGCACGGATATCGCGGTCTGCGCCTATCTAATCTTGCATATCACCAACAAAGGTGTTATACTTTATTTATCTATCGAAAAAAATAGTTTATCTTTCTTGAACTATACGAAAAGAGACAAAGCATGAAAAATAATTTTAAAAAAACAAAAACCTTTCTGTTTACAGGCGTTGTTACCACAATATCACTGATATTCGGAGGATGCGAGAACAGCTTTTTTGCTTCACCCGCCAATCTTCTCACTCCTTCGCCGGATCTGCTGACGACACCGACTGTTTCGGTCAGTTCGACAGTAACACCCACGCCTACACCGACGCCTGTTTATACACCAACCCCCGAAGGATCGGGTACACCTACCCCTACTCCGGCTCCGACCGATGCACCGGCAGCTACCGATACTCCTACACCGCTGCCTACAAGCACTCCGATACCTACGGTTCAGACTGCGTTTGACGCTCCTGTCACCGATCCCAACGATTATACATTTATAGTAAACCGTGAACACCCTCTGCCCGACGGATACGAGCCCGAGGACCTTGTTTACATAGAGCATGCCTACAACACCAAGAGCAGTGAAGACAAATACAAGTTAAGACGTTATGCCGCCCGAGCCTTTGATGAAATGTGTACGGAAGCCTTCGAGACCGAAGGTCTTAATATCGTCGGAATATCCGGCTACCGTTCCTACGAGCGTCAATACAGTCTTTACGCAGGCTACCTTATCAAAGACGGCATATCACATACCAACTACTACTCAGCTGTTCCCGGAAGCAGTGAACATCAAACCGGACTTGCGATCGACATTTCCTGCCGTTCCTGCGGATACAACCTTGTCAACAGTTTTGCCAAGTCACTCGAAGGAAAATGGGTGGCGGAAAATGCATGGCGTTTCGGTTTTATCCTCAGATACAAGGAAGATGATGTGGCTATAACCGGCTATGCATATGAGCCATGGCATATCAGATATGTTGGCATTCCTCTTGCCCGTTATCTTTTCAACGGCGGCCTGACTCTCGAGGAATACTACGGCTGTCCCGAATCAATTGACCGTGCATATCTTGACGTAACACCTTTGATCGATACATCGTCCGTTAAATTCGGAAAAGTATATCAAGACAAGTTTTCCTCCGTCGGAACACTTGCCTACACAGACAGCACCAAGACACAGGTGATCATTAACAAGGAAACCTGCATGCCCTACCTGATCCCCTATGTTTCCGATATATTCGGAAAAGCCATAAAGGATGCGGACGGAAAGTATTATGCTTCTCCGGCTGTTAAAAATACATCCGGACAGGTTTTCCCGGGCAAAAACACTCTTCTTAATGTTGACGCAAGCCTTATTGCAGTAAAGCCCGCTGTTTTTGTCGGCGGAACACTGTTTTTGGACAGTAACGGAACCCCTTGTTTCTGTGATCCCCTCACGGACAATCTCGGAAAATTGTGCCGCGATACAGCCGGAAACATTCTGTTCTACGATGTCCTCAGAGTTCCCGGAAGCGAGGAACTCATCCTTGACTCCTCCGGCAGCCCGATCTTCCTTGTTCCGAAGAGGGACAATTACGGCTATCCTCTCATTAATGACATGGGTAAGATTGAATTCTATTACCCCGTAATGGATACAAACGGAGAATATGCGCGCACGGAAGAAGGCGAACTTATATGGCCTTCGGAATATGAGGACAAATTGTTCTTCGAACAGTTTTACGAGACTACCGAGATCAGTCCTTTTTACATCGTTCCCGAAGAACCGGCTCCGACTGAACCCTCTGCCGAAGACCGGGTTTCGGATGAAACCGAAGCAGAATAACGGAGGATAATACCAGATGTTTTTACTTCTTATGGCAGTTATAGCCTTAGTACTGTATTTTATAATCACAGCACCGCTTCTTATCGTGCTGGAGCTGGTGAGGCTTCGCCACCCCGCTGCCGCCTCAAGGATCGCCCAACCTGTTGTAAAAGCAGGCTTTTCGGTTGTGCTTTTCTTCGCAGGTACCCGTGTCATCAAGATCGGTCTGAACAACGTTCCCAAGGACACTCCGGTAATGTTTGCGGCAAATCATCGCAGCCTTTTGGATGCTGCCATCGCATATGCTTCTCTTCCCGTTCAAACAGGCATAGTAGCAAAAAAAGAGCTTCGCAAAGTTCCTTTTCTTTCCTGGTGGATGGATCTGTGCAGCTGTGTTTTTCTTGACAGAAAGGATCCCCGTTCCGGGCTTAAAATGATCCTTAAATGCATAGATAACATTAATATGGGCATATCCATGTTCATCTCACCCGAAGGCACCCGAAGCAAAACAAAAGATATGAATCCTTTCAAGGAAGGAAGCTTTAAGATCGCCACCAAATCCAATTGTCCGATCGTTCCCGTAGCCATATCCGGTTCAGATGATATCTTTGAAAACTCAAAGCCTTTTGTAAAGCGTGCCACTGCCGTGATCGAGTACGGAAAACCCATCTATTTAAACGAACTGTCGGAAGAAGACCAGAAATTTGTGGGCGCTTATACTCAAAAAATCATCGCTTCCATACTTCCGGAGCATGAAAGATTTTTAACCGGAAATCCTTCCAGAATTGCAGAAAGAAAAGCTATCGAAGGATGAAATAATTGTTGAAAAATAATTGTTTTTACTATATATTATATGCCGTTACCGAAACTAAGGGAGGTTAGTTTACCGAATGAATATACTTATGTTTTTGACTCCGGTCGTTCTTTTGGCGACCTGGACAATTGTAATGATCGTTGTTTTGAGCGTGATCCTTTTAGCTTTCATCGCTTTGCTCATCGTCGGAAGAAGGTTGCAGAAAAAGCAGGAAGCCGCAGAAGCAAACATTATGAACGGCGCTCAAACCGTATCAATGCTTATCATTGACAAAAAACGAATGAAAATGACCGAAGCAGGTTTTCCCGACATTGTTTTACAGCAGACACCCTGGTATCTCAAGCGCTCCAAGGTTCCTGTAGTTAAAGCCAAGGTCGGTCCTCAGGTACACACCTTAATGTGCGACGCCAAGATCTTCGACAACGTTCCTGTTAAAAAAGAGGTTAAAGCCGTGATCAACGGTATGTACATTATCAAGGTTATGGGACTTCGCGGTCCTCTGGATGCACCCGCAGAAAAGAAGGGCTTCTTCGCCCGCCTCTTAAAGAAGGCAAACAAGGAAGCGGAAACACGCAAGAAAAAGTAAATCCTACGGAAGTTCAGAAGCATCTGTTGCAATTGCGACAGGTGCTCTTTTTCTATATATTGTGTTTTCCGATTTAAAAAACCACTATTTTATCTTGACAAACTATTAAACACATGATATAGTAGTTTTCGGAAAATTTAACATCTAATTCTTGTGTTTAGGGTGAAATACAGGAAAATACGTGAGTGGTCTTGGCGGCCGCGAAAGGAGAACGTTATGAAGCAGCAGGGCGACATGGGTGCAGTTGTTCGAAGCATCCGAGGTAATGTAGGTAATCACGTACGAGTAACAAAGAATATGGGTCGTAACAGGTACGATGTGGTCGAGGGGACAATTACAGAGACCTATCCGTGCATATTTACCATCAAGCTTGATGAAGCAGCCGATACGATCAAAACCGCTTCTTACAGCTATGTAGATGTATACACAAAGGATATTCAGTTACAATTTGTTTAATAAAATTTCTGACAAAAAAAAGCTTCGGATCCGTCCGAAGTTTTTTTCATGCTCCGATCTCCTCAGCCACCACGCTGAGACTGCAATCGGAAGCCCATTCCCCGTTAATGCTCAACGTGTATTCAAGCCGCATATCGACAAGCGTATCCGGAGTATCATAATACTCAAGGCTTTCTGTCACGATCTCAGCATCAAGCCGCCCATAAGGTGTAGATATCACGGATTCATACGGTTCCCCGACGCAATAGTACAATTCGGTTGTAAATAACCCTGTCTTCGTATATACCATCTCCGTCGGGCCAAGTTTTATGCGGCATTTGTACACAGAACCGTCCGGATCCGTTTCCTCATAGCTTAAATAGATCTTTTCGCCGCCCTTCATACAGGTTCCGTTCACTATGAGTTCCATATCTTCGCCTTCGCCCGCCCGAAGGCCTTTTATTTTTATCAATACGTTCTTTTTTACCGACACCCGACTTTTGCTCCCTTAGCACCTTTACTGCCTGAAAATGCGTTATTTGACAACAGATTGGTTTCAAATGAAAATGTGAGCTTTTCATCCTCTCTTGCTCTCTTCAACGCAAGTTCCACCATCCTGTCAAGCAGTTCCCTGTACGGAACGCCCGCTGCCTCCCAAAGATAGAAAGCCAGTGAACCCGGAATGGTGTTGATCTCATTGTAATATAATTCATTTGTATCTTCATCCAGCATAAAATCTATTCTGGAAACTCCGCTGCAGCCCAAAAGCTTGAAGCTCTTTACCGCCAGTTCGCGGATCCTGTCCCTCATCTCTCCGGGAACATCCGCAGGTATCTTTCTGGATACGCTCGCCATTCCCTTTGATCCGGATTTTCCGCCCGACTGGTACTTGTCCGCATAGCTGAGTATCTCTTTGCTGTGAAAAGGCTCCTCTATCTCTGAAGCCATCGCTTCATTTTCATCCCCCAGTACAGAACAATTTATCTCTCTGAGATTGGAGATCGCATGCTCGACCAAAACCTTTCTGGCATATCTGAAGGAATCATCAATGGCATTGCAAAGCGCCTCCCTGTCGGCTGCTACGGATATGCCTACGGACGAACCGAGATTTGAAGCTTTGACTATAACGGGATAACCGAACTTTTCTTCTATCCTGCCGATCATGTTGTCCACATTCTTATAATCCGAAAGCGTGAACAAAAGACTGTCAAGCACAGGAACACCATTGTACTTTAGCAACACCTTCTGTGCATACTTGTCCATGCCGAGAGCGGAAGCAGCCACATCACAGCCCACAAAGGGAACCCCCAGGTGCTTTAAATAGCCCTGAAAAACCCCATCCTCAACATTTGTTCCGTGGACTATCGGGAAGGCCACATCCACGCGAATGCTCTTTTTCCCGAACAGTCCTGCGGGATAGTTTGCAAGCACCGTGTTTTTTCCGTCGTTTATCAAAAGGACTTTTCTCGATCTCTTCAAAAGAGCCGGGATATCCTTGTACTCTTTAATGTCTCCCACAGCCTCTCCGATATACATCTCATTCTGTTTGGTGATATAAACCGGAATAACATTGTACTTTTCTCTGTCCAGGCTTGCAACAGCCTGCAATGCGGAGATCACGGAAACCTCATGCTCTACGGAACGCCCTCCGAAGAAAACAGCCAGATTGATCATATATTAACCTCTTTTCATATTGAAATCTTTTACTTTTTAATAAACATCCGGAAGATCGTTTTCCAGAAGGATAAACTTGTGTCTGTCATCGTTTATCTTCGTGCAGGCATAGGTCATGGCTTCCGTAAACCTGTCAAACTCAAACAGCTTGTCCTCGGGGAAGCCCGCTTCGATCGCTCCCCTCTTTATCTCCCCCGTTCTGTACTTGTTCACCAAAAGGATGTAATCACAGGAGTCCGCAGCGTAAGTTCCAAACCTGTAATGCAGTTCGTCCGCTTTTTCTCCGAGTTCTACCATTCCCGGTGTTATCAGTATCCTTGCACCGTCAAAACACTTAAGGGTTTCAACCGCCGCCTTCGAGCCAACGGGATTTGAATTATATGCATCATCTATGATCGTAATATTGCCGTATTCTCTGAGTTCAAGCCTGTGGCTTACGGGAAGCATCCGTCTTACGGGAACCTTCAGTTCGGAAAGCGTAACACCAAAGGAACTTGCCACAGTGATCGCCCCAAGGACATTAAGCACGTTTACGGTTCCGAGCAGACGCATATGAAAGCGTTCCTCTTCTCCCTTCGGCGTTACCACGGTAAAATCCGTTCCCGTCGAAGAATAAACAATATCTTTCGCATAGAAACCGTCGTGAGTAGCTATGCCATAATAAACCGGATCGAAGTTTTCCGCTTCTTTTCTCGCCTCCTCGGAATCTCCGTTCACAAACAGCATTCCGCCCGCAGGAAGCGCTTTTGCCAGCTCAAACTTTGTCTTCCTTACATTTTCTATGCTCTTAAAGGTTTCCAGATGCTGAGGTCCTACAGAGGTGATGACTCCGTGATCGGGATTTACTATATCACAGAGCTCTTTGATATCCCCGACATGCTTTGCTCCCATCTCACAAATAAAGAGCTCATGCGTAGGCTTCAGGCTTTCTCTTACGGTTCTTACCACTCCCATGGGAGTATTAAAGCTCTCCGGAGTTGCGAGAACGTTAAAGCGTTGAGAGAGAAGTTCCTTTAAAAAGAACTTCAGACTGGTTTTTCCGTAACTTCCCGTAACGCCTATGACTGTAAGCCGGGTATTCCTCGCCAGTATTCTCTTTGCATCCTTTATAAACCCGTTATTCACTTTGGTTTCTACGGGCTTCATGATCAGATTCCCAAGCACGATGGCATAGGGCATCCAAACGATCAACAGCCCCAATACCGCCGCAGCGCCTGTTACTCCTGCCTTCGCTCCGTACAGGATCGTTAAAGGGATCACGGGTACAACGATCAGGATCGCGCTCAAGAGTAGCATGCAGCATATCAGACGCTTTACTCTTTTTGTAAACACCAGTTTCTTTTTTGTATTATACTTCTTAAGCAGCACATAGCCCGTCAGCGAAGGTAACGAAAAGACACTCGCTGCAATAACCGCTGCGGGAAAACGTCCCAAAAACACAATTAAATACAACGGTATTCTGTAAAGCGTCAAAAATCTCTGTCTGTCACCGTTGTTTCTGAGCCAATGAATCTGGCTCCCGTTCTTGTATCCGTTTTGCTGAAGCATATGAATGTTATACCTCATGCATAACAGGCAGACAGACACTTCAAAAATAAAAAAGACGATATATGTGATTAATAAAAACAGATTGCCTTTCAATGAGTACTCCTTCAGGTCTCTTTGCTTTTACAAAAAAGACTTCATTATCTTGCAAAACATGTCCGGATTCTCAAGGAACGAATAATGACCGGTCCCGGGGATCACTGCCAGCCCCGCGCCGGGAATCATCTTTTCCATGGTCTTGCCGTCGGAAAGAGGTGTTGCCGTATCCTTGTCTCCCCAGATGAGAAGCGTCTCCCTGTCGATCTTCGGCAAAAGATCCTTTAAATCTTCATTTACCGCCTTGACAAGGCAAGCTCGCATGATCGGGCTTGCATTACGATAGTCCTCCGAGCCCTGCCTCTTCTTCCACTCTTCCGTAAGTGAACCGTAGAAGTACCGCGTTATCTTGAGATCTGCCAGTTTTTTAAGCAATTTATATCTGTATATCTTTAATTTCGTTCCGAGGCTTTTGGGATGAACTATGCCCGCACTGTCGATCAATACGATCTTTTCGATATCAAACCCGCGGTCCTTCTGCGCTGCCAGCTTTATTATTATCCTGCCTCCAAAGGAATGACCGATCAGTACAGCAGAATCAATGCCCAATCTTCTCATAAATTCTCTTACAAAGTCTTTATACTCATCCACTCCCCAGGGTTCACGCGGCTCCGTACTCTCTCCAAAACCCGGCAGATCGACCGAAACAACAGTATATTTATCACATAGTGTTTCGGCAATAACGTTATATATCTCTACTTTAGTCCCCCATCCTTGTAGAATAATTACATATTTCTTGCTACTGCCTTTTGTGCTATAATACACATCATATCCATCAATCTGAATCTGCATAATGAACCTCCGATTCCCTGTCGGGTATGATAGCATTTTTCACATATCATTTCAAGACTGTGGAAGTTGTCGGGTGATAGCTTGTTACTGTTCACCAACCAAGGTTTGACCATGGTTAAACAGTATGATCGGGTAATTGTCAGACGAATGAGGTAAAAATATTACGTTGTAAAAATTGAATGGAAATTTTATACTATTACAAAACTATCCGATGAATGTTACCTTTCCCGGTGAAATCAGTTTTAGAAGGGAAAAATATGAATCTTTCTCATGTCAACATAATACTGGACCTTGTGGCGCTGCTCATTCTCTCTGTCATTTGGTTCACGAACAACAAAGGCACTGTCGAATTACAGGACAAGTACCTTTACAGAAGTATGCTCGTTTCTGTAAGCACAATTCTGGGTGCGAATGCTGCACTTTACATGATGAATGAACACACCTTTCCCTTTGCCTGGTACTTCGCCCTCTTTTCAACCTCCGTATATACCGTCTCTCAAACCGCGTTCTGCTGGCAATGGTTCATTCTTGCGAGAACAAGATTCACTAAAAAGCCACCCACACCCTATGGACGTATCGCTTATCTCTCTGCTTTACCTCTCATTGCAGAGTTTATTATCATTGCCTTTATAAACCCCTTCAACGGTATGGTATTTTCCGTAAATGATCAGTCTCAGGTTATCCGAGGACCTTTCTTCTACTGGAATATACTTTTCAGCTATGTATATGTGGTCCTTTCCGTCATTATCATACTTCTGACCATTGCCCGGGACAAGGTGCGTCCGTCCCGCAAAAAGAACGAAATGCTCTTGTTCATAATGGTTGCTCCCATTGTCACCTCGCTGATACAGATAGCCCTTCGCGATGTTTCGGTCCTGTGGCCGTCAGTAGCCATCTCCCTGTTCATGCAGTACGAGATAGAAGCCCAGCACTATCTGGAGTTCAAAGCCACCAAGGAAGCCGAACTGGAAGCAGAGCTTACAAAAAACAAGATATCTATCATGATGTCTCAGATCCAGCCGCATTTCCTTTACAATACGCTGACCACCATAAAAGCGCTGATAGGCCAGAATCCGGCGCAGGCCCAGACAGTCATCACCGACTTTTCCAATTATCTGCGCACCAACATGGACTCTCTCGATCTGACTACTCCCGTGGACTTCGTCAAAGAACTGGAGCACACAAGGACTTACACAACTATAGAGCAGTTAAGGTTTCCCGATCTTCTTGTGGAATTTGATATACAGGACAAGAATTTCCTGTTACCTTCACTTTCCATTCAGCCTATGGTTGAAAACGCGATCAAACACGGCATCAGAAAAAGAACCGAACCCGGCGGAAAGGTCATCATCCGCTCTTTTGCGAAGGACAACAGCCACGTTGTTCAGATCATAGACAACGGCGCAGGCTTTTCGGTTCTTGCCTCTTCCGACAACTCCAGAAGCCATATCGGACTAATAAACACAAAGAAACGTATTGAAGAGATGATGCATGGACAATTCCTTATAGAAAGTACTCCTAACGTGGGAACCACCATCACCTTTATTATACCCGCGTCGGAAAACTAAGTTATTTTCCCGATCGCAAGCCCTCCGAAATAGGAAACGGCATTTAATACCAAAGCATATAAAAAGCAGGCCCGAAGACTCATTGCTTTAAGTCCGCGGCGCTGCTTTTTTCTGTATATAAAGAATAGCAGTGTTTCTCCCGCCACAACTGCAGCTTCTGTGACAGCCGCAAGTATTGCTTCACCTTTGCCTTCGGCAAGCGGTTTCAGACCATTGAAGATCAGATTTGCAGGAGGATTGGTCAGGATGTTTACCAGCGCAACATATATGACCCAATCCTTGTTTTTTGATCGTATCGCGACAGGAATGCCTTCCAGCACAAGTGTCAAACCCAGCGAGATAACATATTTTATCATCGTGCATCCTCTTCGTTCTTTTTTGAGCAGGCTCGGTATCCGATGGCGAGCGCCATCAACGCCGCACCGCAAAACGCAGCGATCAAAATCCTTCGCTGCCCATCATCGGGTTTATACAAAAGTGCCGGAAGCATGCCCGCAAAAAGCATCAATGTTGTGAGCCCCAGCGAGAAAGCCGGGTTTTTGTGCAATATGCAGTATATTTCATAGAGGGTTACAGGCATTAACGAGTGAAAAAGGACGGTTCCTATCAGAACACATACCGGTTCTTCTCCTCCCGCACACAGGCACAGCCCTGCCGCAAAAAGTGCAAATATGCCATACCTGTAATTCATTTTTCTGAGATCTTTACCGTTAAACAGTCGCATCAAGATGACTACAAGCACTCCACCCGCAGCTTTTCCCAGGAATCCCGGGACGCTCGGAAACATGGCTTCGAGCAATCCGCCTGTTTCCATAGTGTCTGTAACGATCAGTTCCTTAAAGGTGTTTGGAAGTATAAACCCCACATATGAACGGACCAACACCGCAAAAAGGCACATTATCAGACAGATCATATCGTTTCCGTCTAAGGAAACTCTGATATCCTCCGAACCCAACACTCCTGTTTCTCGTGCTTTTTTTATATTGATCACACCATATGCGAGAAAAGGCAACATAAAGGCTTCGATCAACCAGACCAATAAACGGTCAAAGCTATGTTCCAATGTTATCCCCAGATAGTCTCCGAGTCCGACACCCAAAGCTCCGAACGCTATGAATATGCCTCCTCCCATCAGTCCTCTCCGGCTTTTTTCCATTACCGCGCGACTTCCGACAGCGTGTATAAAGGCATTTCCCAGCGCACAGCAGATGAGCCCGACAACCGGCCAATTCAATTTGGTTCCCGCCGCATAGCCCTGATACAGGCACACCAGTCCGATACCCATCCCGACACCCATAAAAAATTTTCTGTTGATCCTATCAACATAATAGCCTATGGGGCATTGCAGGGCAAAAGCTATAAAATTGTATGCAAGGAACAATTCCGTCAATCTGCCGGGATATTGGGGTGCCAGTAAACCGAACGCATAGAAATGGCAGGCAAAATCAATGTAGAAATGTAATAAACCCATCAATAACAGTTTTAAGGAATATTTTTTATTGTCCGACATCTTTTCCTCTCAAAAAATACAGTATTTTTACTCATAATATGAAAATAATTTGGTTGAAAAATATTTTTTTTCAACCTATAATTATCTAACGTAACACTATATAAACCTTTGTTTACTTTAATTATACTATAAAGGAGCAAAAAATGGAAATGACAATGCGCTGGTTCGGATCGAAATTCGATACCGTAACCTTAAAGCAGATCCGCCAGGTTCCCGGCGTTACGGGAGTAATCACAACCCTTTATGACACCACACCCGGAGAGGTATGGAGCAGAGAAAAGATCAAAGCCCTGAAGGATGAGGTTGAAGCCTCCGGTCTCCACATTTCGGGCATAGAAAGTGTCAATATCCACGACGCTATCAAAGTCGGAACTCCCGACAGAGACCTTTATATCGACAATTACATTCAGACTCTTGAAAACCTTGGTCTTGAAGGCATACATATGGTCTGCTACAACTTCATGCCCGTCTTTGACTGGACAAGAACAGAACTGGCAAGAAAACTTGCAGACGGCTCAACGGGCCTTGCATATTCTCAGGAAGCGATCGACAGGATCACACCCGAAAACATGTTCGAGGAAATATCAAAAGATTCCAACGGCGCTGTACTTCCGGGCTGGGAGCCTGAAAGAATGGCAAAGATCAAGGAACTTTTCGAGATGTATTCCACTATAGATTCCGAGAAGCTCTTTGCAAACCTTAAGTATTTCCTTGAAAGGATCATGCCGGTTTGCGATAAATATGACATCAACATGGCAATCCATCCCGACGATCCCGCGTGGAGCGTTTTCGGACTTCCCCGCATCATCATCAACAAGGCAAACATCCTTCGCATGATGAAGATGGTAGATAACCCGCACAACGGCGTTACCTTCTGTTCCGGTTCTTACGGAACCAATCTCGAGAACGATCTTCCCGACATGATCAGATCCTTAAAGGGCAGAATACATTTTGCCCACGTAAGAAACCTTAAATTCAACTGCACAGAACCCGGACATCTTGACTTTGAAGAGGCTCCTCATCTTTCACGTACAGGTTCTTTCGATATGTATGAGATCATGAAAGCCCTTTATGAGATAGGCTTTGACGGTCCCATCCGTCCTGACCACGGAAGAATGATCTGGGACGAGGTTGCTATGCCCGGCTACGGACTCTATGACCGTGCGCTCGGCGCAACTTACCTGAACGGTCTTTGGGAAGCAATTGAAAAAAGCAGTACAAGAAAGTAGGAAGCCATGAAATTAAACAATGAAGGATTGAAGTATACTAAAGAATGGGAAGCTCTCGGCTATGATCTTCCCAAGTTCAACCGTGACGAAATGACAGAAAAGACAAAGAAGGCACCGGTTTGGATCCACTTCGGAGCCGGGAACATATTCCGCGCTTTTCAGGCCAATGTTGTACAGAATCTCTTAAACGAAGGCATTTTGGACCGCGGTCTCACGGTTTGCGAAGGATATGACTACGAGATCATCGACAAGATGTACACTCCCCATGACAGTCTGTCCATCCTTGCTACCTTCATGGCAAGCGGAAAGATCAAAAAAACCATCATCGGAAGCATCGCCGAGAGTCTTACGCTTGACTCCGACAACAAGGCTTCCTATGACCGCCTTAAAAAGATCTTTGAAAGCGACAGCCTGCAGATGGCAAGCTTTACCATTACCGAAAAAGGCTACAGTCTTGTTAACGGTAAGGGCGAAATACTCCCCGGCGTTGCTGTCGACCTTGAAAAAGGCCCCGAAAAGCCGGAAAGCTATCTCGGCAAAGTGGTTTCACTCCTCTATACCAGATTCCTTGCGGGAGAAAAGCCCATCGCCTTTGTTTCAATGGACAACTGCTCTCACAACGGAGACAAGCTTTACGCATCCGTAAATGCTTTTGCCAAAGAATGGGAAAACAAGGGCCTTGTTAAGCAGGGCTTCTCGGCATACATCAACGATGATACGAAAGTTTCCTTCCCCTGGTCCATGATCGACAAGATCACTCCCCGTCCGGACAAGAGCGTAGAGGCAATTCTTTCCGAGGATTCCATCGAAGATGCTGCTCCCATTGTCACATCAAAGAACACCTATGTAGCTCCCTTTGTAAATGCAGAGGAATGCGAATATCTCGTTATAGAGGACAAATTCCCCAACGGACGTCCCGAGCTCGAAAAAGGCGGAATAATGTTTACAGACAGGGAAACCGTTGATAAGGTTGAAAAGATGAAGGTTTGCACTTGCCTTAATCCTCTTCACACAAGCCTTGCCGTATTCGGATGTCTTCTGGGTTACACCCTGATATCCAAGGAAATGCAGAATCCCGTATTAAACAAAATGGTACGTACTATAGGCTACACGGAAGGTCTTCCCGTTGTTGTAAACCCCGGCATCATGAGTCCCAGACAGTTCATTGATGACGTTGTTGAAAAGAGGATCCCCAATCCCTTCATGCCCGATGCACCCCAGCGTATTGCCACCGATACATCTCAGAAGCTTCCCATCCGCTTTGGTGAAACCATCAAGGCATATGCAAAGAGCAAGGACCTTTCCGTGTCCGATCTGAAGTTGATCCCTCTTGTTTATGCAGGCTGGATCCGTTATCTCATGGCGATCGACGATAACGGCAAGAAATTTGAATTGAGCTCAGATCCCATGCTTCCGGAGGTTTGTCCTCTCGTAGCCGATATCAAACTCGGCGACGGAAAAGAAGCTCTTGCCAAGATAGAACCGATCCTCAGGAACTCCAAGATCTGGGGTGTTGACCTCTATGAAGTCGGACTTGCCGACAAGGTTGCCAACTATTTCTTAGAACTCATAGAAGGTACCGGCGCTGTAGAAAAAACACTTGCTAAATATGTAATGTAGAACCTTTTATTAACTTAGGGCTTTCAAAACTGCTTCCCGTGAGATCTCTTCCACGAGCAGCGAATTTACGGCCCGGTTTATATGCTTCACATAATGTGCATCCGAGTCTGTGATGATCTTACATTTCTCCAGATAAGGATGCTCTTTTTTTAACCTGTGAAGGTTCGCCATGTTCTTTAGTTCGGCTGTCTTGAACTTTGAGTCCGGCGGAATGAAGCCCAATTGAGAAAGAAGCGACGTGGTTGTCTTGTCAAGATGGGCAGGGATCATAATGCCGTTATATGATCCCACCAGATCGAAAACATCGTCAAAGTCAATGTCCGTGGCGTTGATCAACAGCTTTGAAAGCCGACCGATCTCCTCATCATCCTCATTCATGATCTGCTGTTTTCCGAAGATCTTCTCATTGTTTTCAACGTTCATGAGGTGCTCATAGACATACGCATCGTATCGAAGCGCATCTTCAAGCGTAGGAAACAGGCACACAACATGTATCTCCTCCGAGGTGGTAAGCTCCATACCCGGGATCCCCAATATCCCATAGTATTCACAGGCCTTTAAAAAAGGCTCACAATTCCTGCAGGAGTTGTGATCCGTAAGCGCGATCACCTGCAATCCGTTGAGAGCCGCTATGCCCGCTATTGTAGCAGGCGTCATTTCATCGTCACCGCATGGCGAGAGACAGGAATGGAGGTGTAAATCGTAGAAAACTGACTTCAATCCCATGATCCACACCTCCGTTTCGTATTTTTTTCTATTCCGTCTTTTTACTTTTCTAAGCTTTTTCCTATGAGACTTGCAGCCTCATAGACGGGCATATCGGTTGAAAACAAAGCTATGCCCTGTTCCTTAGCTTTGGTCAGCATGTTATCCTCTACCGCTACGCCCTCCGCAAGAATAACGCAGGAGACATCGGTAAGGCTTGCTACAGCCAACGTGTTCATATTGCTCATTACCGTAACCCAGGCAGCGTCTTCCGTCATTCTTGACATTGCTATGCTGAGAAGATCACAGCAATACACGGTTTTGATCTCTTTTTCATCCGCGCTGTCCGCCCGGTTCAATACTTTAAAAGGAAATTTTTCCGCAACTTCTTTTACTGTCATATAGCCTCTTCCTCTTTCGGCGTCATATTATTTTCCATAAACTTCAGGAATGATGTGGCGTTCTGGGGCTTCGCGTAGAAATAGCCCTGGAAGAAATCACAGCCGTAATACGCCAGAAGCTGTGCCTGTTCTTCCGTCTCGACACCCTCAGCTATGAGTTCAAGAGACAGCTGTTTCATCATTCGGATGGTCTGCCTGAGCACTGTCATGGCCTTATCATTCTTCATGGCCGTCCACAGCATCTTCTTATCCAGTTTTACTATGGAGAACGGATACTCAACTACAGTCGTGAGATTTGCAAATCCCGTGCCATAGTCATCAAGTGAGAATCTAAACCCGAAATCCGTCATCTTCTGCATATTCTGCCTCAACAGCTTTCCGGAAAGCATACTTGCCGTTTCGGTGATCTCGAGACTGATGCGCGAATAATCAAGTTTAAACTCGTCCATAATGGCTATTACTCTTTCGGAAAGGTCATCCTGCAGGCACTGCATCGGTGAAAGGTTGACATCGATGTATTCTATGCCCTTCTCCCATATCTTGTTTTCGGTAATAAACCTGCAAACCTCTCTTAATACATAATCGCCTATTTTAATGATAAGTCCGTTTTTCTCGGCGATGGGAACAAATTCTTCGGGACTGATGAACCCAAAGTCGTCATCATATAATCTGAGAAGTGCTTCCGCTGAGGTGAAGCGTCTGGTCTCAACCGAATAGATCGGCTGATAATAAACGCTGAATCTGTTCTCCGCGAGAGCCTTCTTAAGTATCCTGAGTACCTGCGTATTTCTTTTTCTCTCTTCAAGTAAGGCCGTATCCGCAACTATGACCTTGTCTTTTCCGCTTTCCGAAGCCTTTGTGAGAGAATACTCCAGGAGATTCATAACATTCTCTGTGGACTGCACATCTCTCGGGAAAGCAAATCTGCATATGGAGCAACTGAGCCTGATGCCTTCTTCGTTTGCCTCAAAAGGATTCTCAAACCTTCTGCGGATCTTTTTAATGAACATTTCGACTTCGGAATCACCGCCATCCACAATAATTGCGAATCTTGATTCGGTAAAGGAGAAAACGTTCTTTCGTCCCGCTATTGAGACAAGAAACCTTGCTATCTCTTTTCTCAGCTGGGAAACGCTGAATATCCCGACGATCTGCCTGAAATCCGACAGCCCTTCCGCTTTCACTCCCACTACCGCAAACTGTTTGCCGTTGGCAATGAGGTTTGAGGTCACAGTCTGAAGCGCAAGTCTGTTATATATGCCCAATTGCTGATCTTCGTAGTATGCGGGACTCTCCATGGTGAAGGCCATGATGAGGATCGACAGCATAACACCGAAGTTAACAACCAGCAGTTCGGGATTAAGCAGCTGAATGAGCAATGTCGTAAGGAGAATACAGCTATAAATGCTCATATTCAGGATCTGTCTGCCATGGAGCTGTTTACGACGTCTGAAAAGATAGACCGCTGCCATTGCAAGATAAAAGAATGTCAAGCCGTAGCTTATCTTTGCTCCGAAACCCGAATGATATACATAGTTCTCATCTATGTAATAAACAAAGTGCGTGAAACCGTTAGTCAAAGTCATTATCAGGTCAAGGAGATAAGGCACAACGATCACAACATATTCCGTACCTTTAAACCGTTCCTCGTCACTCTTGGATGAAACTATCATGTAGTACAGATACAACGGCGCAAGTCCGTGATAGCATATATTGAATCCCAAAAGCAAAAGATGGTTAAACCAGAGCGGCAACACTTCCGCATATGCCAATGCCAGACAACTGCCCAGATCAAACGCGGTCGCAGCCGTTGCCATACATAAAAGAGCAAGGAAAGCCTCTGTCTGTCTTGACTTAACCGTGCTTCTCATTATGTATTCCATTATTATGATTGCAGCGAGAAACAATGTCGCTATGTCGAAATAATATAAATATTCCATCTTTCAATCCTTTGAAATCTGCAAACGATGTTTAACTTCAAAATTATTCTAACATATATTCTGTACTTTTAAAACAAATTTTATCGGTCACATATCAATTTTACTGATCTCTCCCGAGATCCTGTGAACGTATTCCCTGAGAAGATGTATGCAGTCCAGCTCCTTAGCCTCACCCTTTACAATATCCTCGGCCAGCGCAAGACAGGTCGGAGCGCCGCAAGCACCGCAATCCAGCCCCGGAAGGCGTTTTTCTATCTCCGCGACCTCGTTCATCTTGCGGATGTTATCCTTCATATCCTCGCCGAGCTTGAACACCGGTTCGTACTCGATCTCTTTGGTCCACATCGCATCTTCCGGCTTTATCGCATCTCCGGACTCTATCCGTTTCAGAGCCACGGGCATATATTTCTTGAGCCGGTTCATCTTTACCTTTGCCACGTAGGGATTCTCTACCGTAAGAACGCCTCCGACACAGCCTCCGTTACATGCATTCAGCTCTATGAACTCCAGATTTCCGAACTTCTGGTCCTCCAGATCTTCAAGTATCTTGTTCACATTTTCTATGCCGTCTGCGGCCAGATAGTTGTCGGTAATGAGCCCTCCGGCTTCTCCGCCCGATACTCCCCAGCCGACACCGATCTTCCCTGCCATGGCCAGATCCTCGGGTTCATCTATGTCCTTCATTATCGGCAACAGCCTGACATAAACATCCTTGATCGCGCAGACCGCATCAATGTTGCTCTTGTCCATACCAAGCGGAGCCTTTACGGAAGTAACCTTTGAAGGACAAGGCGATATGAACACTATGCCGATCTTGTCCTCGGGAAGCCCCGTCTTTTCAACCGCACGCTTTCTTGCCTCCTTGGCAGCGATCTCCACAGGCGGATCTATCGGAAGCAGATGCTCTATCAGGTTCGGGAAACGAACACGGATAAGGCGTACCACCGAGGGACATGCGGTACTGATAAGAGGCCACTGTTCCCTGTGCTCTTTGATATAAGCCCTTGACAGCTGTGAAACCACCTCTGCGGAAGCTCCGACCTCATAGACGTCATCGAAGCCCATACGTTTAAGGGCGGTCAGAACAATGTTCACATCGTCAAGATTGTTGAATTGCCCGTACAAAGAAGGTGCAGGCAAGGCCACCGTGTATTCGTAATTGTTTATCACGTCAAGCGAATCGTAAGTCGGAAGCTTTGCGTGATTCTGACATATTCTGATACACTCGCCGCAATCTATGCATCGCTCTTTTGTTATTATGGCTTTATGATTCCTCACGCGGATGGCCTGAGTCGGACATCGTTTTATACAATTTATGCACCCCTTGCATAAGTCCGGATCAAGCCGCACGGAGTTTGAAAATATCGTTTCGTTGTTCACTGTGTCACCCCATAAATATCGGAATATGCCTTACTGCTGATAAACCTTCATGCTTACCGTTGTTCCTTCTCCCACAACGGTATCTATATGCATCTCATCAGAGTATTTCTTCATGTTCGGAAGTCCCATTCCCGCTCCGAAGCCCAAAGCTCTCACATTGTCGGGAGCGGTTGAATAGCCCGCCTGCATGGCTTTTTCGATATCGGGGATTCCCGGTCCCTTATCCTTCAAAACCATATCGATCTCTTCCGGAGTGATCTCCACATCGATCTCACCACCCTCGGCATGGATCACCATATTGATCTCACCTTCATACATTGCTATGGCCACTTTCCTGATAACCTCGGGAGAGCATCCCATCTGGCGGAGTCTCTTCTTTACATCTCCGGAGGCTTCTCCCGCCCTTGTGAAATCTTCATCCGTTATTTTATAGTTTAACTTAATTGAGTCGCTCATAATCGGCACCTCCCCGCAATCCCTTTTCATAGAGGAGGCCGCACGCAGAAAACATCCTGTGTCCCGTGCAAAGAAGCGGGATCTCTCTCTCGTTGGCAAGCTCGATCATCTGCTCATCAGGCTTTTTGCTGCGTACAAAAACTATTGCCACAACATCCATCATTTCCGCCGTTCTGATGACCTGGGGATTGCAAAGCCCCGTAAGAAGTACCGCTCTGTCTTTAACAAATGCAAGCACATCACTCATCATATCGGATCCGCAAGCCATATGCACTTCTCTGTCAGCCCACTGTTCTCCGCTGGCATATCTTGCTCCCAAAGTTTCCTGTACATCTTTGACTGTCATATAAACCTCCGATTGTTGCTCCTATTTATATTTTATAAAGTAGTTTTCTGATTTTTCTGTACCTTTTATTGTATCAAAAAATACGCTGCGTTTCAATGAAACAAAAAAAATAATCGAGCGGAGTGCACCGCTCGACCAATTGTCTGTGTTAACCGTCAATTTTTAATAATTAGCTGTTTTACCAGCCCATTTTTGTTCTTTGATTTTTCTTTCACTATCAGATTTTTCATTTCAAACGAAATGACGGATCGAGATTTTAGAACAATACATACCATTATTCCGCAGACAAAAGAAAAGATCACACAAAAAGCAAATACTTTAAATAGTTATATTCGAAAGACATAACTTTTCCTTTTCCCCCCTTCAAAAAGGACGAACCGAGCGGTCCGTCCTTCAGACCCTAGACAAAATGGCTCCGAGCTTTTTAGCTTTCGGAGCCATTTTTCTATGCTTTTTCATTTTGATTTTTAAGATTGTATCTGTCAAATAATCGGCGTCTTTTTTAGTCCTACCAATTCTGTTAAGATTTGTCCATAAAATACAGGAGGTCTCTATGGGCAGACGTTTTTGTCACCTACCATCTTGTTTAGTTTTGACTGATTATTGCTACCTTTCTCTTTCAAACTATATGAACCTTGTTCCCTTAAAAGAAAGCCTGCCCGAATCCCCCTCTACGATATAGCCGTACTCGTTTTCCGGGATCTGTAATTCAAGCCTGTCACCGCTCTCAACCTCAAAGGTCGCATAATGGTCGGTAAAAGACGTGGTTGAATACATATGGGCATCGGAGCCTAAATATCCACCGTGAACATGTGTATCGGACCGCCTGGAGACAACCTTGGCACTTACAGTGAGTAACGGCGATCTGTTATTTCCCGACCAGGTCTTGAATGATCTAACCGCAATAGCGATAAAAATGATAAAAACCAGACCAAAGATCAGAAAGAACATGATCTGCATCAAACCAAAACCATACGAAAAAGGCATATACATTTTTTATCCCCCCTTGTTTTTCTAAAGCTTGGATACAAGCTCTCTTTTGATACTTTCCACTTTTCTGATTGTCTCGTCCACCTGATACTTGGCATTGCTTATCTTGGACTGGACATAGAGATCGGCAAGCAGTCCGTCAAAGAAAAAATCGGCAAATGTGGCAAGATCTCCGATATGTATGGAACTGTAGCCGCTAACATCCCGAAGTTCTTTGCTGAAAGTCTGAAGAGCGTATTTTGCCTCCATGATCTCGCTTTCCGCCCTGCTCATTTTTCCATGCTTAAAAAGTCCCGTAAGGAGGTTTCCCCCGAAAATATCCAATAAGCCCCAGTTTCCGGCGCTGTTCAGATATCTTCTTGCTTCTTTTAAATGATAAAGTGCATCGTCCGCCGCGTTTACGGCTTCCTGCACCTCTTTGCGCTGCATAGCATCCATAAGCCCGCTCCTTTCAGTTTTCTTTCAGTATAAACTAAATATATGGGAGCACAAGGTACAGTGCAGCGTAAAAACAGTGGCTAAAGGGGAGGGTTCGGTGGGATGTGATCAATCTTTCCGTCTACGATTCGTATGATCCTATTGCACATATTTGCAACGTCTTCGTCATGGGTAACTATCACAATGGTCACTCCCATTTCGTTTATCTTCAAAAAACTATTCAGTATTATCGACGAATTTTCTCCATCGAGCGCACCTGTAGGTTCATCTGCAAGTATCAGTTCAGGTTCATTCACAAGTGCACGTGCAATGGCCGTCCTCTGTTTTTCACCCCCGGACAAGACACAAGCCATGCTATTCGTAAATTCTAACATTCCTACGGTTTCAAGAGCTTTTTTTACTTTGCTTTTGATTTCCGAAAGTTTTGTTGTCCCAAGCATCAATGGCAATGCTACATTGTCAAAGACGGTCTGATCCTCGATCAGACCGTAATCTTGAAGAATAAATCCAATCTTCTCGTTGCGTATTTTAGATAAGTACTTATCATTATGTTCATCGCTCAGCACTATATCATCCCAACGATATGTGCCGGCCGTAGGCCTGTCCAATAGCCCAAGTATATGAAGTAGGGTTGATTTGCCCGCTCCGGATTTTCCACAGACAGCTACCATCTCACCACGTTCCACATTAAACGTTACATTGTTTAAAACTGTCTTAATTGGTTCGTTTTCCTTGTTTCCAAAGGATTTGCTGATTCCTTCAAGTTTAAGCATCATAACTGTTCCTCTTATAAAGATCAATCAAGTCGTGTTTCGCAACTTCCCGTATATTTCCGATGGAAGATGCAAAATAAACGATCATAAGATACAACATTATCATCATCAAATAGAATGATTTGTTTTCTTCAACATCATATCGTATAAAGGCCTTCGTCAGGTTATCATAGAACAAAATAATTATAAAAAAGGTTAATGCAAAAGCAAAAGCTGAGATGATCACTTCCAATAATACACTCATTTTACGAGTCATCCCTGTAATATACATAACAGAATATAACCTCTTGTTTTTCTCCGCCCACATGTTGTTTGTTCCGATTATCCCAACAGTAGCCATGGTTGTAAATACAGTAAACATGAGTATATTATTCATTAAATCTATCTTTTTGTCCCTTACATAATTGTCTTTCATGATTTTTACGCTTACAACCTGCCCAAATCCACTAAGCAGTTGAAGCAAATCTTTTTCGGATCGTTCATCAAGATCATGCGTCCTAATAACTATTGAATCGCTTTTAATCAGTTTCCTCGTAAAATCATCATTACTCTGTCGTAAAATAATCCCACTTCCGGTCACTTCTTTTACATATTTATCAAGTGATAAAATGTCTGCGGACGACATACCGGAATAAAACGGCAAAAAATGTAGTCCGTCAAGCGTTGCTGTGATCCTTATTCGCTGTCCGTCACACGTAACAATCTCGCTTCCCTTTTCAAATGCCGTTCCGAACGCAAGCGCCGGTATTGCTTCATCATCACATTCAAACAGATTGCTCATCTGTAACTCTTTCAATATCATATCGCTGTATACCAAAGCCCTAACAGTTCCTTCAGAAGTGTTTATACGTGTCTCAGCTGAACTGCCAATATCAATATGTTCGTAATAATCCTCAGGAATGATTCTCTCGTAATCAAAACCGGCCAGATTACGATAGCCCCAGTACACAGAGAAAACATATTTGTTTTCTCCGACGATTGAATAAGCAACTTTTCGGCTTTTTAACATATAATCGATCTCCGAGCCAAATGTGAGTAAGATTATGATTGAGATGATCATTTCGGCTGAAATGAGTAGGATTCCGGATAATCTTTTTTTTATCATTAGCAATGCAATCAAAAGGATTTTCATACAATTTCTCTCATTCCCGTGTCCTATATATTTCTTTCTGCTTAACTGTTATTTTCGAAGCGATTGCAGAAAAGACGATCAACGAAATAACAAAAACAGAAGCAATGTAAAAATACGGCGCAGCATTTTTGGTATAGATAACACGACTTCCCCTTAAAGCCAGGACGACCAACGCAAAAAAGCAGTTCCCCGCCAGAACAGAAACCATATAAATGACAAGGATTTCCGAAAAAATAATTTTAAACACCAGCTTTTGGGATGCACCTATCATACGGTAAATAATTACTCTATGGCTTTGCCGTTTCATCCAAAAAAGAAGCAAACCAGCAGCATTTATCAAGAAGACAGCAAAGACAAGATAAACCACTATATAAGCACTTAAAAAAGGATTTCCCCAAAAAAGATTCGTACGATCGGTATGCTCCACGTACTCAACCATTTCAGAATTGTTGATCCGTTTCATCAGTCTACTTTGTTTTACTGCTTTTATGTTATCAAAAAAACATATCTCAACAATATCTGTCCTGTAACGTGCCCCGTATGTTAAAGGTGGCAAAGATGCCCGAAAATCAGATGCATCTGCTGCGGTTATAGATTTGAGCTTGTATATTTCATTTTCAGCACGATAATCCAGATCATACAAAGATCTAAAATCGGACACTTTTAAATGATTGGCTGTCGAAATACCAAGAATGATACACTTTTCTTTCGAGTCTATGTCAAATGATGTTCCGCTCAGTTTTTTTTCTTCAAACGCTTTTGAATATGCGCCCACAACATTAAAAGGGCCCCCCGAATCTAGTTCGGGAGTCCCTGAAACAATCTTTTTATCCGAATAAAGTTTAAGCGAATATATTAATTCTTTATTTGAAACTATTTCATCTAATAATGCTTCGACATCCTGTGTGCTATGGTCTTCTTTTAAATGCACAACAGATTTCGTCTTATACGGATAATTAAACGTATACTCAATATAGTAGCCTTGAATAAACATTGTTCCTATAGTAACCGCAATGGTGCTGATGAATATGATCCCCAGATATCTGTCCTTGTTTTTGATGTATGCTTTCAGATTTTTTAATGCTATCAGCAGACTCTTCATATTCCCAAAACCATCTTCCTTTTTACTATAGTGTTTTAACAGCATTTATATTATTTCGTCCATATTGTACTTCCTGTAAGCCCCGACGCATAACAGTTTCCTCCATAATGCGTGCTCTGTGCTTTATTCGCTCCGCGAACCGATGCCCTTGCCCAACAATCTAACCCCGGATCAAAAGCTAAAGATCCTGTTATAGAGAAACTGCCGCTGTCGTAGCCATCAAAAATCCCATATACTTCAACATAAGAGTTCACGTAGCAGGTATCAATCGCTGCATTATACGCATCGACATCTCCATGTGGTGCACCATTACATGAAACGTACGCATATGCTCTGAACTCATCTTTCAGTATTGGTACAAAGTGAACATCACCTGAACAATGATAATGGAGTTCTTCTCCGGCATAAGCGATCTTCTGTCCCATCAATGCAATCAATACCAGCATTGGTATAATTGCCAAACCCTTTTTCAATTTTCTCATAATTACCTATTCTCCTTATCATGATATTTACCATATTGCCACGCTTATCCAAAACTCTAGCTGCTATTCATTGTTTCACCTCCCCTTTGCTTTTTATCAATTCCAGCAGTTTTACCTTAAAGCAGATTTTTATATGCATAATTAATATGAATTCTTATATATTTACGAATATATTTATATAACATTGCTATGTATATAGCTTATTTTTTATGAGGCAAATTAATGCCTCATAAAGCTTTTCTTTGCTATGATATTATGAAATAACACCATCTGCTGAACAAGTAATAGTCACCCACCATGTTCTTGTTTCTGTTGAAGAAGCAAATGTGCATTCCGCAGTTGCCGAATCTCCAGCGCAATAAGACGCACCTTCCAAGAACCTCCATGCTGTATTTGATACTTTATGCCCATTCTCTGCACGCATTTGAACAAACGAATGACCACATTTCTTAACATTAATTATGGGGGAAATTGAGTTATGATACCTTGAATTACACTTAGAAAACAGATAACCGGAATGTCTGTTTGACTATCGGTAGAATAATCCCTAAATCTTCTTTACCCCATATACCCTATATTTTT
>JAEEYF010000073.1 GCA_016291655.1 Lachnospiraceae bacterium | reverse complement strand
TGTGGCTGAAAAGCTTAACGGCGATCTTATGATCCTCCCCAGCTCTCTCCACGAATTGCTTGCACTTTCGGCAAAGGGCGCGTCTGTGGAGAACCTTGCTGAGACCGTTCGCACTGTGAATGATACCGTTGTTGATGTTCAGGACAAGCTTTCCGATAATGTCTATTTTTACGACAAGGATGCAAGAACACTCAAGATGGTCACAAGCGATAGAGATCTTAGCATTATTGAAGAGCAGAAGCGAAACGCAAGATGATCTGCCCTCGGTTACACTAAAACCTCTAAAGTTACACTAAAACTATGAGGGGTCCGGGGCTCCCACCGGCGAGAATGCATTTGTATTACAAAATGCGTATCTCGCCCCATAGTTGAGACAAAAATCCGAGAGGAAGAAAGGAGGAAGATCAGAGTGAAAAAGAGAGCAAAGAACTCGGAAAAGGGTGAAATATTTTGCGTGAGATTCACCAAGAAAGACAGGGAATACCTCGATGAAAAGTGCGGGGAAGCTGGACTCACCGCCGGAGAGTATCTGAGAAGATGTATGTATAACAGACCACTTGATTATGTTGCCGTGAAGCAATACAACGACCTTGTTTATGAGGTCAGCAGGATCGGTAACAACATTAACCAGATCGCCCACAACGCGAACTGTGGTTATTACAACGAAGCGGAATCCAGAAGGCTTCTGGCGAACATGAGAGTGCTGAAGGAGCTTGTGGGAAAGGCGGCAGAAAAAATTGGCGATCACTAAACTGTTACATATAAAGGAGTTCAAGTTCAAACCGTATTCATACAACCTTAAAGTGTCTATCACCTATATTTTGAATCCCCATAAAACCGAAGAAGGCATCCTTACCGGCGCGGTCAATTGCAACGTGCACTCAGCTTATGAGCAGATGGTAAAGACCAAAGAATTTTATGGCAAGACTGACCTGCGGCAGGGATATCACTTCATCATATCCTTTGCTCCGGGCGAAACCGACGCAAAGACAGCCATGGAGATAGTGGAGGGATTTGTACGGGAGTATCTCGGAGAGAGGTATGAGACGGTATATGCGGTACATGACAATACGGAAGCCATTCATGGGCACGTTGTTTTTAACAGCGTGTCCTTTTTAGATGGGCGCAAATATCATTACGACAACGGAGACTGGCAGAAGGACATTCAACCTATAGTAAACAGACTTTGCGAGAGTCGGGGGTTGTCGGTGATGGATGTGAACAAAAAAGGCGCTCCGAAGGTTATGTATAAGGACCTGGTGACGGGAGCCACGAGGCTGGGCGTTTTTAAGCCCATGATCCAAAGAGATCTGGATGCGGCTGTCATACTTGCTTCGGATTTTGAACAGTTTAAGGAAGAGCTTAGAAACAGGGGCTATGAGCTTAAGCGCGGCAAGTATTTTGCCATAAAGCCCCCTGCCATGAAACGGTTTTGCAGAACGAAATCTCTGGGAGCCGATTACAGCGAAGAGATGATAAGAAAGAGGATCCAACGTGAATCCTACCTGAATATGCGTCATGAGGAGATGAATAAAGCTCCGCATATAAAACGATGTTATGGAGGAAAGATCAGGAGGCGTCCTCTTTCACCGATCCAAAAGAAGTACATAGCCAGGTTGTACCGAACGGGACTTTTGAAGAAGCGTCCATACAGCCGGGCATATAAGTACAAAGACGAGATAAAACGTCTTAAACAACTCCAGGAGCAGAGCCTTTTGCTTCTCCGATACAACGTAAAAGGCACGGATGACCTTATAGGCTTAAGAAAAACCTTAAGCGACGAGAGAAAAAGGGTATACAGAGAGAAGAAGAGGCTCTATCGGGAGCAGAAGGTGTTTGACGGATTGACGGCCGACTTGGGCTATACCGAAGGTGAGATCGCCGAGATCAGAGCGCAGGTGGATAAAGACCTGACAGTAATAAAAGCGGATGAAGCCAAAGTCCGGTCGGAGATCCTGACATTGGAAAGGATCATAGACGAGACCGTTTCGGAAGCAAACGAAAAGAGGGCGCTTCTTGAAAAAGAGAAGGAGCCCGAAAAGGAAACACCGGAAGAAAACAACGAAACCAAAACAAAAACAAAAGAAATGATCCCTGAACCGGATCTTATCAGAAAAACAAGAGAATACGTGAGGCAGAGGTGATTCTGCCTTGCGGGAAAGGCTGAAATGAAGAAGAAAAACAAAGAGGCAGACATAGTGATCGAGATCGTGCATATCTTTCCGAAGATACCGAGTGTTTATCTTGAACATCCCACAAGATCAAGATCCAGGAATGCCATATACGGTAACTTTTTAAACGGGGCCTATTCAAAAGAACAGGCTGAAGCCATTAAGAGAGGCGTGGATGCGGGACTTGTTGGAAGCCAGCTGCTTGAGATCTCGGATCCCGATCTTTCGCCGGAACTCATACGCATGGCGACGGACATCGCCTGCAGCATAAACGATGCGGATGCATATGACGACGATGATGACGATGATCTGGAGGATGCTGGCATATGGGCGAGATAGGTGAAGCTGCGGAGATCCTGAAAGTCACCATTGAAGGGGCTGAGGTCGCTTTTAAACTCATGGGGACGGGAGTAAAGGGCATAAGAGCTCTTGCGGGACTCATAAAGTATTTGATAGACCGTGATAAGCTGGAAGGAAAAACTTCCATGATCAAGCTCTTAAGGCAGGGCTCGGATCTTCAGGTCTTCAAATTTGACGAAGACCAGATAAAGACCTTCGAGAGATATGCCAAGAGGTACGGGATCCTCTATACGAAGCTTCCGGACATCAATAAGGAGGACGGAATGACGGAGATTCTGTTCCATACGGACTCCTTGCCCCGGGTTCTTGCATTGCAGGAAAAGATGAAGGTGGGGCGTGTTACGAGCCTTGAGGAATACATATCCAACGGCAAGAAAGAAGAGATCGACAAGATCATTGATTCCCTCGACGAAAAAAACGTGAAAGACCTTGCGGAGGAACTGACTCCGGAGCAGAGGGCGGAACTCGGCAAGGTTAAGGATGAGATGGACGTTGACGCTCTTTCAAGGGATGAGAGCAAGGTGAGCATCACCATTTCGGAAAAGCTTGTCTACAACGAAACGGAGGATAGGTTCAGGACGAGGATCCCCGGGCAAAGGGATGAATTCCTTGAACTTAAGCCTCAGGATGTGAAGGTCATAAATGACGGAAAGACAAGGCTCACCTTCCTGGATAAGGACAAGGAATATGACATCCTGAATTCAAAGGGCGAGGCGGTCCGCAAAATGACCGGAAAAGCGCTCTATGACAGGAGCTACGATCCCGTGTCCGCAGATACCATCGAAAGAACGGTGTGGAAGGAAAAGCAGGCGGGACGGACCGGCGCAAGAAAAGCCGGAGCTGTTCCCAAGGTGCCTAAGACACGCGGGAGGTAAGGGATGAAGAAGAGCAAACGGATAAAGATCGTGGCCTTTTTCGTCCTCGGAATGCTTCTCACGGCATATGCAGCGCTGGTGGTGTACGGAGCCTACAGGGAGATCGGAAACATATTATATGCCATGGATCTGATCCCCGAGATAGCGGCGCATCCCTTTGAATGCTTTGAAAAAAAGTCGGTCATAGCGATCATTTATTTTGAGATCGCTTATGTGATCGGCGTCCTGCTTTATATGACGAAGCCAAAGCATTACATGAGAGGGCGGGAGTACGGCTCCGCAAGATATATGGAGCCGGAAGTGGCCAACAGGATCCTGGCTGACAAGGATGTGCATAACAACAGGATCCTGAGTCAAAACGTGAAAATGTCGTTAAACACGAGGGAAACGAAGCTCAACAACAACGTTCTGATCATAGGCGGAAGCGGCGCGGGAAAGACTTTTTATATGGTGAAGCCCAATCTTATGGCGCTTCCCAACTCTTCATTTGTGTGCACCGATCCCAAGGGGGAGATCACCAGGAGCTGTGCGGGAATGATGAAAAAGTACGGCTACAACGTGAAAGTCCTGAACCTCATAGATCCGGACAAGTCCGACCGCTACAATCCGTTTGCATACATAAGGAATGAGACCGATGTGGTGAAACTGGTTACAAACATAATCAGCAATACAACGCCAAAGGGCGGAGCACCTACGGATCCGTTCTGGGAAAAGGCAGAGGGGCTGTTCTTGCAGTCTCTCTTTCTTTATGTCTGGATCGAGATGGAGGACAGAGACAAGAACTTCGGCTCTGTGATGAAGCTTCTCTCGGAAGCGGAAGTGGTGGAAGAAAAGGGAAAGGTGAGTCGTTTGACGGCGAGGATGAACAAGCTTGAAAACAGTGTGATGGGAGTCTCTCATCCCGCCCTTAAGCAGTACAGAAAATGTATGCGAGGGGCCGGAGACACTGTAAGGAGCATAATCATCAGCGCCAATTCACGTCTTGCCTATCTTGAGAACTCAAAGATGCTGTCCCTGCTTTCAAAGGATGAGATGAATCTTCATGAGATCGGGATCGGAGTGAACGGAGATGAAAAGACCAAAACGGTGCTGTTTTGCATAATCCCCGACAATGATAAATCTTACAATTTTATCGTGGGAATGCTGTACACCCAGATCTTTCAGGAACTGTATTTCCAGGCGGATTTCAGGTACGGCGGGAGATTACCGATACATGTGACCTTCATGCTGGACGAATTTGCCAACGTTGCGCTGCCGGATGACTATTGTTCGCTGCTTTCCACCATGAGAAGCCGTGAGATAAGTTCGGTGATCATTATACAGAATCTGGCTCAGATCAAGGCTATGTTCAAGGAAACTTGGGAAACCATACCGGGTAACTGCGACACCCTTGTATATCTGGGAGGAAACGAGCAGACGACGCATAAATACGTTTCGGAGCTTCTTGGAAAGGGCACCATAGACAAGGACTCCAGTAGTGAGACAAGGAGCAGGAACGGCTCTTCAAGCCACAATTTCGATGTTATCGGGCGTGAGCTTATGACAGCGGATGAAACAAGAAAGATGGACAACAAACACCTGATCCTCTTCATAAGAGGATTGGATCCCATCATTGACCGGAAATTCATTCCCATGAAGCATCCGAGGTTTAAGGAGACGTCCGACGGAGGTGGGGAAAAGTACACGCATGTACCGATACGCCTGCGGAGTGACGGGAACGTAAGCTTTATGCTCCTGGGTCCCAAGGCCTTTGATTACTTCAAGAGAAGGCTGGAAGAGGGAGATGAGAAGGTACACATAACAGAGATCAAATATGACGACCTTCGGATCATCGCTTCCGAGGATTTCGGAAAGCAGGACATCTTCACGAGGATCGGAGACGGAAATGTGGTTGAGCTGCAGCATGCAGAAGACGGCTCCGGAACGGAAGACTTGGAGACAGATGAGTTTTTGCCTGAAGTAACACAGGACGATGGGCTCCCGGCTGCCTCACCGAAAGGCGGAACAGGCGGGGTAAAGCGCGGAAAACGTCCCGTGGTTGCAGTGGCTATCGCAAAAAGGATACAGAAAGAGAAATTCTCCGAAGAACAGAAAAAGATGCTCCGTAAGGCGCTTGATGCGGGCCTTGCGGAGGAAGAGATCCTGGAGTTCTATCATGCAAAGAATTCCGTGGAAAAGATGGAAGCATTTATCAGAGAACATATGAGAGAAAGGATGATGTGAAATGAAACTGATGATGAAAGCAGTAACCGCAGCGGTGGGAGTGGATGACGTGCTTAAGCCTCTCCAGAACTTAAAGATACTTGTTATCTCGGTCATAGGAGCCGTGGGACTGATCGTGCTTGCAAAAAACATAATGGAATTTGCCTCTGCCTTCCAGGCTAATGATATGCCGACGATGAGCAGTGCGCTTAAAGGCATCGTGGCAGGACTTCTTATGGCAGGCATATCCGCCGTTCTCGGGTTCCTGGGATTTTGATGCGGATCCGGAAAGAGAGGTAAAGTATGCTTGACCTTGGAGATGCAATTCTTAGTCTTCTTAATGGCACTTTTAAGCTCTGGAATGGTCTCGTAAACCTGGCACTTTCGATCCTCACGGAATCCCCGACGGAGTTTAAGGGAGGTGATGCATGGCGCCTGGTGGAGAAGGTGAACCCCATCTTTATTGCGGTGGGTTCAAGTCTTGTGGCGCTGTTCTTCGTGATCGGGTTCTGTGCTGAAAGCGTGGACGTAAGGGAAGAAATGAGGCTTGAAGTGATCTTAAGGATGCTGATCCGTGTGGGGCTTGCAGAGTGGCTTGTGGCAAATAACCTGAAGATCATGGAGGCCTTGTTTCAGTCGGTGGGAGCGCTTACAAAACTCATCGGCATAAAGGAAATGCAGCCTCTTGCAATCCCGACGGAGTACCAAAAGATCATAAAGAATCTGGACATCGGAGAAAGCCTGATCTTTCTGCTGATAGCTGTGGCAGTGTTTGCCATTACGGCGGTATGCAGCTTCTTCATGGTCTATACGGTTTACTTTAGGTTCCTTCGGATCATGGTCATAGCACCCCTGGGTGCCCTGGCCTTTGCAACAACAAGCGGTAACAGAGCGGTAGCGCATACAGCCCTGACATATGCAAGGCATGTGCTGGGCGTGATACTTGAAGCAGTCTTTATGATGCTTGCGGTTATGGTCTGTAATTCCTTTATCAACTCCGGACTTCCGGATGTGATGGGGAGCTTTTCAGACTGGGTAAAGGCTCTCATCTACCTGTGCGAAATGGTATTTTCCATAGCACTTACGGTGGGAGCGGTAAAAGGATCCCAACAGCTGGTAGGAAAAGCGTTGGGATTGTAACTTAAAACAATAATTCAAACAAACGAAAGGAAAAGAAAAACAATGAGAAAGATCAATAACATCAATGAAAAGGTAATGACTACAGAAATCAAGGCTATGGCAGCCGTAACAAACGCAAAGAACAAGGTGAAGGAAGTCCTTAAGGACAAGAAGGGCGAAGGTTATGTGGACACAGGCATCAAGATCATCATCTCCGTGGTTATCGGCGGTGTGATCCTTGCGGGACTCTATGCTCTCTTCAACACAAGCGTCATCCCCACAATGAAATCCAAGGTTACCGAGATGTTCAACTATGCCGGCTGATGGGACCGAAATTGCGGCATTTTTCGACGAAGTGATGGCTGTGGGCGTCTTTGCACTGATCCTCTTTGCAGCATCTGTATCGGATGTAAAGACGAGGATCGTGAAAGATGAATACACGGTCATGCTTCTGATCACGGCGGTGCTTACAAATCCGCTCCTTAAGTGCATAGGGGGAGCATTTCTTACGGTGCTTCCCTTTATGGCTGTTCTGATCTTTTCAAAGAAAAGCATGATGGGAGGAGCGGATGTGAAGATCGCTTTTGGAATCGGAGCAGTGCTGGGAGCGGAGAAGGGGATTATAGCAGTGATGCTTGGTCTTGTGGCTGCGGTGACGGTGGAAGGTGTGAAGGGACTTGTTAAGAAGAAACGGACCGAGGGCTTTCCGCTGGTTCCTTATATGGCGGCGTTTGCAGTTATCTTGCGGGTGCTATAGCAAAGAGTAAAGGAGAACAGAGAACAAATGAGATCATTAAAGATAGATCTGAAGAACAGAACAGTGATCGGGATCATATGTATAGTGGCGGCGCTTATCATTTCATTCGGAGTGGCGCCCCTTACAAATCGGATCCTGGATAACAAAACTGAAAAGGTGAGAGTAAAGAAAGACATAAAAGCAGGACAGATGATCACGGAAGACGACATAGAACTTGTGACGGTGGGAGCCTTTAACGTGCCGGGCGGAGCTCTTTCAAACGAAGGCATGGTGCTGGGAAGATATGCAGCGGTTGACATGGTGGCGGGAGATTATGTTTTTAACGAAAAGCTCACTTACAACGGAATGACTGCGGAAGAGATCATGAGACGCGGAGACGGGAAGCTAGCCCTCAGCGTGACATTAAGATCCTACGCTGCAGGAATCTCAGGGAAGATAGAAAACGGAGACATCGTAAAAGCCTTTGTATTTAAGGAAGGCGAAGTACTGATGCCTGCGGAACTTGAGTATCTTAAGGTGGTGACCACCACTGCCCAGAACGGATATGACAACGATGAAGTGAACGAGCCACAGCAGCCCGTGACCATAACAGTGCTTGTAAACGAAGCCCAGGCAGAGAGACTGATCTTTTATGAAAACACCGGAAGCCTGCACTTTGCACTGGTCCATAAGGGTGAAGATCAGGTGGCGGATGAATTGCTCGAAGAACAGGAAATAGTCTTGAAACAGATTATGGAATATGAACTTAAGAAGATGGAGGAAGAAGTAAATGAGTAAGCTGATAACAGTCTGGGGAGCCCCGGGA
>JAEEYF010000072.1 GCA_016291655.1 Lachnospiraceae bacterium | reverse complement strand
TAGTGCGGTTAACCTTTGAAAATGCTATATTCACGATTTCCACTACACGATTTTACACGGTAAAACAGAAAATAAAAAACCCGCAAAGCCTTGACTTTACGGGATTTCCGAGAGAGCAGGTGATGGGAATCGGATGTTTCACTCCATCACAAAATACTGAAGAATAGGAGGTTTGCGCGGTAGCCAATCTGCGTTCAACCAACTTTCAACCAGAAAATTCTCATTTACAATACACGTCTGGATAAACCATACAAGAAATATTGTAACACATATTCAACAGACCGAAAGGTCTGTTTTTTTGTGCGTTTATAAAGGAGCAGATCAATGGCTGTATTAAAAAATAAAACCCAAGGGCAATATACTATCGTTTCACAGAACATTACAAAGGATCATACGCTTTCACTTGCAGAAAGAGGTATGCTCATCACTCTTCTTTCTCTTCCCGATAACTGGAATCTAACCCTCAACGGTCTCAGTGCTATTCTTCCCGACGGAAGGGATAAGATAGCCAAGACCCTAAACAGCCTTATCGATAAGGGCTACGTTACCAGGGTCCAGGGCAGAAATATGGGAGGCAAGTTCGATTCCACCGATCTGGAAGTCCATGAGAATCCGGTCAAAATTCCGTCACATGATCAAAATACTCCCAACAATCCTGAATCCTCACCGTGTACTGAAAATCCGTATACGGTAAATCCGAATACGGAAAAACCGTATACGGATAATCAGATACAATCTATTACTAATATATCTAATATTCAGAAAGTTAGTACTAATAGAGTGTGTAGCAACGACACACTTACCGATTCAGAATATGATGATCTTGTGTCCGAATTTGGAAAAGAAAGTGTAGACTATCAGATAAGCCGTATCAAAGAAAACGGATATAAAGGCTGTCATAACTTTACTACTATCAGAGAATGGTGCACAGAGCGACTGAATAGGGTTGTTCACTCACCTGTACATAAGCCAAAGAAAAATATGTTTTGCAGCTTTCCACAGCGGGAATACGATTTTGCAGAGCTGGAAAAAAAGTTGGTAAGAAATTAATCATCCCAACGCGCACAAGACAATTTGAAAAAACGACGAAGCATTTTGCTCTCGTCTATTTTTTTACCCCAAAACGTCTAATACGCTACTTCAGAAAAGGAGAATCTACATGGATCAAAAAGAAAAAACTCAAAGAGAATTACAGGCTATTGAAGAGGTTAAAAGAGCAAAGGCCAGGCTTGCCAAAGTCAGAAGGGAGGAAAAGAAGACTCTCAGAAAAGAACAGGACCATCATAAGTTCATGATGGGCGGGATAATCATCAAATATTTCCCTGATGCTTACGGGTTCACGGAGCTTGAAATGAACAGGATCATAGCATGCGCTTTTGCAAGCAGAGACGTTCAAAACATGATATCTACTGTCGTCCGCGAAAGATCTCTTAAAGAAGCCAATATAAATACAACCGAAAATGAGAAAGCCGAAAGAGAAAGTGCCTAAGGTCTCTCACCGAGTTTTCTCGGTGCGCACAGATATACCACCTGCGGTGGTACCGTGCGCCCTGCCGGGGGCATCCGCTAAAAAGCGGATCATCGCGCACTAACGTGGCGACAAAAGGAGAAAAGAAAATTGGCAATCAAAAGTATAAGTACAAGGGCTCAGATATGTGGAAGGAGCGCAAACTGTCGAGGTGGTCATTCAGCTGTGGAACAAGCCTCATATATAAGCAGGGAGAAGATGTATTCCGAGTCCGATGGTAAGATGTATTATCCCAAGTATTCGGAGGACCTGGTCCACTGTGAAGTCATGCTCCCAGAAAACGCCCCGCCTGAGTATTTGGATCCATATGTATTATGGAACAGCGTAGAGAACAATGAGAAAGGATCCAATGCACAACTTGCCAGAACTTACAGGATAGAGCTGCCGAACGAATGGAGCTACGAACTTGCTACAGAAGTTGTCAGGGACTACGTCAATCGTAACTTCGTAAGCAAGGGGATGTGTGCGCAGTTTGCAATACATGATTCGGAGAACAAGAAGACCGGTCAAAGGAACCTTCACTGTCACATACTCCTGACGATGCGAGGGATAGATGAACATGGACACTGGATGCCAAAGCAAAAGAAAGTCTATCTGACGGATGATAATGGCGAAAGAATCCCTTTGATTGACAAAACAACCGGAATGCAAAAGCTCGATAAACAGAATCGAAAGCAGTGGAAATGTGCCACCATTCAGACCAACGACTGGAACAGCAGAGAGAATGCATCGATATGGAGAAAAGATCTTGTCGACACCATTAATTCTGTCAACGAAAGACTGGGCATGACCGAAAACTTCTGGGAGCACAGATCATTTAAAGACCAGGGCCTTGATATCTTCCCACAGATACATTTGGGAGAAAAGGCAAGTGCTTTAGAACGTGCAGGCATCAGGACAATCAGGGGAGATATCAACCGAGATATCATAGCCAAAAATACAATAATCATGTCTGCCAGGGCTGCATACGAAAAAGCAATAGAAAACCTCGAAACCGTCAAAGCCATTCCCGTTACAGTAGTCAAGACCATAAAGAACGAGATCCTGAATGTGATCCGTATGGTAGCAGAACGGTATAACAACCGTCTGAAGCTCCCGATAATCAAGGGAAGATATATCGGCCGTATATCCGGACGAGAAAGGCTCCAGGACAGGAAGTTCATGGAAGCATATGTAAGGGAAAAGGGATGGTTTTCATATGATCAGGTAGAGAATGTCAAAAAGGAGCTTGAGCCTATATTCGATAGGAACTATGCTCTGCTAACCGAAAAGTCATCCCGCATAAAGTACCTTGAAGGACTCCTGAGCAAATATAGTGAGTATGAGCCTTATATAAAGTTCAATAAGGAAAAATGGGAACTTCGGGGATGGAAGCAGAAACAGTATTGTAATAAACACATTGTCGAGCTAGCTTACTATGATACATACCGCGAGAGCCTTAAAAACATGATCATGGAGCCAGACAAGTCGATCACTCCCGGGAAGTGGAGAACCGAGCTCGAAAAACTCTACGAACAGTATGACAGGATTGAGGAATCCATGTCCG
>JAEEYF010000071.1 GCA_016291655.1 Lachnospiraceae bacterium | reverse complement strand
TCTTGTTATAGCAATCTTCACACAATGGTTCTACCCATCCTCCGGTAAGCACCGGTACATTCATACGACCGCATTCGATACAAAAATAACCGGAAATATGATCATATTTAGATTCCAGATCTGACACTTCTCTCGGCGCAGCATTTGAGTATAGCCTCAATGTTCCGTATTTTTCCTTTACCTGGATCCACTGGAATTGATTGAGATAATTATTTCTGATCAGCACCTCTCTGTATTCTTCAAGCATGATCTTACCAAAAGCTCTTTTCCATCCCGTCGGAACGTCGTCATACATCGTGAAATTATAGCTTTGGATTCTCTTCCAATACCAGTCCACAGGCCCTATCCATGGATATCGATCTATCAGCTTTTTGTTTCTTAGCCTTTCAGCTTTTCTTTTCTTCGCTTTACCTTTTCTGCTCATACATCACACCCCCTGAACTTACAAATATCAGTCCCACAAGGAAAAAAAATATTCCTTCAGCATGTCAATTGCCTCGTCCTTGCATTCTTCCCTGTATTTTTCAAGCTTTTCATCCTCTTCCCGATGCTTCTCATAGATTTCTTTGTATTCAGGTATTTCATCCATGAAATGGATTGTTCCTCCGCCACCTCGTTTTTTGTTTTCTTCCAGTTCGGCTTTCGTCTGTAGCTTTTCGCCAAGAAAACCGTACTTTTCATCAAATTCAGAGAACGCTTTCATATACTCATCTTCGTACGGATTCTTTTTGGAGCAGGTTTCTTCATCGGTTTCCCTCCAAAGAAAAATCATCTGATCGAGTATTTTATCCCATTCGGCATGACAGGTATCATTCACAAGGATCCCATCTTCATTTGTATAATTCTCCCCAAGGTAACTCGGTGAACCATGGCGATTATCCTTCAAATGCCGGAGCATGTCAGGCATCAGTTCCTGCAAATATGAAAACATACTCCATACATCACAATCAGCATACCCTCGGACAACCCTCTGTCCGCTCCATTTCAGGCACCTCCCGAAATGCTTGATCATCGCAATTATCCTACTCTTTTCACCAAGCCCTGCCATAGCAAAATCGTGGCGGTTCCATATGTTTAAGGTACGCTCCGGTAATCTCTTTTTTTGCTTAAAACACATTTACTATCCCTCATTCTTCAAAAGGTATTTGTTGCTCACAACCTTCATGGAAAGAGCAGCACTGATCCTTTCATAATAAACATAGATACGAGCACAAGCCGGATCGCAGAATGGTACATACACAAACTTCCTGTTACCTCGCATTATTGCATCTACAGGCATGCGAAAAAGTTCACTGAGTGCATACATATTGTCCAGAGTAGGCATTGTCATTCCGTCAAACCAGTGATAGATTCCCTGGGGTGTACTGAATCCCAGAAAGTTCTGTACATCTTTTACCGAAAGTCCCTTTGCCTGTATTATACGTTTGATATTCTGTCCAGTCTGGAGCATATCTATAACCGGATATTTTCTTCTCATCATTTATTTGCTCCTTATATAATCCTTCTTAAAATAACACTTCATGTTATTTTAATATCTTCCGTTCTGGTTGTCATTGTACGTGTAGTATAAACCACGCTGTATTCATCCCCCCTCCGCTTCTTCATTCTTTTTCTTCCAATCAGCAAGAAGACCAAAAAGAACTCTCTCCATTTATGTCTTAGTATAGAAAGTCGGGAAGTATTCCTGCAGTTTTTCTTTGTGATCGTGAGCCGCTGAAATCTGTTGCTTTCATCCTTGGGGGCATTCTCATTCAGGATCCTCATGAGTTCCATCTTTGTGATGGTATCGTTTTCCTTCAGATAATGGTTTGGTTAAAGTCTGACAAATGGAATTGATGGTTACGATCGAATTTAGACATACGCTGCTCTCCGAGGTGCAAGGTTTTTGGTGATTTCCGCACGTTTCCGTGCATCTATATTATACCAAAAACAGCTCAAAAAGTCAGTAATTTCAAGGCTTTAAGCAAAATTTATTTGCTATAAGCAGACACTAGTTAGCAGTTACACCCAAGCACGAACAAAGGCACCTACTCTAGATTTCTCTAAAGTAAGTGCCTGTGAAACCATCCAAAAGCTGTTCCTATGTTTGGCTAATTGTTCTGTTTTCAGCTAATTTCGAGGTCTACACTGTGTTCCGTGATAGTCCTCGATGCAATTTCTCACTCTGACATCCCGTTCCGCTCTCGTCCACTTTAGTCCTCAGAAATCGAAACTTTTTACATCGTTCCGTCCTGATACGACTGTGACCGTTGCGCCACGACACGCAGCGTCTTAACTGTACAGATAGCCTGTTCTCGTTGAGTCTCTCAGATCATATTTGGTTGAGATATACCTGTCGAAGCGTTCAAACCCTTCTACCAGACGGATGAAATTGGGATAGTATCTGATCAGGATCGCTATCCGCTCCCCGACATCAGAGTCTGCATACTGCTCAACTATACTTGCTTCGTCTTTCCTCGCATCCTCCTTTGATTTGATGAGACAGAAGCGAACCGGTTTGCTTTGTCTTTCCTTTTGACAAGACTAATTCTATCGGACTTAATCGGGATAAACAGCGCCCCACTCGGAAACTTTCGTATCCTCTCAGGAAACCTTTTTGAATAATAAAAAAGGACCTCTGGAGAGATCCTTCAAACTACTCTATAAAATTATAGGCGTTAATCACGCTCATATGGTATTTCCAACATATCTAGCAGCCTTACAAATGTATCCTGTCCGTCCAGACAAGTATCTGTAAGCCACCCTTTTTCATTCCTCCACTCAGAAAGACCTTTGTAGTAGTAATTCTTTTTTGCATCCTCAATGATAAAAGGTATCACATTATGCCGCAGACACTCCTTCAAAGCCACAAGTCTGCCTACCCTGCCATTGCCATCCTGAAACGGATGGATATACTCAAACTCAGCGTGCAGCTCTATGATATCTTCTACTGTAGCGTTCTCCTTTGCATTGTATTTTTCCAAAAGAGACTTCATGTGTTTATGCACTTCCGATGGCTTTGATGTCTCCCGTCCACCGACAACATTCGCACGCTTTTTATAATCACCTACTGCAAACCAGCTAAGCGTCGAATCCTTTGTATCATGCTTCAGTATATAATGCAGATGCTTGATGATATCCTCTGTAAGTTCTTCTTCT
>JAEEYF010000070.1 GCA_016291655.1 Lachnospiraceae bacterium | reverse complement strand
TTTAATCGAGGGTGCAGTATTTAACTTTTCATGCTTCAGGTTGAGAAGAGTTTCCCGCCTTATCCTTTCTTTAAGACGAGCTTCGCTGTACTCTTCTCCAAGTGACTTCGTTCTGCAAAAGCGTTTCATTTCAGGCGGCTTTATGGCAAAGTACTTACCACACTTTACTTCATAGCCTCTTGCGATCAGTTCCTCTTTAAACTGTTCAAAATCCGACGCAAGGATCACCGCTGCATCCAGATCTCTTAGGATCATCGTTTTAAAGACCCCAAGATGCCCTCCACCCGTTACAATATCCCTATAGAGTTTTCCGGCTTCACCCTTTTTATCAACATCTATCACCGACAAACCGTGACTCGCGCAAAGTCTGTTTATTATTGGTTGGATGTCTCTTTTCCAGTCACCTTTGTCGTAATGATATTTGTATCCATCTAAAAAGGACACGCTGTTAAAAACAACGTGTCCGTGAATGACTTCCGTATTCTCATGTACTGCATAGACCGCTTCGTATCTCTCTCCCAGGTACTCCTCTACGAACTTTCCGATGATCTCCATCGCCGTTTTCGCATCCGTTTCTCCGGGGGCAAAAGATATAATGAAATGATATCCCTGACGCTGTTTCAACTTGCCGTAATATTCTTTGGTCTTTACCATCTGCTCATAAGCTGAGTGTGCATCGCAATGAACAGCGCCTGTCAAGATCCCTTCATGTGTCTTATGCGGGTTAAGTATATAGTTTATTGCTTTGCCCAATCTTCGGTGCTGTGGGTTATCCTTTGTGGATTTAATATTTAACAGTTTACATATCGCCAATCTTCGCAGCCGCCTTTCCTACAAGATCCGTAAGGATCTTCATGTTTGCAAGTAATCTTCTTGACTCGCTTTCGTTGTAATATCCGCAGTTGGCATTGTGAGCGATCTGATTGATGTTGTTTCCGATCCTATGTACCTCATAAATAAGGTCATTTACCTGCTTGTGGACAACATAATCAAACTGCTTCCCCCTCATGCTCCTTCTGAGATATTCCCCTGCGGTAAGTCCCGCTTCGGCAGCTTTTTCGTCCAGGTACTCTCGTTCTTTTTCTGTGAATCTCACACAAAAGTATCCTTTTCTTTCAGCTTTTCCGTCCTTTTTCTTCATGGATTTTTACCCTCCTTTCGCATATGGACTTTTGTTACTCCGTTCCGGCGAGATACGCATTTTGTGATACCAAAATGCTGCCTCGCCGGTGGATGCCCCGGACCCCTGTTTAGGTTAGGATACTTCCTCCCGGGGCTCGGAAGGTTTAGCGACCGGAGTGCTTATGCTCGGGTTCCTCACGTTCAAGATCCCTATCGCTTGTAACCATCTTGAGTGTTCTTGCATCCTTGTCGTAAAAATAGACATTATCGGAAAGCTTGTCCTGAACATCAACAACGGTATCATTCACAGTGCGAACGGTCTCAGCAAGGTTCTCAACAGACGCGCCCTTTGCCGAAAGTGCAAGCAATTCGTGAAGAGAGCTGGGAAGGATCATAAGATCGCCGTTAAGCTTTTCAGCCACATCCTGAAGCACATCGTCATAGAGCATCGTTCCCGCACCCATCATTCCGGTGCTGTTGGAGATCACATAGACACCGGTGTCTTCCCTGAACATGTCGTCCATGAGGTTCACCTGATCCTCGGAATCTCCGCGGGCCTTCATAATAAGGCCGAGCACGTGCTCAAGCTTGTTTACCGTAGGTTTCATGATCTCCCTGGTGTTTTTGTAAGCTGCTTCGTAAAGCTGCTCTTCGGTGAGCTTAAGGCTCTCCGCCACCTCGTCGGTGATCATGATGCTGCTGAAGCGGTCACCTTCCTGTCCCACGAGAGCTCTGTATATGACCGAAAGGTCTTCCTTCTCTCTGTGAGGCATGTGGGAAAGCATCTTGGCATTCTGCTCGGTGTTGATGATCTGGAAGATGATCTTCCCATCAAACTGTCCGGGTCTTATGGATGGTGCCTCGATGTTCGCATTCCTCTGCTCATACAAGAGCTCGGCTGCCTCACCCACGATCTCATCAAGGCTTTCGCCTCTCTGATACATCTCATAGTAGTTCTGGATGTAAATGCAGGGTGCCACGCTGGATCCCGTCTTGCGGAATGTGATCCCGTCAACTTCGCAGTTGATCTTCTCCTTCTTCATAAATTCGAGGACACCCTTTTCAGGCATCGCTCCGATCTTTTCGCTGATCTTTTCCTTGAAAGCTGCAGCAAATTCTTCATAGTTTAACATTTCGTTTTACTCCTTTTCTTCTTCATAGTGAAATGCAAACTCCCTGAACCGTTATGCCCATCCTTAAGCCGGAAGTCTCAAATCCGGGCATAAAAATAGGCTCGTGACGTATGCGTCAAGAGCCTATAAAGAAAGGCAACACGGACGAGTTTTATCAGCTCTCGTTCATATTGCCTAGTATAATAATATCACAGGTTTTTAAAAAAGAAAATGGACATTTTCGTCCGTGATAGTCCGTGATGAACCCAAATCACATTTTTTCATTTTTTTCGGTTAAAAAATCCGATCAGGAAGATGGCAACCCAAAGGAAAATATCTGCCAAACTTTGAAGAAGCATGGAAACATAATAGTTTGTTCCGAAGAACGTCTTCAAATCTGCTGCCATGGATATTGATTCATATACGTTTATGCAGATCACAACTGTTCCGATGGCAAAGAGTATCATAGAAAGGATACTGCCGCTCCTAAAAGAAAGGCCCTTAAGCGAAAGCAGCGTCATAAGAAGGAAGATCACTGCTAACGCTAAGATTACTATTTCCGCAAATCCTACAGCATTATACTCCAAGGCTCCCTTGATCGAAGTGATAGCCCCGTAAGCTATGATTATTGTCTTTA
>JAEEYF010000069.1 GCA_016291655.1 Lachnospiraceae bacterium | reverse complement strand
TATTATCTTGATGCGGATGACTATGGTTTATTGCTTGACTTTAAAAAGAATCAGGAGCAGATCAAAAACATAATCACTCAAAACAACGGTGATCGTGTAAAGGTAGACGACAGACCGTACTTTATTGCGGTTGGATACGATGTAACGGTTGACCTTCATGCGGAGTATAAGAAAATTATAGAAATGTATGAGAAAAACCAGGCATCATTCCCTATTCGAGCTTTCTTTGGTGACCTTTTGGAAAAGCCCAGAAGGATAAAAAGCTATCCCATTGCTCTCATAAATTCAAAAATAAACATGGATCAGCTGCTGGCCATAAATAAAGCAATGCAGTATCCGACAGCCTATATTCAAGGACCGCCGGGAACAGGAAAAACCAATACGATCATTAATACAATCGTTACGGGATTTTTTAATGAGAGGACAATTCTGTTTGCTTCGAACAACAATCATCCCATAGATGCAGTTTTTGATAAGTTACGCATGATGGAATACCATGGTCGGATCATTCCCTTTCCGGTTATCAGGTTGGGAAATCAGGAAAAACTCTGGGAATCGATCGTATATATACGAAATTTGATGAAAGCTGTTGCTGAAGTGAAGGTTTTTAACGATACTCTTGATAAGCGCAAGGGTGACAGGACTACCAGGGCAAAACAATTGACAGAGCTTTTGCACAAGTATGAGGAGTATCTGGAACTCAAAGAACGTCGCGAAACTTTGTTGAAAATCCTTGATTATAAAGGGGAAGGGTTTCATTCGGCTAATCTTATAGCTTTTGAAGCCGACCTTCGAGAAAGGCAACTCAGAAAAATAGAAGAAGATCTTAAAGCTATTCCGAGAATAGATGAAAAGGATGCGTTGGCTCTTCTCGATCGTAATGAGGAGGAGTTTCGGCAGTATCTTTATTTTACGTCTGCAAAGCATATTCAGAGGCTGAATGAAGAAAAGTATTCAGATCTGCGTGAAATAATAGCTACGGAAAATAAGGAAGACGCTCTTGTACGATTTGGCAAGTATCTTCAGCAAACCGAGAATATTAAGAAGCTGCAAAGGGTGTTTCCGATCATTATTACAACCTGTATATCTGCACATAGATTGGGAGAACCGGGGCCGTTGTTCGATATGACTATAATAGATGAGGCCAGTCAATGCAATACCGCTATGGCATTGCTTCCGATAATCAGAGGCGAGAACCTTATGCTTGTGGGAGACCCACAGCAATTAAATCCCGTAATACTGCTGGATGAGTTTACTAATAAGGTTTTACGTAAGGAATATTCGGTTCCGGATGAATATGATTATCGTAAAAACTCAATCTATAAGGTTTTTCTGGCCAGTGATTCCGTCAGCGATGAGATACTTTTACATAATCACTATAGATGTAATCCAAAAATAATAGGGTTTAACAATAAAAAATATTATAATTCCAAACTCAGTGTCAGAACTGCGGATGACCAAGCTGCGCCGCTGGTTTTTGTGGACGTTAATAATGGTAATCAGCAAGGGAAAAATACTTCCAGAGTTGAAGCAGACAAAATAATATCATATGTAAAAGCGAACCGAGATAAGAGCATTGGAATTATTACTCCTTTTACTAATCAAAGTAACCTGATTAACAGATCTTTGGAAAAAGAAGGGTTAACAAATGTTTCGTGTGGAACGGTTCATTCTTTCCAAGGAGATGAAAAAGATATTATTCTATTTTCAACGGCACTGGGAAATGATACCCGTGAAGGAACTTATAACTGGCTCAAGTCGAATCATGAGCTGATAAATGTTGCAACTTCCCGTCCGAAAGAGAAATTGATCATCCTTGGGGATCTTAGAAATATTGAACGTTTACACACAGCAAATGGTGATGATGATGACATGTATGAACTTGTCAATTATGTTCGAAGTGAAGGAAAAACAGTAGTTTCATCTAAAGAAACGCAGTCAAGAGCGCTTGGCGTAAAGCCGTACAGTACTGAAACAGAAAATGCTTTTTTAGAAACACTTAATCATGCGCTTGAGAACATTTGGTTGACACAGACAAAATACACTATTCATAAAGAAGTTCCGATTGCGCAGGTTTTTCAAAATAACAACACATATGATGCACTTTTCTATACCGGAAGATTTGATTTTGTTATATATGAAAAAGAGACATCGGGAGAAGTGCCTGTGCTGGCGATTGAACTTGATGGAAAAGAACATGTGGAAAATGAGGTTGTAAGTAGGCGAGATGCGCAGAAAAACAGGATCTGTGCAGAGCATAATTTACAGCTTATAAGGGTAGAAAATACTTATGCTCGTAGGTATAATTATATCAAAGATATTTTGATCAATTACTTTAAGAGGATGCATTAAATAGGAAAAGGGTTGGTATTTTTTTCATTCATAGAAAAACTGAAATTTTAGTTGGAACAAAATATGATTACTTGTTAGGAGTCCCTCCCCTATGTCCCATTTTGCTGTTCTTGATACTGAAACGACCTGGTCGGATGAAGTCATGTCCCTGAGTTTTGTGATCGCCGATGAAGATTAAAAAATCAATAAAGGAGAAACTCTATGCCTACTGAAAAAGATTGGAAAACTTTTAGAAAGATGATGCCCGAGTGGCAGGAAAGATATATGGAACGGCTCTGCAAGGAATATGTTAAGATCCTTGAAAGCGATCAGCTTGCTTCGGACAGGTTTTGGAAGATCAATAAGCTTATTAAACAAGATGAGCACAAGGTCGGTGTGCAGGCTGAAATGAGCAGGTCGGAAATGCTCTATAACCTGATATATCTGGTAAGGGAAGATGCTATTACTCTTGATGAGCTTGACTGCTTCAGTGAAGAATTACAAGAAGCGGTAAAGATCAGGATATGAAAGGCTCAAACATATTCTGCGAGAAGAAACTTATTACGAATAGGAGCCCCTCCCCATGTCCCATTTTGCTGTTATTGATACTGAAACAACCTGGTCGGATGAAGTCATGTCCCTGGGTTTTGTGATCGCCGATGAAGACGGATTCGAGGAAGTCTGCGGCGATTACTATATAGTCGATCCGGTTTATAAGCGTGGCGGGATGTATTCCTTTGAACTCATTCAGCCGGGGGTGACGCCTGCATATTGTTCACGGGAAGATGTGATCGAAGCCGTGAGGAAGACCTTTCGGGAAAAGCAGGTCACGAAGGTCTTTGCGTATAATGCTGCTTTTGACAAACGCCATCTTCCGGAGCTGGGCGGATATGCCTGGTACGACATAATGAAGCTTGCGGCATACAGGCAGTACAATCCCAAGATCCCCGCGTCCATGGAATTCTGCCGCACGGGAAGGCTGAGAAAAGGCTTCCGGGTGGGAGATGTGACGAGATATCTGACGGACGGGAAAGAGTACGAGGAAATGCACAATGCACTGACGGATGCAAGGGACGAGCTGAGGATAATGAAATTGCTTCGGCATCCGCTTCATGTGTATGAGTGCGCGAGGATATGAGCCCGGATTACATGGTCTTGGAAATGATACGGACAAACTATGGTGATATTTACGTATATGAGGAATGAGTACCATGGAAATCAAAAGAGTGACCGAAGATGAAAGAATAGGCAAGTTTATTAACGCGGAGTTTTCGGATTATGCGACCGGTTGGATATGAATTGGAATTTGTCCGCGAGGATAAGGATCCGAAGCTTAGCAAGTATTTTTATCTGAAGAAGATATCCAATGTTTGAGGAAATACAAAATGAACTACAAGATAATTGACAAGGAGAAATATTACAGGAAAGG
>JAEEYF010000068.1 GCA_016291655.1 Lachnospiraceae bacterium | reverse complement strand
TGTACTCGCTCACCTGCTTTCCGCAACACTGACACACGTTGTTTTCGTGGACCAGAATGTCATCCTCATAAATATTCGGATGATACTTGAATTTGATTCTCTCCATGTTAAGTCTCCTTTCAATTGCGTTTCTTTTATCTGTATTGTCAACGACTTGTTTCTTTCATCATGATATAGCTTAAAGGTACACGGTCCCCCGATTTTTGTCACCAATGTGCTTATATAAATTTCAACAAAAAATCCGTAATTCCTATGATTGAAAACCCATTCTCATCAAGATTTTCACCCAAAGGCCTATTTATAACAAGTATCTTTTGCGCTTGATCATTTAGCTTAAAATATGGTCGTATCTCTCTTTCTCTTGTGTCCGCATTGGAAATATCAGTTGTCACCTGAATATAAAGAGATCTTATTCCTTTAGTGGCATAGAAATCCACTTCATTGTTTTTTCTTATTGACTTTCCGTTTTCATCTTTTTCAACAGTGTCAAACGTGCCGACATTAACAGAATATCCTTTATAACAAAGTTCATTATAGACAATGTTTTCAAGCATTTGCCCTTCATCCGGGAAAGCATAATTCAGGCGAGCATTTCGTAATCCGGTATCAACAAAATAATACTTTCTGAGTGCTCCTATTTCTGTTACCGACTCCTTGAGGAGTCTTTGAACTGATCCAGTTGAGTGTCTCTGGATTGCTCTGTATAATGTCATTGAACATTACAGAGAAAGGAAAGTCCCAGAGCACCCTCCCGGAAAGTCGCGTACTCTGGAACCCATGGTTTATAACCATGATTATCGTATCAGAGTACAAGTTAATTTACAAGGAAAATCAGGATATTTTTAGTAAAACCCGTGTCAGACCACCCTCTGTGCCCATGCTGTGGTGAGCCCATGAACTACAGGGATTCCCGAAAGAGGATCCGCAGAAAGGAAGGTGGACATGTTGAATACTTGCTTGTTCGCCGTATGTTCTGTGCACACTGTCACAGGCTTCACGTGGAACTCCCTGATTGTCTGGTCCCTCAGAAGCATTACGATGCTGAAGTGATCAGTGGCGTCATCGAAGGGGTTGTTACAGCGGACGACCTTGACAGTGAGGATCATCCCTGTGCCATGACCATGCGACGCTGGATCAAGTGGTTCCTTAATAATCGCGTGAACATCGAAGGGCTCCTGAGAAGAGCTCTCAGGTTTGCAGGCAGCCATAGTCCGATAAACGAAAAACATTCTTTTATTTCGTTTTTTCGGAAGCAAACATCCTGTTGGTTGGAGACTATACTCCGTATCATTTATAACAGCGGAGAGGTCATTCCGACCGGATCATCCTAATGCACCTGCTTTGTTTTTATTGTCAATGGCATCTCGTTTATAGTGAACTCGAAAGGAGGCTTACACTATGAACGAAGCCAGAAACATAGCAAAGAAGTGGCAAGAGGATGAAGCATTACGGAGGTTTAAGCTAATCTCCCCTCTCCTGCAGGAAGGATTGGACGAAGCGAAAAGGATCCAGCTTCGCGAACACATCGCAGCCGAAAACGGGATCAGCACACGAACTCTTTACCGGTACGAAAAGTATTGGCGAGAGAACGAGTTTCAGGGACTTAAGCCATGCGACAGGAAGAAACATCGCAGGCAGGATCTTCCTGAAAATTTTGAAGAGCTCCTCGCACAAGCAATCCAGTTAAAACGGGAAGTTCCAAAACGTTCCGTCATGCAGATCATCGCGATCCTTGAACTGGAACGCCGCGTTGCTCCCGGTGTACTTAAGCGTTCTACATTGGAAAGGCATCTATATCAGGCAGGTTACGGTCGAAAGCAGCTTCAGATGTATTGCGAAGCGCGGGAAAGCTCTTCCAAACGTTTTTGTAAACCGCATCGTATGATGCTGATCCAAGCAGACATAAAGTACGGTCCTAAACTCCCTATAGGGAAAAACGGAGCCTTTGTCCAGACGTATCTGTCCTCGGCGATCGATGATCACTCCAGGTACATACTTGCATCCCGATTCTATGATCATCAGGAAGAGACGATCGTTGAAGATACCTTCCATCAGGCGATCGACCGATTTGGCCGTTTTGATTCCTGCTACGTCGATAATGGATCGCAATACGTTGCAAAGCAGCTTCGGTTCTCACTCGCAAGGCTCGGTATCCCAGTTCGGTTTGCCCCGTTGAGAAGCGGGAAAAGTAAGGGCAAAGTTGAACGATTCCATCAGGTAGTGGATGCGTTCCTTCGTGAGGTCAAGCTCCAGAAAGTAAAAAACCTGGAGGAACTGAATCGGTACTGGGAGATCTTCCTCGAAGAGTATTACCACAAGCTCCCGCATGATGGGATCAAGGAATACTATGAGAGCCTCGGCGTGACCATTCCACCCGAAGGGATCAGCCCAATGCAGGAATGGAGTCGCGATTCCCGAGCGCTCACATACCTTGACCGAGATGTGGTTGCAGAGGCCTTTCTTCACCACGAAAAACGTCGTGTAGACAAAGGAGCCTGCATCAGTTTCAGAGGGCAACGCTATGAGACAAAACCCTCTTTGATCGGATTTGTGGTGGAGATCTCCTACGATCCCATCGCTCCCGAAAAGATCACAGTGCGTTATCCCGGAATCGTTCCTTTTACCGCACAACCTGTAAAGATCGGGGCCTTTTGTGACAAGATGCCTACTTTGCCGATCTCTATGCAGGCACAGGAAGCAGACTCTTCAAGACTGCTGGATGCTCTTGAAAAGAAACATAAAGAGTCCGGCCAGCGTAAAGCAGACGCCATCTCCTATGCGGATCTGATGAGGGAGGTGCGCGATAATGTATGAGTCGTATTTCGGGATGTTAAAAACCCCGTTTTCAAGGAATGTGCCGGTTGAGTCATTATACGAGTCCTCCGCGATGCGGGAGATCATCGGAAGACTGACATATGTGGCGGACAAACAGCTTTTCGCAGTAGTGACTGCTGATCCCGGTTGTGGGAAATCAACACTGATTCGAAGGTTTTCTGAGCAACTTATGCAAAAGGATTACATCCTGCTCTACCTTTCGGATTCAAAGCTGACTCCGAGGTGGTTCTATAAAGGTCTTTTGGATCAACTTGGGGTAGAAGCAAAGTTCTACAGAGGTGATTCAAAAAGGCTCTTGCAGCAACAGATCGAGATCATCAGAGGGGTTCAACACAAAAAGGTTGTCTGTGTTCTTGATGAGGCTCATCTGTTGGAGAAGGAAACGCTGGAAGAATTCCGGTTTCTGCTCAACTATCGTTTCGATTCTATGAGTCCGATGGCTCTGGTTCTGGTTGGACAGACAGAGCTTTGGGATGACCGCTTAAAGTATCAACGGTACGCAGCAATCCGCCAAAGAGTTGATGTTTATTGTACACTCCCGCACTTGGATCGAGCGGAGACTGAGCAGTACATCCTCTCACATTTGAGATACGCCGGAGGAACACAGGACCTTTTCACCGACAAGGCGGTGGATGTGATCTGTTCCGCAGCAACAGGCATTCCCCGTATGGTCAACCGTATCTGCGATAAGTCGCTGATCTACGCGTTTCAGAAGCAGAAGCGTTTGGTGGATGACCACATGGTTGAGTATGTGCTGGAGCATGAAATACTGACGGCAAAATAAGTATTGATGTCGCCGAGGCTTCGGCCTCGGTGACACGATGGAAATCAACCTTGTGTCAAGTTGACAGGTCAAGCGGGTGACAGCTCATGGGAGCAGCAACAATC
>JAEEYF010000067.1 GCA_016291655.1 Lachnospiraceae bacterium | reverse complement strand
TTTAAAACAAGGTCAATCACGCGCTTCTCATCATCAGTCAAAGCTTCCTTACATTTTATAATTGAACGCAAAACGGCAGTAGGCTTTTTACCTGCTGCCGTTTTTCTTATGCTTTCATACTATAACTTCTATGCACTAACAAGCATATCATGGATATATGTCTTAAGACCATCCTCCGTATTTATGCCGTATTTCCGGTTTATCAGCATATAATACTTCATAATTCTCTCTTTTGGCAGAAGCACGCTGGAAGGAATACTGTCACCATATCCTTTTCTCGCTTCCATCCAGGGATCCTCATTGTGTGTGATTCTCTCCAATACCTTCCCGCCATACATTCCGAATGTGTTCACAACAAGATCGATCACCCGCTTCTCGTCATCCGTCAGGGCATCCCCCGTTCCTTCCAGCAGCGCAAACCGCGCATCATCGATCGGATTATATTTGAAATCCCGGAACAGCTCATACACCTCCGGATATACCGGACCATGAACCCATGCCCTACAATCCTCTTCAAAGATCGGCTTTCCATACAATGCAGAGTAAACGCCCTGGACGAAATACAGAAGCTTCTGCAGCATAAGCGGTGTTACCTCTTCCAGTTTTTCAAAGATATATGCGATCACCCAAAGCATCTTATCCGATACGGAAAACAGGCTCTCTATGCTTTCTGCCGCGGCAAACGCTTTCCTGTATGCCGCATCCGTCAGCTTCTCACGGTTCTCCATGAGCTTCTGCTTCATGTAAGCCGGGGATGAAAGCGCCGCCTTAATGATATCCGAATACTCTTTGGAAGGTACCTGTCCTTCCAGATATCTCGGAATCGTCACCTCTCCGAACCCAAGCGCCAGGGACAACGGAGCCTTTCCGATCTTATAGATCTTCATCAGCCTTTCGATATCATCAATCGATACAAGCCCCTCTGCCGCCCTGTACTGCTCATCGATTTCCTGAACATTCTTATCGATAAGACCCGGAAGGCTCATTTCCTCGCCACACTCCGCGCAGACAGCCACGGTGATTGCAAATGTGTATTCCTTATCCCTTATATTCTTTATGATGTCCTTCTTCTGTAAAAGGTACTCGGTCTCTTTCCTGCACTCTATGCAGAAATCTCTTCTTCCCTTCTCTGTCATAATGGTCACCTCCGATTTGCCTCCTGATTATCTGAAATAGTATGTAAGCGGATGTTTCTGTTCATGGAACGAAATAACGATCACAAAACATTTCTCCAGCTTGTTGAACTTGATATACAGAGATACTGCTTTTTCTTCTGTCCCATTCCTCTCTAAAAGGGTTACGTCTTTGCCGAATACATACAGCTTCTCGTGCTCATATCCCTTATGCTCATTCTGCAGGATCTCCGAAAAATCCATTGCAGTCAGGCTCAATATGATTTCTTTGGCTTTTGCCTCGTCAATAACATAATCCAGAAACAGATTGATGTTATCCTGCCGCCTGGCATTCCGGTCAAGCCGGTAATTATCCTTTTCAACAGCTTCCTTCACCTCGGAAAGATAATGCTCTATGTCTTTCTGATCTATGTTCAATACTTTATCCTCCGCAGAGAGTATGATTGGTTTTTTGATTTTTCCCATCATCAGTATAACTCCATGATTGCTTTTTGTCAATATCCTATCATTAAAAGCGGCAGGAATATTTCCCGCCGCCGTGCTTTAGTCCACCTCTCCAAAGAGAGTATATCTCAAATCCCCATTCGTGCAAAGGCATTTTCCGCGCGAATCCCCATTCGTAAAATCACAAAATCTCCAAGAATCTAGATATGGAATATCACAAAATCTCCTGTCGGTAAATATGTATACATCACATTTTCTCCAGCTATTAAGTAGTAAAGGTACCGGTTGGGTAAATTCAGCGTAAAAGTACTTACGTCAGGAATCCGGTGAAGTCGCAAATTGCGACTTCACGGTTTCAACTTTCTCCCGTTTTCAGAGCGCCTGTCACCAAGGTGTTGACATTACGAGCATAATTCTGTACAACATAAAGTACAGAAAGGAGTGAGTGATTATGGTTGCAGCAAACTATACAGCAGTTAGAAATAATCTTAAAGACTATTGTGATAAAGCATCTGACGAAGGTGAAATTGTTCTTGTCACCAGAAAAGCCGGAAAAAATGTGGTTATCATGAGCCTTGATAGGTTAAATCAAATCGAGAAAGAACTGCGAAATGCCCGCTACCTGGCAAAAATAGAAAGAGGTTTTGCACAGATCGAAGCCGGTCAAGGCGTGACACATGAACTTATTGAGGACTGACGCACATGGAGAAGATGTATCTTCAGCCGAAAGTTTCATTGCACAATCCTCTTATTCGTCGTAATATTCTATTGCCTCATTCGCAAGGCTATCAAATCTGTCCTGATACTCCGGAGCAACAGACAATCCTTGAAAGCTTTCCCCGTTAGAATAATAATATCTGTTCAATGCCTCTATCGTGCCCTGCATATCAAGAATTGATTCATTAGCAAAAGCATCTGACAGTGTCCTATTAAAATCCGTAAACTTCAGCCCGTTCTTTTCGCGCACATTTATGGGGCTGACGTAATTTCCGATCACGGTCACTCCGTTATATCTGGTTAATCTGTCATCACCGTATATCCATATGATGAATTCATCACTCCGTCCACCAAAGCTTCCGCTGCACATAAGAGCTTCGTCCAGCGCAAATACAATTTCATCTCCCAGACTTTCGCTAACCGCCTTAAGCCAAGATGTAGCTCCCACATAGTCACTTCTCTTCGGAAGATCCTGCTTATTTGAATCATACTTCGGCAAAGCCGAGGCTCTCTTATTGATTAAGTCTTCCTTAATTCGTGCCTTTAGGAGTTCCAAAATATATTCGGGAGGCTTACGCATACCGGTCTCCCAGTTTTGAACCGTGCGAAATGGTATATTGTACCTTTCCGCAAATTCACTTTGCGTGTCCCCTAATTGCTTTCTCATATCTCGAATGTTCATTGTTGCATCCATATATATCACCTCAACAGAATAATACACCCAATGGGTGTATTATTCAAGAGGCTTTTTGAAACAGTTTTCTACTATTGGACGTTCATCTTTTTCCCTCATTTTCCACTCTTTTTCCGACTAAACCTCATTTTCCACTCTTTTTCCGACTAAAACCACGATTTTGCTTCTGCTCTTCCTCTACAACTCCCAAGAATTCCATGACCTCTTCGTAAGTCTTGTCACTCTTAAGCGTAAAGGTACCTGGTACTTTTACGCGTGCCGCGCGAATCCCCGTTCGCAAAAGGGCATTTCCTACGCAAATCCCCATTCGTAAAATCCCTCATCACAAAATCTCCAAGAATCTAGATATGGAATATCACACAATCTCCTGTCGGTAAATATGTATACATCACATTTTCTCCAGCTATTAAGTAGTAAAGGTACCGGTTGGGTAAATTCAGCGTAAAAGTACCTGGTACTTACGTCTTGTTTTTCATATTACTTTTGGTCCTTTTTATTATTTTTCTTTTCGGAAAGGAAAGTGACCTAAAAAATTCTGACATATTAAAAGAAAACAAGAAAGGATTATTGAACTATGGATATGGATAATGAAACATTTTTTGAGAAGCGTTTTATGGCCGCTGTCAACTCTTTGCACAACCTTATCTCCACCGCGATGTTTCTTCGTGTTTTCGTTGCAACAAAAAAATCAAACGTACGCCTCAAAACACAGGCCGTACTTTTCTTCCCTCTAAACAAGCGCATCCAAACCGAAATTTATGCATTAGAGGAAAAAAGTATCGGCTCCAACAAAGAGCGCATGTTCACTCTTGCGCTTCAAAGAGTTGATACAAAACAAGAACTAGGCTACATCCCGCACGTGCGCTGTTCCTCCGCTTTTGAGCCCGGTACTATAGCTGACGCGTTAGATACCCTAGTTACTTTCATTTTCAATAAATCAACAGCCATTCCGAAAACCAAGGCTAAAATAAAGGAAATACAGCAAAAATTAAAGGAAAATGACCAAGCAACTAATACTGAACTCGAGTATGAATTGTGTTATTTACAGGGGCGTTTGACGGAGATGGAGGAAAAAGACATGCTCATTTCCGAAGGCTATCCTACCAAATATGAACGTTTCTAGCTGTAATGAACATGAGGCACCCCACTCCCGGGATGCCTCACTTCTTTTATTTCTTTTCAGCTCTCAGTATATTAGACACCAGCGCCTGGGAAATTCCGAGAGTATCGGCAATCTCCTGCTGCTTATACCCTTTTTCTCGCATTTCTTTCACTGTTTTAGCCCGTTCCGACGGATCTGTCTTCTGTTTTTGATCGGTAGCATTCTCCTTAGATCCCTTTCCTCGAAGCGTCTTTGTTATCCGGAAAGACTCATCATTTTCTCTTTTCCCTTTTACCGTCATAAGGCATTTCTTTTTGCTTATGTCAAACTTAAGCTCCGTTATATCATCATCTTCAAGCAGCTCCGTAAACATGTTGAAGATCTCGCCACATCCCTTCTCTGTAAAGTCTCTCTTTATCATATTTCCTCCGGAATTAGTATTAATAATATTATTTTTATAAATGATATTAGAATCATAATCGGATTGTCTCGTTTTGTCAAGCGTTCATTCCGTAAAGTCTAATCATTTTCGTTCCTTTCTTCTATCTCAAACAATGCGCTGTATTTTAACGCTTTGATCCAGCAGGCAATTAAAGCAAAAAGGGAATCATGAACTGAAATATAAAAAGACTGCTAAAACCGCCTTTTCCTGGTGTGGCTTTTAACAGTCTTTTGATTTGCTCTCAGTTTTTAGCCCTAATGAGTGTTTTATCTGCTTATTACGGCTATAGCACAGGGCATCCGTCCGTCTACCACCACATATTCAACATCCTCATAGCCCATATCTGTAAAGAACTTCTTGTATGAATCCAGATCGAACTGCCGCTTAAATTCAGCACCCAAAAGTGTTATCAATTTCACGGCTATCGTTCCGCTCTTCTTTGTCATGTTGATATATGTGGGTATGATGATCTTGCCTCCCGGCTTTACGACCCTTTCAAGCTCGCTCATCGCTTTCTTCGGATCCGGGAGAAGGTGTATCACATTTCCGGCAACAACCTTGTCAAACCGTTTGTCTCTACATTTCAACTGAGTGATATCAGCTCTTTTAAACGTCGCATTATGATACCGGCTGCATTTCTTCTTTGCCTGTCGGAGCATTCCGGGAGCAAAGTCTGTTGCAACAAGCTTCTTGCACTTCTGCGCGATATATATGCTGATCGCTCCCGTTCCACAGGCACATTCTAGCACCACATCTGACGAGTCGATCATTTCAGCCACTTTCTTTCCGGTTCCGGTGTAGACCTTGCCATTGTAGATGTTTTCAAAAAGATCGTATAACGGTGATATTTTGTCCCAAAACATGTGCATTCCTCCGTTCCTCTACAGTTTTCTTTTCATGCTTTTTTGTTTCTGACTTCGTCTAGATTCTTCTCTTTTTCGAAGAAAGCCTTTTTGAGCATCAAGTATTCATCGTCGTTACATTCTCCGCAGTTTTTGATTCCTTTTTCCCGGCAACATTTCACAACATTGTACCTGCACCGGTTTTCTGGCCTGAATCCCATCTATTCCGGTCTTGGGTTTCTATATCCACGCATACTCCCGGATTTCCCTATTCCGTCCATTCAACATAGAAATCTACGATCACATCTTCTTTCCCGCCAAAGGCTTCTTTTATCTCCTCTTCTGTTCCGTTTAGCTTTCCAAGCTTTGTAAAATCCCAGGTGTTTTTATCGTAATATATCGTTATC
>JAEEYF010000066.1 GCA_016291655.1 Lachnospiraceae bacterium | reverse complement strand
TTTCTTGCACGCTTCATGGCTGTATCGACATCGGGGCAAACCTTGTTCATCCCGACGATCGCGATCACGTGGCGCGGGCCCTGCGCGATGGCCGATACACGGTTCGAATTGCCATCAATGTTGACCATGACGCCATCTTCGGTGATCGCATTGGCGCTTGTCAGGAAATAATCTGCATCATAAGCGGCAAGCATGGCAGCTCTTTTATCTTCTATGGCGTCCCTGTCTATAAAGTTGTAGTTCCCTTTCTTGAGGGCATCCACAAGACCTATCTCATGTGCCGACATTGCACCGCCCATTGAGATGCTTGAAGTCTCGGGGATGAGTTCGAGCGCGATTTTAAGCGCTTTCGCCTTGTCCTCAGCGTAATACGCCTTCATGTTTCTGGACTCAAGTCCCTTTATAACCTTCTGCGCAAGTAAGCGGTTTCTTTTAGCGATAGTTTCGTTCATGGATGCCTCCTGTTTATATGCCGATCTTACGTCATGTACTGCATTTCTTGAAGAAGATTATACCACTATCACAGGCTGACTTCTACGCAATACAATAAGAAAGGCCACCGAAGTGGCCTTTGAATAAACAATATTGAAATATGTTTGGGTCCTTTGAAAACGATTACTTAATTATAATGGTCTCAGCATTTAAATCACTGTATGTAAAGGTTTCCGACTCACCCCTGATTGTTATTGTGCAGCCATCCCCACTTCCTATATACCTAGGATAGTCTTCTGATGCTTTCCCGGTTGCAGTAACACAGGCTTCTGTCGGCAAGGTTATATTTTTGATCGTCTCTGTGTAGAGCGCCCCAAACCCTATTGTGTTCACCGACTCCGGCAACTCTATCTCTTCTATGGCTGTGTAAGCAAAAGCCCCGCTTTCGATTCTTCGCAAGCCATTTTGAGGGAGTACGACCTTTTTAAGGTTCTTACATCCACAAAAAGCGTTTTCCCGAATAGCTGTAATCCCTTCTTCTACTTCTACCTCTTTAATGGTCATATCCCCCGCAAACGACCTGTCCATTTTTCCGACACCCGATATGGTCAGTTTTCCATCATCAAACGAATACGTCACTGCAGATTTTGGTTCGTCTTTCTTTATCGGCCCGGTCTCTTTTGCATTCTTTAGGGTTTTCTTTTCTACAGCCAGGATCATTTGGTGTTTGTCGTTGTCTAAATCTCTGAATGAGAACTGCAGTTGTGAACCCTTAATGCGTAATCCGTTTATTTCAGAATGCGGGAACCGATCAAATGGTTCATCCCAAACAGTAGTCATACCATAATCGGCGATCACGATCTGGTTTATCAATTCTCCCTGCAAATCATAACGGTACAGTTTAAGTAGTCTGGAGTCATTAGCATCACATCCCGCCGATACATATACAGACCGTTTTCCGTTTCGCTCATTAGATATTTCCATCCCTTTTATCTCGACGGGCATATCCTCCGAGTTTTCAAAAGTACATACTAAGGCCTGCTTAACCGTCTTGTTTTTTGTAAAAGGCACAGCTTTATCGTTCGCATCCGAAAGGGAATCGTTTAATATGCCAAAATCATACACAGAAAACATATCTCTTCCAAGAAACGATCTTTGATGGATTATGATGCTTTTTTTGTCCGAAGAAAGCGATGATTCAACAGATTTTATCCTGTCTCCTTCTGATGCGTCCGTAGTCCCTTCGAACAGGTCAATACCGGTCAGTCTTTTTATATCTTCTGAATCAACAACAGCCCCCGGAGTATACTCAACACGACCAAGTTCTGTTGAATAATACTTGACTTCACTTGCCTTGGAGGCGCAGCAGCCTACCCAGAGATAGTTCTTTCCATTATGTGTATAAGCATCAAGCGTTGCTGCGCCCCCAACATTTGTCAAAAGCATGGAATCCTGCCGCTCAAAAGAGTTCCCGCTAATGTTGCACCTTGAGAGTAACACGTTTCCTCCCTCATACAGATGTCCGCTAAACATCAGCGAAGCATACTCTTGTGCGATAAATACCTTATCTCCGCAGATAAGGAACGACCGAATCGGATGATCAAAAATTCCAAGGTCTGCCTTTAATACAAAAGACGGAAATACTGTCAGATATGCATTATCAAAAACATACACATCGGTTCGGTACTTATCAAATCCTCTTGTGTCATAATACTGTTCGTTGGATTCCCAAAACAAAAAATCATCCGAGTCATATACATAATCATAACCATCCGGGTATTCTGACTTAAGAATAGGACTCCCCGGTTCTATATAGTATGACGGGTAAATGTGCTGCCTGGCATACGCATGATCCGCACAAGCAAGGCAGATTAAGATAATTAAACCCAAGCAGATAATAGCACTTTTATTTTTCACAAAACGATTCATAGTTTCCCCTTTTTATTTGCCGAGTTCTGATGTCTTCATAACGCAAATAACACACTATCACAACCGTATTCCGAATAACATGGCAAATCACCGAACACTTTCTGGAAATTTTAAAAAATCTGTAAAAGGTATCTTTCGATTCATCATTTAAAGGCCACTGCTTTTCTGCGAAAGCAAGTGGCCTTTGGTGTGAATCACAAAAAGTGGTTATATGCGTTAAAGCAGTTACCTGAACTCAGGTTTCGTCAGGTCTGAAGAGCTTACGTACATGAGGGATGTTGAGCAGGATGACCGCAACCACGGTCGTGATGACCAACTCCGGAAGCATGTACGAGCCGTTGTAGAGCAGGCTGTAAAGCACTGTGCTGTCTGTGGA
>JAEEYF010000006.1 GCA_016291655.1 Lachnospiraceae bacterium | reverse complement strand
TCGCACAGAGCTCGATCCAAGAATGTCTGTTATCCGGGATATTTTCAACCAAGTTAAGGAGGTGTAGATCTTGGGGGCTATTTGTCCGAAGAATAAGCATTCCAAGGCAAGAAGAGACAGTCGCAGAGCAAATTGGAAGATGACTGCTCCGAACCTTGTAAAGTGCAGCAAGTGCGGCGCATTAATGATGCCTCACAGAGTATGCAAGAACTGCGGTTCTTACAACAAGAAAGAGATCATCGCTCAGGATTGATAAAAATGAAGCAGATTCGTATGAATCTGCTTTAATTTTTTTATGTTCCCGTAAGGATTCCTATAATTCTTTTAATATGTACTTTGCATATTCTTTGAAAAATTCCCTGTTGTCTTTTAATTCCGCATAAAAGATCTTATCCTCATAGCTCTCCTTAAAAAGATGCAGACCGTATCCTCCGAGGCTGTCAACCATTGCGGCGGGGATGGGGATATAGCGCCCGGCCTTTTTTATATAGGCGGTTTCTTTAGTGCATTTCTTTTTGTTGTCTTTTGATAGACCAAAGACCACAGAATTGTGCATGCACATGTCTCTGTCGATAACATAGGTGTAGTTCCTGTAGTCGGGGAAAAAGTATTTCAGGGTTGTTTCCTTTACGGGAATTGAAATTTCACAACCATGAGCGTTGTTGCCGAGGTTCACGCCCGAAAAAGCAAGCTCGAGATCGAGAGGGAAAAGCGGAACATTGTAGCTTAAGATCAACTCAAAAGGGGTTATTTCCGGGGAAACATCCAAATAACCCGAGAGAGCAGCCTGAATGTTGGTTTTAAGGTATATATCGTAAAGCCCTTCTATGTCATCACTGTTATGAAGAAGTATCTCACGAAGAAGAGAGTTTACGCTGTCTTCATCCTCCTTTTTCCCGGTGATGGAGGCAAGGCGAAACCTGCCCAAAAGAGTCGAGTAGAGTTTAATGAGTTCGGCTCCGTCATATTTATCCTCGCGCGCAAAGCCAGCGGCTGCTTCCATTGTTTTTAGTTTTATGTTATCGGTAGGGAAGTACTTTTTGAAATGTAAAAGCTCCTTGTAGAGATCCCTTGTTTTTTCGGGAATGATCTCAAAAGCGATGGAATAATGCTTGAATTTTTTGTTGAGATAGGGAATGTCAAATCCCGCCCCGTTGTAATGAATGAGGGTTTCATCTTCCCTGAGGACGGAAACAAAGGTTTCGAGCATTTCCTTTTCCTCATCGAGACTTTCGCACAGATATTGAGTAAGAACGGTATCATTTCCTTCCTTACGCATCAGTCCGATAAGATATACGTTTGATGTACGGGCGCTTAAACCGGTGGTTTCTATATCGAAAAAAGCCGGACCCCCGTCGAGGACAGCTTTTTCTATGGTTTTAATGATCTTCATGTCGGGTCCTTTCTTAATTTTGACTACTTTAAATATATAGCACACTTTTAAATTTTTGTCTTTAAATTTAGCACATCTTTTGATATTATAAAGTAACGGTTATTTATTTTTTCTTAAATTTGGGATATGTGAAAAGTGATCGGACCGCTTCGGACGAGATCGAATACGGGCGGTTTTTTGGGGGCTATGGAGCAATACTGTAAAAAAATTTAAATCTGGGGGCTTTTTTAATGTTTGGATTATCTTTGTTTGGTATTGATTTTTTCAATGTGTTTTATTGCTTCTTTATATATTGTTTCGTAGGCTGGATATGGGAATGCTGCTATTGCTCGGTGGTTGAAGGAAAACTCATTAACCGCGGCTTTCTTAACGGACCCGTGATACCCATATACGGCTGCGCCGCAACCGGTATGCTTTTGGTTTTCTTTAATCCGGGCATGAAGGAGATCGTTGACGATTCTTCTTTTAAAAGCTATGTTATCATTTTTTTACTGGGCATGTTTGTGGCTTCTGCTTTTGAGTATTTTACAAGCTGGATCATGGAAGTGCTGTTTCATGCCAAATGGTGGGATTATTCCCATATACCGTTAAACATCAGAGGAAGAATATGTTTTCCCGTTGCTTGTTTCTGGGGGTTGATGGCTATTGTACTGACCAGGTTTTTACATCCTCTTGTGATCTCTTTTATCGAAAGATTTCCCAGAGTTTTTTTTGAACGTATAGGCTATGTGATCCTCATCCTGTTCATAGGCGATCTGGTATCTACCATCGTGGCTACGGTAAAGATCGAACAGAAGATCACGCTCATTACAAAGATTAAAGGGGAACTGTCCAACATTGCAACAGGTATCAGAAATGCAGAAGTTTCGGGTAAGAACGAGTTTAAGAAGAGATACGGTGAAACTGCGCTCGGTGATGTTATAGAGCATTTTATGGACAGAGTGGATGCGTCCATTGCATTTACCATGCAGGGGTATGATGAACGAAAAGAGGAAATGGACAAAAAGATCGAAGGCAGCATAGGGGTCATAGACAGGATGCTCGCTGCCAACAAGATACGTATCAACAAGGCAGCTGAATTTGGAAAAACAAAAGTAGATCAGCTTACGGATCTTTTGAGACAGGGCTTGTCCAAGATAGCCTCCGGCTTCAAGGGCTATCTCCAATATACAGCAAAGCGTATTTCTGAGGCCTTTCCTTATATGAAATGGGATGGAGACAGAGAGGAAACCGTATCCGAACTAAAAGAAGAATTCGGATATAAAGAGAATAACAATATAATAAAACGTATTAAGCAAAGGAAAGAACGTAAGAATGGTTAAGGCGTGTGTTTGCAGATATTGCGGTAAGGTTTTTACTTCATGGAAGGAAAGAACCTGCTGTAATGAGTGCGTTAAAATCGAAGAAGAGGAATTTGAAAGGATAGAGAATTATCTTAAGCGTTATCCCAACAGCAATGCCATACAGATTGCGGAGGGGCTTGACATTTCTCCTTTTGAGATTGTGCGTTTCATCGACGAAGGAAGATTGTTTGTAAAAAAAGGTGAATTTAAGAGTATTGGCGGTGGCAAAAAATGATCGCTTATGTCGAAGGAAGAGTATCAAAAATATATGATGACTCCGTTGTTGTCGTTACGGCATCAGGCATAGGTTTTCAGGTCTATGTTCCGACCACCGTTTTAAGAGAAGCAGGGCATGTGGGAAGCGAGATCTTCCTGAACACCTATATGCAGGTCAGAGAAGACGGAATGTTTCTTTACGGTTTTATCGAAGATGAAGAACTTGAAATGTTCAAAGATCTGATCACCGTCAGCGGAGTGGGACCTAAGGCGGCACTTTCCGTTCTTTCGGCTCTGAGCCCCAAGGATGTGGTAATGGCGGTTCTTTCCGGAGATATTAAGACGCTGACCATGGCTCAGGGAGTCGGCAAAAAGATGGCCGAGAAAATAGTGCTTTTCCTTAAGGATAAAGCTGAAAAAGCATCCGAAGGTTTGGACTCCGGTTACGGCTTCGGAAATGAAAACGCGGAAAAGGGTAACAGAGATGCGATAATGGAAGCAGCGCAGGCCCTGAATTCCCTCGGCTTCAGTATGACCGAAGCCATGAAGACGGTTAATTCGGTAAATGCGGGAGAAGATGCGACTGCGGAAGAGATCATTAAACTTGCGTTGAAGAAGATTTAATATATGGGTGGTAAAAGACTTATCTCAACAGAGATCACAGAAGAAGATATTAAGACCGAAGGCAGCCTTAGACCAAAGAAGCTCAAGGAATACATTGGACAGGCCAAGGCAAAGGAAAACCTTAAGGTTTATATGGAAGCGGCAAAGTCCAGAAACGAGACGCTGGATCATGTCCTTTTTTTCGGACCTCCCGGACTCGGAAAGACAACACTTGCAGGCATTATTGCCAATGAAATGGGTGTTAATTTTAAGGTTACGGCAGGCCCCGCCATTGAAAAGCCCGGAGATATGGCTGCCATCCTTAACAACCTTCAGGAGGGCGATGTGCTTTTCATCGACGAGATACACAGGCTGAATCGCCAGGTGGAAGAATTGCTTTATCCTGCCATGGAGGACTTTGTTATAGACATTATCATCGGTAAAGGCGCGGGGGCTAAATCCATACGGCTGGATCTGCCCAAATTTACGCTGGTGGGAGCAACCACGAGAGCGGGCATGCTGACAGCACCCTTGCGTGACAGGTTTGGCATCATTAACCGCCTGGAGTATTACACCCGTGAGGAACTGACGGAAATTGTCATGAGAAGTGCGGAGGTTCTCGGAGTAGCCATAGAGCCTGCTGCGGCAGGGGAGATCGCCGGCAGATCCAGAGGAACTCCGAGACTAGCAAACCGGCTTTTGAAACGTGTCAGGGATTTTGCTCAGATCAAATACGGCAATGAGATCACTTGCGATGCGGCTCAAAAAGCATTGGATTTTCTTGAAGTCGATAATTTCGGCCTCGATAATACCGACAGAGCTATTCTTAAATGCATGACCGTGAATTTCGGCGGAAGACCCGTCGGTATTGAAGCGATAGCAACAACCATAGGAGAAGACCCGGGAACCCTTGAAGAAGTTTATGAGCCCTTCCTGGTTCAAAACGGTTTTATATTAAGAACTCCCAGAGGTCGTGTTCCGAGCAGGGAGGCATATAAACACTTGGGACTCAGCATGCCTGAAGAGTAGAAAGTATTGGAGTGAGATATGAACAAAAAGAATGACGCACAGGTTATAATTAACGGGAAAAATTATAATATTGCCGGTTATGAAAATGTTGAATATCTTCACAAGATTGCCGACTACATCAACAATAAACAGGCGGCTTTAAAAGGCGTAAACGGAAATAACATTATCAATGATTCCGAGAGAAACATCCTTATCATGATAAACATAGCTGATGATTATCTGAAGCTTAAGGCGTTGGAAGAGGAAAACTCAGCCAATTTCGTGGATCATAAAAAAGAAGTGGAGAATCTTCAAAACACGATCTCGGAGTATCGCAACAAGCTTGAAGAAACAGAGAAGGAAAACAGACTTTTAAGAAAAGACAATCTTGAACTTCAGAGAAAGGTGATCAGGTTCGAAACCGAAATGAAAGATATTTGATCACATTGGGCAAGCAAGTTTTTAAGAAGGTAACAAAAATGAAAAAGATCGAAATTCTTGCACCCGCGGGCTCAATAGCTTCCCTTAAAGGAGCGGTTGCGGCAGGAGCGGATGCGGTGTATATCGGTGGCGGAAAATTCGGGGCAAGGGCATATGCCGACAATCCCGAGGAGGAGGAACTTCTTTCTGCCATCGATTTTATTCATTTAAACGGAAAAAAGATTTATCTGACCGTGAATACTCTTTTAAAGGAAAAAGAACTCAGGGGCAGTCTTTTTGATTACCTGAAAAGCTATTATGAACGGGGACTGGATGCAGTCATAGTTCAGGACTTCGGAGTTCTGTCTTTTATAAAACGAAACTTTCCGGAGCTTCCGATCCATGCCAGCACTCAGATGACTGTATGCAGCGGGAAGGGAGCAAAGCTGCTTGAGGACATCGGCGGGGTTACAAGAGTTGTGCCTGCTCGTGAATTGTCGATCTCGGAGATCAGACAATTAAGAGGTGAGACAAAGCTTGAGCTTGAATGCTTCGTGCACGGTGCGCTTTGCTATTCCTATTCCGGTCAGTGCCTTTTGAGCAGTATGATAGGCGGAAGGAGCGGTAATCGCGGAAGATGCGCTCAGCCCTGCAGACAGCGCTACGAGCTGCTTGAAAACGACAGGACCGTCAAAGAAGGCTGTCTGTTGAGTCTAAAGGACATATGCACGCTGGAAAACATTCCCGACCTGATAGATGCGGGCATAGATTCCTTCAAGATCGAGGGAAGGATGAAAAAGCCGGAATATACTGCGGGGATCACCTCTGCCTATGCCTTTCTGACAAGGAAATACGAGGAGCTTGGGAGAGAGGGTTTCGAACGCTTTGTAAAGGACAATCCCACAGCCGTTACCGAGAGAGTGAGAGAGGTTTCCGAGATCTATAATCGCGGCGGCTTTACAAAAGGATATTACTTTAGTTATCACGGACCGGTAATGATGACGCCCGACAGAGCAAATCATTCGGGAGTGCAGGTGGGAAAGGTCTCCGATGTATCGGGCAGACATGTGACCATCAGGCCGGAAACAGAACTTGAAGCGGGAGACGTACTGGAGATACGCGGTAGGGAAAGTTTTGAGTTTACCGTGGGGGCAGCGGGACTGGAGAGACTTGCGGAAGGAAAATCCGGATTATATGACATTAATGTCCCTCCAAACTTCAAAACATCAAAAGGTACCCCTGTTTTCAGGACAAAGAACAAAAGTCTTCTTGACAGGATAGATGAGGAGTTCCTTAAAAAAGACAAAAGATCCTCCTGCATCGGTTTATTTAAGGCAAAGGCGGGAGAAAAAGTCTGTCTTTCGGTTTCTCTTTTCGGCCGGAGCTTTACCGCTCAGGGTGATGTGGTAGAGGAAGCAAAGTCACGTCCGATGACGGCGGAAGATATAAAGACTGTATTAAACAAGACCGGAGAAAGCGATTTTATTTTTGATGAGCTTCGGGCAGAGGTTACGGGAAATGTTTTTCTTCCCGTGGGAAAGATCAAGGAACTGAGAAAAAATGCCTTTGCCGGTCTTAAGAAGATCATACTTGAAGGTGTTTTTAGAAAAGCCGTAACCGAAAGACCTTTTGAAGGCTGCGGGTTCAGGGAAACAAAGCTCAAAAAACCGAAGACCGTATGCAAGGTTTCCGAAAGGGAGCAGTTGGAAGAGGTTTTGAAATTCGATCTTGTAAATACCGTTTTTCTGGATCTTCAGGAGGAAGGGATCAAGGCTCAGCTCGAATGCGCAAAACAGGCGATGAATACCGGAAAAGAGGTCTATCTGTGTCTGCCTCCGATCTTTAGAAAAAAGGAAGCGGAAAGATATGAAAGAGAGCTTGATCTCACGATCCCGGACGGGATTGTGATCAATTCCCTTGATGAACTTGAATTTGTTAAGGAGCTCGATCCGAACTGCAAAGTCATATGCTCCGATGCGCTTTATACGATGAACGATGAGGCGTTGGCTTTTTTGAACGGGCTGATAGGAGCCGAAAGCTATACGGCGTCTTTGGAACTCAATCTGAGCGAACTAAAGGACCTTGATGCGAGCACCAGAAATCTCATTGTTTACGGCAGAACGCCCGTAATGTACAGTGCACAATGCCTGAGGGACAATTTCCTTGTGTGTCTCAAGAAGACCCGTGGAGAAAAGAAGACATTGGGGCTTAAGGACAAGACGGGAGTGATCTTTCCCGTAAAGACACTTTGTCCTTCCTGTCTTAACGTGATCTACAATTCCTCGATCTATTCTCTGATAGGGATGAGAGAGCTTGAGGAAACGGCAGGTTTTTGTTCAAACATCCTTTCCTTTACCACGGAAACACGGGAGGAAACGGCGGCTGTTTTACGTGCATATCGTGACAATACGGCTTTAAAAGGCAATTATACCCGCGGTCATATGAGACGCGGAGTGGAATAAAAATACTCCGGGATCGAAGAGCCATAAAGACTCATCGTTTCCGGAGTTTTTTGTTAAGGTTTAAGTAATCGTGAGGTTTAATTACTTGGTGATGTCAAGGATCGTGTTAACGTTCTCGGAGCCCATGTAGGTTTCGGGAAGCTGACCGTTCCACTGAAGGATGTAATTGTACTTGAGAAGTTCTTCGGTAAGAGAAGATGCGAGAGCCTTGTTCTTTGCGGCTTCCTTCTGACCTGCATATTCTGCTGCGTCTGCCTGGATCTTGGAAACCTCAAGATCAGCGTTGGCCTGGATCTTTGCAACTTCTGCTGCGGATTCGGCTTCTGTTCTTGCAACCTTGGCTGCGGACTGTGCAGCTGCCTCGTTACGCTTCAGCTCTTCTTCCTTTTCCATTGTCTCTCTTTCCTGCTCGGTCTTGGCTTTGATCTTGTTCTGCTCAGCAACCTGCTTTGCTTCAACGGCTGTTGTGAATTCGTCGGTGAAGTCAAGGTTTTCGACTGCCGTACCCATTACTACTATATTGTAGGAAGCAAGGCTTTCGGTAAGAAGGGCTTCGATCTTGTCACCGAGTTCAGCACGCTTTGAGACAAGGTTTTCAGCGTTGTACTGTGCGGTGATGGTTTTAACCGCATCCTCGATCTTAGGCTCAACGATGGTTGCGGGGTAGTTTACGCCGACTGTTTTATAAAGCTTCTGAGCCTGTGAACTCTCAATACGATAGTTTAAGGTGTATTTAAGAGTAACTTCCTGAATGTCCGATGAGAAAGCTTCCATGTCTTTGGTGAGCTTCTGTACACGGTTATCCATGTTTACGACTTCCTGCCAGGGAAGGATGAAATGAACACCTGCTTCGTATGTGGTGTCCTCTACTTTACCGAAGGTGGTGAGGATACCGGTGTGTCCTGTGGGAACTGTTGCAAAACAACTTATTACGATGATCACGATACCGAGTACACATCCCACAGCAGCCGTAATCTTACCTGCAACGGCAGCTCTGCTGTGCTTTAAAGCAATTGCAGAAATAATACCTAAAACAATTACAATAATACCAAAAACAAATGAACCCATTTTTAATCTCCTTTTTTGATCTTGGGGTTTAAATCCCGCATTTGTATTAGATTATAAAGCCTTGGATGGGCTTTGTAAACCAAAGAAACAATAAAATAAAGATGTGTAATACGCGGTTTTCGAAAACTTACAAAGGATCCGAACGAAAAAAGTTTTTGGTTGCATGGGAGTTATAAATGATGTATACTCATTTCAGTTTAAGTTTTAACACACCTACGGAGGCATTGCGATGGTTGAGGCAACAAGCTGTGGCGGTGTTGTTATTTTTAGAGGAAAGATACTTCTTCTGTACAAGAATTATAAAAACAAGTATGAAGGGTGGGTTCTGCCCAAAGGAACCGTCGAACCCGGAGAAGAGCATGAACAGACAGCTTTGCGAGAGGTTAAGGAAGAGACGGGAGCCGACGGAACGATAATCAAGTATGTCGGAAAAAGTTCATATACGTTTTCAACTCAGCAGAATACGGTATCAAAGGATGTTCATTGGTATTTGATGGCGTCCGAAAGCTACTATAGCAAACCGCAGAGAGAGGAGTATTTCATGGATTCCGGTTATTACAAATACCATGAAGCATTACATCTCCTCAAATTTGCCAATGAGAAACAGATCCTTGAGAGAGCCTATGCAGAATACATAGATCTTAAGAAAAAGGGTTTGTGGGGCAAAAGAGAAGCATAAGAAAAATCCCGCTTAAAAACGGGATTTTTTTATTATTGATCCTTATTGAGCTTATGTCTGGGATTTTCTTTAACCACCTTGGCGGCTTTTGTAAGCTCCGACATGACGGTTGTTTCAAATTGATAGTCAAATTCGCAGAGCTTCGTCATCAATTCGCCCTCGGAGGAAACAACATATCTCGGTTTTAATCTGTTCAGTGCATAAGATATCGTATCGAGACGACATTGATCACATTTACAACAATCGAGAGTAGGGGCAATCTCATTGTAAACAAGCATAACATAATCTTCTGTTAAATTCCTTAATACGATCTCCATGCTAATTGCCCTCCTTTAAGTAATCATAAAAAAAAAGAGCACCAATGTCAAGATAAAAATAAATGCTGGTGGCGGGACTTGAACCCGCACGAGGTTGCCCCCGACAGATTTTGAGTCTGTTGCGTCTGCCATTCCGCCACACCAGCAACGGTCGTATATTACCACAAACCTATTTGAATTTCAACTGCTTTTTATCATTTTTCCTTGCATTTGTTCAGGGCAAATTTTATAATCAATACTATGAAAATGAACATATTAAAAAAGAGAACAGAGAAGGAAGCGGAAATGGACTGCAGAGAGGCTCAGAAACTCTTCAAGGACTTCATTATCCGGAAAATTCCTTTTGAAAAAAGGCTTGCTTTTGTAAAACATATGAGAAAATGCGTCAATTGCATGGAAGAACTCAGGGCCTACTATATGTTTTATTCCACCGCCCGCTATCTGAGCCCGGATGAGAGCATCGAAATGCCTCAAAACGTTGAGGTGTATCTGAAAGAGGCGGAGAATGAGGCTTTGTATCTGAAAAAACGGAATCGTAACCTTACGGTGGCGGTCATTGCTTTCGGACTCGGCGTACTGATCCTGACACTCGTGGTTTTACAGGAAAGCCTGTTTTAATATGCTTTAAGTTACAAATAAAAGGGAGACAACCTATGAAAAAGATAGTTTTGATAGACGGAAACAGCATTTTATGCAGGGCTTATTTCGGCATTTCGGACCTTACAACCTCAAAAGGGGTGCATACAAACGGGCTCAAGGGATTTTTGAGCATACTTTTGAAATTGCTGGACGAAGAAAAGCCCGATTATCTGGCGGTGGCTTTCGACGTTTACGAGCCCACCTTCAGGCATTTGAAATTCAAAGAATATAAAGCACAGAGAAAACCTATGGAAGAAGCGTTGATCTCTCAGTTTCCGATCCTCCACGATCTGCTTCGCGCCATGGGCATTTTTGTTATGGAAAAAGGCGGCTATGAAGCGGACGATATGATCGGAACCGCCGCAACCGTATGCTCGGGGAAAGGAATAGACGTTACCGTTGTTTCCGGCGATAAGGATCTTTTGCAGCTGGCTTCCGACAGGATAAAGATCAGGATACCCATTACCACAAGAGGCACCACGGTCATCAAGGATTACAACAACGCTGAATTTGCTGCGGAATTCGGTCTTGAAAAGCCGGAAATGATCATAGATCTGAAAGCTTTGATGGGAGATTCTTCCGACAATTACAAGGGAGTGGAAGGCATAGGCAAAGTGGGCGCAACCAAGCTCTTGCAGGAATTCGGATCTCTTGACGGTATATATGCGAATATTGACAAGGTAAAAGGAGCCAATCATGATAAACTCGTGAAAGGCAAGGAGGATGCTTATTTTTGCAAATGGCTTGCTACCATCAAAACGGATTGTGATTTTGAACTCGATCTTGAAAAACTGAAAATGAAGGACATTTTTACTCCCGAAGCCTATGCTATGTGCAAGGAACTGGAGTTTAAGTCTCTGCTCGGGAAATTTTCCGCGGAGGCAAGGGAGGAGATCACAAACAGCAATAATGTTGAGGAAGAAGTTCCCGAACCCGATACTTTGATCGTGAGAAACGCATCCGAATTTGCCGGTGCATTTAAAGCATTGTGCGGCGAAAAGGGTGAATGGGCGGGAATATCCTTTGCAGCCTGCAAAGAGACCGACGGCTTTTCGCAAGAGATCGTTGCCATGGCGGTTGAATGCGGAACGAAGTCCTATTGCTTTCTTACAGAAAGTAAAAATGAGGAAAGCCTGCTGATCTCGGGAGTCGAAGAACTTGTAAACAGCGGCAAACGACCTGTATTTTGCGACATCAAAGAGGTTTCCGAAAAGTTTTCTTCCATGAAGGAGAGGATCGCTGATCTGGCTATTGCATGTTATCTTCTTTATCCCGGAAAGAACACCTATACAGAGTGCGATATTGTGAGAGATATTACGGGCAGGGCTTTACCTGAAGTAAAAGAGGTGTTCGGCAAGCTCAGTCTTGCGGAGGCTGTGCTGGATAACAGCATTACGGGAGAGACTTCACAAAAGGCGGCAGAGCTGCTCGGACACTATGCCCACGGACTTTTGTGCGCAGCTCCCAAGGCGATGGTACAGCTTAAGGAAAAGGATATGCTTGAGCTCTTTAACGATGTGGAGATGCCGCTTCTTTTTGACCTTCGCGAAATGGAAACAGCGGGCATAGCAATAGACAGAAAAGCACTTTTGGATTACGGAAGCTATCTGAACCGGGAGATCGAAAAGGAAGAAAAGAAGATATATGAAACCGCCGGCTGCGAATTTAACATTAATTCTCCCAAGCAGCTGGGTGAGGTACTGTTCGAAAAACTGAAGCTCCCCGGCGGGAAAAAGACCAAGAGCGGCTATTCGACCGCTGCTGATGTGTTGGAAAAGCTGCGTATTGAAGACCCGATCGCGGACATGATCCTTAAATACAGGGAGCTCACAAAACTCAAAGGAACCTATGCCGACGGAATGGTCGGTTACATCTGCCCCGACGGCAGGATACACACCAAGTTCAATCAGACCGTGACCATGACGGGAAGACTCAGCAGTGCGGATCCCAATCTGCAGAACATCCCCATACGAAGGGAATCGGGACGAGAGATCAGAAAGATGTTTGTTCCGGGTGAAGGCTGCTGCTTCGTTGATGCGGACTATTCCCAGATCGAACTGCGCTTGCTTGCGCATATGTCCGGTGACGAAAGCCTGATAGAAGCATACAGCGAAGGAAAGGACATTCACAGGATCACAGCCGCCAAGGTGTTCGGAATTGACCCTGCGGAGGTCACCAAGGAAATGAGAAGCAATGCAAAGGCTGTAAACTTCGGTATCATATACGGAATGAGTTCGTTCGGACTCGGACAGGAGATCAATGTTTCCAGAAAGGAAGCGGACGGTTACATAAAGCAGTATTTTGCTACTTATCCGGCAATAAAGGATTATCTGGATTCACTTGTGGCCTTTGCCAAAAAGAACGGCTATGCGATCACCATGTTCAAACGAAGAAGGCCCGTTCCCGACCTGAACGCTTCGAATTTCATGGTCCGTCAGGCCGGAGAAAGGATCGCCATGAATTCCCCCATCCAGGGCACTGCCGCGGATATTATGAAGATCGCCCTGATCAATGTGAACAGGACATTGAAAAAGAAGGCTCTTAAGGCAAGGATCCTTCTTCAGGTACATGACGAACTGCTTTTGGAGGTTCCTTTCGAGGAAACCGAAGAGGTGAAGAAGATCGTGGCGGAAGAGATGATGAAGGCGGCCGATCTGAAGGTAAAACTGGAAGTGTCCGTAGCTTCGGGAAGTGATTGGGAAGCGGCTCATTAATATGAAGAGAAAGTATGAAAACAAATTGATAATAGGAATTACCGGAGGCGCAGGAAGCGGAAAGTCTTCCGTGGCGGATTATCTTATCGAAAAGTATGATGCGGATTTCATTCATTGCGATGTCATCGCTCATGAACTCATGGAGCCCGGGGGACTGACCTACGGCCCTCTGCTTGAGGAGTACGGCAGGGGCATTCTTTGTGATGACAGCGACCGCATTTCCAGAGCCAAACTCACCCTTGCGGTAAGCAGAGCGGAAAAAGGCTTCGAGCGCCTTAACGAACTGACACATCCCATAGTTTCCGAAGAGGTTGTCAGAAGAATGAAGAATTCCGATCACAGGCTGGTTTTGGTGGAAGCGGCATTGCTGATCGAGTCAGGCATAGGAAAGCTCTGCGATGAGGTCTGGTTCGTATATGCCCGTAAGGATGAGAGGATCATGCGCATCAAAGCCTCCAGGGACTGGAGTGACGAAAAGATCAAAAGTATCATGGATAATCAGCTTTCTGATGAAGAATTCAGGCAAAAGTCGGACTTCGTTATCGAAAATCACAATGGGTCAGACAGCTGGAAGAAAGAAGCGGACGAGAGAATAATGTTTCTTGACGCAGATAGATAAAATTGATAGAATTATTGTTTAGATTTTAACGGAGGAAAGTCACAGATGGGTAAAGCGGATCAATATGTTTTCGGTCTTGACATCGGCACAAGAAGTGTTGTCGGAACGGTCGGATACAAAAAGAATGCTAATGATTTTACTGTTGTTGCACAGGAAGTTAAAATGCATGATACCCGTGCCATGCTGGACGGACAGATCCATGACATAGGCAAGGTTGCGGAGACCATAAAAACTGTAAAGCGCAGTCTTGAAAAACAGCTGGGAGGTACAAAGCTTACGGATGTGTGCATAGCAGCCGCGGGCCGTGTACTTAAAACCGTCACGGTACGTGTGGATGAGACTTTCCCCGAAGAGATCACGGTTAAGGACGTGAACATCCGTGAAATGGAACTCATGGGCGTTGAGAAGGCCTATGCGGCAATTAAAGCCGGGGCAAGGGAAGAAAACATTAATTACTACTGCGTTGCCTATACGGTAGTGCATTATTATCTGAATGATTTCCAGATGTCCAGCCTGACCGATCACAAGGCGTCAAAGATCGGAGCGGATGTGCTGGCCACCTTCCTTCCCGATGAGGTCATAGAAGGACTGTATACAACCGTTGAAAAGGCCGGACTTAAGGTCAACAATCTTACCCTTGAGCCTATTGCCGCCATTTTGGTTGCCATTCCCGAGAAATATCGTCTTTTGAACATTGCTTTGGTCGATGTGGGTGCGGGAACCAGCGATATATGTATTACCAAGGACGGCAGCATTACGGCCTACGGAATGATCCCCATGGCGGGGGATGCTTTGACGGAGGTGGTTGCCGCCAATCATCTGGTTGAGTTTAATACGGCCGAAGCCATTAAACTTTCCGCCTGCACAAGAAAAAAAACCATTCCTTACACGGATATCATGGGGTTAAAACAAAAGACAACGCCTGCGGAGGTCAATTCCGAGCTTAAGAGCAAGGTGGATGAAATGGCCAAGCTCATAGGAGAAAGGATCATCGATGTAAACGGCGGAAAGAGCGTTTCCGCATGCTTTGTTGTGGGCGGCGGCGGAAAGATCGCAGGCTTTACCGAAGCACTGGCAAAAGCTCTGAAGCTTCCCAAGGAAAGAGTGGCTTTGAGAGGAGAAGAGGTTCTTTCTTTCGTGGAATCAGTAAACGGAGATTTTAGGCCCGATCCCATGTTTGTCACTCCCATAGGCATATGCCTTAATTACTATGAAAAGAAGAACAATTTTGTTTATGCGTCGCTTAACGGAGATTCCGTGAAGCTGTACGACAACAACAAATTGACAGTTATAGATGTGGCGATCGCAGCGGGTTATCCGAACGAGAACCTTTTCCCAAAGAGAGGAAAAGCTCTGGAGTTCACGCTGAACGGTCAGGCTCGCCTGGTCAGAGGAGAACTCGGGGAAGCCGCAGTTATCACGGTTAACGGAAAGCCTGCTTCGGTGAACACTCCGATAGAGCCTAATGCGGACATTACTATTGTAGAATCTACGGTAGGAGCCGATGGAACAAAGGATGTGGAGAGACTTCCTGAGTTCAAGAGCGAGATCACCTTTAACGTGAACGGTAAGGACGTTACCTTCCCCAAGTTCATGTCAGCCAACGGGGAACTGGTTTCCGGCTACTACAGCATAAAGCAGGGCGACAAGATCGAAACCCTGAATTACTACACCCTTGCGCAGATACTTGAAGTGCTGGGCATAGAGTACAAGGAAGGCATATACGTAAACAACGAGATCGCAAACAAGGAGACCAGGGTTTACGAGAATTTCAAGGTGGAACTGGACAGAAAGCCTGTTGCCGAGCCGTCCTTAAGCGAAAAAGTTGAAGAGCTCAAGGAAGCGGCAAAGGAAGAGGCAAAGGAAGAGGTCAAAGAGACTCCCGTGAAAGCTCAAAAGCCTGTCGGAAATTCTGTTACCGTGATCTTCAACGGAGTTCCTCTGACCCTTAAGGGCAAGAGCGAATACAGGTTCGTGGATGCCTCCGATGCGAGCGGTTTTGACATTCACAAGCCGCAGGGGAACAATCTTGAGATAAAGATCAACAAAGTCAAGGGCGACTTTATAGATTTAATAAAGGACGGAGACTCACTGGAGTTACATTGGATATAATGAAGATTTGCAGCCTTTCAAGCGGAAGCAGCGGAAATTGTATTTTCGTTTCTTCGGGATTGACTAAAATACTGGTGGATGCGGGGGCAAGCGGAGTCAAGATCGAGCAGGAGCTTGCGGCCATAGGCGAGAGCATAGATTCCATAGACGCGCTTCTGATCACCCACGAACACACCGATCACATTAAAAGCATGGGGGTTTTGGCCAGAAAACATGCAATCTCCATATATGGAACAAGAGGAACTTTGGAAGCTGCTCTGAACGGCAGATACTCAGTCGGGAAGATCAGTCCTCTTTTACTTAACTATATATTTTCGGATAATTCTTTTATGGTAGGGGACATTCTGGTCTCTCCGTTTTCGGTTTCGCACGATGCCGCAGATCCTGTGGCTTATTGCTTCGAGTCCGGAGGGAAAAAGATCGGAACGGCAACAGACCTCGGATACTTTGACGATCGTATCGTAGAGAAACTGTTGAATTCGGACATCCTTTATCTGGAATCGAATCATGATATACATATGCTTGAGGCCGGAAGCTATCCCTATGCCCTCAAGGAAAGAGTCAAGGGCGAGAAAGGGCATCTGTCCAATGACAGTTGCGCAGAGCTGGTCACAAGACTTTGTCATGAGTCGGTCAATCACGTCTCTCATGTTATCCTGGCTCATCTCAGCGAGGAAAACAATTTCCCGGAGCTGGCTTTTGAAACGGTCAATTCCGAGATAAAGATCAGGCTTGAGGATAATGAACGACCTGAGCTGCATGTTGCACCGAGATATGTTCATTCATTCATAGCGGAAACGCTTTAATACGTAAGTTCTTTTTTAATATATCATGCTTTGCACATATGCAAGGTTTACCGGAAAGGGGAAAAAAGATGAAAAGGGCAGTAATTACCGTAGTCGGAAAAGATTGTGTGGGTATTATCGCAAAGACCTGTACCTATCTCGCGGAAAACGGGATCAACATTTTGGACATTTCGCAGACAATAGTCAAGGAATTTTTCAACATGATGATGATCGTGGACGTTACCGACATTGATAAGGATTTTCTTGTGGTTGCCAACGAACTCGAGGAGCTCGGAAAAAAGATCGGCGTATCCATCAAGATCCAGCGTGAAGACATTTTTGACATGATGCACAGAATATAGGAGAGTAGTGATGATTAATCGTTCCGAAGTAATGGAAACCAACAAAATGATCACCGATTCCAAGCTTGATGTCAGAACCATCACTCTTGGCATCAGCCTTCTTTCATGTGTGGATTCCGATCTTAAGACCTGCTGCGACAAGATCTACAACAAGATCACATCGTTTGCGGGAAAGCTCGTGGAAACGGGCGAAGCAATTGAAAAGGAGTATCAGATCCCCATTGTCAACAAAAGAATATCCGTTACACCCATAGCATTGGTGGGCGGTGCCTGCTGCAAATCCCCCGAGGATTTCATAGAGATTGCAAAAACTCTGGATAAGGCGGCAAAAAAAGTCGGAGTTAATTTCCTCGGAGGGTATTCTGCACTTGTAAGCAAGGGGATGACAGAGGCGGACAGGAATCTGATCCTTTCCATACCCGAAGCACTTAGATGTACCGATATCGTATGCAGCTCCGTAAACGTGGGCTCCACCAAGACGGGGATCAATATGGACGCTGTACGTTTGTTGGGAAGTGTTATCCGTGAAACGGCGGAAAAGACCAGGGACAATTCCTGCATAGGATGCGCAAAGCTGGTTGTATTCTGCAACGCACCCGATGATAATCCTTTTATGGCGGGAGCTTTTCACGGTGTTACCGAAAGCGATGCGGTCATAAATGTCGGAGTCAGCGGTCCCGGCGTTGTAAAGACAGCACTTGAAGCTGTCAGAGGCGAGAGTTTTGAGGTTCTTTGCGAGACCATCAAGAAAACAGCGTTCAAGATCACGCGTGTGGGTCAGCTGGTTGCGAAGGAAGCTTCCGAAATGCTCGGAGTTCCTTTCGGTATTGTTGACCTTTCCCTTGCTCCGACGCCTGCAGTGGGAGATTCGGTAGCAGACATATTAAAAGAGATCGGACTTGAGCATCCCGGAGCACCGGGCACCACGGCTGCTCTTGCGATCCTTAACGATCAGGTCAAAAAGGGCGGGGTCATGGCTTCTTCTTATGTCGGCGGACTTTCGGGAGCTTTTATTCCCGTAAGTGAAGACAGAGGAATGATCGAAGCCGTAGAACAGGGCGCTTTGACGATCGAAAAGCTTGAGGCTATGACCTGCGTATGCTCGGTTGGCCTTGACATGATCGCTGTTCCGGGAGACACTCCGGCAACTACGATCTCCGGAATAATTGCCGATGAAATGGCCATAGGCATGATAAATCAAAAGACTACAGCTGTAAGGCTCATTCCCGTCATCGGAAAGAAAACAGGTGAGAACGTCGAATTCGGCGGACTTTTGGGCTATGCTCCCATTATGCCCGTCAACGGTTTTGATTGCTCGGCTTTTGTAAACAGGACAGGAAGAATACCGGCTCCAATCCATTCTTTTAAAAACTGAAAGGCATATAAATGCAATACGTTACTGAAAAATACGATTACAAGAACATTTTTTTCTATTTTGAACAGCTTACAAAGATCCCGCACGGATCGGGAAATGTGGATGCGATCTCAAATTATCTCCTGAGCTTTGCAAAGGAGCACAATGCTGAATGCAGACAGGACGAAAAGAAGAACGTTGTTGTTTTTCTTCCCGCCACGGAAGGTTTTGAGGACAGAAAGACCGTTATGCTGCAGGGACATATGGACATGGTCTGCGAAAAGGATCTGGATTGTCCCCACGATTTCACCAAGGATCCCCTGGAGTTGTATATCGAGGACGGAAAATTAAGGGCATCGGGAACGACTCTCGGAGGAGATGACGGGATCGCCATTGCATATATGATGGCGCTCATTGCCGACAAAGATGCGAAGCATCCCGCAATGGAACTGCTCATGACAACCGACGAAGAAACCGGTATGTACGGAGCACAAGCTCTTGATACTTCTGATCTGAAGGGATCATACCTCATAAACGTGGACTCGGAGGAGGAAGGAAGGTGCTTCTGCGGTTGCGCGGGAGGTCTCAGACAGAATTGTGTGCTTGACATTCAAAGAGAAGAAGCAACGGGAATTATCGTAGAGATCAAGATCATAGGATTGACCGGTGGACATTCGGGAGTAGAGATAGACAAAAACAGGACCAATGCCAACAAGCTTATGGCAAGATTGCTCTTTGAAATGAGAAAGCCGGTAGATTACAGTCTTGCGGCATTCAGAGGCGGAAAGCTCGACAATGCGATCCCAAGAGAATGTATAGCAACTATAGTTGTAAAGAATTTTAATCTTCAAAGCTTCAGAAACAATGTGGGGGCTTTGGTTACAAAGTATAAGAGCGAGCTGATGAATTCGGAGCCAAATGTGGAATTTGAATTCGGTATCGTTCCCGAGACCAAGACCGTAAGTGGTTTGACGGGTAATTCCTTCGGAAGTTTCCTTTATTTCCTGATACAGGCACCCAACGGTATACAGCGTATGAGTTCTGCGATCCCGGGTCTTGTTGAAAGTTCGCTGAACATGGGAATAGTTTTTACGGAAGAACAAAAGGCGGTCATAAGGTTTTCGCTCAGAAGCTCGGTTACAAGCTACAAGCAATTTATGAGCTCCAAGCTTGACTATCTTATTTCGATACTTGGCGGAGAATCCTCAACGGAAGGTGAGTATCCCGCGTGGGAATATAAAAGCGAATCCGACCTCAGAGAGGCATTTAAGGCGCTTTATGAGGAAGAGTACGGCAAGGAACCGGTGTTTGAGGTTATGCATGCGGGACTTGAATGCGGACTTTTGTTTGACAAATGCCCCGGACTTGATATAATCTCTATTGGACCCAATATGAAAGATGTTCACAGTCCAAACGAGAGTCTTGAACTCGAATCTGCCGTCAGGGTTTACAAGTTTCTTGAAAAACTCATATGCAGGCTTAAATAAATTTATGCGGAGATAGGATCAATGGATTCCTTTGTAGACAACAAAATTAAAGACGAGAATATATTCAACGACGAAGAGATCAATGAAAATACGGACACTACGGAAGAAGCGGATCTTACGGAAGAGATCGATGCTTATGACTTAGAGGAAGCCTCGGATGAAACAGACGAGGACCTTTTTGATGCGGAGGATCCCGAGGAATCTTTTGCAGTCAGCGAAATGGTGAAAAACATCGCATCCGGGGAAAACAAGAGCAAAAAGTCCGAGGATGATAAGGATGAAGAGGAATGGGTCGTTTCGGAATCCAATTTCTTCACAAAGCTTGCCGCTTCCGTCGGCGCTGCTGTTTCCAAGTTAAAGAACCTTAAAAACAAAAAGAAAGAAAAAGACAACATTAAAAAGAGTGATGAGTCTTCGGATGACGAAGAGGCCATTACCATAATAGAATCTCTTTCCGAAAACGGATCGAAAAGCGCTATGGATCGTTTTGAAACTGTGGGAGCTCAAAACGGTGAAACTCCCGTTTATGATGATGAGGAAGATGAAAAGCCCGATATTGCATCCGAATTTGTCGAAAGCTTTAACGAAGAAGCCGAAAACCGGGAAGATCAGTCTGACGAGATGAAGGCGGAGGCTCCCGAAGCGGTCATTGAGGAGAAGATTCCCGAAGAGGAGATCCCTGCGGATGAAGTACCTGCGGACGAGACTCCCGCAGATGAGTCGCCGGCAGAAGAAACGCCGACAGAAGAAATGCCGGCAGAGGAAGCACCCGAGGAAGAGTACAGTATCGAGGATTATGTTGCCGAAAAAGAAAAGCAGGCTGCCGAAGCTGCAGTAAAGGCTGAGGCGGATGAAAAAAGACGCGAAGAGATCAAGGAAATGCGCTTTGCCGTTGAAGACAGAATGTTCATCGGTGAAACGGATGAAGAAAAAGAAGCACGTCATAAAAGAGCTGCGGAAATTGCAGAACTTCCGGTTATCGATCTTTCCGATCTTGATCTGTTCGGAGATGAAGAAGTCAGCGAAAACGAGAATCCGGAGGCTGTGATCAATGAAATAGACGAGCATCTTGCTCAGGTTGTGAATATTGAACTTGAGAAAAAGAAGAGAAAATGGCCCAAGGTTGTTGCGGCTGTATTCGGAGTGATCATTTTCCTGGGGCTGTTCCTTACGTGTACTACACCCGGACAAAAGGTTACTTCCAGGATCATTGCAAGGATCATATTCTCTAAGATAAATACGGTTGATATTGAGCCCGTCAATACTCCGGGTGGAGATGCTGTTGCAAAGCTTACAGACACTCCGGCTCCTAAAGCTACAGCTGCACCCGCGACAACTTCAACGCCGAATGAGACACCTGTACTTACACCTACACCCGAACCTACTCCTGTAGAATATACGGGACCTCAGTTCAAGAAAGATGATTCGGTCATCAACATTCTGCTTATAGGTGTCGAGAACCACGCCAAACAGCTGAACGGCAGATCCGATTCTATGATGATCGGCTCCTTTGACAAGGACGGAGGAGAGATAAAGCTGGTTTCCCTCATGAGAGATCTCTATGTCAAGATCCCCGGTCAGGAGGAAGATGACAGATTAAATGCAGCCTATGCCTTCGGAGGAGCACCTCTTCTCATGGAGACCTTAAAGCTGAACTTCGGTCTTGAATGCGACGGCTATGTTATCGTTAACTATGAAGGCTTTGAAAGCATCATCGATTATGTGGGCGGTGTTGAGATCGACCTTACAAAGGCCGAGGCCGACTACCTGAACAGTACCAATTACATTTCCGATAAGTCTCAGAGAAATGTTGTTGAGGGAACTCAGGTACTCACAGGAAATCAGGCACTGGGTTATTGTCGTGTACGTGAGATCGAAACCTCCAACGGACTCGGAACGGATTTCGGAAGAACCTATCGTCAAAGAGTCGTATTGGGTAAGGTGTTCAATAAATACAAGAGTGCAAACATTACGACATTGTTCAAAGCCCTTATGGACTGCCTTAAATTTGTGACCTGTCCCGCGGGACTTGAAACGATCGCCGCAGACTGCATGCAGATCGCCATCGAGAAGCAGATGTTTGACCTTGGAACCTACAGAGTTCCGTTCAGCGGACAATATGAAGAAAAGAAGATCTCCGGCAAATGGGTTCTTGTATGGAACGAAGAGAACATATATAAGCTTCACGAGATACTTTACGGAACAAGAGAATAGAAATTGAGCCTTAAGACCGAAAGGTTTTGAGGCTTTTTTTGTGGGAGGGGGGGATGTTACTGTTCACGCCATGGTCAAACAAAGTTTGACCATGGTATTCTGCGAAGCAGAATATGCCGATAACAAGCCGTTTTTTTGAAAATATGTTTTCAAAAAACGGCTTATCATCGGCACATCTGTGAACAGTAACATTTATAAACAGTGGCATATCTGATCATTGACATATAAAAACAATAACATATCAAAACTGTAATACATCTTAACAATAAGCGCTATGGACCGCATAAAAAAATTTACATAAAATTTCTTGCAATTATCCGAGACAGTAGTATAATAAAACAGATTATGCGAAAAGGAGAAAATATTAATGAGTTACAAGACTTTTACAATGGAGCTTGCTGGAAGAACTCTGTCAGTTGACGTCGGTAGAGTTGCCGCACAGGCAAACGGCGCAGCATTTATGCATTATGGCGATACCACCGTGCTTTCAACGGCTACGGCATCGGAAAAACCCAGAGACGGTATTGATTTCTTTCCTCTTTCTGTAGAGTATGAAGAGAAGTTATATGCTGTCGGAAAAATCCCCGGAGGATTTACAAGACGTGAAGGAAAGCCTTCTGAGAACGCGATCCTTACAAGCCGTGTTATCGACCGTCCCATGAGACCTCTTTTCCCTAAGGATTATCGTAATGATGTAACACTTAATAATATGGTAATGTCGGTTGATCCCGAGTGCAGCCCCGAGCTTACGGCTATGCTTGGTTCAGCCATTGCGGTAGCTATTTCCGATATTCCGTTTGACGGCCCTTGCGCAACTACACAGGTTGGCCTTATCAACGGAGAATTTGTTATTAATCCCAATTCGACTCAGACGGCTGTTTCCGATCTTAAGCTGACGGTTGCCTCCACAAGAGACAAGGTCATCATGATCGAAGCAGGAGCGAATGAAGTCCCCGAAGCAAAGATGATCGAAGCCATCTACAAGGCTGATGAAGTTAACAAGCAGGTTATTGCTTTCATCGACAAGATAGTTGCCGAGGTTGGTAAGCCCAAGCATGAATATACCAGCTGTGCGATCCCCGAGGAGCTTTTTGCGGCAATCAAGGAACAGGTTCCTCCCGCTGAGATGGAAGTGGTTATGTTTGCACCCGAGAAGCAGGTTCGTGAGGAGAGGATCAGAAACCTCAAGGACAAGCTTGCGGAAGTATTTGCGGACAAGGAAGATTGGCTTCCTCTTATCGATGAAGCGGTTTACCAGTATGAGAAGAAGACGGTTCGTAAGATGATCTTAAAGGATCACAAGCGTCCCGACGGAAGAGAGATCACCCAGATCCGTCCTTTGGCTGCCGAGGTTGACATTATTCCCAGAGTTCACGGTTCTGCCATGTTCACCAGAGGCCAGACACAGATCTGCAATGTTACCACACTTGCACCTCTTGCCGAAGCACAGAAGCTTGACGGTCTTGACGAAAACGAGACCTGCAAGCGCTATATGCATCAGTACAATTTCCCTGCTTATTCAGTTGGAGAGACCAAGGTTTCAAGAGGACCCGGACGTCGTGAGATCGGTCACGGAGCACTTGCCGAAAGAGCTCTTATTCCCGTTCTTCCTTCGGAAGAGGAATTCCCTTATGCTATCCGTACCGTATCCGAAACCTTCGAATCAAACGGTTCCACATCCATGGCTTCTACCTGTGCTTCCTGCATGTCCCTTATGGCTGCGGGCGTACCCATCAAGAAGATGGTTGCAGGCATTTCCTGCGGTCTCGTAACAGGTGAGACCGATGATGATTATATCCTTCTTACCGATATTCAGGGACTTGAGGATTTCTTCGGAGATATGGACTTCAAGGTTACAGGTACAGACGCAGGTATCACAGCTATCCAGATGGATATCAAGATCCACGGACTTACCCGTTCCATCGTTGAAGGCGCTATCGCACGTTGCCGTGAAGCAAGAATGTACATCATGGAAAACTGCATGAAGAAGGCAATTTCAGAGCCCAGACCCGAAGTTTCCGAATATGCACCCAAGATCATTCAGATCCAGATCGATCCCGCAAAGATCGGTGAGGTTGTCGGACAGCGTGGAAAGACCATCAACGCGATCATTGAGCAGACAGGCGTTAAGATCGATATAACGGATGACGGTGCTGTTTCCGTTTGCGGTACAGACCTTGAGAAGATGAACGAAGCGATCCGTATCATCAACATCATCGTTACCGATTTCGAAGCAGGTCAGGTTCTTGAAGGAAAGGTTGTTTCCATTAAGGAATTCGGTGCTTTCCTTGAGTTTGCACCCGGTAAGGAAGCAATGGTTCACATTTCAAAGATCGCCAAGGAAAGAATTGACAGAGTTGAGGATGTTCTTACTCTCGGCGATAAGGTTAAGGCAGTTTGTCTCGGCAAGGACAAGATGGGAAGAGTAAGCTTCTCCATCAAGGATGTTAAGTAAAATGTATTACGATACCAAAATCGGATAAGTATATTTATTTATAAGTGAGGCTGTATAATTACAGCCTCATTTTATATTTGATTTTTTATCAAGATATAGTATAATCGAAGTAATTGTATAACAAGATGTCAGCGCTTTTTGGATAGAGGTGACGGGCTGACGGGTTATCATTTATCAGATATTGAAAAGGATATTAATGATGTCGGATACAAAAGAGAAGACAACAACTGAAAAAAACAATCAAAAAAACAGTAAAAAGAAGGATGCTCCAAAGGCAAAAAGAATGACCAAAGCCGAGAAAGCCGCTTTGGAAAGGGAGCAGGCAAGATTAGCCGCCGAAAAAGAAGAGAGGGCCAAAGAAAGAAGGGCAATCAAGGATGAACTTACCATCATCGTTACCATAGCTATCGCGGTCCTGCTTGTACTCAGCAATTTCAAGCTCAGCGGCATTGCGGGAGAATATGTAAAAAATGTTCTTTTCGGACTCTTCGGTTTTCTTGCTTACACGGTACCGGTCCTTTTGGTATTGCTTGTGTGCTTTTTTGTGGCTAACAAAAAGAGAGGCTTAAGATTTATATTCAAAACCATAGCCTCGTTTTTGATCTTTGTTTTTATGGCGGCTTTGTTCCATCTTGCTTTCGGCAAACTTTCGGAGGATATGACAGCGAAGGATTTCTATGATTATTCCAGCACCTACAAGATAGGCGGAGGTATGCTGGGTGGCATGATATGCAAGATGCTGGTCCGCTGGTTTGACGTTATCGGTTCATGTATCATCCTTGCGACTCTGGCGATCATATGCCTGTTTTTCTTAAGCGGAAGGGCTCTTCTTAAGGCATTCTCGGACAGTGTTAAGGAACGTAACGCCAGAAAAATGGAGAAACGCAGAGAGATCAATGAACTTTACGATGAGTATCTGACTACGGAAGAGGCGGAGGAGTATCTTGAGAGCAAGAAAACTTCCATCGAAAGCATGCTTCCCGGGAATCATGAGGCAGAGGGATCCGCAGATCCCGAATACGATACTGAGGAAGAGGTGCTTCGCAGCCTTTCCGACAGCGGAGTGAAGCTTCCCGTGGATTATCCTGAGGAAACACAGGAAGAGATCGAAGAAAGAGAATTCGAAGAAAGCCTTAAGAAAAAACATTGGCTCGGGCGCAAAGAAAAGAAGGGTAAGCCCAATTTCTTCGGAGGCAGCACAGAGACAAAGCCTTTTGCAATTCCCGAAGAGGAAAACACGGAGCGGACGGAAGCTTTCGCCGAAGAACTCTCCAAAGTGCCCGCCGAAGCATCGGACACTTCGATCCCTCAGACGACCGAAGGGGAAAAGAGTTCGGAAAGCATATACGAAGAGGAGCTTAATAAGAAATTCTTCGGTAAAAAGGAGCCCAAGGCAGAAAACGATGATGACAATATAGCCGTCAGCATCTTCAAGCCTCGTGCGGAAGTCAGGGAATATGTTACGGACGGCGAAGAGGATATTGTCGATCGGTTTGAAAGAGAACAAAGAGAAGAGAAGGAAGAGGAAGCAAAGAAGGAAATGAGCTTCTCCGAAACCTCTTTAAGAGATAAGGAATTCTCCTATGACAAGGAGGAGATCGCAAAGACCATGGACAGCGTTCCTTATGCATTAAGCGGGGCTGCAAACAGGCCTTTGCAATACAGGAAGCCTGTCCGTGAGGAAGAGAAGAACGAAGCGCCCGTTGATGAGGAGCCTTTGTTTGAGGATTATGCCGCGGAAGACACTTCGGAAGACATTTCTGAAGAACCGCTGTTTAAAGAAGAACCCAAGAGTAATCTGAATCCCCTCGGCTATGACCCTCACATCTTCGATCCCGTTGACGATACCGAGGATGTTGCGGAAGAACCCGTTCATAAGGAATATGTTTTCCCGCCCATTGAATTGTTGGACGCTCCCGTTCGCAGGGAAAATGAAGACAACAGCGCTGAACTTGCGGAAACGGCGGAAAAACTGCAAAGAACGCTTGACAGCTTTGGTGTAAAGGTTACCATAAGCAACGTTCAAAGAGGACCTTCCGTTACCAGATATGAGATACAGCCTGAGGTTGGTGTCAAGGTTTCAAGGATCACCAATCTTGCGGACGACATAAAGCTTAATCTTGCAGCAGCAGACATTCGTATAGAAGCTCCCATTCCGGGAAAAGCAGCGGTGGGCATAGAGGTTCCGAACCGCGAGAATACAATGGTCACTCTTCGTGAATTGGTGGAGAGCGATGAATTTGCCAATGCGAGAGGAAAGATCCCCTTCACTGTCGGAAAGAGCATCGACGGGGCAAATATCATCGGTGATATAGCGAAGATGCCGCATCTCATGATCGCAGGCTCCACAGGTTCGGGTAAATCGGTATGTATCAACACCATCATCATGAGCATTCTCTATGAGTTTAAGCCCGAGGATGTAAAACTCATCATGATAGACCCCAAAGTGGTTGAATTATCCGTTTATAACGGAATCCCTCATCTTTTGATCCCTGTAGTCACCGATCCCAAAAAGGCGGCTGCGGCTCTGAACTGGGCTTGCGTTGAAATGGATGAAAGATACAAGAAGTTTGCCGAACTCTCGGTAAGAGACCTTAAGGGCTACAACGAAAGAGTCAAGGCGGAGGCGGAAAGAGGAAATGTGGATGAAAACTATCCTTTGCTTCCGCAGATGGTCATCATTGTCGACGAGCTGGCAGACCTCATGATGGTTGCATCAAACGAAGTTGAAGATTCAATATGCCGTCTTGCTCAAAAAGCAAGAGCCTGCGGCATGCATTTGATAATAGCTACTCAGAGACCTTCCGTAAATGTCATTACAGGTCTTATTAAAGCAAACATTCCTTCGAGGATCGCATTTGCGGTCTCTTCGGGAGTGGATTCCAGAACCATCCTTGATAACGTCGGAGCAGAAAAGCTTCTCGGTAAGGGTGATATGCTTTATTATCCCACGGGCATGTCGAAGCCGGTGAGGATCCAAGGTTGTTTCGTATCCGACAAGGAGGTAAATTCCGTTGTTGAGTTCATCACAAAGGAAAACGATCCCGCGGTTTACAATGAAGCCATAAATGATAAGATTGCCCGCTCAAACGATGACGGAAAGGCAAATGAAGGAAAAGGACTCGCTCAGAACGATGACGGGCGGGATGAGTACTTTGAGGATGCAGGAAGACTGATCATTGAAAAAGAGAAGGCTTCCATAGGCATGCTTCAGAGAGCCTACAAGATCGGTTTCAACAGAGCGGCCCGTATCATGGATCAACTGGCGGACGCGGGAGTGGTTTCCGAGGAGGACGGAAACAAACCGAGACAGATTCTCATGTCTTCTGCGGATTACGAAAATATGCTCCAAAACGAACAATAAATTATTAACGCAGTAGGAAGGAAACCATTATGAAATCCGACATCCAGATCGCTCAGGAAGCTTCCATGCTTCCAATCACCGAAGTTGCAAAGAAACTTGACCTTGATACCGATGAACTTGAACTCTACGGTAAATACAAGGCAAAGCTTTCGGAAAACCTTATCAATTCTCTTGCCTCCAAGCCCAACGGCAAGCTGGTGCTTGTTACGGCGGTGAATCCCACACCGGCGGGAGAAGGAAAGACAACGACTACGGTCGGCATAGGAGAAGCATTCGGAAGGCTTAACAAAAAGGCGGTTATAGCTCTTCGCGAGCCTTCTCTCGGACCCTGCTTCGGCATTAAGGGAGGAGCAGCCGGCGGCGGATATGCCCAGGTTGTTCCCATGGAGGATCTTAACCTCCATTTTACAGGGGATTTTCATGCCATCACTTCTGCAAACAACTTGCTTGCAGCAATGCTGGATAACCACATCTTCCAAGGCAATAAGCTGGGGATCGATCCGAAGCAGGTGGTTTGGAAGCGCTGTGAAGACATGAACGACAGAGCACTGAGAAATTGCATCGTCGGACTCGGCAAGAAGTCAGACGGAGTTGTGAGAGAAGATCATTTCATAATCACGGTTGCTTCCGAGATCATGGCTATCCTTTGTCTTTCAGATGATATGGAAGACCTTAAAAAGAGACTTGGCCGGATCATAGTTGCATATAAATATGACGGCAGCCCCGTTACGGCAGCCGATCTTAACGCGGTAGGCTCCATGGCTGCACTTTTGAAGGATGCCATGCAACCCAACCTTATCCAGACCCTTGAACATACGCCCGCAATCGTACATGGCGGTCCTTTTGCAAACATTGCTCACGGATGCAACTCCGTCAGAGCTACCAAGACCGCATTGAAGCTGGCGGATTATGTTATTACCGAGGCAGGCTTCGGCGCAGATCTGGGCGCTGAGAAGTTCTTTGACATCAAATGCCGCATGGCGGGACTTAAACCCGATGCGGTCGTTCTTGTGGCTACTGTCCGTGCGATCAAGTACAACGGAGGCGTAGAAAAGACAGAACTCGGAACAGAGAATCTTGAGGCGTTGAAGAAGGGTATAGCAAACCTTGAAAAGCACATCGAGAACCTTCAGAAATACAATGTTCCTGTAATCGTTACTCTCAACCGTTTCCTTTCGGATACTGATGCAGAGCTTGCTTTTGTTGAAAAATTCTGCCGCGACAGAAACTGCGATTTCGCGCTTTCCGAAGTGTGGGAAAAGGGTGGAGAAGGCGGTATCGCGCTTGCAGAGAGGATCCTTGACACTCTTGAGAACAAAAAGAGTAATTTCAAGCCTCTCTATGAAGACGATCTCACCCTTTGCCAAAAGATCGAAAAGGTCTGCAAGGAGATCTACGGCGCTGAGAATGTTACTTATGACGCAGGAGCTTTAAAAGAGATCAAAAAGATAGAAGACATGGGCTACGGAAAATGCCCTGTATGCCTTGCAAAGAATCAATATTCCCTTTCCGACGATCCCAAGAAGCTGGGACGTCCCACAGGTTTTACCGTTAATATCCGCGAGGCATATATGAGCGCGGGTGCAGGTTTCCTGGTTGCGATCACCGGAACGATGATGACTATGCCCGGACTTCCCAAAGTGCCTGCCGCTGAAGGAATAGATGTAATAGACGGTAAGATCAGAGGCTTGTTCTAAGTCTTGCCCGCATCGGAGGAAGACATGCTTCAATTTGGTATCAGGGGGCATGATATGCCCAAGGCACCCGTTGAAAAATGGGTGGAAAACATACATACAGCCGGCTTTTGCTGCACACAGCTGGCTTTATCCAAGGCTTTTTCTTCTTTTAACACGGAACCGGGTGCGATGACAAGCGGAATGGCTATGTATCTGAGAGATCTTTTTGCAAGGAATGATGTCAGAGTTGCAGTTCTGGGGTGTTATCACAATCTGGCCACACCGGACTCAGAGCAGTTAAAAGTGACACAGGATATATACAAGACGCACATTCGCTTTGCGTCTCTGTTGGGATGCGGAATGGTCGGAACGGAAACGGGAGCCGTTAACACCGAATACAAGCCCTGTCCGGAAAACCATACGGATAAAGCATTGGCGGTGTTTGTTAAAGGACTTGAGCCGATTATTGAATATGCCGAAAAAATGGGCGTTTGCGTGGGTGTTGAACCGGTATGGAAGCACATCATGAACACACCCGAAAGGACCGCAAAAGTGATCGATCACTTCCGGTCTCCGAATCTGAGGGTGATCCTTGACCCCGTTAACATGTTGAACGCAGAGAATGAATGTCATGCCAATGAGATAGTGGATGAAATGTTCGATACACTCGGAGACGAGATCGACGTGATACATCTTAAGGATTACATCGTAAAGGACGGTAATCTCGTCACGAGACCCGTTACACTCGGAGAGGGGCGTTTCGATTTTTCGCACCTCTTCGGTATCATCAAAAAGAGGAAGCCTTTTATCGATGTCCTGCTGGAAGACAGCCTTCCCGAGAATGTGGAGGCCTCCAAGGCATATGTCAAAAAATGCTACGAAGAAGCTTGACCATCCTTGAAAAAAAGCTGCAAACAGGTAAAAAACAGAAAAAAATAGTGTTAAAATCTCTAAAATTAGGTTGATTTATTGTATTGGATTTTGTACAATTATACAAGATATTGTATTTACAGGTTATATTTTTCATAGAAAAGAAAGGGTTCGTATATGAAATGTCCTTATTGCAATAAAGAAAATACAAGAGTAATTGATTCAAGACCCGCAGAAGATGGATTAAGCATACGCAGAAGACGTGAATGCGATGAGTGCGGTAAAAGATTCACCACCTATGAGAAGATTGAAACGATCCCGCTTGTTGTCATCAAGAAGGACAATACAAGAGAACCCTACGATCGTGAAAAAATCGCCTCCGGTGTTTTCAGATCCTGCCACAAGCGTCCGATCTCCGTTGCGCAGATCAATGAACTGGTGGATGAGATCGAAACTGCGATCTACAACCGTGAGGATAAGGAGATACCGAGTACGGTCATCGGTGAAATGGTAATGGACAAGCTTCGCGACATGGATCCTGTCGCCTATGTAAGATTTGCGTCCGTATACAGAGAATTTAAAGATGTAAGCACTTTCATGGATGAACTGAAAAAGATACTTGAAGTAAAATAACTTTCAAAACCTCTTGACGTAAGTCGGGAGGTTTTGGTATATTTAACGCGCACTTGATCCTTTGCCCCCGGAAGAGTAAAGAGGTTAATGTGTTCTGTAAATGTTTTTCTGCTGCCGTTTCAGGTATAAACGGCATTCTTGTAACAGTTGAGGTTGACATCCGTAACGGATTGCCCTGCTTTCAGATGGTCGGAGGCATAGCGGGCAATGTGAAGGAAGCAAAGGACAGAGTTAAGATCGCCCTTGAAAATTCGGGGTTTCTGCTCCCGCCCAAGCACATCACCGTTAATATGTCACCCGCGGAAGTTAAAAAAGAAGGAACTTCCTTCGATCTTCCTGTTGCCACGGCTCTTCTTGCCGCATTCGGCTATATTCCCGAAAAGTATTTGAACAGGTATTTAATAGTGGGAGAACTGTCTTTGGACGGAAAGGTCAATAAGACAAACAGTCTTTTACCCATGATCTTTGTTGCAAAAGAAAAGGGACTTAAGATCATATGCTCCGAGGAGAACCTTAAGGATATCGGCTGGTCCGACGGTGTTTTGATGAGAGGGATACGTGATGTGGAGGAGCTTGCGGACATTCTTTCCGATTCCGACGCGGAAAGAGATTTTAGTCCCATATCGGACAGAACCCCCTATTTTGACTGCTCTGATCTCCAACATCCTTTCCGAGGGATCTATGCGGACAAAAGTATCAGGAGAGCCTTGATCCTGGCGGCTTGCGGCGGACATAACATCTTTATGGCCGGTAATTCGGAAAAGGAAAAGAAAAAACTCGCTTCGGCTTTTGTGAAGTTGTTGCCCAAGCCCGACAACGGCGAATTGATCGAAATGCTTAAGATGAATTCCGTTCTTGGCTACGACTATTCCGAGATCTTAAAAAGGAAATGTGTTTATTTAAATGCCGCCATACAGCCGGAGACAAAAGATTTTTATTCGGCTCATATGGGAGTGATCTTTGTTGAAAACATCAATTTCTCAAAGGCTCCTTTTGTTTCGGAGTTCGGAGATTTCTTCCGCAGATCCCCTTCTTCCGCCGACAATTCGAAAAGACTTCCCTGCAGTTTTAATTTCATCGCCTCAGGAACCCTGTGCCAATGCGGTTTTTTCCCTGACAGAGAAAAGTGCACCTGCACTCTGAAACAGATCGCAAAACTGACATCCCTTACTGAAGGCTTTTTCAGCGAAGAAACAGATGTATTTGTTCATGTTCCCGAACCGGGTTTCAGAAGAATGGGCGTTTGTGAAGAAGAGGAGAAGGATCTTGACATTAAGATCTTGAGGGCCAGGGAAAAACAGTACAAGAGATTTGGCGGAGAGAAAAGACTGAATGCTTCGATGACGGATGAGGAAACGGAAGAATTCTGCCGTCTTTCTCATGTATGCGAAAGAGAAGCCGCGGCTCTGTTAACGGACAGCTTTACCGTTTCGGATTATCTGAAACTGCTCAGAACGGCACGGACGGCAGCTGATTATGAAGGCAGGGAAGACATTGCTCCCGAGGATCTCAGGGAAGCTTATTTTTTAACAAAAAGAGGAAGATGCAGTGAACAAAAAAATAATCTACCACTGGCTTAATTCGATCAATGGACTTACCGCGGAAGAAAAAACAAGGCTTTTGTCGGAAATGTCCGCAGAAGAATTGTGGAATAAAACCTGCGATAATGACGCCTTTAAGACAGAATGCATCAAAACCTATGAAACGGCGGTTAAAAGGGGCATAGAGATACTATGCCCTGAGGATGTGGGCTATCCCGAGGAATTAAAGCAGCTGTATGCACCGCCCGTATGTCTTTATTATCTCGGGAAAATGCCGGAAAGGGAAAGGATCAGAGTGGCGGTGGTGGGAGCGAGAAACTGCACGGACTACGGCGTCAGAATGGCGGAATACTTTGCAAAAGGTCTTGCAAAACACGGAATTGACGTGATCTCGGGTATGGCTGCGGGAATAGACGGAGTCGCTCAACGGGCGGTTCTGGATAACGGAGGTACAAGCTATGCGGTTCTCGGTAGCGGGGTTGACATCGTTTATCCGGGGGTGAACAGAGATATCTACGAAAGGCTTAAGAAAAACGGAGGCCTGCTTTCCGAGATCCCGCCCGGCGGAGCTCCGAGAGCGGCAAATTTTCCGGCAAGAAACAGGATTCTGGCGGGGCTTTCGGATGCGGTGCTGGTCATAGAAGCAGCCTTTCGTTCCGGTTCTTTGATAACGGTGAATTACGGCCTGGAATTGGGGAAAGAGATCATGGCGGTTCCGGGAAGGATAGATGATGTGATGTCTGCAGGATGCTTGGATGTGATCAAGTCGGGAGCGACTCCCGTTACTTCCGTTAACGATGTGCTTTATGTGCTTTCTACAATAAAAAGAACAAAACAAAAATGTGAATAAGATAATGTTTGCAAAATCAGTGTTTAGCAGGATTATTGTGTGTCAAAGAAAAAATGGGAATAAAATTTTTATTTGACAAATCCAATTTTCTGTTATATTTTACCATTTGCTGTGTTAAACACAGACAAATTTACATTAACGGAGCTATGATATGCCTAAACATCTTGTTATAGTGGAATCACCCGCTAAGGCTAAAACAATCAAGAAATATCTCGGCGCAAATTATGAAGTCATTGCCTCCAACGGTCATGTGAGGGATCTTCCCAAAAGCCGTATGGGCATCGATGTGGAGCATGATTTTGAACCGGTATATATCACGATCAGAGGAAAGGGAGACATCCTGGCCAAACTTCGCAGGGAAGTTAAGAAGTCGGACAAGGTTTATCTCGCAACCGACCCGGATCGTGAAGGAGAAGCGATTTCATGGCATCTTGCAAATGCATTAAAGCTTGATCCCAAGCATTATTGCAGAATTACATTTAACGAGATCACCAAGAATGCAGTTAAGAATTCCATAAAAGCAGCCAGAAACATAGATATGAAGCTCGTTGACGCACAGCAGGCAAGACGTGTGCTTGACCGTGTTGTGGGCTACGAGATATCGCCACTGTTATGGGAAAAGATCAAAAGAGGACTGAGTGCCGGAAGAGTACAATCGTCCACTTTAAGACTGATATGCGACAGAGAAAACGAGATAAATTCGTTTGTCGCGAAGGAATATTGGGATGTTACGGTTTCACTTACATCCCCCGACGTAAAGAAGCCTTTTGAAGCAAAGCTTACGGGCATAGGAGATGAAAAGGCCGAGATCGGTTGTAAAGAAGAGGTGGATAAGATCTTAAGCGACTTAAAGGGAAAGAAATTTAAGTTCTCCGAGATCAAATTCTCCAAACGTCAAAAGAAGGCACCTTTGCCTTTTACCACAAGTACGCTTCAGCAGGAAGCATCCAAGCAGTTGAACTTTTCAACACAGAAAACCATGAAAACGGCACAGCAGCTGTATGAAGGCGTTGATGTCAAGGGACACGGGACCATAGGTCTCATCACCTATCTGCGTACCGACTCCACAAGGATCTCCGCGGAAGCGGAAAGTGCGGTCAAGGATTATATCACCGGAGCTTTCGGAGCCGAGTTCTACTCGGAACACAATACAAAGGATGCCTCCAACAAAAAGATCCAGGACGCTCATGAAGCGATCCGTCCGACCTATTGCGACCTTTCACCCGCGGAGGTAAAGGACAGTCTTCCAAGGGATGCTTTCAGACTTTATCAGCTGATCTGGAAAAGATTTATTGCCAGCCGTATGCCTTCTGCTGAATACAACAGCGTCAATGTAAAAATGAAGTGCGGTGATTACAGGTTCAGCGCGGTTTCCACCACCCTTGCGAGCGCAGGCTTTATGAACGTATATTCCGATCGCGACGAAGATGTGGACAAGAACGGAGCGGCATTGGACAAACTGAACGAAAAGTCCGTTATCAAAGCGGGCGAGATCGTTCCGAATCAGCACTTTACAACACCCGCTCCTCATTTTACCGAAGCATCGCTGGTTAAAACTATGGAGGAACTCGGCATCGGAAGACCCAGTACCTATTCACCCACCATCACAACACTTCTTGCCAGACATTACGTAACAAAAGAAAACAAAAACATATATGTTACGGAACTTGGCGAAGCTGTTAATGATATTATGATCAAGGCCTTTCCTTCGATCGTGGATCTCAATTTTACGGCCACAATGGAAACATTGCTGGACGGTGTTGCGGAGGGCAGCGTGCAGTGGAAGACCATAATAAGGGAGTTCTATCCCGACCTTGAACGCGCTGTCAATGAGGCAAAGGAAGCTCTTGCCGATATTAAGATCGAAGATGAAAAAACCGATGTTATCTGCGATCTGTGCGGAAGAAACATGGTCATCAAGTACGGCCCTCACGGAAAATTCCTTGCCTGCCCGGGATTTCCTGAGTGCAGAAACACCAAACCTTATCTGCAGAAGACGGGAGTTAAATGCCCTCAATGCGGCAAGGAGATAGTTATCTGCAAAACAAAAAAAGGCAGACGTTACTATGGTTGCGAAGGTTATCCGGAATGCAACTATATGGCTTGGCAGCTCCCGAAAGGGGAAAACGGAGAGCAGACACAGGCCGAAAATAAGTAAAATTGCCTTGAGTAAATTTGATAAAAACATAAGAATTTTTTGAATTTTGTGTTAAATTTATTTCATACTCTTGCAATTTTGAAAATTGAATGGTAATATCATTCGTGCAAGTTATTTTTATCGTTAATTGGTTTAAAGGAGGCTTAATTTCTATGGGAGTACAACTCTTAGACAAAACGAGGAAGATTGGTAACCTGTTGCATAACAACAGTTCCAACAAAGTCATTTTCAGTGACATCTGCCTTGTTTTGAGTGACATTCTTGAATCCAACATCCTTATCATCAGCAAAAAGGGTAAGGTTCTTGGAGCAAAAAACAGAATGGACATCGAAATCATCACAGAACTTCTCGGAAACAGTGTGGGCAAGTTCATAGACAGAGACTTGAACGAGAGATTCCTGAACATTCTCTCCACAAAGGAGAATGTAAATCTTACCACACTCGGTTTTGAATCCGACGGCATTGAGGACTATGAAGCTATCATCGTTCCCGTTGTGATCTCGGATGAAAGGCTCGGTACCACCTTCATCTACAAGAAGAAGAGCAATTATTCACTGGATGACATCATCCTCAGTGAGTACGGTTCAACTGTTGTGGGACTTGAAATGATGCGTTCCGTTAATGAGGAGCAGGTTGAGGAATATCGTAAGGTTCAGGTCGTTAAATCTGCTATCGGAACACTTTCATATTCGGAACTTGAAGCTATCACACACATCTTCGGTGAACTTGAGGGAGCTGAAGGTACATTGGTTGCAAGCAAGATCGCCGATCGTGTCGGCATTACAAGATCGGTCATCGTAAATGCATTAAGAAAGTTTGAAAGTGCCGGCGTTATCGAATCAAGATCTTCGGGTATGAAGGGGACATACATCAAGGTTTTGAACGATTATGTATTTGATGAACTCGGCATCGACAAAAAGAAGTCAAAGCAGGAAACAGCTTAAATTTAATATCGTATTGCATGGAAGATTTTAACAAAAGGACTTGTAACAAAGTCCTTTTTTGTTTTTTGTTAAAAGTTAGGCATATATATCGACAAGTATTAACACAAGATTTAGTATTGTCGAAAAAAATACTTGAATACATCTTGTGTTTTTCCTGAAATACGTTATAATATTACAAGGAATTTTTCTGCGTTCAAAGCATGCAAGGATGCGCTTTGCGACATTATGCCGGAGGCAGGGAAGGAGAAAACGTGATTACTTCTGATGCTTACAACTACATAAACATCCTTAACAAGGCGGCATCCGCCAGTTGGACAAAGAACGGGATCATTGCCAACAATATTGCAAATGTCGATACTCCAAACTTTAAAAGATCGGATCTGAATTTTGAGAACGTTCTTAAGGAGGCAATGACTCAGACGGGCACTGATAATTTGGATAAAAAGGTCGGAAATATAGGGTTATCATCTCTGAAGCCCTCGGTATATACTGATTATCAGGAACTCAGTTATCGCTATGACGGCAATAACGTTGACATCGATACGGAAAATGCTTATCTTGCGGATAACCAGATCAAGTATTATGCCTACATAAATGCGATCAATCAGGAATTTGACCGTTTAAAGATGGTACTTCAGCGCTAAATATAGCCGAGACACGAAGATAAGGAGGTAGAAGCATGTCTGTTATGTCTACATTGAACGTATCTGCCAGCGGAATGACTGCGCAGCGTACCAGAATGGATATCATTGCCCAGAACCTTGCAAACGTAAATACAACAAGGACGGACAACAATGGCCCGTACAGACGTCAGACCGTTGTGTTTGAAGAAAGATCCAATGACAACACAAACTTTCAAAAGGCATTGGATTCCGCTCAGACAGGCGTTAAATACAAAAAGAACGTGGGGAACGGCGTAAAGATCACACATATTGTGGAAGACCACGTTACAGCAATGAAAAAGGTTTACGATCCTTCTCATCCCGATGCGGATGAAGAAGGCTATGTTACATATCCCAACGTAGATACGGTTACCGAAATGACGAACCTTATAGACGCTAACCGTTCTTACGAAGCAAACGTTACTGCATTTAATGCTACCAAATCCATGCTTATGAAAGCTATGGATATAGGTACGTGACGGAGGTAATTTATGGCTATCGATCTTTCTTCCGTAGGAAGAAGCATATCACCTATAGCATCCGTCGGAAATGTTCTTAACGGAACGACCAAGGTCAAGGATACGGATAAAAAAACAGGAATTACGGGGTTTGAAAAGATCCTTGATTCCGCAAAGGGTATGCTGATGGAAACAGAAGCATATACAAATGCCGCGGAAGAGGCTGAGATGTCTTATATGCTCGGCTTAAACGACAATTTGTCCGATCTGCTTGTGGCACAGACAAAAGCCAGCGTGTCCCTGCAATATACAGTGGCAGTCAGAAATGCGGTAGTGGATGCATATAAAGAGATAATGGCTTTACAATTCTGATTATTATGTAGACAGAGGTTGCTTATATGCCCGAACAATTAAAAAATCTTCAAAAAAAAGCTTTGGAATATTGGAATAAGCTGACCACCAAACAAAAATCCATAACCATCGGTATTTTTGCGGGGGTTGTTCTTTTCATTGCAGTGTTCGCTTTCCTTCTCGGAAGAACACATTATACAGAGCTTTATACATTTGGCAGTACGGAAACCGCAAGCCGGGCGGTTTCGACCTTGAAAGAGGCGGGCTATGCATCCAAACTGGATTCCGACAGGGCTACGGTCCTCGTGGACAGAGATTATTATGTTGAGGCCGTGACCACTATTTACTCGGCGGATATCGGAGGCGAAGAGTTTCCGATAGACAAGCTTCTTGCCAATGATCTGACCACGACCAACGGTGAGAGACTTACCAAGAACTTTTTATGGAGCGAATCGAAGATGAAGAACTCCATCATGCTGATAGACGGCATTACGGATGTTTCCATCAACTATCTGCCCAAAGATACGAGCAATTCCGTTCTTGCGGCCAATCAATCCGTTTCCGCAGCCGTAAAGATCACATATGATTCAACCTTTAACAAAAAATATGTGGCCGGTATCGCAGCAATAGTTGCCAAGGGACTCGGAAACAAGAACACCGACGACGTTACGATAGTCGATCACAAGGGAGAAGTCCTTTTTGACGGTGCCAATGTTGATGTTGAAGCAATGGACATCACGGACAAGGAATCCTTTAAGAACAGGCTTCAAAGAGAGTACGTGGAACTGGTTACCGGCGCGTTGCTTATGAACGGTTTCTCGAAGGTTGAGGTCAATATAGTACCGAATCTCAACTGGGACAAGATAAGTAAGCACGTGGAAGAGTATCTTCCTCTTCCCGGTGAGGACAGAGGTGTCCTGTACGAGTTCCATGAGAGAAACACCGAAAACACAAATACCACAGAAGGCGGAGTTCCCGGAACGGACGAGAACGACGAAACGGATTTCATGCTGCAGACCGGTGAAAGCGGTAATTCCTCGACACAGCAGGAGGATTCCTACTACAAGCCCAGCGTTGAGATCACCGATACCATATACGATACCGGAAAACTTTCAGACACTCAGACCATAGCGGTCACGGCAGTCAGAGTGATAAAGCGTACAAAATCCGAATTGGAGCTCCTTGGTGAGATCAATGAGGAAATGAGTTACGAAAGATATATCCTCGATCATTCGGAACAGGTGCTTACGGCAACTCCCGATGCGCTTGTAAAAGTAGTTTCCTTTGCTACGGGAATTCCCGAAGACAATGTTACACTGCTGACCTATGACGCCTACATGTTCATAGACGATCAGGCGAGAGAAATTGATGTAACAATGATCGTTCAGATCGCACTTGCGGTATTGCTGCTTGTGATATTGCTGATCGTAATTCTCAGAGGAATGAGACCTGTGGAGATCACGGAGGTTGAACCCGAATTGTCCATTGAACAGCTTCTTGCCACAACCAAGGAAAATCAGAGCCTTGAGGATGTAGAGTTCAGCGAGGAGTCGGAGACAAGAAAGATGATCGAGAAATTCTTCGACGAGAATCCCGAAGCAGTTGCTGCTTTGTTGCGTAACTGGCTGAATGAAGACTGGATGTAAAATACTTTAACATATACTAAATGACTACGGAAAGGCATTTTTATGGCATCATCATCACCTAAGATAAGTGAATTGACCGGTTTGCAAAAAGCAGCCATTCTCCTGATCACGTTGGGACCGGACAAATCCGCCAATGTTTTCAAGTTCCTCAAGGAAGAAGAGATTGAGCAGCTTACCCTTGAAATTGCAAACACGAGAAGCATCAACCAGTCTTTGAAAGAGGAAGTGCTTGATGAATTCTATGAAGTATGTCTTGCCCAGCAATACATTTCGGAGGGCGGTATCGATTATGCAAAGAGCCTTCTCGAAAAAGCTCTCGGCGGAGACAAGGCTGTGGAGGTTATCGGAAAACTTACCGCGAGCCTTCAGGTTCGTCCTTTCGAGTTTGTAAGAAAAACGGATGCCACTCAGCTCCTGAACTTCATTCAGGACGAGCATCCTCAGACCATTGCATTGATACTTTCTTATCTGTCGACCTCTCAGGCTGCTGCCATCGTAGCGGCTCTGCCTCAGGACAAGCAGCCTGATGTTGCAAAGAGGATCGCGCAGATGGACAGAACATCACCTGATGTTATCAAAGAGGTTGAAAACGTTTTGGAAAAGAAGCTTGCTAACCTTGTTAACCAGGATTTCACCATCGCCGGTGGTGTGGATGCTGTCGTAGACATCCTGAACACCGTAGACCGCGGTACAGAAAAGCATATTATGGAAACCCTCGAGATCGACGAGCCCGAACTTGCCGACGAGATCAGAAAGAAGATGTTCGTATTCGAAGACATCCTTACTCTCGACGATCGTTCCATTCAGCGTGTGCTGCATGAGGTTGATAACAACGAGATCGCTGTCGCTCTTAAGAACGCAAACGAAGACGTTCAGGCGGCCATCTTTAATAACATGTCTAAACGTCTTGCCACTATGATCAAGGAAGATATGGAATTCATGGGACCTGTCCGCATGAAGGACGTTGAAGAAGCACAGCAGAAGATAGTTAACATTATCAGAAAGCTTGAAGATTCCGGAGAGATCATCATAGCAAGAGGCGGAGGTGACGAGCTCGTTGTCTAATAATATGATTAAGGGATATTCCATATCCTATGACACCAAGGCTATTAAAAAGCTTGACTTCTCCAAGATGGAAGAAAAGATCAGTGCGGATGCCAAAGAGATCTGGCATCGGCAGTATCCGGATGAAGCTTTCCCCGGAGAAGACGGTTTTAAGGCGGGCATAGACGCTGAAGAGATCGAAGAAGTCGGCGATGACAAGAAAATAATGACCGCTGAAGAGATTGAGGAATTTAAGGAAAAGATCCGTGCAGAGGTTACGGAGAGTATCAGAAATGAGACCGAGGTGGCACTCAGAGCCGAAATGGATGCCAAAGCCGAGGAGATCATCAATATAGCCAACGGTAAAGCGGAAAGCATCATAGCGGAAGCTATAGAAAAAGGAAATTCCTTAGGGGAAGCCGCAAAGACGGGGATCATCAGTCTTGCATCCTCCAGCGGATATGAAGATGGCATGAAAAGGGCCAACGAGGAAAAAGAGGCAGCTCTTGCAGCCATCGAAAAAGAACGGAAAGAGTTAAGGGAAGATTATGAAAGGCAGGTTTCTGAACTTGAACCTGCTTTTGTTGAAATCTTAAAGAAGTATGTGAGAAAGATCACGGGCATAGCCTATGACAACCATACGGAAGTTATCGAGTATCTGATAGATTCCGCTCTTAATCATTTTCCGAGAGATAATTCCTTTGATGTAAAGCTTTGTAAGGAAGATTATGACAGGATCTCTCCGAATATCGGAGAGATCATCGAAAGATACAAAGGAAGTATGAGTCTGAATTTCGTGGCGGTTTCCGACTTGAAAAAAGGCCAGATCAGACTTGAAAACGGGGAAAAAGTCGTTAACTGCGGCCTTGGTGTTTCGACCGAAGGGCTTATAGATGCACTTGATATGCTTAAAGAAAGTGACGAAAGCTGACAATAGCTTTGATTTGGCCGATGGACAAACGTAAATATCTTGATTTGCTTAATGAAAATTTCATACAGACCTATGGCAAGGTTGTTAAAGTTGTTGGACTTACCGTAGAATCTACAGGAGTAGAAGCTAAGATCAATGATACATGTAACATTATCCTTAAGGATTCCGGAAAAAGAGTTCTTTGCGAGGTTGTAGGCTTCAGGGATGAAAGGCTTTTGTTAATGCCCTATGAAGATGTGGGGGGCGTTTCCATCGGAGATCGGGTGGAAGCCTGCGGTTCGGGGTATGGTGTGCCTGTAGGTAAGAATTTTCTCGGATTGGTACTTGACGGTCTCGGGAGACCTATGGACGGATCCTTTATTGAACCTGAAGCTTTTTATAACTCCGAAGCAATGCCGCCTAATCCCATGGAGCGCGTGATGATAGATAAGGCCCTTACTCTGGGAGTCAAAGCCGTAGACGGTTTGATAACCCTCGGCAAAGGACAAAGGATCGGTATATTTGCCGGCTCAGGTGTCGGAAAGAGCACACTGATGGGTATGTTTGCGAGAAATACAAGAGCGGATATCAATGTCATTGCTCTTATCGGTGAACGTGGCCGTGAGGTTAAGGAATTTATTGAAAGAGATCTGGGAGAAGAAGGCCGGAAACGTTCCGTGATAGTTTGCGCCACAAGCGATCAGCCGGCGCTGCTCAGAAAAAAGGCAGCCAAGACAGCCACAGCCATAGCCGAATACTTCCGTGATATGGGAATGGATGTTCTTTTGATGATGGACAGTCTTACACGTTTTTCCATGGCGCAGAGAGAGATAGGACTTGCTTCGGGAGAGCCTCCCGTTTCAAGAGGCTATCCGCCCAGTGTTTACGGCGAGATGCCCAAACTTCTTGAAAGGGCCGGAAGAACCGCAAAGGGTTCTATCACGGGCATATACACCGTACTCGTTGACGGCGATGATATGAATGAACCCATTGCCGATACGGCAAGAGGCATTCTTGACGGACATATCGTTCTTTCAAGAAAGCTTGCTCACAAGAACCATTATCCGGCCATCGATGTGTTACAGAGCATTTCCCGTGTAATGTCATCTATAGTCGGGGCAGATCATAAAACAGCAGCAAACACTTTGAAAAATGTACTTGCGACATACACGGAATCAGAAGATCTGATAAATATCGGAGCTTACAAGGCGGGCTCAAACAAAGAGATAGATTATGCTATACAGAAGATAGATGAAGTGAACGGGTTTCTTATGCAGCAGACCGATGAAAAGTTTACTCTCGAAGAGACGGTGGAACTCATGAAGGGAATTTTCAATGGCTAAATTCATCTTTAAACTCCAGGGGATCCTGAATATCAAGGAAAAGCTGGAGGAGCAGGAGAAAATAGCATATGGTAATGCGAGGATCAGACTTACGGAAGAAGAGGAAAAGCTGGAACGGCTTTTTGCGAAAAGGTCCGATCTTGTCGAAGAGAAACGTGTACAGATGTCTTCTCTGATCAAGGCACGGGATCTCAATCTGACCGAAAATGCCATCAGAGCCACGGATCTTTCGATAGAGGATCAAACGAAAGCGGTCAAAAAAGCCCAAAAGGCGCTTGAAGCAGCAAGACTAAAGCTCGAAGAGGCAATTAAAGAACGTAAGATCTACGAAAAGCTGAGAGAGAATGCCTTTACGGAATTTCTGGCAGAGACCGAACATGCCGAACAAATGGAGATTAATGAATTGGTTTCATACAGACACGGAAGAGCAGGTGCCTGAAAACCAACGATCGGAGTAATTTATGGCTAAAAAGAAGAACAACCAAAATGATCTCGAAAACAAAAATAAGGACAGTTTCGGAACAAAGCTGGCTACCTTGATCATTATTATGATCATCACGCTCATCTGGTTTGCGATCGTTGCACTGCTTATCAGAACGGATGTGGGCGGTTTGGGCACAAGACTCAGACCTTATCTCGAAGAAGTTCCCGTTGTAAGACTTGTTTTGCCTCCTTTGACCGATGAAGAGATCGCTTACAGGGAACGTTATCCTTACAAAAATATGAAAGAAGCCATCGAGCGTATTAATTATCTGGAAGAACTTGTCGATAAATATTCTGAGGAAAATGACGATTACGCTGAGCGTATAGCCGAACTTCAGGAAGAAAATGCACTTCTCAAGCACTACGAGGCTGAGTTTGAGGCTTATCTCGAAAACAAGGAAGCTTTCGACAGACAGATCGTATACGGCGACAATGTTCCGAATCCCGAAACGTTCATCAAATGGTATGAGTCCATGTATCCCGAAAATGCCGCAAAGATCTTTGAAGAACTTACGGCAAGGAAGGAACAGTCGGAGGCGGTTAAGGAGATCGCAAACGTTGTTGAGAAGATGGATACCAAGCAGGCAGCTCATCTGCTTGAGCAGTATACGAGCGACCTTGATTTCATTTGCAGAATACTGGAGTGTTTATACATAAAGAAGCCCAAACAGGTTTCCGAATTACTCGATCAGATGACAAAGGATGATGAGCTTTTCGCATCCAGAGTTGCAAATCATTGGGAAAAATGGAAACAGGGACTGTGATCCCTTTGGCTTAAACGTCATTAGCCTTAACAAGGCTGATAAAATTGAAGGATGGAACCTCTTTTTGATCAGACCGTATCTTTTTGAAAGGAGGATTTAAAATGCTGGTACAAAATGTACAGACGAGTTCTCTGTTTGCGTCCGGCATTTTTTCCGTTTCAGGGGAAAAAATGACCGCTAAGGCAGACAAAAGTTCGGCATTTTCTTCGTTGTTCGACGGAATGACCAAGATGAATGTCAAGGATTCCGGACAGATCGTAAATGATACAAACACCGATCCCTTACAGAACGGCAAGGCGGCCCCGGAAGCTCAGACAGACGGAAAAGCAAACCTTAAACAGGCCATGAAGAACGTTAAGGGCAAAGAAAACACCGAAAAGCCTGACGGAAACGTTAATGCGGCAGAGAACACAGGAGAGATCGATGAAGCCGAATTTGAAAAAGTCAGCTCATGTCTTGTGAGTATCGTGGTTACTGTGGTTGAATTTTTCAACATCACACCCGAGGAATTACAGGGAAAGCTTGACAGCATCGGCATGAACGCGATCGATCTTTCAGATCCCGATTCACTTAAACAGTTGTTTGTTTCCCTTGATTGCGGCAATGATGTTTCCATGCTGCTGACAGATCAAAATCTTCTCAATTCCTTTGAGGATCTTATGGGAAAGGTAAACGATCTTTTGGAGGAGTTCGGCGCAAGTCATGAAATGATCTCTGAAGTGATCACGGAATGCTTTGGCTCGGAAAACAATTTTAAGATCGATCTTCTCGGTAAAGACAAAGCTGACGAGCTTAAAGCCGAGGAAGAAAACAAAGTGTTGACGGAAGTTTCCGAGGTGGCTGTCGGCGCACCGATCGATAAGAACGGAGAGGAGAAAAACTTTAAGCTCGAATTCAACAAGGAAGACAAGGGCACTGAGAACACTTCTTCCGACAGGAAAAAGAACACGGCTACGATTTCCGAAAACGATCAGGCAGAAAAGTTCATCAACAATATGATCGAAAAATTCCGCCAGAACGTAAGTGAGGTCACAGGCATAGACAAAGCGGTCAGCAACCTTAGAAGTATTGCGGATCAGATCCTAAATCAGATCAAGGTCAATCTTACGGCTGACGTGACCAGTCTCGAGATCAGACTTACACCCGAACATTTGGGAAAGGTCAGTGTTCAGATCCAGGAAAATGACGGCGTGATCACAGCCAAGTTCCACACTGAGAACCAGATCTCAAAGGAAGCTATAGAGAGCAATCTCATCCAGTTCAAAGAAACACTCAGAGAGCAGGGAATTAAAGTTGATTCCGTAGAGGTTTCCGTATCGGATTTTTCATTTGGAAAAGACAAAGGTTCCGAGAATAATGCTGCCGATCAGAACGGCGAAAAAAACAAGAGGCATTTTACTATTGATGAGATCAATGCCCGAGTTGACGGAACAGATCTCAAGGAACAGAGTTATATTGACGACGGCATCAGCACTGTAAGCTACGTGGCCTGACGGAGGATGATCATGGCAGACGATTTATTGATTCAAAAAGTTGTAGACGGTAAGATCAACAAGACTGCAACTAAAACAACAAAAGAAGAGACTGAAACAAGAGGCACTTCCAATCTCGGAAAAGATGCATTCCTTCAGCTGCTTGTTGCGGAAATGCAGAATCAGGATCCGCTTGAACCGTCCACCAATACCGAATGGATTTCACAATTGGCTACCTTCAGTCAGCTTGAAGAACTGCAATCACTTTCATCGACCACCGAGAATACTCAGATCTTTTCTCTTGTCGGGAAACAGGTCGTGGTTACAGGAGAAAGCCCCGCAGGCGGCAAGATCACAAAATCCGGTATCGTGGATTATGTTACCTACAACGGCGGTGAAGCAAAGTTCAGTATCGACGGTAATCTTTACACCATGGAAAATCTTACCTCCATTGTCGGCGAAAACTATTATTACGAGAAAAATAAGCCTTCACTGGTTAAGAAGGGGGAGAATTTCACCTTTGACGGTGATGCACCTCAGGATATTCAATTTGAGGTCAATATGGGTACCGACGTTGCAGCCGCGGAGAATGTAGCACTGATGATCGGAAATACCGTTTTACCTTCGGACTGCGTTGTGGTTAACAACAATACGGTAACGGTTAAGGCAGACCTGCTTCAGGAACTTGCTGCAGGCGTATATGCCATCGACGTGGTTTTTGATGACAAGAATTTTACAACGGTCAAGGATGCGTTGAACCTCACGGTTTTTAATCCTCATCCCACAACAGACGGGGAAAAGGAGGAAGGCTGATATGGCACTTAACAATCTGAATTTTAACAACAATTATTCCATTCAACAGATGCAGGATATTCTTGCCGCCAATCAAAAGAATGCGAACGGCGCAAAGAATAATGCACCTTTGGGAACGTCCTTTGAAGAGATCCTTGCGAAACAAAAGCAGCAGGCTTCGGGCTTAAAATTTTCAAAGCATGCCTCCGAAAGACTTGAAGACAGAGACATAGACATGACGGACGAACAGCTTGAAAGGCTTGAGACGGGAGCAAAAAAAGCGGGACTTAAAGGGATTAACGAATCTCTTGTTATGGTTGATGGTATGGCATTTATCGTTAACATCAAGAACAATACGGTCATTACGGCTGTTACCGGAGACGATGAAATGGTATTTTCCAACATTGACGGTGCTGTAATTGCATAAATTTTGCCGAGAGATTAAAGAGTGGCAGTATTTGTGCCGATAAACTATTACAAGAGACAAAAAAAAGTCGCCGGACCGACAGGAGGCGACAGTTTCCCCGACCGACAGAAGGGAAACAAAAACTCAGGAGGTCTATTTACTATGATGAGATCATTGTATTCCGGTGTTTCCGGACTGAAAGTCCATCAAACAAAGATGGACGTTATCGGTAATAACATCTCTAACGTAAATACGGTTGGATTCAAGGCCAGCAGTGTAACGTTTTCAGATGTTCTTTACCAGAAAACATCATCCGCAACGGGACCCAATGCGGAAGCAGGTTCTGCAGGTCAGAACTCCATGCAGATCGGTCTCGGTTCTACAGTATCGTCGGTAATGACGTCTGTAAGCATCAACGGCGGATCACAGAGAACAGATAATCCTTTCGATCTTATGATCGAAGGTGACGGCTTCTTCGTTGTTAACAACGGAGGCGGAAACCTCTTTACAAAAGCGGGTTCCTTTACGGTAGATGCGGCAGGTACTCTTTGCAACGCTGACGGCTATGCGGTTATGGGATGGCAGGTTGATCCCAATAACGAAACAACCACGGTTGCGGATACGGTAAGCCCTTTAAGGATAATGGCTCCCGAAAACATGTACTCCGCACCCGAAGCAACTGAAGCTGTTTATTTTTCGGGTAACATCGACAGTGCTGATACCGCCTTTGATTCAACGACCGGTAAGCTTACCGCATTTTCCTTCTTTGATAAACTCGGAAGAAGCTATACGGTAAACCTGAGACTGAATCAGGCTGATGACAATCAGACTTTATATAATGTTTCCGTTACGGACATTGTTGATTCCACGGGACAGAGCATTCTTTCAACCTATGATTCGACAAACAACACTTATGTTGCCAACGCGGGCCTTTCGCTCACGGTAGGCGGACAGCAGTATACCTTTGATGTAAATCAGGATACGGGTGCCATTACAAGTACGAACAATTTCCTGCTTAAGTTTGACGGTTCATCCGGTAAGTTTTCATATGTAAACTTTGATGAAAACGTCGATCTTGATGCAAATGAATATCCTTCGATCAATTTCTCTCTTGCAACAACGGACACTGCCGGGGATCCTTTCCCTGCAGGCGGTATCGATGTGGATTTCTCTTCATTGACCATGTTCGCAAACAGCGGTTCAACATCCATTGCCTATACCAAGGGTGCGCTGGACGGAACAAAAGCAGGTCGTACCTCCGGAAACATGACCGGATGTTCCGTTGACGGAAACGGTCTGATCTACGGCGTATATGACAATGGTGTATCAAGACTTCTCGGACAGGTTGTCGTTGCTCAGTTTGCAAACGCAGCAGGTCTTGAAGCGGTAGGCGGAAGCCTTTTTGCAACCACACAGAACTCCGGCGAATTTGACGGCATCGGAAAGACTGTTGCGGAAGCGGGCGGAAGCTTCAGCACGGGCGTACTTGAAATGTCCAACGTAGATCTTGCAACCGAATTCACCAATATGATCACTACACAGCGTGGTTTCCAGGCCAACTCAAGGATCATCACGACTTCTGACACGCTGCTTGAAGAACTTATCAATCTCAAGAGATGATCTTAAATACAAAAATTAATGGGGCGGCATATACTATGCCGCCTTGTTAGGATATGGAGGAGCCCATGATAGAACTGACAAGATTAAACGATCGAAAGTTTACGCTTAATTCCGATCTTATCGAAACTGTTGAAGAGGTTCCGGATACATCCATAACCTTGACCAACGGAAAAAAAATCATGGTCAAAGAAAGCAGACTTGAAATCAAAAAACTTGTCATGGATTTCAAGAAAGAAATTTTCGGACAAAACAATATGTAGTATTTTTTGAAAAAAATCTCTGTTACATCTTGTGGTTTCACCTGATATTTAGTATAATCAAGTGAGGTAGTGACTCTCGGAAGAAAGGTTTGGTGTGAGTTTTGGATATAGCTTCGATTCTCGGATTGGTACTAGCAATCCTGTTCGTATTGATATCAATTTCATTGGGCGATGCAGGCGTGGCCAGTATATTTGCCTTTCTTGATGCGCCGTCCGCAATGATCACCTTCGGCGGAGCTTTTGCCGTTTCGCTTGTAATGTCTTCCGATATTAAGGGATTTATCAATGGTCTCAAATCCATAAAGCTGATCTTAAAACCTGTTAATTACAACGAAGAGGAGATCATAAAGCAGATCATAGATCTTTCTAACGTTGCCCGTAAAGAAGGATTGCTTGCGCTGGAAGAAGCGGCAAACAATTCCATCGAAGATGAATTTATTAAAAAAGGAATTCTTCTTATCGTTGACGGTACCGATCCGGAGTTTGTTCGAAGCATTCTTGAAACGGAACTGATGTGTATAGGAGACCGTCACAAGACCAACATAGGTTTCTGGGAAAACCTTGCCAGCATGGGTCCTGCTTGGGGAATGATCGGTACTCTTGTAGGACTTATCAACATGCTTGGTAACCTTGAAGATATCAATTCGGTCGGACCGAACATGGCTATCGCACTTGTTACCACATTCTACGGTTCAATACTTGCCAACTGGCTGTGTATTCCCGTATCGACCAAACTTAAATCCAATGACGTAGCCGAGATCATGGCTAAGAATATAGTTGTGGAAGGGCTTCTTTCGATCCAGGCAGGTGAAAACCCCAGGATCATAGAAGAAAAACTCAAATCCTTTATTTCACCTGAACGAAGACAAGCAATGTCAGGTAATGAAGGCGGAGAGGAAGGCGGTGAATAGCTTTGAAGAAAAAACCGGAAGACCCGCCGAAAGGTTCACCCGCTTGGATGGCGACCTTTTCGGACTTAATGAATCTTCTTCTTTGTTTCTTCGTTTTGCTTTTCTCAATGTCCTCTGTTGACGAAAGTAAAGCTGAAGCCATGCTTAAGTCGCTTCAGGACACGTTCTCGATCTTTAAAGGCGGCGGTTCATCTTTTGAGGATGGCATTTTGATATCCAGCGGAGCCACACAGCTCAGTAATCTGGATGAATACTTCAACACCACCGGTAAAACCGACGACGGTCAATCCGTTGATAATGTTGATGACAATGAAGCCGGCGCGGAAAATCCCGGTGACGGTGACAACAACAGTCAAAAAGGAGAACAGTCCGACAACCTTGAGAAACAAGGCGAGGACAGCGATCATGTACCGAGCAGTGAGAATCCCGATCAGGGGTCTGCCGGTCTCGATTCCGATCAGAACGCAGGAGAGCAAATGACTGCAGAACAGCTTGCAGCTCTTGCAAAAGAAAAGGAAAGAGAAGCCAACAAAGCGGAATCCGAGGTTATGTATCAGGATATAGTAGGACTTTTGGATAAAAGCAAGATATCCGATGACATAGACATAGCTATCGATAAAGAAACTTATGAATATGTTCAGATCGAAGTAAGCGGTTCGCTGCTTTTCGACACGGGGCAGTACAAGATCAAAGACGAGGCGTTGCCTGTTCTTTCGAGACTCGGAAATATTTTAAGACAATATAAAGGCTATAAGATAGAAGTTATAGGACATACGGACAACACCTATTCGGACATCAATGAATTGGGCAATAACGACGCTCTTTCGGCTTTCAGAGCCATTGAGGTTGCCGAATATCTTGCCGAATACAAGGGACTTGGATGGAGCAATGTTTTTTATTCGGGCCGCGGCAACCATGAACCGGTTGCGGACAATTCCACTCCCGAAGGAAGAGCGAAGAACAGAAGAGTTGAGATCCGTTTGTATAATAAAAGAAGTTCAAATTAATTTTCGGAGGCAACATGAAAAAGAACATACTTGCAATAGCTATTCTTGCAGCGGTAATTGCCAACATAATACTTTCAGCGATTATTCTTTTCTCGGTGGTTCCGGCTGCCAACAATGCAAACAAGCTGGTTGAAAGAATATGCACGGTGATAAATCTTGAGCTGGAGAATCCGGATGCAACATCTTACGCAAAGGTTCCCATTGCTTCCAGAAAGCCTTTTGTCATCGGTAACGGACTTACGATCAATCTGAAGAGAGACGAGGGTGAATCCAAGAGCAGATATGCTCTTCTTACCTGGACATTGTACCTGAATTCCGATGCAGATGATTTCAAAGAAGTAACGGCGGTTATTGAGGATCATCACGCAGTTCTTAACGAGTACATGATGAATCTTATTAAGCAATACACTGCAAAGGAACTTTCGGATCATGAAGCTGAGATCAAGGGACAGATGCTTTCATATTGCAGAACCTATTTCAGGACTTCCGATGATATGAACGGGAGCGATCTTGTTGTCGACCTGACAATGAACCTTACCGTTCAATACTAAAATGTCTGTTTGAAGTAAGGAACATTGTTAGAAATAACCTATCAGAAAAGGGATGAAATATGGGAGACGTACTTTCCCAAAAAGAAATAGATGACCTGCTGAAAGCCTTTTCGACAGGTGAGATTGATGCCGAAGAATTTAAGGAAACGAAGGATGTTGTCGTAAAGAATTACGATTTCACCAGACCTTCCAAATTCTCTAAGGAGCACTTAAGAACGCTCGAGATCATTTTTGAGCACTTCGGACGTCTTCTTTCTACGCATTTTCCGGCATATCTGCGTACAAATGCCCAGATAGAAGTGGTAAACTCTGAAGCTATCATTTATGCCGAGTTTACAAATGCTCTTTCCAATCCGGTTTTGCTGGGAATGATCGATTTTGATCCTCTTGAAGGAAGCATCATCATTGAACTGTCAGAGAACATCGGTTTTGCTGTTGTTGACAGAATGCTGGGCGGTGCCGGACTTCCTTTGGAAAAAAGCAGAAACTTTACCGAGATCGAGATCACGATCCTTGAGCGCATTTTTGTTATGATAACCAATCAGCTGGCTGAACCCTGGAGCAATGTTGTGGAGTTGTTTCCGCAGTTCACCAGAATAGAAACGAACTCTCAATTTGCTCAATTTATCAGTCCCAACGAGATGATCGCTCTTATCACAATGAGCATCAAGATAGGTACTGTTGAAGGCTTAATGAATGTCTGCATTCCCTATTCGGTTATCGAATCGGTTATTGATAAATTGAATACCAAATATTGGTATTCGACCATGCAGGAAAAGAACGACGAGATCTACAGAAGCTTTATCGAATCAGCTATCTCGAGAGCTCGCGTCCCGGTTAAGGCTGTCCTTGGCAGAAGTGTGATTTCTGTCAATGATTATATAAATATGGCCAAAGGTGATATTATTAAACTTGATAAAAAGGTATCCGATGAATTGGATATTTACGTCGGCAACATTTACAAATTCACGGCGCTCGCAGGTGAATCGTCAGATTCGTATGCTATCAAAATTGCTTCTGTTATCAGGGAGGAATAGATTATGGATGGATTATTGTCACAGGAAGAAATAAACGCTTTATTTAACAGCGTAGATGATGATACAACCGAAAATACCTCGACGGCCGCTTCCGCCGCATCCGAAGGAGATACGCTTTCGAATGAAGAAAAGGATGCGATCGGAGAGATCTCAAACATTTCGATGGGAAGTTCCGCAACTACACTTGCGGCTCTTGTAAATCAGAAGGTTGATATCTCGACTCCCTCAGTATCGATTGTAAACTGGCAGCAGCTGGTCAGTTCATACGACAAACCCTGCATATTCATTCAGATCCTTTACAAAGAAGGACTTGACGGAAACAATATCCTTATCCTCAAGGAAAATGATGTTAAAGTCATTGCGGATCTGATGATGGGCGGTGATGGAACAAATACCGCAGGAGACTTGTCGGATCTTCACTTAAGTGCCATCAGCGAAGCAATGAATCAGATGATGGGATCCGCATCGACCTCAATTTCTTCAATGATCGAGGCAAAGGTGGATATTACACCGCCCAATGCTTCGGTAATTGATATGACAAATGTGGATGATGCCGGAAAGATCGCTTCTTTCCTTACTTCTGATTTTGTTAAGGTATCCTTTAAGATGACGGTCGGCGATCTGGTCGACAGTGAACTTATGCAGCTTTATCCCATAGAATTTGCACGCAGCCTTTACCGCAAGTTCGTCGGCGGCGATGAGCCCGAGGCAGCTCCAGAGCCTGCACCTCAGGCTGCTCCTCAGCCGACTCCTCAGGCTGCTTCAGCTCCCAACCAGGGTATGATGGGACAGCAGGGTATGATGCCCAATATGAACATGGGCTATGGTATGGGTATGATGCCGCAGCAGATGCAAATGCCTCAGATGGGATTTGCAATGCCACCTCAGCAGGAAGTAAACGTTTCTCCTGCTCAGTTCCAGCCCTTTATGCAGGTACAGTCTCCGTTGCTTCAGACAGAGAACATCGATCTGCTGCTGGATGTTCCGCTGGAGGTCTCCGTTGAACTCGGAAGAACCAGCAGAACGATCAAAGAGATCCTTGATTTTGCACCCGGTACCGTTGTCGAACTTAACCGTCTTGCAGGTGAACCCATAGACGTTCTTGTAAACGGCAAATACGTTGCAAAAGGTGAAGTTGTGGTGATCGGAGAATCCTTTGGCATAAGGATCACTGAAGTTATTAAGTAAAAAAAGCATAAAGTAGCACATTTGATTATCTTTTGTTGGAGTTTTATGTTATAATGAAGTAACATAATATTTTCAAACAATATTGAGATAGGAGTGAAGATTATGGCTAAGAGTATTTTGATTTGCGACGATGCGGCATTTATGAGAATGATGATTAAAGACATCCTTACAAAGAATGGCTATGATATTGCCGGCGAAGCTGAAAATGGTGCCGTTGCAGTAGACAAGTATTCCGAAACAAAACCTGATCTTGTAATGATGGATATCACAATGCCCGAGAAAGACGGAATTCAGGCTTTGAAGGAAATCCGTGCAAAGGATGGAGCGTCAAACATCATCATGTGTTCCGCAATGGGGCAGCAGGCGATGGTTATCGAGTCCATTCAGGCCGGTGCAAAGGATTTCATTGTTAAACCTTTCCAGGCTGACAGAGTTCTTGAGGCAGTTAGAAAAGTTATCGGTTAATTATGCTGACGTTTTGTTCTTTTGTGGTTTTATCAGCAGGAAAAACTTCCGGTATCAAATCCTCAAGAGAAAACCTGCTTGAATTCTTAGGTATCATATTAATTTTCATTATTGTCCTTGTTGCGTGCTGGGCCACTACGAGGTTTGTTGCCTCGAAACAGTTGTCCGGGAAGAACACGGGCAATTTTGAAGTTGTGGAAACGTACTGTATCGCTAAAGATCGTTTCCTTCAATTGGTACGCATAGGAACAAGATATTATGCCATAGCTGTCGGCAAAGACAGCATTAATGTTATTAGCGAATTACCCAAGGAAGAATTGATCTTTGAAAAGAAAGCTCAAGGATTGACCGCAAACGGTTTTTCTAATGTACTTGCCGCTTTCCTTAAAAAGAAAGGGGACAATACCGATTCTTTTGAGGGTGATGATAAAACTGACAAATAAACGACTAATCAATTTATAAGGTTATTGGGTTATGATGAAGTGCTTAAAAAATTACAAAAAGATCCTCTTTTTTGTGATTTTTGGTATAGTCCTTACAATAACCTCTGTTTTCGTTTCCAAAACTCAGAAGGTCTATGCCGCACCGGTTACGGAAGCCGATAATACGGAAGAGGAAGAAAACACAGATGGTTCGGGTATTAACATAAACGGAAGACTCGGAGATCTGGGAATATCAATTACAACAAATAACGATGAAAGTGACGCAAATAACGGTCTTTCAACCACTTTGAGAATACTTATTCTCCTGACCGTTATATCCCTTGCTCCGTCCATTCTTATAATGGTCACGAGTTTTATGCGCATTCTCATCGTTTTTCATTTTGTAAGAAGCGCATTGGGACTTCAGACCACACCTCCCAATCAGGTACTCATCGGATTGGCGCTTTTCCTGACCTTCTTCATTATGGAGCCTGTTTTCTCACAGATCAATACAGAGGCGATTCAGCCGCTGGAAGCTAACGAGATCACCTATGAACAGGCCTTGGAAAAAGGCATGGAGCCACTCAGAGAGTTTATGTTCGGTCAGATCAGGAACGAAAAGGATCTGTCTCTGTTCTGCAATCTGGCGGGAATAGAAACCGTCAACAGTCTTGACGACATTCCCACCTATGTGCTCATTCCTTCCTTTATCATAAGTGAGTTAAGAGTCGCCTTTTATATGGGCTTTATAATATTTATCCCGTTCCTTGTCATAGACATGGTTGTTTCCGCAACACTCATGTCTATGGGTATGATGATGTTGCCGCCCACAACGATCTCTACGCCGTTTAAGATACTTTTGTTTATAGTCGTAGACGGATGGTCTCTTGTTATAGAACAGCTTGTCATGACCTTCTATTAGCGGGAGGTGCGTATGGCAACCTTTACGCTTGAAAACTTAGAAGTATTTTTGGCAATCCTTACAAGAGTCAGCGGATTTGTTTTTACAGCTCCTTTTTTCTCACTGAGGAATGTTCCTCAAAGAGCGAAGGTACTGCTGGCAGTGGCTGTATCCGTCATAGTTTTTACCGTGTCGGATGTAACAACTTTATATTATACGGGTGTGATCGGATATGCCGTGATACTGATCAAAGAAGCAATATGCGGCATGATACTCGGACTTTTTGCGACTCTGGCCTACAATATACTTTCCATGGCGGGGAATATGATGGATATGCAGATAGGGTTTTCGAACATTCAGGAATTCGATCCCACAAGCAACATGAACATTACCATCAGCAGTACTTTTTTCGGATATGCCGTTACGCTCATGCTGGTGGTTACGGACATGCATCTGTTCATACTCAAAGCTGCCATAGATTCTTTTGAGGTTGTTCCCGTGTCCGGCATGAACCTGAGCGGGAATATTTATGTATCATTTGCGCAGTTTATTCTTGATTACATGATCATTGCATTCAGAATAACCTTACCGATCTTTGCTTCGATACTTATTGTAAATACAATACTTGCGATACTGGCCAAAGTTGCTCCGCAGATGAACATGTTTGTGGTGGGCTTTCAGATCAAGATATTCGTGGGTCTCACAGTGCTCATTATCATCATGATGTTTTTACCGAGCATTTCGGATATGATATTCAATAAAATGATCTATTATATCAGAGATGCCTTACCATATATGACAGGGGGAGGTGCCGAATGAACGAACAATTGCTTATAGACATATTTTCACAGGCTCTTGTGTTGGTTCTTAAGGTAGCTGCGCCTTTACTGTTGGTTTCACTGGCCATCGGTTTGATCATAAGCCTGTTTCAAACCCTGACTTCAATACAGGAATCAACACTCACTTTTGTACCCAAGCTCATAGGTGTGTTCATTGTTCTTATGCTGGCGGGGGCGTGGATATTGAAGAGTCTGGAAGAATTCACGCGTGAAATGTTTATTTTCTCGAATTATGTCGGATAGTTTATGATACAGGAAGAACTTTTAAAGCCGAATAATCAGATGTTTATTTTGAGAATGGATCTTCAGTTCTTCGCCGAAGAAGGCGGAGGAGAAAAGACCGAGGAGCCTACGGCCAAAAGACTGGAAGATGCCAGAAAAGAAGGACAGGTCGGCAAAAGCCAGGAGCTGGTCACGGCGGGAATGCTGTTTGCTTTATTCGTTTCGATCAAGCTGTTCGGCACTTACATTGCCGACAATATGCTGAAGACCTTTCCGGAAATATACGGCTCCATGCATGCATATGTTACGGATATGCCCTCCAACGGCTATATGGTTTCGCTGGTCAGGACCGGGCTTCTAAGAACACTTATAACGTGCCTGCCCATATTCGTATTGGCGTATTTCATGGCGCTCGGTGTCAACCTGATGCAGGTCAAGTGGAAGGTCACTGCGAAGCCTTTAAAACCCAAGCTCAGTAAGATCAGTCCTTTAAAGGGAATGAAGAGAATGTTCTCGCTTGAGAAACTCTTCGATCTTGTGAAGGCGATCTTAAAGATAATATTTATATTTTACATTGCTTACAGCGGCATCATCAAAGATGTCGACAAATTAAAGATAGTTTATCAGCTCGAATTGTGGCCCGCTGTCATATATATATGCAACATGGTCCTCGATATCGGACTGAAGATCGCTTTCTTTTATTTGATCATAGGCTTTGCGGATTTCATTTTCCACAAATGGAAGTTCAACAAAGACATGAAGATGTCCAAACAGGAAGTTAAGGACGAGTTCAAGCAGCAGGAAGGCGATCCCCAGGTTAAGGGACGTATTAAGAGCAAGATGCGTGAAGCGTCCCAGAGAAGAATGATGCAAAAAGTTCCGGATGCGGATGTAGTCATCACGAACCCTACTCATTTTGCATGCGCGATCAAGTATGACAAGGAAGTTTCCGAAGCCCCTGTACTTGTGGCAAAGGGTGCGGATTACCTTGCACAGAAGATCAAGGATACGGCAAATGAAAACAAGGTTCCCATCGTTGAAAACAAAGCACTTGCCAGAATGCTTTACTACAACGTGGATCTGGATTCGGAGATTCCGGAAGAACTGTATCAGTTGACGGCGGAAGTGCTGGCATATGTATACAGTTTAAAGAATAAACAATGATATATTAAGGTGAAAGGCTTGCACATCGAATGAAGAAAAATGATATATTTGTCGGAATCTATATATTGTGTGCAATTCTTTTCCTCATCGTGCCGTTGCCGACGGGGCTGCTTGACGTGCTCATGGCCTTCAACATCGGTATAGCCTTTATCATCCTGTTTACTGCGATGTTTTCCACCGATGTTCTGCAGATGTCCTCATTCCCGACAATGCTGTTGTTTACCACCATATTCCGTATCTCTCTGAACGTTTCTTCGACAAGAAACATTTTAAGCAAAGGATATGCGGGGCAGGTTGTCGAAGCCTTCGGTCAATTCGTCGGAGGAGGACAGATCGTTATCGGAGCCATCGTATTCATAATCCTGATCATTGTGCAGTTCATGGTCATCAACAAAGGTTCCGAAAGAGTGGCGGAAGTATCTGCAAGATTCACCCTTGATGCAATGCCCGGTAAACAGATGGCCATTGACGCAGATCTCAATACCGGAGCGATCACGGATAAGGAAGCACAGGCCAGACGTAAGAAGATCCAGGATGAATCCTCCTTCTTCGGAGCCATGGACGGTGCTACGAAGTACGTAAAAGGAGATGCCACAGCCGGACTTTTGATCACCATCATCAACATGGTGGGTGGTCTTATCACGGGTATGCTTTTCCTGAACATGGACGCTACCACGGCTCTTAACAACTATGCATTGCTTACCATAGGTGACGGTCTTGTTTCACAGATCCCGTCCCTTATCATATCCCTTTCAACCGGTATTGTGGTCACGAAGGTATCTTCCGAAACGGACACGGGCGATATGCTTGTCGGACAGCTGTTTTCGATCCCGAAGGTTCTCTACATCGTAGGCGGAGCGATGACGGTTTTGGGCATATTCACAAAACTGCCCACCCTTGTATTCGCAATGTACGGTATTGTTTTTATCCTCGTTGCGCGCAGCATTCAGAGTAAGCTCGAGGTTGCCAAGGTCGAGAATGAAGTTTCGGAGGTGGAAACCGGTGCGGAGGAGATACGAAAGCCCGAAAATGTTGTTCAGCTTTTGAATGTTGATTCCATTGAACTGGAATTCGGTTACGGTATCATTCCACTGGCTGATGCCAACCAGGGCGGAGACCTGCTTGACCGAGTTGTATTGATCAGAAGACAGATCGCGTTGGAATACGGCTGTGTTGTTCCCACCATCAGAATGCGTGATAACATTCAGCTGAATCCCAATCAATATATTATAAAGATAAAAGGCATACAGGTTTCGGATGGCGAAATATTGTTTGACCACTATATGGCAATGAATCCCGGATATGTTGAGGAAGAGATCACGGGTATTCCTACGTTCGAGCCTTCTTTCCATCTGCCGGCCATATGGATCACGGAAAGCCAGAGAGAAAGGGCGGAATCCTTCGGTTATACCGTCGTGGATCCTCCCTCGATCATTGCAACGCATCTTACGGAGGTTATCAAGCAGCATCTTGATGAACTGCTTACGAGACAGGATGTTCAAAATCTTGTCAACAATCTTCAGGAAAACAATGCCACCGTGGTTACGGAACTCATTCCGAAGCTCATGGGCATAGGCGAAGTGCAGAAGGTTTTACAGAACCTCTTAAGAGAAGGTATTTCCATACGAGATCTTGTGACTATATTCGAAACACTTGCCGATTATTCGGCGACTACGAGAGATACGGATGTTTTGACGGAATATGTTCGTCAAAGCCCGAGTATAAAGCGATTCATTTCCATGAAATATTTTCCTGCGAACACCCAGACCAACGTGGTGACTTTGGATCCGAAGATCGAGCAGGAGATAATGAACTCCGTAAAGCAGACGGAGCAGGGATCTTATATAGCCATAGATCCGGAAAAGAATCAAAGGATCATGAAATCCGTCAGGGAAGAAGTGGAAAAACTCGAAAACCTCGGCGGAAATCCGATCATTATCACATCGCCGATCGTGCGTATGTATTTTAAACGAATGACAAAGGATTATTTCAATGATCTGATAGTAATATCTTATAATGAAATAGAATCCAATGTAGAAATTCAATCTGTAGGGATGGTGACTATCTGAAATGCTGATCAAAAAGTATGAAGCGCCTACCGAGCAGGAGGCTTTGGAAAAAGCAAAGGCTGAGCTCGGAAAGGACGTTATAATCACACATATCACGACGATCAAGCCGAAGGGGGTCTTTAAGATCTTTAAAAGGCCTTTGGTCGAGGTGACGGCTTCGGTTGAGACCGAGACGGATTTCCAGAAGAAGAATCTTAACACAGCCGTTCGGGCCAACGTAAACAACTATGCAAAAACCGCCAATGATTTTGCAAAGCTTGCGAAGCCCAACACCTTTGATGCCGTGCTTCCGAAGGAGGAGGACAAGTCCTTCCCGATCGAACATGTTCTTGACAGTCTGCAGAACATTCTCGACAAGCAGGTGAAGGAAACGCCCGTTCAAGAAGCTACTACAAGAGTAGAACCTCAGGAAACGCCGGACAGCCCTTCAATGACCTGCATTAAGATGATATACAACAAGCTTCTTTCCAATGAGGTTGAAGAGGTGTTTGCAAATAAATTGATATCGGAGATCGAATCCGTTATCAAACCCGATTCGGATGTAAAGAGCGTTCTTTCAAACATCTATCAAAAGCTGGTGCTTAAGCTTGGGCAGACTCAGACCATCAAGATCACGGAAGGAAAGACAAGGTTCATTTTCTTTATCGGACCGACCGGAGTCGGAAAAACGACCACAATAGCAAAGCTGGCTTCAAGTCTTAAACTGGGTCTCAAAGCCAAGGTTGCTCTCTTTACCGCCGACACTTACAGACTCGCGGCCATAGATCAGCTGAGAAGCTATGCTTCGATCCTCAACATACCGCTCAAGGTCATTTATTCCGAGACCGAAATGAAGGAAGCTATGGAAGACTTTTCGGGTTACGATGCCGTATTGATCGATACGGCGGGCAGGACTTTGAAAAACAAGGAACAGAGAGATGACATAGAGAAACTCATCTTCTCGGTTCCGGAGGAAAAGCGCGATGTTTACCTCGTGCTTTCTGCAACTACAAAATACAAGGATCTCGTTACCATTACGGAAGGGTATTCGGAGATATCCTCTTACAATCTGATCTTCACCAAACTGGACGAAACGGATTGCATAGGAAACATACTAAACGTGCGAATGCTGACGGATGCGCCTCTTTCTTATTCGACTAACGGACAAAACGTGCCGGACGACATCAGTAGAATCAATCCTCAGAGTATTGCAAAGCAGTTACTGGGAGGTGTTGAATGATGGATCAGGCAACCAGTTTAAGAAATATGGTTTCGGAAACCAACGAGAAACCATCGGCCCGCGTGATCACCGTTACAAGCGGAAAGGGCGGAGTCGGTAAATCCAGCATATCTTTGAACCTTGCAATCTGTCTCAGCAGAATGGGACAAAGGGTCGTGCTTCTCGATGCGGATTTTGGTCTTGCAAACATAGAAGTAATGCTCGGAGTCAGACCACGTGCAAATCTTGCGGATCTGATGTTCAGAGGGCGCGATCTTAAGGACATCATCATTGACGGACCGGAAGGTATTAAATTCATATCGGGAGGCTCGGGTATCCAGGAATTGGCAAGAATGAACAGGGAACAGTGCATGTACCTTACCAAAAAGCTTGTGGAACTGGATGAGCTTGCAGATGTCATCGTTATAGATACGGGAGCGGGCATATCGGACAGCGTTCTTGAGTTCGTTGCTTCTTCCAACGAGGTGCTGCTGGTGGCTACACCGGAACCCACATCTATCACGGATGCATATGCTTTGCTAAAAGCATTGAACAGGAAATCGGAATTTTCGAAGAGCAGTACAACGATAAAAATGGTTGCCAACAGAGTCAGAAATGACGATGAAGGCAGAAACGTTCTTTATGAAAACATGAAGAATGTGGTTAACAGGTTTTTGAACATATCTCTTGAATACCTGGGGGCGATACCTCAGGACGATCAGGTTTCCAAAGCGGTAATGAAACAGATGCCGGTTACAATGAGCGCTCCGAACTCCGGTGCTTCCAAAGCCATTGAAGCGATGGCAAAAGCACTGATCGATGGGGAAGAGGTCAACAATGCGACTCCTGAAGAAAGGGGAATAACATTGCTTTTCTCAAACCTCATCAGAAATAAATTCAAAAAGAAACAATAAAGGCTAAATCTTTATAATGGAGGTTTAAATGCCCAAATTTGCTCTTGAGGTCGGAAACAAAATAACATTGAGGCTCATTAAGCGGGGAAATGTATTTTCAACCAAGCCCGTTGATGACACAAGTTATAACAGTTCGCTTTTGCACATTAATTCGGAGAATGAGTTGCTCATTTCTGTTCCTTTGGTTGGCGGCTCATTGCTTTCCATGGGGCAAAACGATATTTATTTTATCAGGTTTTTCACCAGGAACGGACTTTATCAGTCCAAATGCTACGTCAGCGGAAAAGGACTGGAGGGGCATATAGCCTATGTAAAGGTTAAACTCATTGCTAACCTTGAGAGACATCAAAGACGTGAATACTACAGACTTGAGTGCAGGATAAATCTTACATGGGCCAAACTTAACGAAGTTCAGGCAAAGCTGTATGAGGATCTGAAGAACGCGGTTACGGATGCGAGAAAAAGACTGATTAAAGAGCAGATAAAGATGGAAGATATTGCTTTTTCCAAGGCTCTGATGATGGATATCAGCGGAGGAGGCATGAAATTCTATGCTACCGAAGCTTTGGAAAAAGACGATGTCCTTGTTTTACAGCCCAACATACCGGAATTAAGCAATGCGATTCCCTATCTGATGGGCAAAGTAGTACTTTCCAGACCGCTTGAAAACAAGATTTCCTCATATGAAAATAAAATTAAGTTTATAAACATTTCAAATGAAGAACGTGAAAAAATCATAACTTACATATTTGCGGTTGAACGTGAAAAAATGCGTACAGATTAGTAAACACAGGCATTTCAGACTTCTTAAGGAGTGGTGAGTACAGAGAATGGAAAAAAAGCGAATACTGATAGTAGATGACTCTGCACTCATGAGAAGGATGGAATCTGATATAATTAACTCCGACAACAGGTTTTGCGTAGTCGGAACTTGCACCAACGGTCTCGATGCATTCGACAGAGTCGTCAAGTCACCGCATGATTACGATCTTATCATCTGCGACATTAACCTTCCCAAGATGACGGGCCTTGAATTTCTTGCGGCCCTCGGGAAAGAAAGACTCAGTGTTAAAGTCATAATCATCAGTGCACTTACTTCAATAGACAGCAAAGAGACTATTCAAGCACTTCAGTTGGGAGCTTTTGATTGTATCAAAAAACCCGAAAGCTTTGCTGAAGTCATGGGCGATGTTTTCAAGAAAGCAGTTCTTGATAAGGTTGCCTTAGCTACCGGTATCGAAGGTCATTTTACCGGTGAACAGGAGATCCCTTCCCTTAAGCGTTCGGAACATGAATCCGGATTTACTTTCGAGCACAAAGATGAAAAGCGGGAGGGAGAGGAACACGTGGTTTCTCCCATGAATCCGCGTGAGATCCTTGCCAACATCACCGCAAAAAAGAAACCTCACAGACCGATGCCCGGTTCAGCAAAAAAACTTGTGCTTATTGCATCTTCCACAGGCGGACCCAAAGCTTTACAGGAAGTGATCCCCTACCTGCCTCAGAATATCAATGCACCCGTTTTGATCGTTCAGCATATGGCTGAAGGCTTTACGGGCTCTCTGGCAAACAGGCTTGACCAGGAGAGCAAGATACATGTTGTCGAAGCCTCTGACGGCACAAAGATAGCAAAAGGGATTGTCTATATCGCTAAAGGCGGATCGCAGATGCGACTCAGAAAAACAGGCCCGGATTATAAGATAGAACTTAATTCGGAAGAGCCGGCAAGAAATGCGTTAAAGCCGTGTGCGGACATTCTTTTTGAATCGATAGCCGGTATGGATTTCGACGAGATCATATGCTGCGTTATGACGGGTATGGGCGGCGATGGCACGATGGGCATAAATGCTTTGGCCGAAAAAAATAATATTTACGTAATTGCTCAGGATGAACCCACTTCCACGGTCTATGGTATGCCGAAGGTCATTTTCGATTCGGGACTTACGGACATAGTGAGACCGCTTGGACAACTTGCACAGGAAATTATTAAAAGTACGGGGGTACAAGATCATGGATGTTAGTCAATATCTCGAAATTTTTATCGACGAAACCAAAGAACACCTTCAAAGCCTGAACGAGCAGCTGCTTGTTCTCGAAAAAGAGCCGGAAAACGCTGATACCATCAACGAGATTTTCCGTGCCGCACATTCCTTAAAGGGCATGGCAGGAACCATGGGTTACAAGACCATGCAGGAACTTACTCACAAGTGGGAAGACGTATTCTCCGAAGTAAGAAACGGAAAGATGAAAGTTACTCCCGACCTTGTCGATGTTCTTTTCAAAGGACTGGATAAACTTGAAACCATTCTTGACAACATCATTAATGCCGGCAATGAAGGTGATGATAAGTGCGAAGATATCATCGGTCAGTTGATAGGCTTTGTTCAGAATGGCGGAAGCGCACCTGCAGCCGCACCCGCTTCCAAGAAGAAATCAGTTTCAAAGGCAGCAGCATCCGCAGCACCTGCAGCAGCGGCAGCTGAAGCAACTGCAACGGGAGAAGCTTCCAAAGAAAAATTCAGACAGTTTAAATATGCGGATTTCGAACAGCATGCGATCAACAAAGCTCTTGAAGAGGGCACAAATGCTTTCGGAGTTACCGTCTATATTCAGGAGTCCTGCCTTCTGAAGGCAGCAAGAGCTTTCATGGTATTCAAAAAGCTGGAAGAACTCGGAACCATCGCAAAGTCCGAGCCTGCTGTTCAGGATATCGAAGATGAAAGGTTCGATCTCGATTTCTCAATGGTATTCCTTACAAAGGAAAGCGCAGAAAAGGTTAAACAGGCTATTATGAACGTATCCGAAATTGATTCCGCATACGTATCGCTTCTTACCAAAGAAGCGGTTGACGCCGCTACGATCAAGGATGAGAATGCTCAGAGCACAGCAAGCTCCGATTCTTCTTCCGCAGCTGCAGAGACAAAGGCTGCTACTGCACCTACGGCTTCCGCAACGGCAGGAAAGCCCGTTGTCAATCGTTCGGTTCGTGTTGATATCGAAAAGCTTGATGATCTGATGAACCTTGTTTCCGAGCTGATCATCGCAAAGAACGGTCTTGTTTCTCTCAATGCTCAGCAGGATGAAGTAAATCATTCCGGAACAGGCATAGGACCTCAGATCGAATACCTTGAGAGGATCACAACAAACCTTCATCAGTCCGTTATGAAGGTTCGAATGGTTCCTTTGGAGAGCGTATTTAACCGCTTCCCTCGTATGATCAGAGATGTCAGCAAGTCTTTGAATAAGAAGATCAATCTCATTATCAGCGGTGAAGAGACAGAACTTGACCGTACCGTTATCGATGAGATCGGAGATCCTCTTACTCACTTGCTCAGAAATGCGGCAGACCACGGTATCGAAACTGCCGAGGAAAGAGCAAAGACAAATAAACCCGAAGTCGGAACGATCAACCTTAACGCTTATCAGGAAGGCAACAACGTTGTCATTGAGGTTAAGGATGACGGTAAGGGCATAGATGTAGAAAAGGTTAGAAAAAAGGCTATTGATAAGGGTACGATCACCAAGGAACAGGCTGAAGTAATGTCTGACAAAGAGATCATCGATCTTCTTTTCAGACCCAGCTTCTCCACAGCAGAAAAGGTTTCCGAACTTTCGGGACGTGGCGTAGGACTTGATGTTGTTAAGACCAACATCGAGAAACTCGGTGGTGATGTTGAAGTTCACACCGTACTCGGCGGCGGAAGCAACTTTATTGTCAGACTTCCTCTTACACTTGCCATTATTCAGTCCCTCATGGTCGAGATCGGAACAGAGAAATATGCAATTCCTCTCGGAAGCATTCAGACCATCGAAGATATCCCCGTATCGGATATCAAATATGTACAGTCCAAAGAAGTTATTCACCTTCGCGGTTCTGTTATCCCGATCATTCGTCTTAACCAGATACTCGATATCGAGTCCACAAAGGGTGCGGATGAAAATCTTACGGTTGTTATCGTATCCAAGGGTGACAAACTTGCAGGCTTCGTAGTTGACAACCTCATCGGACAGCAGGAGATCGTTATCAAGTCTATCGGTAAATATATTGACAGCCCGAAGATGATCAGCGGTGCCACAATCCTCGGCGACGGCGAAGTTGCATTGATTCTCGATGTAAATACATTGGTTTAAGGAGGGATGAGTTATGGCAGCAGCAGTAACGACAGGCAACAGCGTTGAATCCAAACAGTATATTGTGGTTGTTCTCGGGAGCGAGCATTACGGAGTTGATATCAACTATATCGATAATATCGTGAGAATGCAGTCCATTACAAGAGTTCCCAAGACACAGCATTATTTTGAAGGTGTCATCAACTTAAGAGGTGAAGTTATTCCGGTAATGAGTCTCAGAAAGCGTTTCGGACTCGAAGACGACGAAGTGACCGGAAAGACAAGAATACTCATTCTTAAGCCTGAAGCACAAGGCTCCGTGGGAGTTATTGTTGATTCGGTCAAAGAAGTATTGACACTTGACAATGAAAACATCGACAAGCCCAGCGCGAAGGGTGCGGACGATGACAAGCCCAACTTCCTTACAGGTGTCGGAAAGAACGGCGACGAGTTGGTTTCTATCCTTAACATCATGGAAGTTATCCAGGATAAAGAGGAAGAAGAATAATAAATAGAGGATTTCTCCTGTCGGACATTCGTCCGGCAGGAGATAGCTTTAACAGGGTCTCCGTAAACAGAGGCCGTATTGTTGTTTTATGAGGATTATTATTTTGAGGTATTCGATCCCTACCTTTACAGGTAAGATTGCGGAGGTTATTTATGGCTGAAGAACAAATGCTGACTGATATGCAATTTGATGTTTTGAGAGAAATCGGAAATATTGGTTCGGGACATGCGGCTACGGCACTTGCCAAAATGCTTAACATGAAGATCGATATCAAGGTTCCTCAGGCGGTTGTTTGCGATTTCAATTACCTCGTTCAAATGGTCGGCGGAGAAGAGCGCCTTGTTATCGGCATTCTTCTTCAATTATCCGATGATGTTGACGGAATGATGATGTTCATCATGGATCTTCCTTCGGCCTATGCGCTCCTCAGAAAGCTGATGTTCAGCGATCTTAAAGAAGAGGATTCACTCGGAGAAATGCATATGTCTGCTTTACAGGAGATCGGTAACATCATTACCGGAGCATATCTTTCTTCGCTTTCCGATCTTACGTCACTAAAGATCAATGCCAGCATACCTTATCTGTCGATCGATATGGCAGCTGCGATCCTTTCCGTACCCGCCATTGAGTTTGGTAAACTCGGAGACAAGGCTGTTATGATAGAGACTGAATTCGATCTTGATGAAACTCAGGAATTGAACGGTTATTTCCTTTTGATCCCGACTATGGATTCTTATTCGAGAATTATGTCTTCACTTGGAATACAATAATTTAACGGAGAGCATATGGGAAAAATGATAAAAATAGGCATGGCCGATCTGTCGGTATGCCTCCCGCCGGACAATATCACGACGCTCGGACTCGGATCCTGCATCGGGTGTGTTCTTTACGATCCTGTAAGTAAGATCAGCGGCATGGTTCACATCATGTTGCCCGACAGCACCAAAATAAGAAATAATGAGAATATAGCCAAATTCGCCGATACAGGTGTTCAGGCTTTATATGACAAGGTGATCGCCGCAGGCGCAAACAAAAGCCGTTTGATCGCCAAGATAGCCGGCGGTGCACAGATGTTTGCGTTCAAGACAGACAATGAAATGCTCAAGGTCGGTGAACGTAATGCGGAGGGTGTCATTAAAAAACTGAACGATCTTAAGATACCCTTAAAAGCGCAGGATACCGGAGGGCATTTGGGTAGAACCATCGAATTCTATCCCGAAACCGGAGATCTTTTGATCAAATCGGTCGGAGTTACACCTTATACTATTTAGGAAGTGGCTATGAAAAAGAAATCCATTGCATTTATTATAATGCTTCTCGCAGGAACTGTTATTGCGTTTACATGTCTGCTCAACAAGATACCGCTTACCACATCTTTTCTGTATATAGCGGCTTCATTATTATTTTTTTACATATTGGGCTTGATTATTAACGGAATAATCACTAAAATGAATACAGAGGCGGAAGCACGCGCCAAAGAATTGAAGAAAATGCAAAAAGAGGCTGAGGAAAAAGCTAAAGAGGAAGCTGAAGCCCGGGCCGAAGAAAAGGAAAATACGCCGGAGGAGGAAGAGACTCCGGCTGAGGAACAATCCGAAGCATAAATAAAATTGGGGAATAGCATATGGGAGCTGAAGATAAGGAAAAGTTGTGGATGGAATATTCCAAAACTCCGTCCCAAGCCTTACGTGAAAAATTAATATTATCATATGCCAATCTGGTTAAGATAGTTGCCGGCAAACTCAGTATTTATCTCGGCTATGCGGTAGAGTACGATGACCTTGTGAGTTACGGTACATTCGGACTGATCGATGCGATAGATAAATTTGACTACGGTAAAGGAGTTAAATTTGAAACTTATGCGTCCTTGAGGATCAGAGGGGCAATATTGGACCAGATCAGAAAAATGGACTGGTTGCCTCGCAGTGTGCGGCAGAAACAGAAACAGATAGATGCCGCTTATGCCAAGATCGAAAATGAAACCGGCAGACCTGCTACAGACGATGAGATTGCCAAGTGTTTGGAAATCTCTACCGATGAATTGGACAGATGGCAAGCGCAGACCAAGGCATCCGGTCTTGTTTCGCTTGATGAATATATGGAGGAGGGGAGCGAGTCCGGAATTTCCGGTGTTATAGGCGGAAATTACGAGGGCTACGAACCCGGAGCTTCCATGGACAAGGAAGCTATGAAGGCAGCAATAGTTTCTGCTTTGGAGGAATTAACAGACAAGGAAAAACAAGTTATTCTTCTGTATTATTACGAGGAGATGACCTTAAAGGAAATCAGTCTTGTGCTTGAGGTATCCGAATCGAGAGTTTCGCAGCTTCACACCAAGGCGATACAAAAGCTCAGGATTAAGCTTGGCGGTAATATAGAATTGTTTTTCTGATGATTATGAAGATTAACCCGTATTGGAGGGCCGAATGGCTAAGAATGCTTTTTTCAGACTAACCGTTAAATCCGGAGGCACGTATTTGACCCTGTATCCTGCCATAGAGGGCGGGAACTCAAATATTCTTTCTTCCGATGTTATCCTTTATTTGGACAAGATGCTTAAATTTCCCTATGACAAAGCTCTGGTTTCGGAATTACTTGCAAAACCGATCACGGGACTTAAGGAAATGCAGTTGACTCCCGAGCAGATCAAGCCTCTGGATGAAACTGCTTTGGTAGAAGTTACTCCCGATAAATTTGCCGCTTATGCGATCTTTTATCCTTCTATGGAAGGCGGAAAAGCACTTACGCATGATTCTATCGTTCAGGAATTGATCAAGGCCGGTGTAAAATACGGCGTTGACAACGATATGATCGACAATTTCCTCGGAAACAGAGTTTATCTTCAGAGATATCTTCTTGCATCCGCAACCATGCAGGTAGAGGGTAGCGAAGCGGAGATCAAGTATTTTTTCAATACCGATCTTACAATGAAACCCAAGATGAATGAAGACGGAAGTGTTGACTTCCATCATTTGGATATGATTAGTCCCGTAACACAGGGACAGCTTTTGGCTGAGCTGAAACCCGCCGACCTCGGTAAACCGGGCATAGATGTCTGCGGCAAGCTTTTAAAGCAGACAAAGGTTCGTACAAGGATACTTCGTGTGGGTAAAAACATCAAGCTTTCCGAGGACGGACTCAGAGCTTATTCGGAGATCAACGGACATGCTTCCCTTGAAGGAGACATGATCTTTGTTTCAAATACTTATGAAGTTCCCGCTAACGTGGATGCCTCGACAGGTGACATTGACTATGAAGGCGATGTTGTCGTAAAAGGAAATGTTAATACGGGTTATTCCGTTACGGCCAAGGGTGACATTATTGTCGAGGGCGTCGTGGAAGGTGCATTTTTAAATGCCGGAGGAAATATTGTCCTTAAACGTGGTATTTCCGGTATGGAAAAAGGAACGATCAAAGCAGGCGGAAATGTCATTTCCAAGTTCATAGAGAGTGCTTCCATAAATGCAGGAGGCTATGTTACCGCGGATTCCATTATGCACAGTAATGTAACGGCCAAGGGCGATGTTACCGCAGACGGAAAGAAGGGCTTTATCAGCGGAGGCGTTATCCGTTCCGGTACCCTCATTTCCGCAAGGACCATCGGGTCATCCATGGGTGCGACGACCGTTCTTGAGTGCGGTATCGATCCGGGTATCGTTACGGAATATCATTCTCTCGATGACGAACTTGTTGCCAATGCTCAGGAGATGGAAAAACTCATGCTCAGTCTTCAGTCTTTGATCAAGAGGATCAAACTGGGTGAGAAGCTTCCTCCGGACAAGCTTTTGCAGCTCAAGCATTCGAATGAAAGAAGAGAACAGATCAACAAGAGAAATGAGGAGATCGACCTTCGAATGAAGGATCTGAAGAACCTTATCGACAGTTATGTCGGCGGTGCTGTCAGAGCTCAGGGAGTCATACATCCCGGCTGTAAGATCATTATTTCCAATTCTGTTTATTATGTTAAAGGCGAAACCAATTATTGCAGATTCTATAAGGAAAACGGCGATGTCAAGTTGGATGTTTACTATTGATCCCCGGGATCTCGGGTAGACATTCAATTTGAGGCAGCCGGCTGTTGCTTGAGGAAGGAAAGAGTTCATTATGTCAATCAGCTACGAATCATTGGTTGTGGCGCCCAGAGCGCAAGAAGCCACTAATTTTAAGGTTGGTCAGCAGAACCGACAGGAGTCTGAACAACCTACGCTTGCATTGACTCAAAATCAGGAGCATGAACAACAACTGAACAGGACGGGTAAAACAGAAGACAAATCCCGGACACCTTTCAGGCACGATGCGAAAGACAAGGGCAGTAACGAATACAAGCGCCTTGAAGAAGAAAGAAAGAAAAAAGACGAACAGAAAAAGAAGCAGGAAGAAGAATTGAAAAAAATGCTTGGCTGTTCTTTTGATATTACAGTCTGAAGGGGCATGGAATGATACTTGACATTATTCTTATCATAACAGGAATCGTTATTTTCACAGCCGCGATCATCTTTACGGGTGATGACAAGGAAGGCGATAACGGTTCTTTTTTTACGAAAGAAGGAATTCTTGAAAAACAAAATATCGTTGACGAAATGGTTAAGTCAAGGCTCGAAACGTTGAGTGAAGAAGCGATCGTGGATACGGATGACACCTTGAGCAAGATATCCAACGAGAAGATCATGTCGATCAATGAGTTTTCGGAGACAAACCTGGAGAAGATCAAAGAAAATCATGATCACGTTGTATTTCTTTACAATATGCTTAACGCCAAGGATGACGAAATAAAGCAGACTCTCTCGGACATGGAAAATGCAAAGCAAAGCATGAAGGAAACTGTTTCGGAAGTTGTACGACTTACCAGACAGCTTAATACGGCGTTGAAAAAAGGCGTTAAGAATGAAAATCCTTCCGAAACCGGCGTTAAGGCTTCGGGACCTGTGAAAGCAGTTATTCCCGCATCGGGTCAGCCGAAAGAGAAAAAGGAAAAACCCGATTTCAGAAAATCTTCCTCTATCATGGCCGATGAAGCCAGCGGTCAAATGAATCTTCCCGAACTCATGCAGTCGGACAACAAGAACGAAGAGATCCTGCGTCTTCACAAGGAAGGCAGAAGCATACTTGATATATCAAAGGCTTTAAATCTCGGACAAGGCGAAGTTAAGCTGGTCATCGATCTTTACGGAGCATAGACTATGAACGTTAAAAAAAGATATTTTATGCGTGGATTGGGATTGGGGATTCTGGTCACAGCCGTGATACTTACGATCTCTCACGCAAACAACAGAATGACGGATGATAAGGCCATTAAAAGGGTCAAAGAGATGGGATATGAGATCAAAAAAGCCGATCCTGCCACAACTCATGCCATAGATATGGAATCCATCAGATCAAAACTTACAAACACTCCTTTGCCAAACGGCGATGTGCCGGAGAGCACGGAACCCTTGCCAAACGGAGACAAACCCGAGGACACTGAGCCCTTGCCGAACGGAGACAGGCCTTCGGACCTCATGTCACCCGAAGAGGATGAATAGCGGATCGGACTAAAAAAATATCTTGCATTTATAAAAACTTTATGGTATAGTATCTCAGCATGCGCGGGTGACGCCCCGCGACAAAGCACGCATATCGATGGATGACCGTGGTGCGGATTTTCCGTTCGGCATTCAAAATGAGACGTATGCGGAAGTATAAAACCAAACGGAGGTAATAAAATGAGCGTTATTTCAATGAAGCAGTTGCTTGAAGCAGGTGTACATTTCGGACACCAGACCAGAAGATGGAACCCTAAGATGGCAGAGTACATCTATACCGAGAGAAACGGTATCCACATCATTGACCTTCAGAAGTCTGTAGGCAAGGTTGACGAAGCTTACGATGCGATCAAGAACATCGCTGCTAACGGCGGCAAGATCCTTTTCGTAGGTACCAAGAAGCAGGCTCAGGATGCGGTAGCATTCGAAGCAGAGCGTTGCGGTATGTATTTCGTAAACGAGAGATGGCTCGGCGGTATGCTTACCAACTTCAAGACCATTCAGTCCAGAATCCTTCGTCTCAAGGCTATCGAAAAGATGAGCGAAGACGGAACATTTGATGTTCTTCCCAAGAAGGAAGTTATCAACATCAAGAAGGAATGGGACAAGTTAAAGAAGAACCTTGGCGGTATCAAGGATATGAAGACTCTTCCCGATGCGATCTTTGTTGTAGATCCCAAGAAGGAAAGAATCTGCATCCAGGAAGCTCATGCGCTTAACATTCCCCTTATCGGAATCTGTGATACAAACTGCGATCCCGAGGAACTTGATTATGTGATCCCCGGCAACGATGATGCTATCCGTGCAGTAAAACTCATTGTTTCCAAGATGGCTGACGCTGTTATCGAAGCAAATCAGGGCGAAGAGTTCGTTCCCGAAGTTCCCGCTGAAGCAGCAGAAGAAGAAGAGACACAGGAAGCTTGATTTCGATAAAGAGGGAAGGAGACTAATACTATGGCAAATATTACAGCAGGCATGGTTAAAGATTTAAGAGAAATGACAGGCGCCGGAATGATGGATTGCAAGAAGGCTCTTGCCGAGACAGACGGCGATATCGATAAGGCTGTTGAAGTCCTCAGAGAAAAGGGACTTGCAAAGGCAGCCAAGAAAGCCAGCAGAATTGCTGCAGAAGGCGTTTGCGCAGTTGATATTTCCGAAGACGGAAAGATTGCTTCCATCGTTGAAGTTAACTCCGAAACAGACTTCGTTGCAAAGAACGAAAAGTTCACTTCCTTTGTTGCAAAGGTTGCCGCTCAGGCAGCTAAGACTTCTGCAACAGACATCGATGCATTCCTTGCTGAAGCTTGGGATGAGGACAAGTCCAAGACAGTTAACGAAGAGCTCGCTTCTCAGATCGCTGTTATCGGCGAGAATTTAAAGATCCGTCGTTTCGAAAAGATCGTAGCTGAGAACGGTTTCGTTGAGAGCTATATCCACCAGGGCGGCAGCAAGGCTATCCTTGTCGAGATGACAGCTTCCGAACGCAACGATGCTGCTCGTGAGTGCGCAAAGAATGTTGCTATGCAGATCTGCGCAATGAGTCCCAAGTATGTTTCTCAGAACGAAGTAGATCAGGATTTTCTTGCTAACGAGAGGGAAGTTCTTCTTGCTCAGATCAAGAACGATCCCAAGGAAGCAAGCAAGCCTGAGAAGGTTATCGAAGGAATGATCGCAGGTCGTCTTAAGAAAGAGATGGCTGAGATCTGCCTTAACGATCAGGTATATGTAAAGGCTGAGGACGGAAAGCAGTCCGTAGGTCAGTACGTAGCATCTGTTGCAAAGGCTAACAACATCACTCTTGCCATCAAGAGATTCGTTCGTTATGAGACAGGTGAAGGCCTTGAAAAGAAGAACGAGAACTTTGCAGAAGAAGTTGCAAAGCAGATGGGTGTTTAATACACTGGTTTGATCTATATGAAACTTATGCCCCGGGCGCTTTTGGCTTCCGGGGCTTTTGCGTTTTTTCCTTCGGGGAAACCTAAAAAAACATATATTTTTAAATATCCGACACTATTTCAGATTTTTGTTGTACTTTAAGGGGTATAATTTATGGAAATCAAGCCTTACAAAAAGGACAGCGAATATTCATATACACTTGGTGCGTTTCCGACTTTTGAGCTTTTAAAAACAAGGCCGGAGATAGTACGCGAGATAATTGTTCATTCGTCATTTACAGATACAAAAAGCATAGAAGAACTTGCCGGAAGATCAGGAATTCCTGTTGTCACCAATGATAAACTGATAGGCAGGCTCTCCGATAAGGAAAATTGTTTCGTGATAGCGGTTTTCGAAAAATATGCCTGTGATCTTTCGAAAAACAGACCGCACATTGTTCTCGTAAATCCCGGAAACATGGGAAATATGGGAACCATCATGAGAACAGCCGTAGCTTTCGGTATCAAGGATATGGCGGTCATTTCTCCCGGTGCGGATGCTTTTAACCCCAAAACGGTAAGAGCTTCCATGGGAGCGGAATTCAGAATGAACGTGAGATACTATGATGATTTCGGAAGGTACATGAAGGATTTTCCGGAACACGAGATCTTTTGCTTCATGTTGAATGCCGAAAACAATCTCAGCGTTGAGAATTGTCGCCACAAAGAATTGTACTCTCTGGTCTTCGGTAACGAGGCCACGGGATTGCCCGATGAATTCCTTGATTTGGGTAAAAGCATAATCATTCCGCAGTCGGAAGAAGTTGATTCTTTAAACATTACAATAGCGGCAGGAGTGGGAATGTTTTTATTTACGAGATAATTTATACTAAATAAATTGATTTTTTTAAGTAGATTTGATATGTTATTCTTGATAGACTGATAGCGACAGCAAGTTTTTGGAGGATATTATGGCAGCAATCAGAGCGGAACAGATCAACCCTTTTCTTATCTCTGCAAAACAAGTTATGCAGCAGGTATGTATGGTTGATATTAAATTCGGAAAGATTGAAAAAACTGATTTCAAACTTGATGGCAATCCTATGCTTATCATGTTGGGCATTACCGGAGAATTGTGCGGACAAGCTTGCTTCGTAATGGACATTGAGATTGCAAAAAAGATAGCTTCAAGGATGATGATGGGGATGCCTGTATCGGAATTTGACGATATGGCAAGAAGCGCCATATCTGAATTGGGCAACATGGTTATGGGTAACGCGGCAACGATCCTGTCTAACAACAATGTTATGATAGACATTACACCTCCCACGATCATTACGGGAACTACAACCATTGAGTCTCCGGACAGTACAATGTTCAAGGTTCCTTTGATCTATGAGAACTATGAAGTCACACTTTGCTTCATGTTTAAGAATTAACTTGTAAACTCAGAGCGGTCGGTTGGCCGCTTTTTTTTTTGCGCGGTTTGACCATGGCGTGAACAGTACCCTTTAAATCCGTTTTTGTTACGTTACTGCGGTAAAATAGTTGTTGATTTTCCGAGGGAAATTTATTATTATATCTTGGTTAATATCTAAGAGCAAAATAGGAGGCTAATGTGATCAATCTTTTTAAATCAGGTGCATATGTTTTTAACGGTAATGATGTGGTTGCCGAGGAAGATATCGGAAAGCTTTATACCAAATTTTCGAAAGAACTTCCCGACAAGGAAAAGGCAAGAGAGAATTCTCTGAGCTACAATATCCTGAAGGCTCATAATACATCGGGTTCCATGGAAAAGCTTAAACTCAAGTTTGACAAGCTCACTTCCCATGATATTACCTTTGTCGGTATCATTCAGACAGCACGTGCCAGCGGTCTTGAAAAATTCCCGGTTCCCTACGTGCTTACCAACTGCCACAATTCCCTTTGTGCCGTTGGAGGAACCATTAACGAAGACGATCACATGTTCGGTCTTTCCTGCGCAAAGAAGTACGGCGGTATCTATGTTCCCCCTCATCAGGCTGTTATTCATCAATTTGCGAGAGAAATGCTTGCCGAGAGCGGAAAAATGATCCTGGGTTCCGATTCACACACCAGGTACGGTGCGCTCGGTACAATGGCCATCGGTGAAGGCGGTCCTGAGCTTGTTAAACAGCTGCTTAACAAAACCTACGATGTCAATCTTCCCAAGGTGGTGGGCGTGCATATGACCGGTAAACTCAGAAAGGGTGTAGGCCCTCAGGACGTGGCACTTGCGATCATCGGTAAGGTTTTTGCAAACGGATATGTAAACAATAAGGTTATGGAGTTCTTCGGTGAGGGAGTGAATTCCTTAAGCGTGGACGAGAGGATCGGTGTAGATGTAATGACCACCGAGACCACCTGTCTTTCTTCCGTATGGATCACCGACGGTAAGGTCAAGGATTTCTATGCACTTCATAAACGTCCCGACAGCTTCAGGGAACTCAAGCTTCCTGAGGTTGTATACTATGACGGGCTCATCGATGTGGATCTTTCCGAGATCAAGCCCATGATAGCTATGCCTTTCCATCCAAGCAACACCTATACGATCGACGAGGTAAACGAGAATCCCGGAGACATTTTAAGAGAAGTAGAGAAGAGAGCTGCGGTTTCTCTTGACAACAATAAGATCAAGTTTACTCTGACCGACAAGATCAGAAACGGAAGGATCTATGTGAATCAGGGAGTTATCGCCGGTTGTGCGGGCGGCGGCTTCGAAAACATATGCGCGGCTGCGGACATCCTGGCCGGTAAATACATAGGAAACGATGAATTCTCCTTAAGTGTATATCCCGCATCACAGCCCATAATGATGGAGCTTGTGAAGAACGGTACAATCGCAAGAATGATGGAAACGGGTGCTACGATCCGTACCGCTTTCTGCGGACCTTGCTTCGGAGCGGGAGATGTTCCTGCAAACAACGGTTTCTCGATCCGTCATTCAACCAGAAACTTCCCCAACAGAGAGGGCAGCAAGGTTACAAACGGTCAGATCGCGTCCGTTGCTCTCATGGATGCAAGATCCATCGCGGCAACAGCTGCAAACAAGGGTTATCTTACAAGTGCGGAGACCTTCGAAGGGGAATTCTCCAAGCCTGTTTATCATTTTGATTCGGCTATATATGAGAATCGTGTATATAACGGATGGGGCAAAGCGGATCCAACGGCTGAGGTCAAGTTTGGTCCGGGTATCGTTGACTGGCCAAAGATGTGCAGCCTTGAGGACAATATGGTCCTTCGTGTGGCTTCCCTCATCAAAGATCCCGTTACCACAACCGACGAGCTCATCCCTTCGGGAGAAACATCCTCATACAGATCGAATCCTCTCGGCCTTGCGGAGTTTACCCTTTCAAGAAAGGATCCCTTGTATGTGGGACGTGCAAAGGAGATCAGAAAGGCTGAGAATGCAAGATGGGAAGCTTCCTCCGCAGAAGACATATATAATGCGGTTGCGGAGACCAAGCCCGTTATGGAGGCATTAAAGGCACGTTTCGGCGTCGATCCTTTGAAGGTTGAGATCGGAAGCGTTGTATATGCCGTTAAACCCGGAGACGGAAGCGCGAGAGAACAGGCTGCTTCATGTCAGAAGGTGCTTGGAGGACTTGCAAACATCGCAAGGGAATATGCCACAAAGAGATATCGTTCCAACCTTATCAACTGGGGCATGATACCTTTCATCTTTGAGGAAGAGGTTCCTTTTGAGATCGGCGATTTTATCTTTGTAAAAGACATAAAAGATGCGATCCTGAACAGGAGATCCGAGGTACAGGCATTTATTGTCAATAAGGATATGAAGGAATTTACACTTAAGATCGGCGAACTCACGGATGATGAAAGGGATATAATTTCCAAGGGTTGCCTCATAAATTACTACAGATCCTTTAAATAAAGAGTTGGTTTTGAACGGACATGGCAGATTTTGACCGCATTTCTTGAAAATATTTAATTTTATCATTGACGGATTGAAATTTTATGCTATAATTGTTCAAGTGCTTTTATAAATACCCAATCAGTTGTATAGGCACAGAAGACTATCCAACCGGAGGGAGGGATAACAAGATGTCAAATGTAATCGTAAAAGAAAATGAATCACTCGACAGCGCTCTTCGCAGATTCAAGAGAAATTGCGCAAAGGCCGGCATTCAGCAGGAGATTCGTAAGCGTGAACATTACGAGAAGCCCAGCGTAAGACGTAAGAAGAAGTCTGAAGCTGCTCGTAAGCGCAAGTTTAAATAGTATATAATGCTACTAATTAATCCCATAATTTATTTTATGGGATTTTTTTGTGCTTAGTTCAAATTTTTACTTTTATATAGTTTTTTGTTGTGATATAATCGACTTATAATTTGTAAATGTATTTTCGAAATCCGGCTGTGTTTTGAAAATGCTTTATTTTGTCTATTCGAATAAAAGAAGACAAAAGTCGTTTTTTTGTTGCGAATTTGGAGGAGGATTTGAAAAGGTCCGACCGGACCTTGTTACGAATTCAGAGGTTGTTGCAAAAAGAGGAGACATAAATGGGGTTTAGAATTGAAGTAGATTTAATGTGCATTATTCTGATGCAATGGATATTAAGGCGTTTACTTAAGGAGAAAGAGGAAAAGCGATCACAAAGGCCTTTTCTTTTTCTTGTTTATTTTTTGGTAGGCACCTGCCTTGCGGACATCGGCATAGCTATCGTTGAAGGCCGAGCAGGCACTGTTTCGTTCATACTTAATACTGTATTTAATGCATTGTTCCTCATCTTAATGGTCTGCACATGTTACAGCTGGTTCATCTACACCAACACATTTACAAGAACCAAGAAGCTGGTTACTGTTGACAATTGCTGGGGTTACAGGATACCCATGTTTATTTTGATCATATTGACCATGTTTTCACCCTGGAGCGGCATCATCTATCTGATCAGCAAAGATACCAATCTGGCGATCGCGGGATATCTTGGATTCTTAACCTTTTTGATCCCCTGCTTTTACATAGTGATGTCTGCAATACAGCTGCTAATCGCTTTTGTCTATGACCCTGAGACCAAAACGGTATTAAGCGTTGAAACCATAGTCATGTTTATTGCTCTGCCTGTGGCTTCACTTGTCTGGAACATTTTCTTTACCGGCTCGAGCACTACGATCCCCGCATTTTCACTGATCCTTGCGGCTGTTTGCTTTGATGTGCAGATAGGTCATATTTCCACGGACGGTCTTACCGGTCTCAACAATAAGAGGCAGTATCTGCAGTTCATCCAGAACTGTCTTAACGAGCCTCAGGGACCGTTAAAGCTTTACCTTTTTATGATCGATCTTGACTATTTCAAGCATATCAATGACGAATACGGACACAGTGAAGGCGATAATGCGCTTATTGAGGTTGCTGAACTTCTTAAGAGAATATGCAGCGGAAGTCAGGGAATGTTCCTTGCAAGATACGGCGGAGATGAATTTGTATTTGTTATCAAATCCCGTTTCGAAGAGGAGATCACCAATCTTAAAACCGACATTCTTAAAGCGATCAAAGAGCGTAATGACAGATCGAGTAAGAAATATAAGCTTTCGGTATCCATCGGCTATGCGTCGTACAGATACGGCGAAGATACCCTTGAAAGCCTTACCGCGAGAGCGGATGAAATGCTTTATGATGAAAAGACCAGACATCATATAGAACTTGATAAAGCAAGCGTAAAGGAATAACAACCGATCAATGGAAGCAGTTACAGAAATATTACAATTGGACTCGAATACAACTAAAGAGATCTTCGGAGAACTTGACGGGTTTGCCAAAAAAATCGAAAAAGCGTTTAACGTTTCGCTTATTTCAAGGGACGGTGAACTCAAGATCATCGGAGAAAAAAACAATACAGCCTCGGTCAAAGAATTATTGTTGTCCGTGGCTGATTCTTTAAAGAAGGGTAATGAGATCACGGAGCAATCCATAAACTATTCCATAGCCCTCACCATGGATAACAAGCTGTCCTCTGCGGCAGACGTGGACAAGGATGTCATATGCTTCACGACCATGGGAAAGCCCATTAAACCCAAGACCCTCGGTCAAAAAGAATATGTGGATCTTATCAGAAACAAGATGATCGTATTCGGCGTGGGTCCTGCCGGAACCGGTAAGACTTATCTTGCCATGGCTATGGCCATTAAGGCTTTTAAAAACGATGAAGTGTCAAGGATCATCCTTACCAGACCCGCTATCGAGGCGGGAGAAAAGCTCGGCTTTTTGCCCGGAGATCTTCAGAGTAAGGTCGATCCTTATCTGCGTCCTTTATATGATGCACTGTATCAGATAATGGGAGCCGAAAGCTTTCAGAAGAATATGGAAAAAGGCCTGATCGAGGTTGCGCCCCTTGCTTATATGCGTGGACGTACTTTGGACAATGCCTTTATTATTCTTGATGAAGCTCAGAATACAACACCTGCTCAGATGAAAATGTTTCTTACCCGAATAGGCTTCGGTTCCAAGGCCATCATCACCGGAGATGCTACTCAAAAAGATCTTCCCTCCGGAACGGAAAGCGGACTGGATGTTGCGCTTAAGGTGCTGAAGAAGGTTGATGAGATAGGCTTTGCAAAGCTTACTTCTCTTGACGTTGTGAGACATCCTCTTGTGCAACGCATAGTTAATGCTTACGAAGAATACGAGAAGAACGAAAAGAGGAATTCCAAGAGTGGAACAGACAGAAACTCAGGTACAAAAAAGAAGATCAGATAAAAATACCATTAAACAAACAGCGATCTATGCGGCAGTGATCATCTTGTGCCTTGCGGTGATCGTTTCGGCCAATTTCGACAGCCTTAAAAAAGGCGAGATCACCGTTCATTTCCTTGCATCTCTCGGCATGGGGATCCTGCTGATCGTTTATATGCTTTTCGGCTTCAGAAAAAAAGGTATGCGGATCGGGGAATTTTTGATCTTTATAAGCTCTTTTGCCGTTTCCTTTGTTTTTTTGATCTTTGCCGAGGATATAAAGATACCCCTTTGGTTCCTGGGACCTCTTTGCATTTCTGCACTTTTGGACTGCTCGCTTGGGTTGTTTCTTGCCTATTTTTATATACTTCAGTTGTATCATTTTATTGATACGGATGCGGTTTTTGTTGAAAGGGTATCAGTGTTTACGGTATGCACGGCTCTGTGCGTTATCGGAAACATTGCGGTGCGTAAATTTAGGAGCTCTGTCAAACTCAACTTTGAAAAGATCGTAAACAACGCTTCCGATGAGATCAGCGATCTGGAACTGGCAGAACAGAGTTCGAATTATCTTGAAACCTTTGCTTCCGAGCTTAACAGTAAAAATGTAAACGAATACGACCTCAATAATTCCGTGGTATCTCAGAATGAGGAGAACAGAGAAAAGCTTAGGGATCTGGTGACTAAGGACGAGATCGATTACAGCATATATGCTTCGGAGCATTCCGAACTCCTTGACCGTTTGAAGGAAGTTAAAAAAGGCGTATATATTCATTCCCTCAGAGTTGCCACCATTGCATACAGGTGCTGCGTAAAACTGAAATACAATTCTAAATTTGCCATGGCTGTCGGGCTTTATCATGAGATAGGTAAAACAGAGGACAAAGACGGGCAGGAGAACACTTTGACGATCTTAAAAGCGGCCGCTTTCCCCGAAACTGTCATCAACGCCGTGAATGAAGTGAACAGTAAAGAGGAGCTTCCTTTTACCTCAAAGGAGGCTTTTGTGGTTGCCATCAGCGAAACGGTGATAACCACCTATCTTTATCTTAAAAAAATGGCACCGAACACATCGAACAAAAAGATCGCCGACGGTGCGATGACCAAGTATATGCTAAACGGAAGAGCGAACAATTCGGGAGTTTCCGTCAAGGATTGCGGCGAGATAAAGAATTTTATGCTCGATTTTCTTAATACTATGGAGAAAAATTCGAAATGAACGTTAACTTTGAAAGCGAAAAGGATCTGAAGGATGTCCTGGACTTTGATGTAATTAAGGAAATTGAAAGAACAGTTGAAGCCTGTGTTGACTACCTGAAGTGTGAATATGAGGTACAGGTTAATGTTCTCATTACGGATAATGAGAACATCCATGCCTTGAACAAAGAGAACAGAGGCATAGACAGACCGACTGATGTTCTTTCGTTCCCGATGATCGAATGGGAAGAACCCGGAAAATGTGATTTTGACGAAGAGGAAGAGATCTATCTTTGCGATCCGGATTCGGGAGAACTCATACTTGGTGATATTGTTATCAGCATAGACAAGGTTGCGGAACAAGCGTCCGAATACGGACATTCAAGAAAGAGAGAATTGTTGTTTTTGGTCGCTCACAGCATGCTGCATCTTTTTGGCTTCGATCATGAAAACGATGAAGAAAGAGAAGAGATGGAGAGAATGCAGAGAGAGATTTTGAATTCCATTGGTGTCACAAGGTAATTTTTAATGGCTAACAAAAAAAGAAACTCATTTTATATTCAAGGCAGTATACTTGCTGCCGCATCGATACTTTCAAGGCTTATCGGACTTGCTTTCAGAGTGCCTATTTCAAGAATGCTCGGCGATGAAGGCTACGGGGCTTATTGCAATGCATATGAGATCTACAGCATGGCTTTGCTGCTTTCAACCTTCAGCATTCCCATGGCTGTGTCCAAGCTTGTTTCTGCAAAGGAAAACAGGAGGCAATATGTCAATTCGTTCCGTATACTCAAGGTAAGCTTTGTTTTTTCGTGTCTTATCGGTCTTACTATGGCTTGCCTTGTATGGTTTTTCGGAGACGATATCGCAAGCTTTCTTATCAAATCCCCCAACAGTGCTTTACCTTTAAAAACACTTGCTCCGACTGTTTTTGTATTTGCGCTCATGAGCGTTTTGCGCGGATTCTTTCAAGGAAAAAACACGGTTTTACCCACATCGATATCTCAGATATTGGAGCAGATCGTTCATGTGGCTTGCGGAATAGCTTTTGCTTCCGTGTTCCTTAAGATCTTTGCCGACAAGGACAACAGTTTTGCTTACGGTGCTGCGGGTGCGACACTGGGAACTCTGGCGGGAGCTGTGATCGCTCTGATATTTCTCGCTTTTGTCTATTGCATATACAGACCGACGCTCATGCGGCGCCTTACAAGAGACAACACAGGTGAATGCGACAGCTATTCAATGCTTCTTAAAATGCTTGTTGTAACCGTTGTTCCCATTATCTTAAATCAATTTCTTTACTCGGTTACGGGAAACATCGATTCGGTTCTTTTGAATCACATAATGTCCGTAAAGGGCGTGGACGAGAATACAAGGCTCATCCTTTTCGGAAGATATTCCGGGAAGTTCAGACTGCTGGTAAACGTGCCTCTTGCCATGGCTTCCGCCATCGGAGTAGCCATCATACCCAATATTGTCGCTGCGTTTACGAAAAATGATGAAAACGAGATAAAGACCAAGCTTCATCAGGCTGTCAAACTCAATATGATGATCGCCATTCCTTGCGCCTTCGGGCTTATTGCGCTTGCAGGACCGATCATGCAGGTCATTTTGGGAGATTCATCCGAAATGTCAAAAAGACTCATGGAGATCGGCGGAATGAGTGTTGTGTTCTATGCTTATTCAACAACCACGAACAGTATCCTGCAGGGCATGGGCAAGCTTAAATATCCTGTCATTCATGCCGTAGCAGGTATTCTTTTATACATTGTCGTTGATTTCGGCGTAATGTATTTTACCGACTTCGGGGTTTACACGCTTGCAGTGGGCTATATGATCTTTCCGTTTACCGTAGGGATCTTAAACCGTATAAGGATCGGAAAAGAAACGGATTACAGGCAGGAAAACTTAAAGACCTTTATTCTGCCGACACTTTATTCGGCTATAATGGCTTCGGCTGCCTTCCTTGTATATGAAGGGATGACGGAGGTGTTTCAGGTTAAATACATTGAGGCGATCGCGTTGATCCTTTCGATCCTTGTGGCAGTGATCGTTTATTTCTGTTTTATGATCTTTACGAGAACGGTTTCCGAGGAAGAGCTTCTTGAATTCCCCATGGGAAGAAGGATTGCGGATATCATTAAAAAGACAGGGTTCAAACTGTGATGATCGAGAAAAACGCCAAAAACAGAATAGGCCTGATCGGAGGCGGCGCGAGCGGACTGGCTGCCGCTATCTTTGCGGCTGCGGGCGGAGCTTCCCGTGTGGTGATCTTTGAAGCAAAGGATATTCCCGGAAAAAAGATAAACGGAACGGGAAACGGAAAGTGCAATTTTACAAATGACAATATGGATCCCTGCTTTTACAGGGGAGAACATCCGGAGTTTGCTAAATTCGCTCTCGGCAGATTTGACAATGAAGCTTCCAAGCGATTTTTCGAGAAGATCGGCATCAAAGCAAAGGTCAAGAACGGTACATATGTCTATCCCAATTCGGAGGAGGCTTCCTCTGTTTCCGCGGCTCTGAGACTGGCTGCGGAGCATATGAAGGTCGAATTTGTTTTTGAAAGAGTAAAAAGTATTGAAAAAGAAGGAAAAACATATATAATAAACAACCAATCCTTTGACAAGGTGATCATCTGTTGCGGAAGTTTTGCCAACATGAAGGATGTTACAGATTTTAACGGCTACAAACTGGTCAAGACCCTGGGTCACAGAGTCACACCTCTTTATCCGGCGCTTTGCCAGATCAGATGTGCAGGGAATTTCTTTAAGACAATTAACGGAGTCAGAACGGAAGCAGAACTGAAGGTGCTCTCAGATGGAGTTTTAATGGCCTCAGAAAGCGGCGAATTGCTTTTTACGGATTACGGTATATCCGGGATCCCCGCGTTCCAATTGAGCCGTTTCTGCGCCGAAGGAAGGGCGACCGGGAAAAAGGTAAATGCAGTCATCAATTTTTTGCCTCTGATGACAAGAGATGAAGTTAAAAAAGAAGTGGATTTTCGGCTGTCCGGGCTTATAAATGACGGAAGGACGGCGGAAGAGACCATGTTCGGACTGCTGAACCATAAACTGAATTACGTTCTGTTGAACCTTTCGGGCATAGATCCCACGGGAAAAGGCCCCATCGGCAGTGAAAAAAAGGACAGGCTGGTACAAAATCTTACAGAGTTTCGGACGGAGGTAACGGGAACTAACGACTACTCCTATGCGCAGGTGGTTGCAGGCGGCGTAGATACGACCGAAGTGGATCCCGAGACCATGGAAAGCAAGTTGATGCCGGGCATATATTTTGCGGGGGAGATCCTTGACGTGGACGGTACCTGCGGCGGTTACAATCTTCAATGGGCGTGGAGCTCCGGATATGTTTCCGGGCTTTCCGCAAGCGGAAAAAGCATACCCGAAGATGTAACGGAGTTTCTGAAGGACAGATTTAAATGATAAGATTACAGATTAAATTAAAACTAAAATCAAATGAAAACGATATCAGAAATGCCATAGCAAAAGAGATCAAAGTAAATGCTGCGGCATTTTCTTTTCAAATAGTAAAAAGATCCTTGGACGCGAGGGACAAGGCAAACATCTTTTGGCTTTACACCGTTGATGCGGAACTTAACAATAAGGCTGCGGAAGAAAAGTGCATACGTTTTTCCAAAGGGAAGATCACACTTTCCACACGCAATATTTACTCATTTAAGCCTACGGGGACGAAAAAAACAAAACATCGGCCGATCGTTGTAGGATGCGGCCCTGCGGGGCTGTTTGCGGCTTATATGCTTGCAAAAAACGGCTACAGGCCCATTGTCCTTGAACGAGGCGAGGATGTCGACAGTCGTCAGAAGACGGTGGAAAGCTTCTGGAACGGCGGAGAGCTTAACCAAAACAGCAATGTACAATTCGGGGAAGGCGGAGCGGGAACGTTTTCCGACGGAAAACTGAATACGGGAGTTAAGGATCCGTCGGGACGAATAGGCTTTGTTCTGGACACCTTCATTAAACACGGAGCGGATCCCGAGATCGGTTATTCAAACAAGCCCCATATCGGTACGGATGTGCTTAAAAATGTCGTTAAAAGCATGCGTAACGAGGCAATCGCTTACGGAGCCGAGTTCCGCTTTAATTCATGTGTTACAGATGTAGAACAAAAGGATTCCGAGCTGGTTTCCCTGACTGTTAACAATACAGAGAAGCTTGATTGCGAGGTTTGTATCCTTGCTGTCGGACACAGTTCGAGAGACACCTTCAGAATGCTTTACTCAAAAGGCGTCGATATGGTGGCAAAGTCATTTGCCATCGGACTCAGGATGGAGCATCTTCAGGAATTAATAGGAAAAGCACAATACGGCAATGAATTTAAAAATCTGCCTGCGGCGGATTACAAGATGACTCACAGGGCAAAGGACAACAGGGGAGTCTATTCCTTCTGCATGTGTCCCGGAGGCTTTGTTGTAAATGCTTCTTCCGAAGCGGGAAGAACCTGCGTGAACGGAATGAGCAATGCTGCCAGAAACGAGAGAAATGCCAATTCTGCAATTGTAGTACAGGTCGATCCCGAGGACTTTGAAAGAGAAGGCTTCACAGGAGCTTTGGCAGGAATGGAATTTCAGCAGAAGTGGGAAGAAGCTGCGTACAGGACAGGGTGCGGCACGATCCCCGTACAAAGATTTGAGGATTTCAAAAACAATGTTGCCACAAGTGAATTCGGCAGCGTTTTACCGAATTGCAAAGGTAAATTTTTAAAATCAGATCTTACACCATGCTTGCCGAAATATGTAAAAGGGGATATAATTGAAGCGGTTTTGGGCTTTGATGCCAGATTAAAGGGCTTTGCCGACGGTGATGCGATCCTTTCGGGAGTCGAGACCAGAACCTCATCACCCATACGGATTCCCCGAGACGAAAACGGTGAATCCGTTATCCGCGGAGTTTATCCATGCGGGGAAGGCGCGGGTTATGCAGGCGGCATTACAAGTGCGGCCGTAGACGGAATAAAGGTTTTTGAAATGATCACAAGTAAATACGAGAGGCCTAAAAATGACTGACAGAGAAAAACTAAAACATAAACAGAGGATCGTGATCAAGGTGGGAAGCTCCACGATCACGTACTCTGAAACAGGTACCATTAATTATTCGAAGCTTGAAAAGCTTGTAAGGATCATCGCTGACATTCATAATATGGGGAAAGAGGTGGTGCTTGTCAGTTCCGGAGCCATTGCTGTCGGAAGACATGCCATAGGTCTTAACGAAAAGCCGAAGACCCTTGCATGCAAACAGGCTTGTGCCGCCATCGGACAGGCTGCTTTGATGACGGTCTACAAGAAGCTCTTTTCGGAGTACAATCAGACCTGTGCCCAGATACTTCTTACCAAATATACTTTTTTACGTGACGAATCCTATGAAAATGCCTGCAATACATTGCATGAGCTTCTTTCGATGGGCGTAATCCCCATTGTAAACGAAAATGATACCGTTTCAACCGCTGAGATAGAGATCGGAGACAACGATTCTCTGTCAGCCTATGTTTCTTCAATGATAAACGGCGATCTTTTGATCGTTTTGTCGGATCAGGACGGCCTTTACACCGATGATCCCAGAAAGAATAAAGATGCAAAATTTGTTTCTGTCGTAAAGGAATTTGATCCGGAGATCTTCGATATGGCCAAGGGCGCGGGAACCAACGTGGGAACCGGCGGTATGAGTACCAAGATACATGCGGCGTTAATGGCTACCAAGTCGGGGGCGGACATGGTCATCATCAACGGAGATGATATGGAAAACATCAGAGCCGTAATGAACGGTGAAGAAAAAGGCACCTTGTTTGTTGCAAACAAAGACGAGAATTATGATTTCAGGAGTATGTAAACTCAATTTTCAATAAAGATAGGAGGGACCTGATATGAGCACATATATTACAGACATAGGCAAAAGAGCAAAAGCCGCATCCGCATCCGTAAAGAACCTTTCTACAGATGTAAAGAATCATATTTTAATGCAATGCGCGGATGCTCTCAAAGAAAACGCTGACATGATCCTCGACGCAAACAAGAAGGATATCGAGTTAGCGAGGGAAAAGGGAACAAGCGAGGCTATGATCGACAGACTTGCCCTTACCGAGAAGAGGATACATGATATGGCTGCCGGACTGATCACTGTTATGGGACTTCCCGATCCCGTGGGAGAAGTCATATCCATGACGCTTCGTCCCAACGGCCTCCAGATCGGAAAGAAACGTGTTCCCCTTGGTGTGGTTGCCATGATCTATGAATCGAGACCCAATGTTACCATCGATGCCTTCGGCCTTTGCTTTAAAGCGGGCAACGTAAGCATATTGCGGGGCGGCTCCGATGCCGTAAACACCAACGGTATTCTTGCTCAGCTCATGAGGGATATCCTTAATGAGAACCATGCGGTTTCGGATGCTTTGATCTTCATAGACAAGACCGACAGGGAATATGTCAACGAACTCATGAAACTCAATGAGTATGTGGATGTGATCATTCCCAGAGGCGGTGCATCCCTTATAAATAATGTCGTCAAGAATTCCACCGTGCCCGTTATCCAGACAGGTGTCGGAAATTGCCATATATATGTTGACAAGCTTATTGATGACGAGATGGCAATAAACATCATCGAAAACGCAAAAACACAGAGATACGGCGTTTGTAACGCTGCCGAATCCCTTGTTATCCATGCGGAGGTCGCGGAAAGGATCATTCCCAAGATCTATGAAGTGCTTACTGTAAAGCACGGCGTCGAGATCAGAGGAGATGAAAGAGCGAGAGCCATATGTCCCGAGATCAGACCCGCAACCGAAGAGGATTATTACACGGAGTACCTGGATAAGATCATTTCCATGAAGGTTGTGGATCACACTCCCGAGGCAATAGATTTTATCAATGAGCATTCCTCCGGACATTCGGAAGCCATCATTACAAAGAATTACAATCATGCCATGAGATTCCTGAACGAGATCGATTCTGCCGCGGTTTATGTAAATGCTTCCACGAGATTTACCGACGGTGCGGAATTCGGCTACGGCGCGGAGATCGGCATTTCCACCCAGAAGCTCCATGCAAGAGGACCTTTGGGACTCAATGAATTAACAACCATCAAATATATAATTTTTGGAACAGGTCAGATAAGATAAGAATGAATTTAATACCTAATAAAGAACCGGACAGACAATTTTATTTTATGGATCAGCTCGTACCCATGATCAGGAGAGAGGCTGAAAGAGCGGGAAGGCCGCTCACGTATTACATCCAGACCTTCGGCTGTCAGATGAATGCAAAGGATTCCGAAAAGCTGGCGGGCATTCTTGAAACGATCGGCTACACCGAGGGCAAGGACGAAAATTCGGACTTCGTGATCTACAACACCTGTACGGTAAGGGAAAACGCCAACACGAGAGTCTATGGAAGAATAGGCTATCTTGGTACGTTAAAGGCCAAAAATCCGTTTATGAAGATCGCTCTTTGCGGCTGCATGATGCAGGAAGCCCTTGTGGTCGAGAAGATCAAAAAAAGCTATCATTTCGTGGATATCGTATTCGGAACCCATAACATTTTCCGCCTGGCGGAATTGATCTATGAAAAGATGAATTCCTCCAAGAAACAATTGATCGAGATATGGGACGGGACAAAGGAGATCGTAGAGGACCTTCCCAGTTCCATGAAATTCGATTTCAAGGCAGGGATCAACATCACCTACGGTTGCGATAATTTCTGTACCTTCTGCATAGTTCCGTACGTAAGAGGAAGAGAAAAGAGCAGAAAACCGGAGGATATAGTTAAAGAAGCTGAACATCTTGCGGCAAGAGGCGTGGTGGAGATCATGCTTTTGGGGCAGAATGTTAATTCCTACGGCAAAGGACTCGAAGAGCCCTGCAGCTTTGCTCAATTGCTTCAGAAGGTCTGCCGTGTTGAGGGCATTAAGAGAATAAGGTTTATGACTCCTCATCCCAAGGATTTCTCCGATGATGTGATCGAGGTCATGAAAAACGAGCCGAAGATCTGTCGTCATGTTCATCTGCCCGTTCAGTCGGGAAGCACTTCACTGCTTAAAAGGATGAATCGCCATTATACGAAAGAACAGTATCTTACTCTTGTAGAAAAGATAAAGAGGGAACTGCCCGAGGTTTCACTTACAACCGATATAATTGTCGGTTTCCCCGGAGAAACGGAAAGCGATTTCCTTGATACTGTGGATGTGGTAAAAAAATGCGGTTTTGATTCTTCCTTTACTTTTATCTATTCAAAAAGGAGCGGAACGCCTGCCGCAAAATTCCCCGATGAAGTTCCGGAGGATGTGGTTAAGGACCGTTTTGACCGACTGCTTGCCGTGTGCAAGGAAGAATCGGAGAAGGCAGCCGAAAAACTTACCGGAAAAACCGTCGAGGTTCTTGTGGAAGGACTTGATGAAGGGAATACGGGCATGCTCACGGGACGCCTCTCCAACAATCTTCTGGTTCATTTCGAAGGTGAAGAAAAATTGATCGGACATCTCATAAATGTCAGGCTTGATGAGTGCAAAGGGTTCTATTACATTGGTAGTGTCGCACAATAATGCATAATATCAAATAATCTAAGGATTGCGTAAAATTCCCAAAATTTGCGCAATCCTTTTTTGTCAAAACCTTGACAGTTATTCCAAAAATCTATATAATTATTTTGTTTGCAAGTAGCTTTTATTTGCATGCAAAATTTCATAGGAGGTGTTCCGCGATGGAATGGTATTTTATTGTCGGAGCTGCATCCTTTGCCATAGCTGCTGTAATTTTCTGGTTTGCGGGAATTGCCAACCACAAGAAGAAATACGAAAGTAAAGTGGGAACGGCAGAAGAAAGATCCAAGCAGATCATTGAAGAAGCATTAAAAACAGCAGAGCAGAAAAAACGTGAGGCTCTCCTTGAAGCTAAGGAAGAAAATCTCAAAGCCAAAAACGAGCTTGAGAAAGAGTACAAGGAAAGAAGAGCTGAATGTCAACGCATCGAAAGACGCATTATGTCAAAGGAAGAAGCAATTGACAAGAAAGCGGAAACATTGGAGAAACGAGATCAGAGAATGGCTCAAAAAGAGGCTGAACTGGATCGTGTACGTGCTGAGGTCGCAGCATCGCACCAGGAGCAGCTCAAAGAGCTTGAAAGGATTTCGGGTCTGACCTCCGATCAGGCTAAGGAATATCTGTTTAAATCAGTGGAGGAAGATGTTAAACATGAAACGGCTGTAATGATCAAAGAACTTGAAACTCAGGCTAAAGATGAAGCTGAGAAGAAGGCAAAGGACATTATAGTAACCGCTATTCAGCGTTGCGCCGCAGATCATGTTGCAGAATCCACCATATCGGTAGTACAGCTTCCCAATGATGAAATGAAAGGAAGGATCATCGGAAGAGAGGGACGTAACATCCGTACTCTTGAAACTATGACAGGTGTTGAACTCATTATAGATGACACACCCGAAGCCGTTGTCCTTTCGGGATTCGATCCCATTCGCCGTGAGGTTGCACGTATTGCCCTTGAAAGATTGATTGCTGACGGGCGTATCCATCCCGCAAGAATTGAAGAGATGGTAGAGAAGGCCCAAAAAGAAGTCGAAACGATGATTAGGGAAGAAGGCGAAAACGCTGCTTTGGAGTGCGGTGTTCACGGACTTCATCCCGAACTCATAAAACTTCTCGGTAGAATGAAATTCCGTACAAGTTACGGACAGAATGCTTTGAAGCATTCCATCGAAGTAGCTAATCTTTCCGGTCTTCTGGCTTCGGAAGTCGGTGTTGATGTTAAGACGGCAAAGCGTGCCGGACTTCTTCACGACATCGGTAAATCCGTTGACCATGAGCAGGAAGGAACTCATGTACAGCTCGGTGCTGATCTTTGCAGAAAGTACAAAGAAAACGCAACCATCATCAATGCGGTTGAAGCACATCACGGCGATGTTGAACCTCAATCCCTTGTTGCATGGATCGTTCAGGCAGCAGACACGATCTCCGCTGCAAGACCGGGTGCCAGAAGAGAAACCTTGGAGGCATATACTCAGCGTCTCAGACAATTGGAAGATATTTCTAACAGTTTCAAAGGAGTCGACAAATCCTTTGCGATCCAGGCGGGCAGAGAAGTCCGCGTCATGGTTATCCCCGAACAGATCAACGATGACGAGATGGTTCTTCTTGCAAGAGATCTGTCAAAGAAGATTGAAGCTGAACTTGAATATCCTGGTCAGATCAAGATCAATGTTATTCGTGAATCTCGAGCGATCGAGTACGCAAAATAAGTTATTCCCGGCATCGAAGATCGATGCCGGATTTTTTTTTACAAAATGCTTGCATTTTTAAATGAAATAGTCTATATTAGGTCGAGTGTTTTATTGTATACAATAAAACATAAATACATTTATGGGAGAATACATCATGTCACTTGAATTATCCAAAAAAGCAAAGGAAGTAAAACCCTCATCAACTCTTGCAATTACCGCAAAGGCAAAAAAGATGAAAGCTGAAGGCAAAGATGTTGTCGGCTTCGGAGCGGGAGAACCTGACTTTGCAACTCCGGAAAACATATGCCTGGCTGCAAAAAGAGCTATCGATAACGGATGTACCAAGTACACCCCTGCAGCCGGAACAATGGAACTGAGAGAAGCTATTTCGAAGAAATTCAAGCAGTTCAATAAATTAAACTATGAAGCGGATCAGATAGTGGTCAGCAACGGTGGAAAGCACAGCTTAACAAACATTTTTGAAGCTCTTTTGAATCCGGGAGATGAGGTCATCATTCCCGCGCCTTTCTGGCTCAGCTATCCCGAAATGGTCAAGCTTTGCGGCGGCATACCGGTGTTTGTTGACTGTCCTTCATCACAGGATTACAAGATCACGGCTGAACAGCTTAATGCCGCGATCACGGACAAGACCAAGGCTTTGGTACTGAATTCCCCCAACAATCCGACCGGAATGATCTACACCCGTTCCGAGCTGGAGGCGATCGCAAAAGTCGCAGTCGAAAAAGACATCTATGTTATCGCGGATGAAATGTATGAATATCTTGTTTATGACGATCATGAATTTGTTTCCATCGCTTCCCTGAACGATGAGATCTATAAAAGAACGATCACCTGTTCCGGTCTTTCCAAGAGCTACTCCATGACAGGCTGGAGAATAGGATATGCGGGAGCATCCAAGGAGATCGCCAAGCTCATGAGTTCCATCCAGAGCCATCAGGCTTCCAATCCCAACTCCATTGCTCAGGCAGCTGCGGTCGAAGCGCTGAACGGACCTCAGGACGCTCCGGAAGCCATGAGAAAGGAATTCGATCTGAGAAGAAAGTACATGTATGACAGGATAAGCAAGATGCCTTACATCAAAGCGTTGAAGCCCCAGGGTGCCTTTTATGTGTTCATCGATTTCTCGGCTGCATTCGATAAGGAATACAAGGGACAGAAGATCACCTGCATTTCGGATATCGCGCGCATATTGATCGACGACTATCTTACGGCAGTTATTCCATGCTCCGATTTCGGTGCATCGGGCAATATCAGACTTTCTTATGCCATCTCCATGGAAGACATTAAGAAGGGCCTTGACAGAATAGAAGATTTCCTTAAGGTTTTAAAATAAAATATGTTTGATAAAGAGCCACAAATGGTTTAAAATAAAGGGTGGCTCTTTTATTATGTTAAAAAACTTGAAAATATCGGAGGAACGAAAAAAATGATCGGCATAATCGGAACGGGTAATATGGGAAGCGCACTCATCAACGGCGCGGTTAAAGTTTTCGGAAAAGAGGAAGTGGTTTTCTACGATCCCATTGAAGAAAAGAGAAAGAATGTTTCGACTGAATATGGCATATTGGCCTGCAAAAACAATACGGAGCTTGTGAAGATATGCAACGTGATCGTTCTTGCCGTTAAGCCTCAGGTGGTTTTTAACGTACTTGAAGAGATCAGACCTTCTTTCGGAAATGACAACAAGACCGTAATATCTATCGTAGCGGGCTTATCAATAGAAAAATTGGCGACGGCTCTCGATCACAAGGCAGAGATCGTAAGAGTAATGCCCAATACTCCGGCTCTTGTCGGTGCGGGAATGTCGGCGCTTGCTTTTGCGGATGATTTTAAGGGCGATAGGGAAAGCACGCTGAAGCTTTTTGAAACCGTTGGTGAAACCGTTGTCTTACCCGAGAAGCTGATCAACGCCGCAATTGTTGCAAACGGAAGCTCCCCCGCCTTTGTATTCGTCTTTATCGAAGCACTTGCGGACGGAGCCGTAAAATACGGGATCCCCAGAGATAAGGCATATAAAATGGCTGCTCAGACGGTACTGGGTTCTGCCAGGCTCATGATGGAAACCGGCAAACACCCCGGAGAACTCAAGGATGCGGTTTGTTCCCCTGCGGGAACCACTATATGCGGAACCGCGGCTCTTGAAGAGTACGGCTTCAGAAACGCTGTGATCAAAGCTTGCGATGCAGTCTACGACAAGGCTGTGGAACTCGGAAAATAATATTAAGAAGGAAATTTAAAATGACTAAACCCGAATGTCTTGAAAACAAGGAAATTCACAAAGGAAAGATACTTACTTTTTATAAACGCAAAATGAAATTTGCAAACGGAAACACCTCCGACTGGGATTTTGTTCATCACAACGGAGCGGCGGCTGTGGTTGCGGTTGATGATGACGGGAAGCTTTTTATGGTAAAACAATACAGACCGGGCTGCGACAGGTTCACTCTTGAGATCCCCGCCGGCTGTATGAACCCCGGTGAGGACAGAAAAACCTCCGCCATGAGAGAACTTGAAGAGGAAACAGGCTACAGATGCGAGGATGCGGAGCTCTTAAACAAGTATTATCCCGCGTCTGCCTATGATGATGAATATATAGAGATCTATCTTGCAAAAGGACTCACAAAAACAGCTCAGCACCTGGATCCGGATGAAGAGGTGGAGGTCCTCAGAATGGATGTTGAGGAGCTTGTGGACAAGATCCTTGTCTGTGAGATCTCCGACGGAAAAACCATAGCGGGCATACTCACTTACTATACCAGGATAAAAAAACAGGAGGTATAACACTATGCGAATGTATGATCTGATCACTAAGAAAAAGCACGGAGAAGAACTTTCCAAAGAAGAGATCGATTTTATCGTTCAGGGTTTTACTAAAGGCGATATACCGGATTATCAAATGTCTGCCTTTTTGATGGCAGTCTGTTTCAAGGGTATGAATATACGTGAGACCATAGATCTCACTCGATCAATGATAGATTCCGGAGACAGATTGGATCTGTCTGCCATTAAAGGTCTGAAAGCAGACAAACATTCCACGGGAGGCGTCGGAGACAAGACCACACTTATCGTAGGTCCGATGGTTGCTTCTCTCGGAGTTCCCGTTGCCAAAATGAGCGGCCGCGGTCTCGGACATACGGGCGGAACCATTGATAAGCTGGAAAGCTTTAAGGGCTTTTCCGTTTCTCTTACGGACGAAGAATTCATAGATAACGTCAACAGGATAGGGATCGCCGTAATAGGTCAGACTGCGGATCTTTGCCCTGCGGATAAAAAGATGTATGCCCTTCGTGATGTTACAGCCACGGTTGACAACAAATCACTCATCGCATCCAGCATCATGTCCAAGAAGATAGCTGCGGGTGCCGACACGATCGTACTCGATGTCAAGGTGGGAAGCGGTGCTTTCATGAAAACCTTTGAGGATGCCAAAGATCTTGCCGAGATCATGGTGAAGATCGGAACCGGCTGCGGAAGAAAAACCTATGCGGTAATTTCCGACATGTCCCAGCCTTTGGGCACCTGCGTCGGCAATTCCCTCGAAGCCTATGAAGCAATTGAAGCCTTGAAGGGCAATGGACCTCAGGACCTGATGGATGCCTGCTATACACTTGCTTCCTATATGCTTATCGGAGTAGGAAAGGCAAAGGACATAAATGAAGCAAAGCTGATGCTTGAAGGGACGATAAAAAGCGGAGCCGCTCTTGCAAAGCTTGAAGAATTTGTTGCTGCCCAGGGCGGAGATGTGAGCTGCATAGAAAATGTCGACCGCTTCCCGAGAACGGAATTCAAGGAAGACATTATCGCGACCGAAGAGGGCTATGTATCCGAGATCCTCACGGATGAGATCGGAATGACGAGCCTCCTTTTGGGCGGTGGCAGAGAGACGAAGGATAGCGTTATCGATCTTTCCGTCGGTTTAAAGATCAGAAAGAAGATCGGCGACTTTGTTTCAAAGGGAGAACCCTTTGTTACACTTTATGCCAATGATATAGACAGATTGAGAGCCGCATCCGCAAGAGTACGTAGCGCTTACAGGTTTTCTGCTCAAAAGACTCAGCCCTCAAAACATGTTTTGGGCATAGTCACAGCAGACGGGGTTACGCTTTATTGAACACGGAAGTTTTACATATGGGAGTGAAACATGGCGATTCAAAAGAAAAGACTCGGTGAGATCCTGATCGATGCAGGCTGTCTTACGGAAGATAAACTTAATGAAGCCTTGAGGCTGCAAAAGAACGAAGGAGAAAGACTTGGAAGAGTTCTCATCAATCACGGGCTTGTTTCCGAAAAGGAGATGCTGGATGCGTTGCATACCCAGATGGGCTTTTCCATCGTGGATCCGGAACTCATCGACATACCGGAAAAGATCATTCAGATGATACCTTATCCGCTTGTAAAGCGGTACAATGCCATACCCGTAAAACTGGAGAACGGTTATCTTACGGTGGTCATGGAAGATCCTTTGAACTTTGTGGCCATCGAAGACATACACGTTGCAACGCAATGCGAGATCATTCCGGTAATATCCAGCTACAGAAGCATTATAAATACTGCAGGAAGGCTTTACGGTAAGAGCTCGGCGGATAAGGCCGTGCAGGATATCAAAAACGAGTACAACGAGAGTGCACGTGAAGCGGTAACATTGGACAGGGATGCTGCCATAGACAACGCGCCCATAGTCAGACTTTTGAATTCTGTCATAGATGTTGCCATTACAGACGGCGCCAGCGACATACACATCGAGCCCTTGATCTCTACGGTCAGGATCCGGTACAGACTGGACGGTAAATTAAAGATCATACGCGATGTACCCAAGGATGCTCTGGGCGCTATCATTACGAGGATCAAGATCCTTTCGGACCTGGATATAGCGGAACGAAGACTGCCGCAGGACGGACGTTTCGATTACAAGTTCAGAGATAATGTTTACAACATCCGTGTTTCCATTCTTCCCACCACAAACGGTGAGAAAGCTGTTCTTCGTGTTCTGGATAAATACAACTTTAAGATCAGAAAAGAGTTTTTAGGTTTTACAAAAGAGAATTTTGATAAATTCGAAAAACTGATCTCCATGCCCAACGGCCTTGTATTGGTAACGGGACCCACGGGAACGGGCAAATCCACAACCCTTTATGCCATGCTTTCGGAGCTCAACAAGACCACCGAAAACATTATTACGGTTGAAGACCCGGTGGAATACGTGATCGAAGGCATATCCCAGGTACAGGTAAATCCGAAGATAGGTATGGATTTTGCGGAAGCCCTGAGGACCTTTTTGCGACAGGATCCCGACGTCATCATGGTCGGTGAGATCAGAGATTCGGAAACAGCAGACATAGCGATCAGAGCAGCCATCACCGGTCATCTGGTGCTTTCAACCATGCACACCAATGATGCTGTATCTGCCGTTGCAAGACTCGAAGAAATGGGCATCGCTCCTTACATATTGGCAGTCTCACTCATGGGCGTTATCTCTCAGAGACTTGTGAGAAAGCTTTGCCCGGATTGTGCGAAGGAGTATGATGTCCCGGATTACGAGCTCAAATTCCTCGGTCTTAAAGGACCCAAAAAGTTCAAAATGGCCTGTGGCTGTTCCAAATGCAACGGAATAGGTTACAAGGGACGAATGGCGGTTCATGAGATCCTTATGGTTGACAACGAGATCAGAAACAAGATCTCCAAAGGTGCGGAAACTTCGGAGATATCAGCCATAGCAACCAAAAACGGAATGAGCAGTTTGAGAGAAGAATGTATCAAGCTTCTTGAGAAGGGCTATACGAGTTTTGAAGAAGTAAGTTACATTACATGCGGAGTTGAAACATGAATTATATCGATGAAGTACTTAACAAAGTTTCCGGGGAGGAGGGCGTTTCCGATGTGCATGTTACCGTCGGAGTTCCCATTGTGCTCAGAAAACACGGCGAACTTGTCTATTATAATGATAAAAAGCTTCTTCCCGACGATACAAAGGAGATTGTCAGAAGCCTGATGTCGGATGTGCAATACAGGGAATACGAAGAAAAGGGGGAACTTGACTTTTCCTATTCTGTTCCCGGCAGTCAGCGCTTCAGGGTCAATGCCTATCATCAGCGTAACACCTGCTGTGTGGCTTTAAGATGTATTTCCGCTACGGTTCCGCCTATGGAAAAACTGGGACTGCCATCCGTTGTTTCGGAACTGGCAAACAAGAATTCGGGTCTTGTGCTGGTCACAGGCCCCACCGGTTCAGGTAAATCAACCACCCTCGCCAGCATTGTGGATCTGATCAACAATACGAAAAAGAAGCATATAATCACTCTTGAAGATCCCATAGAGTATCTTTTCAGGCATAACATGTCCATAGTTAACCAAAGAGAGATCGGAAGTGACACAAGGAGCTTTGCCAATGCGCTGAGAGCCTGTCTGAGACAGGATCCCGATGTGATACTCGTGGGAGAAATGCGAGATTTTGAGACCATTTCCATTGCACTTACTGCTGCAGAAACCGGACATCTGGTACTTTCCACGTTGCATACCGTCGGAGCTGCGGCTACCATTGACCGTATCGTGGACATTTTCCCGCCGAATCAGCAGGCACAGATCAAGGTTCAGCTGGCAAGTACCTTACAAGCCGTAATTTCACAGCAATTGCTCAAACGTGCCGACAAACCCGGAAGAGTTGTGGCAACGGAAGTGCTTGTCGTAAACAATGCTGTCCGTAACATGATCCGAGAAGGAAAGAATCATTTGATCAACAATTCCATCAAGACAGGAAGTATGAACGGAATGATGCTGATGGATGACAGTCTCATGAAATTGTACAAGAACGGAAAGATAACCCAGCAGCAGCTTTTGGAATTCTGTGTTGACAGAAGCAACATTGCCATTATGTAATTTTTTACCGGAGACAGATCGTGCCAAAGTATTCTTACAAAGGAAAAAACATATACGGCGACTTGACGGAAGGCGTCTTTGAAGCACCCACGGAACAAGGCGTCATGGACATGCTTAAGAGTAAGAACTACTATGTCCTTGAAGTGAAGCCTTTGATCGAAAGAAAGGATATCCTTGATTTTGATTCGAAAAAGAAGATATCCGCAAAGGAACTCATGCTTTTCTGTAAGCATTTTGCCGTCATATTGAAAGCAGGCATTCCCGTGCTCCATGCTCTTTCCATGGTTGACAGTCAGACGGAAGACAAATCCATGAAAAAGATCATAGAAGGGGTCATGAAAGACATACAGATGGGTTCGAGTCTTACTCAGGCCATCAGAAACAACGGAGAAAAGCTTCCGATCCTCATGATCTACATGATAGAAGCGGGAGAGGCTTCCGGTACTCTGGACAAATCTCTGGAAGTATTGCATTCTCATTTTGAAAAGAGCTATGAAACCCAGAACAAGGTCAAAGCCGCTTTGAGATATCCCATAATTGTTTCAATTGTAGCTGTGATCGTAACCGTATTTCTGATGGTTGTCGTGGTTCCGCAATTCGTGGGCATGTTCAGAGAAAAGACAATGGACCTTCCCTGGCCTACAAAGGCGCTGATAGGGATCTCAGACTTTTTTGTGGAATACGGCATTATCACCTTGCTTGCGCTGGTTGGCTTGTTCATTCTTTTTAAGTTTTATTCCTTCACGCCCAAGGGAGCGTTGAATGTGGACAGGTTAAAGCTGAAACTTCCACTGACAAGGGATTTCACCACAAAAAACATTTCCGCAAGGTTTGCGAGAACAATGTCCTCGCTTCTCACCGCCGGAGTCGGGATCACAGAAAGCATGGACATTACTTCGAGAGTTGTCGGTAATCGTTACGTGGAAGAAAAGCTTCAGGAGGTCAGAAGACAGATAGTCGCAGGTAAGGGCATATACATTCCTTTCAGGGATACGCAATGCTTTCCGGAGATGCTTGAAAACATGATAATGATGGGAGAGGAGGCAGGTTCCATCGAAGCCATGCTTGACAATGCGGCAGGCATATACGAAGAGGAACTGGACTCGAGCACCCAAAGGATCACCGATCTGATCCAGCCGTTTGTTATACTTTTTCTCGGAGCAGTTGTAGGTTTCATTATTCTTGCTGTAGCGATGCCATTATTCTCACTTTATTGATTTTATTGTATTTTTATATAAATTTTTTTAAAAATTTCCTATTTCTTTTTTAATGAAATATGTTATAATGAAATTTAAACGGGGCGATATCTAACAAAAAAGTCATAAAATTGACGGATTCATTAACAAAAAGCGGAGGAAAATTTAAATGGAAAAGAAGACCCAATCCAATCAGCAAGGCTTTACGCTTATTGAATTGCTCGTAGTTATCGCAATTCTGGCTGTTCTTGCAACACTCTATGTACCCAGGATCATTTCAAGCTCAAATGATGCAAAGAATACAGTAGCTATTGCAAATGCAAGAACGCTTGCTTCTGAGATCACAATGTATAATGCTTCCCATTCTTCTCAGATCTTATTACCTACTGAAGGTACAAAGATTACTGCCAGCGAATCCACTGCTTCTCCACAACTTAAAGCAGTCTATCCCAATTACAGAATGGTTAAGGCCACTGATACTGAGTTAAGTGCCGCAAAACTCCTTGAAGGAAGAGATTTCCCTGATCCCAGTGTAGTTGTTCTTATAGTAGACAACAAAGGTAATTGCTTTATCTGTCAGCCCGACGGGACCAATATTGGTGTTACACCTACTCCTACACCCGGAGCATAATAGATTTTATATTTTTTGTATTCTTTCAACATTAAAAACCACTATTTTTTCTCACCTCTCTCAATCGGGAGAGGTGATTTTTTTAGGCTTTTTGTAATTGACTTTCAATATCAGAAAGGCTACTATTATATATGGGGTTGAGGTGAACAAATGCTTAAATATTTCAATGATTTCATAGATCTTATATTAATTGCGACAATACTTCTGGGCCTTTCGGCAGGCTCATTTCTTAATGTCTGTATATACAGGCTTCCAAGACACGAATCTATTGTATTTCCACCTTCCCATTGTCCCGGCTGCGGTAAGAAGATCAGATGGTATGACAACATCCCCCTTTTAAGCTTTATTCTGCTTAAAGGAAGATGCAGAAATTGTAATGAGAAGATCTCTTTGCGTTATCCTGTAACAGAACTCTTAAATTGTGTTCTTTGGGTGCTGATGGTTTTCTTTTCCGCGGACCCTGTTCAATGTATAGTGGGATTCGCATTTTCTTCACTTTTGATCCTTGTTTCTGCCATAGATCTGGACAAGATGATAATTCCCGACAAGATAAATTTATGCATATTTATCCTTGCCGTGATCAGGTTCGCTGTGCTTTTGGTTTTGAAAAATAACCCGAAGACCCTTTTGATCGATCTTTTTGCGGGAGCCTTTTCCGGCAGTCTGTTGCTGCTGATCTTGTCCTTCCTCATCCTTAAGCTTACAAAAAAACAGGCTCTCGGAGGAGGAGATGTTAAGCTTGCGTTTGCCTGCGGAGCCTTGATGGGCTGGAAGCAGGTTTTACTCGGGATCGGATTGTCTGCCTATATCGGCTTGACAGTACTTTTGATCCTGGCGCTGTTTAAAAAAGCAGACCTTAAAAAAGTTTTTCCGTACGGGCCATTTCTTTCAGTCGGATTCCTAATATCTTATATGTTTTTTGACGATATATTAAATTGGTATATGCACAATGTTTTATAGCAGGTAATACCTAAATTGACAGGAGAGAATTTAAAAAATAATAATCGCGGAATGAGTTTGGTTATCATGCTGATGCTGATAGCTGTGTTTTCTGTGTTTATTATAGGCACCTATACAATTCTCGACAGACATGTTTCAAACACTGTTGATTCGGAAGCGAACAACGGCGCTTACTATACGGGTGAAGGCGTACTTCGCATCACCTCCACGGAGATCGACAAGTTTGCTTTTGAGATCTCCAACGAAGCCAACCTTAACGAAGAGGTCCTCACGAGAGCTGAGTTTGCCACAAGGCTGAATGCAACCATAGCAAGTCAGACAGAGGAGTATTTTAAGGATAAGATCGCTGCGGGCAGCTTTGAAGAGTACAACATCGAAAGCGTTACGGTTGTTCCGAGCAGTGTGGAATCTGATGAATACACTTGTCTTTTTGATATAACGACGATCATTTCAAATAACAGAAATACAAGAAAAAAGATCACGGGTACCTACGGAGTTCTTTATCTCACTGAGAGCAGCCAGAGCACAACAACCAGTATGATGGTGATAAACGAGAGTACGCCAATGCTTACAGCCATTGAAGACATTACTTCTCAAAGCTCTGTTTCCTTGAACGGAAACGCAAAACTCAGAGGCGAATTCTCTTATCCGGGGCATTACAATGCTGCTGCCGATGCCGAGCATTTCTATAACAACGATAATACCTTTGTAGTTGACACCTCCTCACTTGTAAGAGGTGATGTAAAGATACCTGAGATACCGGATCCTCCGTATGAAGGAGATCCTTCTACCTTACGTAACCAATACCCGATCGGACCTCCATATCTCGGAGACGGATGGACTCATTGGTATTCGGATCAACGTAACAGACAGGTGATCAACATTCCTTTTACGGGGCTTGTCTGGAATACCGGAAGAAACCAGCAGAGAAAAGACTTTTATGTAAACGGGTATATGTATGTTCAAAACAGAAGTCTTACGATCAATGTCAATACGGACAATGCTTTCATAAAATGCCAGAATCTGGAGATCGATAATGAATTGATCATTAACGCCTATGCCGATAATTTTAAATTCATGGTCGACAGTAACCTTGTAGCAAAGGATGAAGGAAAACTCAAGGTCAATACCAACGGACATGATGTCTATATGCTTTGCAACAACCTTTATCCCGATCCTCATATCGGAGATATCAACGTGGAAACTACGGGAAGCGGTACTTTATTTATTTACTTTTACAGTACCATTCAGCAAAACAATGAGGCTAACATTAACATAAACGTAAAGAACGAAGGTACGGTAAATATTGTGATCATCAACCAGTTCTGGGTTAACGACGGCGGTTACGACAACATTACCTTTAATGCGCAAAACCCTGCCGGACAGGACCATGCGGGCGATCTCAACTTCTTCGTTGTTGGTCACCAGTTCGGTATATGGCAGAGCGGAAGCATGACCTTCAATGCTTCTGAAGGTACCAAACTGAACGTTATCGCCGACAATCTGGTAATGAGGGGTGACCTTAAGATGCTCGGCGATGCTACTGTTAACGTCTATGCGAGACAGAGCTGCGAATTTAACGGAGATCCCTACACGAATGGTTATCCCAGGCTCAGGGCTCTTTCAAACTTTGTGTTCGGTGATGAGGATCTTTCGGAAAACGATAAAGCCCAAAAGATCATAAACCCGAAGCTGAACGTGTACTATTACGGAACCAACACGCTGATCATACGCAATTATATGTGCTGTTCAAACTTTTTCTCTGCCGGTGCGGCGGACATAGACATACGAAATTGCCTTTTTTACGGTAACATCTTTTCGGCGGCTCCGGGACCGGAGGGAAATGCAAGGAGGTTTGAGTTGGATTTCAAGAACTCCTATCTTTCCTGCGGTGCTATCTATGCCCCCAGAATGAATATTGTGGTTGACGGCGACAGAGCCTCTTCAAATATATACGATACAGATGAAGGACAGTTTGTAACCTGTATTTTTGCATGCGTTACAGGCTATAACATCGATTTCTCCGGTAATGCCATGGCAAAGAGCTCCAATGTCGCCACAGAACATATGGTACTTGAAGTCGAAATGGAATTTATGCCTGGGGTTGTTGCTATCGGAGAAGACTATTCGGGATCTCATTTCTTCAGAGGATTTAAAGTGGAATGATCAGTTTTTTTAAGGATAAAAAAGGAGAGAGCTTAATAGAGGTAATGATATCCATTCTGTTGTTATCTCTTGTAGCGATTGTTTTTCTGAAGGCGCTTACGGGGCTTGTTGCAACAAGCAGCAAGAATGCAAACAAGATGGACGCTTCCTATATGGCCGAGAGATATATGGAGTATCTTACTCAATATGAAGGAATGACCATCACCGAGCTCAGGAACACTCTGACCGCATCTGCGGATTTCACCTGTACCGAAATACAAGACACCGGTCCCTACAGGTTCAGGGTAGTGGAGGATGATTATCCGGAAATGTATGCTTATATAGATGTTGATTACAAGAAATACAGGAGTCAGGGGAATCTGAGTTCTGTGAAAGTAACTGTTTATGCAACGGAGGACGATAGGGAATTGGCCTTCATGGAAGATGCGATCTATTGGATATAAAGATGGGAATAAAAAACAAAACCAAAGGATTTACTTTAATTGAACTGGTCATCACTATAGGTCTGCTTATGGTTGCCGTATTGGTTATATATACGATTTATGATACGGGGACCAAAACCTTTCGCAGTCAAAGTTCGCAAATTGTTGCGGAGAACGAACTGAGGGATTCGATGGACAGGATCCTGCTGGAATGCAGGAAAGGCATAAGCTATTCCGATATTGACAAAAGCATTACCTGTACCGACTATGTGGACACTTTCAGGATAGATGGGACCACGCTTAAGATGATCCAGACAGACAGGACCACATCGGCTGTTACGGAAGTGATCTTAGGTTACGATGTGGCTTCAATGGATTTTGAGGTTGACACTGAAAACATCAATATAAAACTGTATTCGTCCATAAAAGATGCAAAAGGCGATACAATTTTTGTGGAAGCTGTTTATTACAAACGCTGAGTTCTCTCAACAAGATTTAAAATTACTCTAAGGAAAGATTAATGAATAAGAATGCCAAGAAGAAAACTGAAAATGGCATATTCAAAAGGCAGAAGAGCGTGATAATGCTGCCTCAAAAACGTACCATGGGCATAGATATCGGTTCTAAGAATATCAAACTGGCTGTAGTAAAGAAGGATCATATTCTTGCGGCTGTTTCCGAACCTATCCCCAACGGGGTTGTGGTGGATGGTGTCATAGAAGCCCCGGAAATTCTCGTAAAGTGCCTCAGAAATGCCAAAAAGCACCTCCATTCTTCTGCAAGACATGCAACCTTGTGTCTTTCCGGTAAGGATGTGATCATGAGAGAGATAACCCTCCCTCAAATGAAAGAAGAACAGGTCCTTTCCAACATAAAAAATGAACTTTCGAACATATATCTCCTTGCATCCGGAGATTACACCATAGATTACAGAATCCTTTCCACCACAAACAATGAACTCACGGGTGAAAAATCCATGAGAGTTCTTGTTGTATCTGCACCCAAGTCCTTGCTCAGCGATTACATCAAAGTTTGCAAAAGAGCGGGGCTGAGACTTAAACGTATCGATGTATTGCCGAATGCTCATACCAAGCTGATCAGAAACATCATAAACAACCAGACGGCTCTCGAAGAAGCCCAAACACAGCTTTCCGAAAACAATGAGGAAAAGAAGGAAAAACAGGGCAAAAAGGACGTTAAGAAGATCTCTAAAAAAACCAAGTTTAAGCAAAGAAAACACACAAAAAAACTTCAAAGGGAAGCTGCTAAACAGGAGAAGTTTATAAAAGAACAAAAACTTCAAAAGGAAAAACATGAGCAGGCCATTTCGAAGGCCAAAGCTGAAGCAAAACAGAAGGCTGAAAAAGAAGAAAGGCTGAAAAAAGCAAGGGAAGAGAAGAAAAAAGCCGAGGCAGAAGCAGCCAGAGCGGCAAAGGAAGCTTTTGAAAAGCATCAGAAAACTCGGGAAGAAAAGAAGCCGAAGGATCCGAACGTACACGAGATAAGCTGGTATTTTGGCAGAAAACTGAACGACCTCGATCAAAACCTTTACGATCCTGAGCCTGCAATTGTTCCCAAACGGATCGATGATCATTATATGCCTAACCCCATACGTGTTTCGGAAAGCAGACCCGCACATGCCTATCTGTCTGATGAGGAAGCGAGCAACATCCTCGACAACCTCATGAATAACAGCTTTAAAGCAAAGGAAGAAGCAGAAGAGCCAAAGAAAAAGAACATACTTGAAAACGTATGCCTGATCGACATAGGTTTCACCATGTCCAATGTTACTTTTATACGTAACGGTTCTTATTCCATGCATAAAAACATACGTTACGGCGGTGAGTATATCAATGAGGCCATCTCCGAAAAGATGTCACTTGATATGAATTCTGCCGAATCCTTTAAGCTGTCATTGAATAACGACAAAGAAGGAGCTTTGCATGAGTATTATGACTCTATTATTTCAGAGCTTGATAATACTATGTATTATTACAAGACGAATAACAATCAAAACGGTGTCGATTGCATAGTCATAGCCGGCGGCTCCAGCAGACTCGGCGGTATCAAGGATTATTTTGCCGACCAGCTCGGGGTTCCGGTATATATGCTTTCGGAAATATCGGACTTTAAGATCGGCTCCAAGCTTATCAAGCGATGCAAGGGGGTAGATATACATTTTGAAGACTACCTCGGCGCCGTTTCGATCACGTTGAAGGAGGAATGGGTATAATGCTGTACAACGATATTAACCTCATCCCTTCAAAAAAATCGGGCACTGCTTCGGCCAAGATCGTGATCTGGACTCTTTTTACGATCATGATCCTGAGTATCGTGGGCATATATATGGTCTATGAACCGCTGATGGCAAAACAGGAAAAGCAGGACACACTGGACAGACTGAATGCGGTGATCGACGGTTACGGAGACATAGCGGTTGAGTACATAAAAGCGCGTGATGAATACAGAGCGTATATCGATAAAACCGAAAATCTTAAAGAGGCTTTAAGATTTAATTCAACAGCAAGAGAAAAGATCGATACCATAATGGATTGTTGTCCCCGAACTGTCTATTTTACGAACTTTACTCTTAACAAGGAGACTATCGGAGTATCTTGTGTGGCTACGGATTATGACGCTATAGCCTCATTCATTGATTCCCTGAAGGAGATCGAGGATTTCAGTGATATAAGTTATTCCACGATCTCCTTGATCAGATCCGAAGATACAGAAAGCTATACATTTTCAATTTCTCTCAAGGTGGCGGAATGAAGGCATGAAAAAGATCACAGCAAGAGAAAAAATAATAATGTTGTTGGCATTTGTGCTGATCGCTATTGTTCTTTTTGAGAACCTTTTTATGCAGCCTTTGAGAGAATCCGTTAAAAGCATAGATGCGGACATTGCCAAAAGGCAGGAGATCATTTCCGGACTTCAATCACAGCAGATGGGATATAATTCCATTACTGCCGATCTGGAGCGATCCATAGCCGAGTACAACAAGACTGTAGGACAATTCCCTGCCATCTGGGATGACTCGGAAATGCTTCGTTTTATGGAAGATGTTATTGGCGATGATCTTGAAAAAAGCAGTTTGAGTTTTGCAGGGATCAAGGAATACGGTGATTATAACATAGGTACCTTTAATGCGGTGGTTCACGGTACTATAGAGAATTTTATGTTCCTGCTTTCAAGACTTGAAGCTTCGAAGTATTTTAATACTGTTAATTCCGTTTCAATATCCCGATTTAATTACGAGGATGAAGAGGTTGATATTCAATTTACCGTGAATTTTTATATTTTGGTTGATAATTAATGGAGAAGTTTATTATTATTGGGGCTGCGCTCCTCATAATCGCATATTTGGTCTATGAGTATTTTCAGCTGAATTGCAGAAGATTCACCCGTATAGATCTGAAAACAGGTCAAAGGTTAAAAGCTTTGCTGTTGACAGATCTGCATAACAAGTGCTTAAGATCTGCAGATCTTGAAAGAGCAGCGGCGGAAAAACCCGATATGATCCTTTTGGCAGGTGATATGATCACAAGCGGCGACAGATCCTTTATAAATGCATTAAAGGCTGTTAACGACCTATGTAAGATAGCACCTGTATATTTTTCATTGGGCAATCATGAACTCAATTACCGAGATAAATTTGAAGGGGATTGGAAAGACTTTCTTTCGCGTCTTCCGGAAAACTGCCATATTTTGGATGATGATCACATCAGCTTTAATGAACATGTAGAGATATACGGGTTATCCTTGGATCGAAGAATGTATAAAAAAGGCAGGATTTTTGACACTTCAAACTGTAATGAGACGATCTTTTCAAATGTGAATGTTGACAGGTTCAATATTCTTCTTGCTCACAATCCTGATCTATATGACTATTATGAAAAACAGATCCCTTCCGACTTGATCGTTTCCGGACATTTACACGGTGGTTTTGTACGGCTTCCTTTTGTCGGCGGAATTGTTTTTTCCTGCTATGGTGTAAAGCACAGAGTTAAAGGCCTGTATGACGGCAAGCATATAGTTTCTTCGGGAGCAGGAGAACATCGCATGCCTTTACGTTTGTTTAACAGATGTGAGATCGTAGTCATTTCTTTCTAAAGTAACATTTATCAATAAAATGTATTATTCCTTTAATCTTTTATTGACATAGCGGTCTCGAAGATCATATAATTTTAGTACTATGGTGGTTATGTGTTAAGTGTGGGGTTAAGGCCATGTTAAGGATGAAAAATGTCATCGGCAGGGATGATAAATTGGGAGGGTACTTTGTTCGGATTCTATTTTCCGGATAGTTTTTTTTGCACACAGAATACGATAGATATCGTGTTTATGTGTGTTTTTTATATTGTTTTTGATCAATTTCAAGAGTTCTTAGGGAGAAAACTAAATGAAAGTCATGTGGAAAAAAGTAACAGGTTGTTTTTTGTGTTTGCTGCTGTTGATCGGGCTGATGCCTGTAAATGTGGTTAAGGGAGATAGTGTTCCTGAAGTTAACGTGGGAAATACAAGGAGTGTTTCCGGAAGTCAATATTCTATAGTAAGGGTTAAAGGTTCATCAACCAATGGTTTCACAATTAATGCAAATGAAAATGAGGATATAACAGTCATTTTATCCGGAGTATCACTTAATACGCTATTTGAGGCTTTACGAATTATGGGCACCGGAAATGTGACCATTCTATTGACAGGTTATAACACACTGAGCTCAGATCTTGGAGCAGGAATACTTAAACTAAACAGTGGGAGCCTGATTATAAGCAGTGTTGAAGGGAGTCTGAGTGCTTCATTAAATATAAATATAGGCGCAAGTAAAGGCGCCGGGATCGGAGGAGGTAATGGTGGCGCAGGTTCTAACATCACGATCGGAGGCAATGCTAAGGTTACTGTAGATCATTCGGGTCTTGGCGCCGGGATCGGAGGAGGTCATGGTGGCGCAGGTTCTAACATCACGATCGGAGGCAATGCTAAGGTTACTGTAGATCATTCGGGTCTTGGCGCCGGGATCGGAGGAGGTAATGGTGGCGCAGGCTCTGACATCACGATCGGTGGCAATGCTCGGGTTACTATAAATCATTCGGGTGATGGCGCCGGGATCGGAGGAGGTCAGATTGGCGCAGGTGCTAACATCACGATCTGTGGCAATGCAAATGTCATAGCTGTGGGTGGTTACCAGAGCGCAGCTATAGGTGGATCATCCCCAGGAAACTGTT
>JAEEYF010000065.1 GCA_016291655.1 Lachnospiraceae bacterium | reverse complement strand
TATCCTAAGCAAGGCTAAACTCTTGAGCTGCTTGGACTACTATAATGAGCATCATGCTTTGAAGTTATGTTGAACCGCCGTATGCCGAACGGCACGTACGGTGGTGTGAGAGGGGAAATTTTGAATTTCCCCTACTCGATTTAGCGGGTCCGAAGACCCGCAGTACACTTTTTGGTCAGATCAACCTTTGTTTGCGGAACCGAAGAGAGCGATCTTGTCGCGAACGGTCTGCTTGATTGCTTCAGCACCGGGAGCAAGAAGCTTTCTGGGATCGAATCCCTTTCCTTCAAGATCCTTGCCTGCTTCGATGTACTTACGTGTAGCTTCCTGGAAGGCGAGCTGGCACTCTGTGTTAACATTGATCTTTGCAACGCCGAGAGAGATGGCCTTCTTGATCATGTCAGCGGGGATACCCGTGCCGCCGTGAAGAACGAGAGGCATATCGCCAACCTTTTCCTTGATGGCTGCAAGAGTTTCAAAGCTTAAGCCCTTCCAGTTAGCGGGATACTTACCGTGAATGTTTCCGATGCCTGCAGCGAGCATTGTTACGCCGAGATCGGCAACCTGCTTGCACTCGTTGGGATCTGCACATTCGCCCATTCCGATAACGCCGTCTTCTTCACCGCCGATGGAACCGACTTCTGCTTCGATGGAAAGACCCATAGCATTTGCTACCTTAACAAGTTCTTTTGTCTTTTCGATATTCTCCTCGATGGGATAATGGGAACCGTCAAACATGATGGAAGTAAAACCTGCTTTAATGCACTTATAGCAGCCTTCGTATGTACCATGATCAAGGTGGATTGCAACGGGAACGGAAATCTTCATTTCTTCGTCCATAGCCTTAACCATAGCCGCAACTGTCTTGAAACCTGTCATGTACTTTCCTGCACCTTCGGAAACACCGAGGATAACAGGGGACTTTAATTCTTCGGCAACCTGAAGGATAGACTTTGTCCACTCAAGGTTATTGATGTTAAACTGGCCTACGGCATATTTGCCGTCGCGTGCTTTTTCAAGCATTTCTTTTGCTGATACGATCATATTATTAACCTCCATAATAAAATCTGAATACTGTAGTGTGGACATACAGATACAAAAAAGCCCACAAGACAAAGAAATTATAAACGATATTATTTGAAATAGCAACACCGGTGTTAAAAAATAAACATACTTTGAACTGTAACTCGTTACTGTTCACAGAAATATATTTCGCTTGAAAAAGATGCATAATAATGTATAATCGTCTTATGAAACATATACATGATGCATTTGATCAAAATAAACAGTTTATCGTGGGTATCGTGTCACTTCTGGCTTTTTTTGGATTGATGACAGGATTTGTTTTTTTATTCAAAGTTGATGAAGGAGCAACAGGAGGCACGAAAGCAACGCCTACACCGATAGCTGCGCTGACTCCGACCGCTACTTTGACTCCGACTCCGACTCCGACAAACACTCCGACACCTACGAACACTCCGACCCCGACAAACACTCCGACACCGACAGACACCCCTACCCCCGCTCCGACTGATACGCCGATTCCGACGCCGACACCGCTTACGGTGGAGCAGCAGAGGATAATGGAGCAGATCCGCAGCAAAGCTGAAAAGTATGTGGACATGAAGATAGAGGTTGAACAGAGCAAAAGTCTTCCTGCAATTAACATTACAACTCTTGACGAGGAGATGTTTAATGCAAAGATGAAGGTGAACGGCAAGTATCCGGACAACTGGATCCCGAGCAAAGTTGAAGTGTTTAACTGTGATGAAAAATATTGTCTCGATGAGTTTGCAAGCGTAAAGGTAAGAGGAAATGCCAGTGCAAAAACGGAAACAGGCCCTTATCCCTTGAGAATAAAGTTTGACACCAAGCAGGGAATGCTGGGGTTGAACAATGGAAACGATTTTAAAAACTGGGTTCTTCTAAGACCCTGGTCAAGAGTTGTGACTGATTATCTGGCGTTTAAACTGGGAGCGGTCATATACGACGGTAACTACTACATCTCGGATATTACCCCGGTGAACGTATATGTTAACGGTGATTACTACGGTCTGTATATGCTTGCGGAACAGAACCAGGTAAAGAAGAACAGGGTTAACGTGAATGAACCCGAGGAAGGCTATGAAGGCGTTGATGTCGGATACTTTATGGAGATCGACAACTATGCGGGAAACGATGAGGACTCGGATCCTGCCTTCAGAATGACTTACAAGGTAGGCGGGAAGACAGTTACCGTTAAGGACTTTGAGGGAACGGAAGAGTATTTTGCTTCCTTCCAGTGGTATACCATCCACAGTGATACTTACGGCGACGATCAGTATAACTTTATATCAAAGTATATGAGCAGAGTTTTTGAGATAGTTTACTATGCTACTCAAAAGGACCTTTACTATGATCTGGATGAGAATCTGAATCTGGTTGATGCAAGCGACCGCTTTAAAACCGCGGAAGAAACGGTGAGTAATGTCATGGATCTGGAGTCTGTTGTCGACACCTATCTGATCGAAGAGATCATGGGCAACTGGGACAGAGGTGCGGGAAGCTTCTATATGGCTGTTGACTTTTCTCCGAAAGCCGGGTACAGAAAGCTGACCTTCCTGGCTCCGTGGGACTTTAACTGGTGCTATATGGGAGACAGCTTTATGGCAGGTACCTTCTATGGCATTACGGAAAATGGCGGCAGAAGAGGAAATGTGCATCCCTGGTTCGTCCTTCTCATGAACAATGAATGGTTCCGCGAAAAGGTTGCCAAGAGATGGGATGAAGTCTATACAATGGGACTTCTCCGGGAAGTATTGGATGCCACGGATCAAATGGTGGTTGACAATAAAGCCGATTTTGAATATTTCGGCGCAAATGTTACCAAAGAAAAATCCTATAAGGTTGCAAGAAACAACGTCCAAAACGTTGCAGCCCGTATGGAGGCACTTGATAAGGTCATTATGACCTGGCTCAAGGATTAACTGATACAATTGACAAAAACACTTTACCGTGCTAAAATTTTCTCGCTTATAAGCACACAGAAAGGGGTACAACATGTCTATATATACAGGCGCGGGAGTTGCCATCGTCACTCCCTTTAACAAGGATGGTTCCGTAAACTTTGATAAACTTGGAGAACTCATTGATTTCAACATCAACAACGGAACGGATTGCATAGTGATCGTGGGAACTACCGGTGAAGCTTCGACACTTACGCATGACGAGCACATCGAGTGCATCAGATATGCAGTCAGCAAAACAGCTCACAGAGTACCTGTTATTGCAGGCACGGGTTCCAACTGTACCGAAACAGAGGTCTTTCTCTCAATGGAGGCCTATAATGCGGGAGCAGACGGAGTTCTGCTGGTTTCCCCCTACTACAACAAAGCAACTCAAAAAGGCTTGAAGGAGCACTTCGGAGCTGTTGCCAAGGCAGTTGACATTCCGATCGTGCTTTACAATATTCCCGGAAGAACCGGAGTAAACATCCTGCCTTCCACAATCGCCGAACTCGCACATGAGTACGATACGATCGTGGCTGTTAAGGATGCTACCGGCAACATTCCCCAGACCATGGAACTCCTTAACAGGATGAACGGTGATTTTGATGTGTATTCCGGAGAAGACGGACTCATCACTCCCCTTCTTTCCATCGGTGCAAAGGGTGTTATTTCCGTATTGTCCAACGTAGTACCTCGCGATACCCATGAAATCGTGGCTAAGTTTATGGCAGGTGATGCTAAGGGTTCAATGGAACTGCAGATGAAGTATCTCCCTTTGATCAATGCGTTATTCTGCGAAGTTAATCCTATTCCCGTAAAGGCGGCTTTGAATCTTATGGGCTTCAATGTCGGACCTATGAGACTTCCTTTGACTCAGATGGAGCCTGAGAATCACGCAAGGCTTGAAAATGAGCTCAGAAAAGTGGGGGTAATCAAATAATGACAAGAATGATAATGTGCGGCTGCAACGGAAAGATGGGCAGGAACATTTCCGAGATCGTTGCTGCCGATCCCGAAATAGAGATCGTAGCCGGTGTTGATAAGGCCGGTTCGAACACCTTCGGTTATCCTGTGTTTTCCAATCTTAAACAGGTGGATGTTCCGGCGGATGTGGTTGTGGATTTTACAAGACCCGAAGCCCTTGAAGACAACGACATGTTCAGATTGGCAAAAGAACGCGGATATGCCTTGGTGCTTTGCTCTACGGGCTACTCGGAAGAGGAGATTGTAAGGATCAACAAAGCGTCGGAGGAGATAGCGATCCTTCGTTCGGCAAATATGTCATTGGGGATAAACCTTCTGCTTAAGCTTGTTGCAGAGGCAGCGGAACTGCTGTGCAAGGAGGGCTTTGACCCGGAGATCGTGGAAAGGCATCACAATCAAAAAGTGGACGCTCCTTCGGGAACGGCACTTGCTTTGGCGGATTCCATGAATTCGGTCCTGAACAATGAGTATGATTACAAGTATGACAGACATTCGGTAAGAGAAAAGAGACCTGTGAAGGAGATAGGGATTTCCGCGGTGCGCGGAGGGAATATAGTCGGAGAGCATGAAGTGATCTTCGCCGGAACTGACGAAGTGATAGAGTTTAAGCATACGGCATATTCAAAAGCGGTTTTCGGAAAAGGAGCCGTTGCCGCCGCTAAGTTCCTGGCGGGGAAAAAGGCCGGAATGTATACGATGAAAGACGTGATAATGTAATATATGAAAAAAGAAGTCCCGAAGGACTTCTTTTTTTGACTTTTGATTGTTTGGCTGAGGTTATTCCAATACATCGTATGAGGTATGAGTAACCGAATCATCTTAATAATGCCTTTAAAGCATCATCTTTTGCCTGAGCTAATTTGCAGCTTTGTCATCTTTAGATTCTTCTTTACCTTCCTCAACAACAGGAACTTCAACAGTGCTCTCACCGGTGGTGACTACTGTTTCTGCTGCTTCCTTGTCGTCTTCGGCAGGCTCAGCCTGGGGAAGTACAGTAACCTCGCAGGTTGCATATACGCCCTTTGAAATCATACAAAACACATGTGTAAGACCGGGTGCCTCACCAAATACACGTCCACCGGGTGTTATCGAAACAACGGATTCATCGTTGCTGAGATAAACGGGCGTTTCCGCCGTGGTTATCGGAAAGACGATGTAGGACAGTCGTGCCTGATCGCCTACAGTGAGTTCGAGACTCAGCTTGGAGATCATGATGGCAACTGCGGGAGGTCCTACGGTAATGCTGCAAGATAAGGTTGACAAGAGTTTGCCTGTCTCATAGATCTTTGCAGTGATGATTGCCGTACCGTTTTCAATACCGGTGATAACACCGTTTGTGTCAACGGTAGCAACTCCCGGTCGTGAGGAGCTGAAGACAACCGACTGGTTAGCCTTGAGATTGTAGACTCTCAGATTAAAGGTTTTACCCTTTACAACCTTTTGTGAAGTAATGTTTAACTTTGCTTCAAGAACATTTCCCGCATATGCGGTGTTTTCACCGACAGGCAGGATGATGAATAGGATAAGAACCATGCCGAAGGTCAATATGGAATTAACCAATTTCCGAACTTTCATGCTGTTTCCTCCTAACCAAATAACGTTGTGCCACATCCGCTTAGGATTATATAAAGGATATTTGGCAAAAGAATGTCAAAAGAATGCTTTTTTTGAGTTCTTGAAAAGTTGATTTTACGAACGCTATTTGTTATACTTTTATGTTGTGGATTACAGGCTTGATATGTTAGGAGGAATACAGCCATGTCAAAGATTTTGATCGCAGACGATAATTCCGATATCACTGATGTTTTGTCAGTATATGTTCAAAAAGAAGGCTATGAACCCGTCATTGCCACCGATGGGGATGAAGCCTATAAAATGTTCCTTACAAGCAATCCCGTTTGTGTTTTGCTTGATGTTATGATGCCCAAGATCGATGGTTTCGAGGTGTGCAGAAAGATCAGGGCGAAATCTGACGTTCCTGTCATCCTTATCACCGCAAGAGGTGAGGATTTTGAAAGGATCATGGGGCTTGATATAGGTGCCGACGATTACATCGTAAAGCCCTTCAGTCCCAGCGAGGTAATGGCAAGGATCAGAGCGGTGCTCAGAAGACTTTCAAAGACGGATGCCGGAAATGACAAGAGCAATATAGTTTCCATTGGGAATCTTGAGATCAACATAGAAGAATATACCTGCAAGATCGGCGGAGAGGATGTAAAACTCACCAAGAAAGAGATCGAGACCATGTGGGTGCTTGCCACAAATCCGGGAAAGGTCTTCACAAGGGATAACCTTTTGGACAGCCTTTGGGGACAGGACTATTACGGCGAATCCAGGACCGTTGATTCTCACATCAAGAGATTGCGTTCAAAGATCGACAAACTGGAGCATCCCGGCTGGGAGATCACTACAATCTGGGGCGTTGGATACAAGTTTGAGAAAAACGATAAATAGCAGGGCGTTTAATGATGAAAAATAAAACAATAGTTATACCGAGGAGCAGAAAACTCTTTTTCAAGACCTATGTGAGTTTTGCTGCGCTTATAACCATTTTTGCCATAAGTCTGGGTGTGTTCTACATGAGAATGTACGATACGACGCTTATACGCTCGAACACCGACGAACTGAAGCAAAAAGCGGTAAATGTTGCCCAAAAGTGTTCCTCGTGCTTCGCCGCGAACGACTATGAAGGATGGTTTGCCTATTATCAATATCTGGTGGGCATAGACGGACTTGATACCGTAACAGTCTCCAACAGTGCTGCGGAGCATCCTTTAAGCGATACTTTTACGGGACAGTTTGATGCTGCGGACACCAACAGGGACGAGGTTTATAAAATGGTCGGTAAGACCATTGAGACAATGGAACCTCAGTCGGGAACGGGTTACAGCAGCAGCCATGATTGCAAGACGATCATTGTGAGTGCGCCGGTTATAGGCTACGGCGGAGAATGCGCGGGAGTGCTGTTCGTCTTTATGAATGTAAATGCGGAAAGACAGATCGTGGCCTCCACGACAAGGATGATCCTTGTGAGTTCGCTTGTGGCTCTTTTGATCGCTTTTGTATTCGCCATACCCTTCGTTAATGCGCTTACCAGGCCCATTTCTTCCATAAGGGCAACGGCGCTGACTCTTGCATCGGGAGACTACAGTGCCAAGACCAACATCCATTCGGGAGATGAACTCGGAGAACTGGCGGAAGCCATGGACTTCCTGGCGGATAAGCTGTCCGAGAACGAGATAGAACGGCGGAATGCAGAGCAGATGCGTTTGGACTTCTTTGCAAATGTTTCCCATGAACTGAGAACACCCATTACAGTAATGCGTGCATATACAGAGTCACTGGTTGACGGAGTCGTTTCCGAACCCGCCAAGATCAGGCAGTACTATCAGCGTATGAATGCCGAGAGCATAGCCATGGAGAGACTGGTGGGAGATCTTCTCACCCTTTCCAAGATGCAGAACCCGGATTTTGAGATAGAGAAAGAGCCTGTCAATTTAAAGCAGGTTTTTCAGGATCTTGTTCGAACAGCAAGTACGATGGCGGAGGAAAAGAAGATCAGGATAGATATGCAGCTTTGCTCCGATCCCTGCATCATGATGGGAGACTACGAAAGACTTCGTCAGATGTTCCTTGTCATCATCGATAATGCCATCAAGTTTTCGGACAATTCCGGCGTTGTTCACATCAGGCTGGATTGCGACAGCAAGATACATGTTGCGATAGCCGATGAAGGAGTGGGCATAGCTGCCGAGGAACTGCCGTACATCTTTGACAAGTTCTACAGATCCAAATTAAGGCAGAATGCAAAGGGCTCCGGTCTGGGACTTGCGATAGCAAAAAACATATGCAAGAAGCACAACGGAACCATTAACGTGGAAAGTGAAAAGGGAAAAGGAACAAAATTCATTTTCACCTTTGAACCGGAAACGAAAGTGAGAAGAAAGTAACTACCCACATGTGTGAACAGCAACAATTGTAATTTGGGGCTTGCAATTCAAAGACCCTTGTGATATTATGACACAAATCAAAGTTTTCTGCATATACTGAGTGCGGAAAAGTAAAGACTGTGACGGAGACGTATGTTTCATTGGAGTTTCAGAGAGAGGCCGGACGGTGCGAGGCCTTACGAAGAGAAACGATACCACCACTCCCGAGTCGCATGTGAACGCTGAGCGGTAAGCATGGCCGGATTGCAGTCCGTTAAAGGCAGCTTGAGTTAAGATCAAGGTGGAACCGTGCATTGCACCCTTGGGATGATGAATCCCAAGGGTTTATTTTTTTATTACGGGGGAGAGCCACCGATACAGTTTGAAAGGAGTTTTGATATGGTTAATTTCAAAGAAGAAGAAAGACTGAGTACTTTGAATCATTCCTGCGCCCATGTAATGGCACAGGCAGTGAAGCGTCTTTACCCTCAGGCAAAGTTCTGGGTTGGTCCTGTAGTTGCGGAAGGCTTCTATTATGACATGGATCTGGGCGATGATGTTATTTCCGATGATGACATTCTGAAGATCGAGAAGGAAATGAAGAAGGTCTGCAAGGAAGGCAAATACATTGTTCGTAAGGAGATCAGCAAGGCTGAGGCTCTTGAGATCTTTAAGAATGATGAGTATAAGCTGGACCTCATTCAGGATCTGGAGGAAGGAAAGATCACTTGCTATGAGCAGGGAGAATACATCGACCTCTGCCGCGGACCTCATGTTGAAAACACGAAGCTTTGCAAGAATTTCAAGCTCATTAAGCACTCCGGAGCATATTGGAAGGGCGATGCCAATAACAAAGTCCTTCAGCGTATTTACGGTGTTTGCTTCCCTACACCCGAGGAACTCGAAGCATACCTTAAGGAACTTGAAGAGGCAAAGGCAAGAGACCATCGTAAACTGGGCAAGGAAATGCAGCTCTTCATGGTAGACGATCTCATCGGAAGAGGACTTCCCATGTTCCTTCCCAAGGGCTATACGGTCTGGAGAGAGCTTGAGAATTACATCCGTGACAAGGAATTGAAGCTTGGCTATCAGCACGTGCTCACACCTTGTGTCGGTACGGTCGATCTATACAAGACATCGGGACATTGGGATCATTATCAGGAGAACATGTTCCCCGCAATGGAAGTTGAGGGCGAAGCCTTCGTACTTCGTCCCATGAACTGCCCTCACCACATGATGATCTATGCCAATCGTCCGCATTCGTACAAAGAGCTTCCCATCAGGATCGGTGAGATCGCTCATGACTTCCGTTTTGAGGCAAGCGGCACACTTAAGGGAATTGAAAGAGGACGTCACTTCTGCCAGAACGATGCTCACCTTTTTGTTACACCCGAGCAGATCGAAAGCGAAGTTGCCAATGTTGTTGCTCTGATAAAGGAAGTATACAAGGACTTCAATATCACCAATTACCGTTGCGTTCTTTCACTTCGCGATCCTGCGGATACAAAGAAGTATCATCAGGACGATCAGATGTGGAATACGGCTGAAGATGCACTCAGAAAGGTTCTTAACGATCTGAAGATCGATTACACGGAAGAGATCGGAGAGGCAGCTTTCTATGGTCCGAAACTTGACGTTAACGTTAAGCCTGCCGTAGGAAACGAGTATACACTTTCCACATGTCAGTTGGACTTCTGCCTTCCCATGAAGTTTAATCTCACATACATAGATTCCGAGGGCGACAAGAGAACACCCGTTGTTCTTCACAGAGCCATTCTCGGATCACTCGATCGTTTCATGGCATACATTCTTGAGGAAACAAAGGGAAATCTTCCCCTCTGGCTTGCTCCTACGCAGGTTAAGGTGCTTCCGGTAAAGAATGACGATCCTGAGCTCATGGCATATGCAGAGAAGGTATATGAGGCTCTGTATGTCAATAATGTAAGAGTAGAACTGGACGAGCGCGCGGAAAAGCTCGGCTACAAGATGAGAGAGGCTCAGATACAGAAAGTTCCTTACATTCTTGTACTCGGAAACAACGAGAAGGAAGCAGATACGGTTACTTTCCGTCTCCACGGCAAACAGGAATCCGTAACCGTTAACCTGGACGAGTTTGTAAAACGTGTGGTTGACGATATTGCTACGAAGAAATATGACCTGTGATCCACGATCGTATATGCAATCTGTGAAAGAAAATTCTAAAAATTTTAATAAGTTTCAGAATTAATTGACAATTGCCTCTCTAAGGGTGTAGAATGCAAATACATCAACCATTAGGGAGGTAGTTTTTATGGCACCTACATTTAAGCTTGATATAAAAAGATCCCGTAACCTCGAGGACAGGAAGAACAAAAGAGCCAATATTTCCACTCTTCTTGCGGTGTGTGCTTCTGCCGTAGCTCTTCTGATCGTAACGATCGTCATGAATCAGACCGGAAAGATCGTCGGAGAAGAAATGATCTTTTCAGCAATCATACTTATCGTGACCGCAATGGGAACCGCGTTCCTTTTCTTTGTTTTTCCCTATGATTCAAAGAAATTTCTGAGGATCGTACTTCCTGTATTTTATATAGCTTTTACTCTGGTTACCATCAGAGCGGGGACTCTTGCAAGTACCATATTGATCTTCCCTGTGTCGGCAGCTGTTATGCTTTACGGAAATACGAAGTTAATGACGATCATTTCGTGCTGCAACGTAGCGCTTGCCATTATTAATTCTGTTGTTCTTAATCTTATGAATATCAAAACGGATACGGTCACGGGGGTTGTCATTTTGGCGTTTATTCTCATAATGAACACCTGTATGGCAGTAACAACCAAACTGAACAAGCAGACCAACGATGAACAGCTGCTTGAAATCTTTGACAATGAGAAGGAACAGGAAAAGATGATGGATGCCATTGCTTCCATCGGAAGTAAGATCGATGAATCGGTTCAATCCATTACCTGTCTTGTGGAAGAGGTCAATGAAGATACAAAGGGTGTTACCACGGCTATGAACGATGTGGCTGCCGGAATGGAAACCACTTTGAACAGTATCAATGAACAGGCACAGACCACGGAAAAGATCAGGAAAGTGGTAAAGGAGACTGCTCGCGTCTCCGAGAATCTCGGCCGTATCGCAGGCATATCGTCAGCGTCGGTTAAGGAGGGCTTTGTTCTTGTTCAGAACGTGGTCGGCCAGACAGAGATCATGGAAGCGGAGAACAATTCCGTTAAGGAGAGTATGGAGGAGCTTCACAATCATACTCTTGACATGGAAAAGATCATCGGCATTATCCAGAGCATTTCCAACAAGACAAATCTCCTGGCCCTCAATGCTTCCATAGAGGCTGCAAGAGCGGGAGAAGCGGGAAGAGGTTTTGCTGTGGTTGCCGAGCAGATACGTGTGCTTTCGGAACAGACTAAAGCATCTACCGAAAACATTCAGCAGATCATAGAGAAGCTGAACGAGAACTCCAATGCAACCATCGGATCTATGGACAGTATGATCGAGAAGATCAATACTCAGATAGCAATGATCCATGACATAGAAGAAAACTTTAACAAGATATCCGGCGGTCTCGCAAGTCTTGACGAGTCGATCGATAACATGAACGAGAAGACCGATGAGCTTGTGGAAACCAACAATATCATCACGGACAGCATCAGCAGTCTTTCATCCGCTACGGAAGAGATTTCAGCGGCAAGTGAAGAGACTACCGCGATGTGTGCTCAGAACTCCGAGAAGTTTGAGACCGTCAACGATGTAGTTACGGCTCTTTCACGCGAATCGGCGAAGATGGGCAAGTTTATCGATGAATACATAAAACAGAAAGCGGCTAAAAATAATACATGATTGAACTGAAAGAAGAAATTGAACGTTTCATTCTTATAGGTGTCTCTCTCGGAGACACCTATAAGAATGGCAAAAATCAAACCGATGATACTGCTGATTCACTTCTGGAACTTAAAGAACTGGTCGAAACGGCGGGCGGCGAAACCGTGGGAGTGTTGATCCAGAACAGAGAGGCTGTTGACAAAGCAACCTATTTCGGAAAAGGAAAGGTTGAAGAATTGAGAGCAATGGCTTTGGAACTGGGAGCAACGGGCATAGTGAGCGATGATGAACTTACACCCGCACAGCTCAGTAATCTTGAGGAAGCACTGGATCTTAAGATATGTGACAGGACTCAGATCATTCTGGAGATATTTGCCCGACATGCCCTTACAAGAGAGGGTAAGATCCAGGTGGAGCTGGCACAGCTCAAATATCGCCAATCGCACCTCATAGGATACGGACGCAGCCTTTCCAGACAGGGAGGCGGAATAGGAACAAGAGGACCCGGAGAAAAGAAACTGGAGACAGACAGACGACTGATCAGGGACAGGATATCCGAACTCAACAACGAACTGGATAATGTGGTCCGCACAAGAGATGTTACCAGAGCACAGAGGATCAAAGCAAACATCCCCGTTGCGGCGATAGTGGGCTATACAAATGCGGGAAAATCCACCCTTTTGAACAAAGCCACGGGCGCAAGTGAGTTGGAAGCCGATATGCTTTTTGCAACGCTGGATCCTGTGGTCAGGGAAATGGATCTTGGAACGGGACAAAAGGTGCTCATGACCGATACGGTAGGCTTTGTAAGAAAACTGCCCCATCATCTGGTGGACGCTTTCCGTTCGACTCTGGAGGAGGCCAAGTATTCCGATATCATCATTCATGTGGTTGATGCTTCAAACCCCGACCATGAAAAGCAGATCGAGGTCACTTATGACACCCTTGATAAGCTGGGGATCAAAGGAAAGACCTTTGTAACCTTCTTTAACAAGTGCGATAAGGAGGAGACGGCAGGCCTGAAACTTACCGATCTCAGGGCGGATCATGTGATCCGCGGTTCGGCGCGCTCCGGAGAGGGGATCGGGGAACTTAAGGAACTGCTTGACCGCATCATAAAGGAGAAGAGAGAGTACATAGAAAAGGTCTTTGCTTTCTCGGAAGCCGGGGAGATACAAAAGATCCGCAGAAACGGTCAGGTGATCTCGGAGGAATACAAAGAAGACGGCATACATGTAAAGGCATATATAGACAAAAATTGATCCAAAGATCAATATATGGTACATATGGATCAGAGAGAAAGCGTGAAAAGAGTAATGAATGTTACTCTTTTCTTTTTTTCTACAAGTGCATAACGGACAAAAATGATGACATTTTGATACAGTTCTTATTTTTTTTATAATTATGTCCGAAATATAAAACAGTTGCGGGCTACACAATATATGGCGTTTGTGAATAAAAAATCCATCTATATTTTGTGTATTGACTATTGACTTAATACAACGCCTTTGCTAAAATCGATTACGGAGCGTTGCAATAGAAGATGCAACTCGGGAAAGGGATCCCGGACAAAGACTTGAAAGGAGAACGTAATGATTAATGTAGTAAAAAGGGATGGGGAAATAACAGAGTTTAATATTTCCAAAATATCGGGCGCTCTTGCTAAGGCTTTTACAGCCACACAAAAAAATTATAATGAGGATATCATCAACCTCCTTGCCTTGAGAGTTACCAGTGATTTCCAGGATAAAGTAAAAGACGGATCCATCACTGTTGAAGATATTCAGGACAGCTGCGAGCACGTACTTGAGCAGACAGGCTATACAGACGTTGCAAAGGCTTACATTCTCTATCGTAAGAACAGAGAACGTATCCGTAACATGAAATCCACCATCCTTGATTACAAGGACACCATCAACAGCTATGTAAGAGAAGAGGATTGGAGAGTAAAGGAAAACTCAACCGTTACTTATTCCGTCGGCGGTCTTATTCTGCATAACTCGGGAGCTATCACCGCAAACTATTGGCTTTCCGAGATCTATGACCAGGAGATCGAAACCGCGCATCGTAATGCGGACATTCACATTCACGATCTGTCAATGCTTACGGGCTACTGTGCCGGATGGTCATTGAAACAGCTTATTAAGGAAGGACTCGGCGGTATCCCGGGCAAGATCACTTCTTCACCCGCAAGCCACCTTTCCACACTCTGCAACCAGATGGTTAACTTCCTTGGCATCATGCAGAACGAGTGGGCAGGCGCTCAGGCATTCTCTTCCTTTGATACATATCTTGCACCCTTCGTAAAGATCGATAATCTGCCTTACAAAGAAGTTAAGCAGTGCATCCAGTCCTTTGTATACGGTGTAAACACTCCCAGCCGTTGGGGAACACAGGCTCCTTTCTCAAACATTACTCTCGACTGGACGGTGCCCAATGACCTTGCAAACCTTCCTTGCATCATCGGCGGAAAAGAAGTTGATTTCTGCTACAAGGATTGTAAGAAGGAAATGGATATGGTCAACAAGGCATTCATCGAGATCATGATCGAAGGCGATGCCAACGGACGCGGATTCCAGTATCCTATTCCCACTTATTCAATAACACGTGATTTCGACTGGAGCGAGACAGAGAACAACAAGCTCCTGTTTGAGATGACTGCCAAGTATGGCACACCATATTTTTCCAACTATATCAACTCCGACATGGAGCCCTCAGACGTGCGCTCCATGTGCTGCAGACTTCGTCTCGATCTGAGAGAACTTCGCAAAAAATCAGGTGGTTTCTTTGGATCAGGTGAGTCCACAGGTTCAATCGGCGTAGTTACCATCAATATGCCAAGGATTGCTTACCTTGCCAAGGATGAAGAGGATTTCTACAAGAGACTCGATCATCTCATGGATATCGCCGCAAGAAGTCTCCACACCAAGAGACAGGTTATCACCAGACTTCTTGACCAGGGTCTCTACCCTTACACCAAGAGATACCTCGGAACCTTCGCAAACCACTTCTCCAC
>JAEEYF010000064.1 GCA_016291655.1 Lachnospiraceae bacterium | reverse complement strand
CGCGCCGCGTGTTCCACGCGGACTTCTGCAACGCAGAAGTTGCCGTTATTAAGCCGTTTCTGGAAAAACGTGTTTTTCCAAAACGGCTTATCAACGGCACATCTGCGAGCATCAATCACCTGATAACGTGTGAACAGTAACAGATAGATCATTACTGTTCACCGATATCGGTTAATTGCTTTCTTTCAGAAGCCCCGAGTTTTCCCAGACGAACCTGTAGAAATCGGTGCTTACGATCTTTAACGAAGCCGCATATTCCGCTTCCACGATGGAGCTTACGGTGGATATGTAGCTGTCCAGATCGTCTGTGGAGTAGGCCGAGGTGTCTATCTGCCAGGTTTTCTTCGCCTTGGGTGCATAATAGATCACATTATCGGTAATGAAACTCTTGTTATACAATGTGGCTTTGTGAAGGGCATCCGAAAAGACGTCCTTGCCTGCGATCAGTCTTGAATCATACTTGATATTGAACAGGTTCAGGATCGTGGGAAGCACATCCACACTGCAGCAATACTCATCACATATGATAGGCTCTTTCAGACCTGCATTATATATTATGCAGGTCGATTTATATTTCTCGGTCTGTCCGTCGATCGTTCTTCCCGCAAGTACATTTCTGGTGTTTTTGTCAGTGTTGTCCAAATAGTAGGGATAATGATCCGCTGCCATTACGAACACGGTCTTTTCAAGCTTTCCCTCTTCTTCGAGTCTGTTTACAAGATGTTCCAGTGCCTTGTCAAGTTCAACATGTGCAGCTATATAGTAAAGTGCCTGCTCGTCCTTGATCTCGTCCCCCAGGACTTCCCTTACGCGTTTGATATGCTTTTCCGCATTACTGTTATATGAGCCGGGGTCCGTGTCTCTTCCGTTGTAGGGACCGTGTCCGGAATAAGTCATATAGTAAGCGTGGAAAACGTCCTCATCGATGTAGTCCTCCACCGACTGCACCATCATCTCATAGTCGGAGGTGATCTTTCTTGCAGAGAAGGTCATGCCTCCGTCGCCCTTTTTAACGCTCATGAACCTTGTCTTGTACCCCAGGTTGGGCCATGTTTCCTCCCGCCCGTAATAACTTCCCTTGTAATTATGGAAGCCGTAAGACGTGATCCCAAGCTGTTCCCTGAAAAGGTTTCCGAGACCGAAGGGCATCAGATTGTTGATGGTACTGCAAAAAGAACCTGCTTTCGTTCCGTTGGAAACACCGCTTCTGGAAACATCCGGCCAAAGAGAGGTCGCTAAGGCAAACTCTCCGTTTATCGTTACATTTTTGAAGCTGCTGTAATAGTTATTCAAAACTATGCCGTTGTTCGCCATCTTGTACAGGGTCGGAGTAAGCTCCTCGTTTATGGCATAGGTCCAAAAGGCTTCCGCGCATATATATATGAGGTTGTAGCCCTCGAACAGACCTGTATATTCATTTTTATTGGTGGGAGAAACCTTGGCAAAATAGTTGCAAAGTGCTTCCGTTTCTTTGTCGGGTGCGATCTTCGCAAGCTTTTCGAAATCTATCTCGTCATAGCACCAATGGGTGTAACTCGGAGGCGCATCCGTGGGAGTGGGAGTAACAGTGGGTGTGTTTGTAGGCGTCAAAGCTTCCAAGCCGTCCGAAACAGCCTCCTCACGTGGAATCTCCGTAGGCGTCGGAGTAAAGGTAGGAGTGGGTTTTGGAGTTTTTGTAGCCTTGGCGGCTTCAAACAGCCCCCCTGAGGTGTTGTTATCGGTATTGTTTAATGCAGCGTTTTCCAAAACGTTCTCCGCGCCGTCGTTTCCCGCCCCAAAGAAATAGGACTTTGCCTCTATGTAAGTGGTTGCGACCACTCCGATCTTGGAAGCGGAAGTGTCCGTATCTGAAAGAGAATTGCGATAAACCGAGTAAGCCGATACAGGACCCGTACCGCCGAGTCTCAAAACCAGCACTCCCAAAAACCAAATGGGCACAACGCACAGTACTCCCATTGCTCTTGCTATGTGAGCCTGCTTCCCGCAAAAAAGCTGCTTCTTTAACAGTTTTGCAAACAAAAAGTCTGTCACTCCGCATGCAAAGATGGGGAGGAACAGTAAGAGAATGCCCAAAGCTCTGTTTTTAAGCTCTGCGATTACCATTACGTCAAAGTTCGTAACTGCATCTCCGCCCATTCCGATCATAGACACGGAATAAAAAGAGTCAAATATGCTGTGATAGATCAGCTGTGAAGTGTACAATATAAAAAGTACAAAGAGCAGCAGGTAAAACACTACCCTGTCCCACGCTTTGCCCATTATCCCGCAAAACAGGGACAATACCAGAGCAAAGGTCGGTAAGAAAGCAAATGCCATCGGAGAAAAACCGCCTTCACGATCCGCGAGAAGATGTATGCTTATCTCCCAAAACACAAGTGACAAAAGAAACGCCATAAAATAAGGGATTGATGTGGAAAGACCAATCCCTTTAAGTTTGTTAATGATTTTCATTCCAATAGCTCGATTCATAAAAATATTTGTACCATATTGTAAGACTTTTTTTTCTTAATGTCAAAACAATTATGATCAAGCACCCGTATCCACGGTAAAACTGCTGCCTTCACGGGTTTTCACGACCTTTATCTGCTGCGGGATGTTTTCGATCAGTTCCTCTCTGTGGCTGATGACGCCCACCAGTTTGTTGGCTGTGGAGAGATTTAATAGAATGTCCATGGCATTCTCAATAGACCGTTTATCCAGAGTTCCAAACCCTTCATCCACAAAAAGCGCATCCATCTGTATGCCGCCCAGACTCGATGAAACCGTGTCCGAAAGGCCGAGAGCAAGGCTCAGAGATGCCTTAAAGCTTTCTCCGCCGGAAAGATTGCCCACAGGCCGCCTGTGTCCCGTATAGTGGTCGAGGACCTCCAGGTCAAGGAAGGTGTTGCTTCTCTTTCCCAGGCTTTCCTCCTGTCGGTAAAGTTCAAACTGCCCATCGCTCATGGGTCCAAGACGACGGTTTGCAGCCCTGAGTATCCCGTCAAATCCCGTTGCCTGAATGTATTGCTCCAGTGTGATCTTGCCGTTTCGACTGGTGCCTTTTACCAGCTCGTAAAGGCGCTTGCTTATATTCAGATCCTTTTGGGATCTCTCAAAGCTCTCCTGCCGTCCCATGATCCCCGAAAGCAGTTTTTTATTGTTGGCTATACGGTTCTTCAGGTTGTTCTCTTCATTACGGCTTGTTCTTACAAGCTCCTGCTGTTCTGCGCAAAGTGTTTTAAGGGAATCTATGTCTATGATCTCTCTCCCCTTTGCATCCTTCTCCGCCTGTTCCAGCCGTGTTCCGTTGTTAAGGACCGCCTGTCTGTACCCATCGATCTCGTCCGCTTCCGCTTTCAGGCTCTCTTCGGAAGCCACATGGGAACGCATGTCTGCGACATCGGAAAAGCCGTAATCCGCAACGCTTTCTTCCAAGGTCTTAAGAGCCTTCTCCGCGTCCTTTTTGAGCTTTGAAAGACTGTTTTTCAATGCGCCCGTTTCGCCTTCAAGAGTCGCAAGCATACGCTCCGCGTCTTTTTTTGACTTGTCGGCCCTTTCTATGGCCTCATCTATGTCCGCCGCACCCTTCTCTGCTTTTTCGCGCTCGGTCTTTGCCTCCTCTTCGTTTGCAAAGCTCAATTCCTTAAATGCCTTTAAGGTCGCACTTGTTTCCGCAAACGCGGTTTCCGTGAAGTTGATATCTTGCAGCAGTTTTTCTTTTGCTTCGTTAAGAGAGTCGGTCTCTTCATCGCTTGCCTTTTCAAACGCGGTTTCCGCTTCCCGAAGGCGGTCTTTATCTGCCTCCGCCTGTTTCAATGCTGCCGCGTTGACCTTGTATTTTTCGTTTCCGACAGTTTTTGCCTCATTCAAAAATCCTATAAGTTCATCAAGATCCTCCGACTTTCTATCATCCATGATAAGAGGATCTTTGAGACATTCCGCTATCTTCTCCGTTATCCTGTCTTCAAACTCCGCAAGCGCTGTCTTCCCGGAATTTGCCTTCAGCTTCAGCTCATCCTTTTCCTTAAGGAGCTCATCCTTCTTTTCCTGCAGTTCTTTGAACTCCCCGTCGCTCACGGTGGCTTCCGAGAGTTCCGCAGGTCTCGGATGATGAACGGAACCGCAGACGGGGCACGCTTCGCCATCCTTCAGATCTCGTGCGAGAAGTCCCGCCATATTGCAGTCACGGAGCCTTCCCTTTTCCATCCATTCCTTCTCTGCGTTTTCAAAGGCTTCAAGGGCTTCGCGGAAAGCCTCCTGCGTTTTCTTAAGCTCCGATGTCATCGTATCCCTTTTGGTAAGCATCTCTGAGCCGATCTTGTTGATCTTTGACGCAAGGGCCTTAATATCGTTTTCCACCCTTTTGTATTCATCCGCTTCACGCGGCTTGTCCTTTAACAGGTTCACGGTTTCTTTAAGAGAGAGCAGCCTTTTCTTAAGGTTCTCCTCTTCCGCTGCGATCTCAAGCTTGCGTTTTTGCAGGTCTTCTCTGCTCTTTCCGAGCTCTTCCAGTTTCTTTGCAAAGGCATCTCTTTCCTTGTACTTCGGCTCTTCTTCCCTGATCCTTTCGGCCTTTTTCCTTAAAGCCTCCGCCTCGGGCTGTCTTTCCTTGGACGCCCTAAACTGTTCCTCTGCCCTTTCAGCTTCCGCTTTTACCCGGGCATATGCCTCTTCCTTTGTCTTTATCGCCTCAAGGGTTTCTTTTATACTGTTTTCTTTTTCTGCCCAGGAGTCATAGACGGGCTTCACAAAATGTGTTGCGGAACGCTTTCTTTCGAGCTTTTTGGTTTTTTCCTCAAACTCCTCCTTTTTTCCTTCTAAAAGAGCTTTTTGTTTTATCAGTTCGTCCCGTCTTAAAATGAAGCTGTTGTTGAGCTCCGCATTAGCAAGAAGGGCAGAGCTGTTTCCGAATTGCTTTTCATTCTCCTTCACCTTTTCGGACAGGTCTGTCAGCTTCGTTTCGTCAAGTACGACGACCTTTGAAGCCAGGTGCAGGAGTTCCTCCGTATTCCATATTGCTTTTGCTCCGTGAACCTTGTCCCTCAGAGCTCTGAAATCCGCACTTGTCTCATCTTCTCCTTCTGCTTCCAGATCGTCGACGTATTGAAGGATGCTCAGCCTGTTGCTTTCATTTTCCCGCGCCGCCCTGTCCATGCGGTCCTTGAGCTTGTATTCTATGAGCTTGTAGCTCTCCGTACGGAAAACCGTTCTCAAAATGGCGGTACGTTCCTCCGTATCGGCATTCAAAAGTTTCCAGAATTCCCCTTGGGAGATCATGGCGATCTGCTTGAATTGAGGCTCATTCACTCCAAGAAGGTCCACGATCTCTTTATTCACGCTTGTGAGGCCCTCCTTCGGAACTTCATCATCCTTGTAGAGCGTCACCGTCTCCTTTTCCTCGATGGTTCCCTCTCCGCGCTGTTTTTCCCGTTCAAACGAAGGTGTACGTTTTATGTGATAATCATGGCCGCGGTGCGAAAAATAAAAGTCTACAAAGCTCGGAGTCTCCGGCTTTGCGTACTCACTGCGAAGATTTTTCTTTCTGTAGGTCATGCTTGTGGTACCGTACAGTGCGAAACAGATTGCATCAAAGATCGTTGTCTTCCCCGCTCCCGTATCTCCCGAGATCAGGAAGAGTCCTTTTTCGTTGAACTTCGTAAAATCTATTTCGGGCATCGTGCTGGCATATGGTCCGAAGGCACTTATTATCAGTTTAATCGGCTTCACTCAAAACACCTGCCTCTCTCGCAGCCTCTCTCATTACCGCCGCTTCCTCTTCCGATATCTCTGTTCCGTAGATCATTTTGTAAAAATCCCCCACCAGTTCCGAAAAGCTCTTGTTCTCGGCAATGCACGAAATGTCAGCCTGTTCGACCGAACGGGTGCGGGAGTTGTCGTAATCTATCTTCACGGTGTTGGGGTAGGTCTGTCGGAATATCCCGATAACATCATTAATATAATCCTCATCGGTCAGCGTGGCATATATATAGTCTTCGGGATCTCTGACATCGGCCGCCTTCAAAAGGTCGTTCAGTCTGCCTCTTATATGCCTTACATCTCTCAAGGGTTTCAGAGGGCGAAGTTCAAACTCCAAGTGCCCGTTCTCTATCGTAAGCAAGGGCACGCTCTTGTCATTGTTGGCCTCGCTCAGGGAATACTTTAACGGCGAACCCGAGTAGCGCACGGTGTCGCGCCCCACTCTTTGCGGCGAATGAATGTGTCCCAATGCAACATAGTCAAACCTGTCAAAAACATGGTAACCGATCATCTCAACCAGTCCCACGCTCTGTGTTCCCGCGCCTTCCGAGCCTCCGAGTGCAGGGCTTTCACTCCCCGCAACAAACTGATGTGCCACAAGGATGTTGCACTTGCTCTCGTCGATCGCGGTGTTTTCGATAATGATCTTTACCGCATCTTCGTAGTTTTCTATCCTGCTGTCGGGATAGAAATGGCGTACCTGAGAAGCCTTTACAAAGGGCAGCAGCCATATGCAAACCTCATCGGAACCGCCCGATGAAAGCATATGCTTCTCGAGTTTACCGTTGAATTTTGCGGAAATAAAGATCTCATTGCTTGTAAAAAGCTTGCTTCCGTAGTTCAGCCTTTCATCGGAATCGTGGTTTCCGCTGATCACAAAGGTCTTCACCTTGCGAGCCGACAGTTTAAATAAAAAATCATCGAGCAAGGCAGTGGCCGCCTCCGCAGGAACCGACTTGTCATATACGTCGCCTGCGATCAGAACGGCATCAACCGCTTCCTCGTCGATCATTTTTAAGATCTCATCCAATATATATTTCTGATCTTCGAGAAGATCGTACTCTCCCAGGGATCTCCCCAGATGAAGATCCCCCAAATGCATTATTTTCATGTTTTCTTCCCCTTAACCCACAACTTTTTGATCAATAGTCATGATGTGCTGCGATCTCGCTTAGTTTTTCAAAGTCTGCGGGATCCTCCAGGACATCGAGCTTTCGATTGCAGTTCGGGCACAGAGCCACTATCTTTTTCTCGATCTCTTCTTTTTTTATGTTGAAATCCTTTTCCAACGCACGGAGTTCAAGATAGGGATTTCCGTTTTTATCCTTAAAGGGTGCTTTTTTGCCGCAAAGCTCGCACTTACCGCCTGCGCCCTTAATAAGGGTACGAACGATGTATTCGTTTTGGAGAAAAGTCTCCATTGTTTGATTTTTTACCTGTAAATCTGTGTTCTTCATAATAGCCCTCCTTGTTTATTCAATAATATCTGTTATGAGACGAGAAATCAACCACTTTTGTTGAAGGGGTACAGGGGCGGTTATCAGTTAAGTGTGGAGGAGGGACCGGGTGAAGGAGGGGTATCAGTTACTGTCCGAACCGGTGTGACGATGGTTGCTGTTCACAGATGTGTCGGTGCTAAGCCGTTTTTGAAAATACATTTTCAAAAACGGCTTAATACCGACATATTCTGCTTCGCAGAATACCACGGTCAAACTCATGTTTGACCGTGGCGTGAACAGCAATTTATACACTTCCTTCCCCCACACAGTCACAATTTAACCTATTTAGCCAATTATTAAGTAAACTCGCACAAATCCACGCGCCCCTTACATTAAAAGGGTTTCAGCGATTTTGAGCGAAGTTTGGAGTGGTTGAGGGGTCCAAAAATGTGTTCTCCTTTAGTCATATTGCTGTTTCCGGGGATTTTTGCAAGGGGATGTTCAACATGTGAAATCGATTGTACAGTTATTTTTTTTGTGCAACTTGCACAAAAAATCGATTGCATTTTTGTATATGTAATCGATTGCATATTTTTCTTTTATGGTTTATTCTAAAATTAATCTAAAGAAAGTTGTAAATACTTAAAAAGTTAGGAGACAAGTTATGAGGTTCCGATCCAAAAAAGGTACAAAGTTTTTCCTGAAAGCCACCGTCCTTGCCATCGTACTGCTGACGGCAGGATGCGATCCGGGTGAAACGGTCGGCCCCGATCCCACAGCCGCACACGATCCCGAGTCGGTTAAGGAACAGTCTTTCTCATGGACGGAAACCGATCTGCTTAAAGCGGACTTTACATTGTACCGTGTTGATTGTGCCTCCCTAAACACAGACAGTTTTCCGGAAGGTTGCTCCGCGGGATTGCTCCAATCGCTTTCGGACATGCCTTACGGCGAAGATCCGGGTACCCACGCACTTTGGGGCTATCACGAAGATCCCGCGATCCTTCGGGATGATGACTCTTTGGGTAAAGGGCTGACTGTTTCCAAATGGGTGACCGACAAAGAAGCTCCCGAACCTTCCAAGGTTGCGATCTGCTATGACTTTTCGGTCCCTGACGGAACTTACACCGTAACCCTGGGCTTTTACAATCCCTTCGGAGTCAGAAAGATCTATGTGGACTGTGAAGACACCAACAAGATCAAAAAAGAAAAGATCCTGCGCTTCAATGAAAACGAAAAAAGCTTTGAAGCAAAGGTTACAGACGGTACTCTAAACCTTAAGGTTTACAATCCCGACGCAAAAACCTTCATGGAATCTCCTATCCTGAGCTACATTACCGTAGCTGTCGAGCCGGAGTATACAAGAAAGCTTCTCACTGCAGCCGTAGAGGCGATGAAGGTCGATGATGCAGAGGAACTCTACACCGAAAAAACAGCTTCCGCTTACATCTCCTGTCTGGAGTCCGCAGAAGCATTCCTTGCCAAAGAAAGCAACAACGGCAAAAACCAGATTAAACAAAAATTTAATGATCTCAGGGAGAGTTACAAAATGCTTACCAAGAAGATAAAATATGATTCCTTTAATCCCGGTTCGGTATGGACAGATACCGAAGGCACCCCCATCCAGGCCCATGGCGGTCAGGTTCAGCAGCTGGAGATCCCCGATCCCGAAACGGGTAAAACCGTAACCAAGTGGGTTTGGGTCGGCGAAGACAAGACGAACGGCTATCGCGGCGGTGTTTGCGCTTACACATCCGATGACCTTTATAACTGGCAGTTCGAAGGCATCATCATGAGAAACGTGTCTTCAAGAAAAGCCCTTGAAAAGGAAGCTTACTTCAAGTCCTTATATGCAGGCTACACGGACGATCAGCTTGACAATGTGGCTCTCGCCTTGGATGCGGAGCGTGCGGTCATAGAACGTCCCAAGCTCATCTATAATGAAAAGAACAAGCAATACGTTCTCTGGTTCCACGCAGACGGTCCCACAGCCACCAGCGACAGCAATTACGCCGCTGCCTGTGCGGGAGTCGCAGTAAGCGATACCCCCTTCGGTCCTTATCGTTTCGTGGGAAGATACAGACTTAACACCTGTCCTCCCGATCAGGAAGACAAGCATCCTCAGAGCAAGGGCATGGCAAGAGACATGAACCTCTTTAAGGACACTGACGGAACGGCATACATCATCTACTCCAGCGAAGAAAACCTTACACTTTACATATCAAAACTCAACGAGGATTACACCTATCTGGAAACACCCCCTGAGGAAGCAGTTTACGGCAAGGATTTCATCCGTCTCTTCCCCGGAGCGCAGCGTGAAGCTCCCGCCCTCTTCCTCAAGGACGGCAAGTACTACCTCATGACCTCCGGTTGTACCGGATGGGCACCCAATCAGGCAAGATACTATGTTTCGGATTCGGTAATGGGAGAATGGACCTCCAAGGGCGATCCCTGCATAGGTGACACAAACCATACAACATTCGAATCTCAAAGCACCTGCATCTTCCGTGACGTAAACAGCGGAAAATGGATCTATATGGGTGACAGATGGTTTTCCGATAAGCTTAACGATTCCAGATACATATGGCTTCCCATCGTTTTCAAAGAAAACGGCGACATGGAGATCTCTTTTGTTTCAGACTGGAGATTACAGTAACCAAACATCGGAGGAAAGGAAATGAAAGGTCATTTCATAAAAAGAACAACAGCCCTCGCTCTTGCGGCGATCCTGCTGGTACCTCTCACGGCTGTAAATGCGGGATCTTCCGGCGGTGAAAGTACCCGTCCGGATATCAGTTCGATGGTTCATAACGCCGACAGCTACAGTTCCTATCTGACAGCGCACGCAGATGCGACCGAGCCGGACAGAGAAATCGTTTTGGAGGGAGGCAGCTACACCTCCGCCACTGAAGGTTTTGAAGTTCTGGATTCCTATGAAGGACGAAGCGGGAAAAGCCTGCTGACTGCGGAGGAAGGCTCCGTGACTTACACCTTTGACGTTCCGGAAAGCGGTTTCTACAACATCCGCCTGACCTACTACCCCGTCAAGGGAAAGAACAATACCATAGAAAGAAAGATCCATATCAACGGCAAGATCCCCTTCGACGGTTCTCAATATACGGAGTTCACCAGGATCTGGAAAAATGCCGAGGAGATCGCGCGCGATTCCAGAGGTAATGACATCCGTCCGCGTCAGGAAGAAGCTCCGGAATGGATCACCACTTTTGTAAAAGACAGCAACGGCTATGTGACCGGAGCATATAAATACTACTTTGAAAAAGGAAAGAACACCGTGAGCCTTACTTCGGTAAAGGAACCCATGGTCATCGGAGAGATCGCTCTCACTCATGAGGCCTCTCTCCCGTCTTACTCCGAATATGATTCGAAAAATCGCGCGGAGGGTTTCAGGGAATATGCTTCGGATGGGATAAAGATCCAGGGCGAGGATGCGATCCTTAAATCAGATTCCACTCTGTATCCCATCCCCGACAGAACCTCCCCTCTTACGGAGCCCTACAGTGCTTCCAAGACCCGCCTCAACACCATAGGCGGTGCCAACTGGAAGCTGGTGGGACAGTGGATAACCTGGGAGTTTGAAGCCCCCGAGGACGGTCTTTACAAGATCATGGTCAAGTACAGGCAGAACAAGAATACCGGTGTTACGGTCTGTCGTTCTTTGGAGATCGACGGTGAGACTCCCTTTAAGGAAGCCGAGGAATTCTACTTCTACTTTGAAAACGCATGGCAGCTTTCCGTACTCGGCGACGGCGAAACCCCTTACTGTTTCCGTCTCTCCGCAGGAAAGCACACCCTCTCCTTCCGTATCGGACTCGGTCAGGAGCTTGCGGACATACTGCTTTTGGCCAGCGATTGCGTTGAGGAACTGAACTCGATTTACAGAGAGCTTCTTATGATAATAGGAAGTACACCCGACACCATGCGTGACTATCAGCTGGAAACCAAATGTCCCGATACGCTGAAGCGCATCGCGGTTCAATTTGAAGAAGTCAAAAAGCTTAAGGATCTGGTAACCGAGTATTCCCGCGGAAGAAAGGGAAGCGAGACGCAGGCCATAGACAATCTGATCAATCAGCTGGACAGGATCGCAAAGAAGCCCGAAAACATAGCCAAGCAATGGACAGCCTTTAAGGACAACATCGTTTCCTTAAGTTCATGGATCTTAACCATGAGCGAACAGCCCCTTGAGATCGACTATATGCTTGTCTGCGGTTCCGATCAGAAAGAGCCCAAAGTGACCCCCGGCTTTTTCAAGAGCCTGTTCCACGAGTTAAGGCAGTTCTTCGCCAGCTTCGTGGAAGACTATGACAGCATCGGCGAAGTATATGACGACAGTACCGAGGTCCTTGATGTATGGATCCTTGCAGACGGCAGCAACATCACAAGCATGACCGGCGGCGGCCGTGATCAGGCAACCGTCATAAAGACCTTGGTGGACAACTACTTTGTTCCCAAGGAAAACATCCCCGTCAACATAAAGCTGGTAAACAAGGACGTTCTCCTCTCCGCCACACTGGCAGGAAAGGGTCCCGATGTCGCCCTTAACGTTGCGGGCATAGAACCCATGAACTACGCTTTGAGAAACGCAGTTCTGGATCTCACGCAATTCCCTGATTTTGACGAGGTGAAAAACTACTTCTTCAAAGAGGCTTTCGATCAGTTCACTCTGGAAGGCGGTGTATATGCCTTACCGCAGACCATGTCCTTCCACGTAATGTTCTACAGAGCCGACATCCTGCATGAGCTGGGGCTTGAAGTTCCCACCACCTGGGATGAGTTTTACAGATGTCTCTCCGTCATTCAGAAAAACAACATGAACGTGGGTATCTTCCCCGACTGGACGACCTTCGCCATGTTCCTCTATCAGCATGACGGCAAGTACTACACCGATGATTCCAAGCGCAGTGCTCTCGATACCGAGAATGCGGTGGCTGCGTTCAAGCAGTGGAGCGGAAACTACGTAAATTACGGTATGCCCGTTTCCTATGATATGGCCAGCCGTTTCCGTACCGGTGAGATGCCTCTCGCCATCGGTGACTACACTCAATACAATTACCTTTCAGTCTTCGCTCCCGAGATCAAGGGAGACTGGGGCTTCACTCTCGTTCCCGGATATGAAACAGAGGACGGCAGCTTCGATCATTCGGTTTCCGCCTGGGAAACAGCCTGTGTCATCATGTCGACCAGCGATATGCCCGATGAAAGCTGGAAATTCCTTAAGTGGTGGATGGGTGAAGACACGCAGACGGAATACGGTAACGAAATAGAAAATGTACTCGGTGTTGCAGGTCGAGTGGCCACTGCCAATATGCAGGCTCTTGAGAATCTTCCGTGGGCTACCGCGGACTACAGGGAGCTCGTCAGGCAGCTCGCCTGGGTAAAGGCTCTGCCTCAGGTTCCCGGCGGTTACTTCACGGAGCGCCACATCAAAAACGCCTTCTACACCGTATACAACAATAACGAAGATCCTCGCGAGACTCTGCAGGATTACGTAAAACAGATCAACTACGAAATCGTAAGAAAACGTCTTGAATTCGGCTTACCGGTCGATTAGGAGTTACGATATGAAAAAGAAAGCGCAAAACAACAATTCCTCGTGGGAGATTTACCCGCGATACATTAAAAAAAAGGCGATGAACACGCTTAAGGATATGTGGCGTCACAGAGAATCCTATCTCTTCATGGCTCCCTATCTCCTGCTTTTCACTGTTTTTGTTCTGGTGCCGGTTTTGGTTTCCATCGGACTGAGCTTCACCTACTTCAACATACTTGAGAAACCGAGATTTGTGGGCTGGCAAAACTACATCGACCTTTTCTTCGCGGATGAAGTTTTCCTGACAGCCATCAAAAACACCTTCCTGTTTGCGATCGTAACGGGTCCCATCGGTTACTTCATGGCACTTTTCATCGCCTGGATGATAAACGACATCAAAAACAAAAAAGTACGTGCCTTCATGACGCTGCTCTTCTATGCCCCCACCATTTCCGGTCAGGCATATATCGTCTGGAAGTATATCTTCTCCAGCGACACCTACGGTTTCGCCAACGCATGGCTCATGAAACTGGGCATTACCTATTCGGCCAGCCTGTGGTTTGAAGATCAGAAATACATTGTTCCCATTCTTATCATAGTAGTCCTTTGGATGAGTATGGGTACAGGCTTTCTTTCCTTCATAGCCGGTCTGCAGAATGTGGATCAGTCGCTGTATGAAGCGGGCTATATGGACGGCATTAAAAACCGTTTTCAGGAGCTCTGGTACATAACACTTCCTTCCATGAAGCCTCAGCTCATGTTCGGTGCGGTAATGACCATTACGAGTTCCTTCGCGATCCATGAACAGCTTGCCGCTCTCGCCGGATTCCCCAGCGTAAACTATGCCGCTCACACGGTAGTCTCCCACCTGGTGGACTACGGAAGCATTAGATTCGAGATGGGATATGCATCGGCCATAGCCACTCTCCTCTTCATGGTCATGATCCTTTGCAACAAGGGAATTCAGGCCTTACTCAGAAAGGTAGGGCAGTGATCATGATGTTTAAGCATAAAAAAAGAGCAAAGCAGACTCATTCACTGGTAGGAAACACGGTAAGCATAGCTCTCCTCATCATTCTGGGTGCCTTCATGGGTCTCCCTTTGGTGCTGGCGATATGCAACTCCCTGAAGCCTTTGGAGGAATTGTTCATCTTCCCTCCCCGCTTCTTTGTAAGAAACCCCACAGTCAAAAACTTTCATGACATTTTCGTTCTCATGAGAGAATCCTGGGTTCCTTTCAGCCGTTACATCTTCAACACAGTGTTCATTACGATCACGGGTACGACGGGACATTTGTTCGTGGCAAGCCTTTGCGCTTATCCTCTTGCCAAGCATAAATTCCCCGGCAGGAACCTGATCTTCTGGATGATCGTGACCGCCCTCATGTTCTCGACTCATGTAACAGCCATTCCAAACTACCTTGTAATGGCAGGGCTCAACTGGCTGGATAATTATCTGTCACTGATCGTTCCCGCCATTGTAAAGCCCATGGGTCTTTTCCTCATGAAGCAGTTCATGGAGCAGGTTCCCGACTCTCTGCTTGAAGCGGCAAAGATCGACGGAGCAAGCGAGTTCAAGATCTTCAGAACCATAGTAATGCCCAGCGTAAAGCCCGCATGGCTCACGCTCATCATCTTCTGTTTTCAGGATCTCTGGAACCTTCAGGGCTCGAACTACATCTACAGTGAAGATCTGAAGACACTGCCCTATGCCCTCTCCCAGATCTCTGCTGCCGGAATCTCCAGAGCGGGTGCCACAGCAGCAGTAGCAGTAATAATGATGATCATACCGATCACAATCTTCGTTTTATGCCAGAGCAACATCATTGAAACAATGGTGTCCTCAGGTATCAAGGAATAGGGGGTGCACATGAAAAGAAAAACGGCTTTTGTGCTTTTTACGATCGCACTCACTTTATTGGTCTCTCCTCTTACGGTTTATGCAGAAGTACCTTATGAGACCTACAACTACAATTACTACTCCGAATGCGTCAAACAGCCCCACGTTTACCTCTATGATGAGACCTACTCCTTCAAGGGCTTTGAGACACCTTTAAAAAATCCCAGGGATATGTTCATAAAGAACGAGTTCATATACATAGCGGACACGGACAATTCCCGGATTGTAAAAACCAATAAAAAGGGTGAACTCCTTATGGAGATCACCTGCGCAACGGACAAGGATGATCCTCTTTCCAAACCCCAGGGCCTCTTCGTTACCGATGAAGATCATATCTACGTGGCGGACAGCGGAAACGGAAGGCTGGTGGAATACGACGGAAACGGCAACTTCCTTCGTACCGTCGGAAGGCCTGTTACGGACCTCATCGAAGATGATGTAACCTATGTTCCTCAAAAGGTGGTGGTGGACCATGACGGAAGGATCTATGTTACGGCCTACGGTATCAACATGGGTCTGCTGGAGTTCAACATTGAAGGTGATTTTCAAAGCTTCATGGGCGCTGCCCAGGTTTCGGTCTCACCCTTCGAGTACATTTGGAAGAACTACTTTTCAACCAAGGAACAACGCGCCAGAATGGCCACCATCGTTCCCACCGAGTACAGCAACATCTTCGTGGATAAAGATAATTTCATCTACGCAACCATCAACAACCTGACAAACGCTGACATGGTGAACGGTGCAGATGCGGTGAGACGTCTGAATCCCACAGGAAAAGACATTTTGAGACGACTGGGTAACACTCCCATCATCGGAGACCTCTATCAGTCCGAAGACAACAAATGGTCCTCATTCATAGATGTTGCCGCTACGGACTACGGCTGTTACTTCATTTTGGACAACGCCAACGGTAAAATTTTTGCCTATGACTATGACGGCAATTCCCTCTTCGCTTTCGGTAAAAACGGCAACCGTGAGGGAAACCTCATGAACGCGGTGGCTATCGGACTCAGCTCCGACGCTTCCACGATCTACGTTTTGGACTATCAATTAAACAGCATTTTAACCTTCAACCTGACGGAATACGGACGCCATCTTCTGGATGCCTTAAGGCTCAACGATATGGGCGATTCCGAAGGCTCCATCCGGGAATGGAGGGAAGTGCTTAAGCTTAACAGTAACAACGAATTTGCATACACCGGTCTCGGAAAAAGTTTCCTTGCAAACGGTGAATACAAAAAGGCAATGGAGTATTTCAAAAACGGAAACAACAGGAAGTACTATTCCAAAGCTCTCTACTATCACAGAAAACAGCTTATGGAAAAGAACTTCGGCAAGATCATGTTCATTCTTGCGATAGTGATCCTGGTTCCGGTAACGATCTCCGTTGTAAAAAGAATAAAGAGATGGGCAGGTGAAGTAAAATGCGATATGTCAAAGAATTAAAGTACGGCTTTCACGTAATCTTCCATCCCTTCAACGGATTTTGGGAATTAAAAAGAGAGCATCGCGGTTCTTTGGCCGCTGCCCTTACCTTTGTGGGAATATTCATCATGCTGACCACGTTCGAAAAGCAGACCACGGGATTCCTGTTCAACAGTGTCCGTCTAAAAGACGTCAACGTGATGATTGACATCCTGACCGTCACGATGGTCTATGTCCTATGGTGTGTAGCCAACTGGTGTCTGACCTCCCTCATGGACGGCGAAGGAAAAATGAAGGATATCTTCATAGCCATGGGCTATGCGGTGCTTCCGATGATCCTCATCCGTCTCCCGCTGATCGCTGTTTCACTCGGTATCACTGCCGAGGAAGGCACCTTCTACTATGTTTTGAGTTACCTGAGTTACATCTGGACGGGCCTGCTGGTCTTCTTCGGAACCATGGTAACCCACCAGTATTCCTTCAAAAAGACGGTTCTGACCTGCGTTTTGACTGTCCTGGGAATGGCCATCATCATGTTCATCGGATTGCTCTTCTTCTCCGTAATACAGCAGATGATCACGTTTTTCACCACGATCTACAAAGAGATCAGGTTTTAGGAAAGGAGTTCGATATGAAAATCAGGCATATATCGGCTGTTGCCGTACTTATGACGCTCATACTGCTCTTTTCCGCTGTTCCCGTAACACCTGTAAGTGCAGAAACAAAAGTCTCCGAAATACCGGAGGACATGACAAAGGTGGCGGAGAATGACAGTCTTGCACTTTATTTCAACGAAGAAGACACAGGCATAGCAGTTTTGAACAAGAAAAGCGGAGACGTATTCTTCAGCAATCCTCAGGACACCGACAAGGACACGTTGGCAACTCCTTTTCAAAAGAAGCAGCTAAAGGCTCAGATCTTCCTGCGTTATTTCAACGAAAATGTGCAGGAAGGAAACATGGACAACTACAATGACAGCATTGAAGACGGCCAATTCGTGTTTGAAAAGCTTGAGGACGGTTTGAAGATCACCTACTCCATGGGTGAAGGCGCGGTTAAGCTCCTTCTTCCGAGTGTCATCAGCGTCGAGCGTATGGACGCTTTCGCGGAACAGCTTGATAAGGCACAATCCAAAAAGCTTCTTCGAAATTACACCAAGTACGAATTGGAAACCCTAAAGGCCGGTGAGAAAAAAGACGTGTTGGAGACCTATCCCATCATCGAAACTCATTCGATCTACGTTCTCAAAGCTGCCACAAAAGACTATATCAAAGAAGAATTGTCGCAGTATCTTCAGGATGTGGGATACACATGGGACGACTACGAATTCGATCTGACCGATAACGGCTATACCGTCGAAAACACAAAGCCATGGTTCAACATACCTCTGACCTACAGGCTGGAAGGTGAAAACCTTGTGGCAGAGATAGATCCCAATGAGGTGGAATACAACGAGGACGGCTACTATCTCGTAGATATCGAAATGCTCCCCTACTTCGGAGCAGCTTTAAAAGGAACAAAAGGTTACCTCTTCGTTCCCGACGGTAGCGGCGCACTTATAGATTTTGACAATCAAAGCACTACGATCTACTCGGCAAAGGTTTATGGTCAGGACGTCACCATGAACGTTCTGAACCCTTCCAAATCCCAGATAGATCAGACGGTAACCGTTAAGCTTCCGGTATTCGGCGCAAAGCTCGGTTCCAAAGCCTGGTACGCAGTGATCGAGGACGGTGACGGCTATGCAGACATTACCGCATCGGTTTCCGGACGTATCAACAGCTACAACAATGTATATGCAGGTTTCCAATATCTCGAATACGGGACCAGCTCACTGGGAGATGTGGTCGGATCAAACAGCTTCCAGATGTACTCTAAGGCTGATTTCAGCGGAAATTACAAACTGCGTTTTGCCTTCCTTTCCGGAGAGGATGCAAACTATTCCGGAATGGCTACGGGCTACAGAAACTATCTTATAAAAAATGAAGTACTCAGGGAAAGACTTGCATCAAACGATGTTCCCTTCTATGTGGAATACATAGGAGCCATCGATAAAAGTGCAACCTTCCTTGGCATCAAGTACAGCGCGGTGACTCCCGTAACCACCTATGCTCAGGCAGAGGAAATAGTTGATACACTTTTGGATTCCGGTGTTTCGGATCTTAACGTCATCTACTCAGGCTGGGCAAACGGAGGACTTCACGGAAGTGCCCATACAAAGCTGAAGCCCATCGGCAAGTTATCGAAGGGCGGTGTTTCTCAATCAAAATTTCTTTCACACATGGAAGAAAAAAATGTAGACACCTTCTTTACGGCAGAATTTCAGCATGCTTACAAAGACGGTTTTGCCGACGGTTACACCCTGTTGGGATCGGCACCCAAGTATTTTGACCTGTCCCCCGTAAAGGAAGCGACCTACTACCTTTCAAATGACATGTCGGATGAGAATGACAAGATCTTTCTGCTGAAGTCTTCTCTCGCAGAGAAGGTTACAAGTCAGTACAGGAAAAAATTCTCCGGCAAAGAAAACATAGGCTTTAACATCGGTACTATCAGCTACAACCTCTACACCGATCAGCAGCCCGAGAATTACACCGACCGTCAGAAGGCAAAGAACTATAACACAGCTGCCATACAGAAGCTTAACGAGGCCTTCCCGGGCAGACTCATGGGAGACAATGCCAATGCCTATATGCTTGGCCAGATCACGGACCTGATCAATGCTCCCTTTGATTCAAATCATGCAAGGATCATCGATACACCGGTACCCTTCTACGAAATGGTACTTCACGGATATATGAACTATGCCGGAGATTGCATGAATCTCACGGACGATTACAACACAACACTTTTAAAAAGCCTTGAAACAGGAGCCGGACTCTACTTCAAATGGATCTATTCCGACAATTCCATACTCAAGGAAACCGACTTTGATTCACTTTACTCAGTGAATTACACCAACTGGATCGATACTGCGATCGAGGATTACAAAAGGGTAAGCGAAGTACTTGCTCCCCTGAGCGATCAGACGATCCTGAAACATGAAACTCTTTCAAAGAAAACGGTACGCGTAACTTATGAGAAAGGAACGCAGATCTTGCTCAACTATTCGGACGAAGATGTAACGATCGACGGACGAATAGTAGCGGGAAAAAGCTTTGCGGTGGTGACTCAAAATGAAAAATAAAGGATATTTCAAACGTGTACACGGCAAAATTCGCCTCTCCCTTCTCGGGCGAGAGGCACTGGCGGGACTTGCTTTTGCCCTGCCCTTCCTTATCGGTTTCTTCGGATTGTTTCTTCCGATGATCATTAAATCCATCAGCTACAGTTTCAGTAACATGACGGTGGAAAGCACCGGCTATATACTGACAAAGGCCGCTGACCACGGATTGGAGCATTACAAAAGAGCTCTTACCATCGATCCGGATTTTAACAGAATGCTGTTGGATGCCATTTTAGACATGTTTACCAAGGTTCCTCTGGTTCTGATCTTCAGCTTTTTTATGGCTAACCTTTTGAATCAAAAGTTCCACGGAAGAGCGATAGCACGATCCATCCTCTTCCTTCCCGTGATCCTCACATCCGGAGTTGTGCTGGGTCTCGAGTCCTCTGACCTTTTGGTCTCTACCTTAAGCCCGGCTGAAATGTCGGGAACAGACTTCAGCACCATAATAAACGTCTCGGGCTTCCTGCTTGAGTACACCGATCTGCCGGATTCGGCCATCAGCTTCCTTGCCAATGCGGTGAACGGGATCTACAGCATCATCATAGCTTCCGGTGTACAGATACTGATCTTCCTTGCAGGACTTCAGTCCATCAGTCCTTCCCTTTATGAGGCCTCGTCGATGGAAGGGGCTACAGCCTGGGAGAACTTCTGGAAGATCACATTTCCCATGATCAGTCCCCTGATCCTGGTAAACAGCATCTACACCATTATCGATTCATTTACAAGCGAGACAAACGAGATCATGAAGGATATCAAGAAAACGATCTTCGGCGAAGTAAAATACGGGCTGGGTTCAGCCATGGCCTGGATCTACTTCGCTTGTATCGGAGTCATACTTCTGATCGTAGGTACGATCATTTCAAGGCATGTATTTTACAACGATGAGCGATAGAGCCGGAAAGGAAGAAAAATGAAAACAATCTTTAAAACCGGCGCATTGCCCAAAATTACCACAGCTAAGGTCGGAAGGCTTCTTTGGAGCATCGTGCGCGGCGTAATAATAATAGGCATATGTTTTACGATCCTGCAGCCCATATTTGTAAAGTTCAGCGTCTCTTTCATGAGTGAGCGTGACCTGTTTGACTCAGCCGTAAAATACATTCCGAAACACTTTACATTAAACAACTATAAACTCGCATTAAAGGGTATGGACTACTGGAAGTCCCTGCTCCGTACACTGCTCCTTTCGGGCGGCGTATCGCTGTTACAGCTCTGCAGCTGCATGCTTGTGGCATACGGTTTTGCAAGATTCCGTTTTCCCTTCAAGAAGCTCTTGTTCGGATGCGTGATCCTGATGCTGATCGTACCGCCCCAGATCATTATGCTTCCCCTGTTCATGCACTTCAGGTTTTTTGACATCTTCGGCATCTTTAAAGCCGTTAAGGGCTCTCCCGTGAGTCTTTTGGAAAGCTACTGGCCCTTCGTGATCCAGGCGGCAACCTGCACCGGCTTTAAAAACGGACTGTTCATCTATATGCTTCGTCAGTTCTTCAAGGGAATGCCCAGGGAACTGGAAGAGGCTGCATTCATGGACGGTTGCACAAAGCTCAGAACATTTACACATATCATTGTTCCCAGCTCTGTTCCCATGATGGTGACCATCTTCCTCTTCGGCTTCGTATGGCAATGGATGGATTCCTTCTATACGTCGCTTTACCTGACGGATACAAAGGTCATTCCCGTTGCGCTGAGCTCGCTCGGAGCTTCGGTTTACAACGAGTACACCAACTTCGGAGGAAGCATGAACTTTATCAGTCCGGGTTACCTTTCAATGATGAACAATACAGGCACCATCCTTGCTATGGTTCCTCTCATCATTCTTTACATCATTTGTCAGAGATACTTTGTGGAGGGCATCGAGCGCTCCGGTATCGTAGGATAATTGCATATGAATTGCCACACGAACAATCATATGCTTTATTAAATATTATTACTGCACATGCAGAAAAGGAGGATTTTTATGAAGAACAAATTTGGCAAAAGATTGCTGGCTACCGCATTGAGTGCTATAATGGTACTCTCTCTCACAGCCTGCGGCGGTGAAAAAACACCCGATCCCACCCCCACGCCAAAAGCAACGGAGGCTCCCAAAGCCACCAGCACCCCTACTCCCACCCCGAAGATCGACTTCAACGGAAGAGTTTTCAAGATCGGTTCCTACTATGACATGGCTCCCTCAGCTGACGAAGGTGCTCTTGAAGCAGCTCTCGCTGACAGGATCGCAGAAGTGGAAAAGGAATACAACTGTACGGTCGAATTCGTGAATCTCGGCGGCGACTATGTTGCTGATTACGTAACAAGCGTACTTGCAGGCGATCCCGTAGTCGACATCGGCTATGTTGTAACCCAGAAGCTCCTGCCCTCTCTCATCGAAGGCGGTATCGCTTATCCTTTAAGCAAGCTTTCTGCTCTTGATCTTTCAGAGTACAAGTGGCGTTCCGATGTAGTTGAAGCAGGAAAGTATAAAGGCGAATACTACGCAATGCTCTTAAAGGATCCTGAGATCCGTTACGGTATCTTCTGGAACAGATCTTTGTTTGAAAGATACGGTCTGCCTAACCTCTATGACCTTGTAGACAAGGGAGAATGGACTTGGGATAAATTCCGTGAGATCGCAGCTCTCGGCAACCAGGATACAGACGGAGACGGAACCATCGACCTTTACGGCTTCAATGCAAGAGAAAACCTTGCATGGTGCTACCTCTACTCTAACGGCGCTTATGTTGCAAACAAGACTGATGCCGGTATCGACATCAACCTTAAGGATCCTAAAGTAGTTGAAGCACTTACAGGTCTTCAGAACTTCACTCAGAACGTTAAATTCCGTGATGCCATAGACTGGTCAAAGGAAGGCTGGGACAGCTTCATCAAGGATTTCCGCGACGGAAAGTACATGATGTGTCTTGAAGAGTTCTGGATCTCCTATTCTTACCTCAACAAAGCAGACAGCGGTATGACGGATGATTGGGGCTGGGTACCTTTCCCGAAGGGACCTTCCGCAAAAGACTGGTCCTGCTACGGTAAGGAAAACGGTGCCCGTTTCATCCTTAACGGTGTAGAGAATCCTGAAGAAGTTGCTCTTATGTATGACCTCATCACAGATCTTGCAGATACCAACGAAGAATGGGATGACCTCATGGAAGATAAACTTGAAAACTGGTGCGATGACGCAAAGACAGCAGAACTCGTTTCCTACATCTATAACAACAAGATTGCTGTTATCAATGGTGTTCAGGGCTTCGGTGATCTGAACGGTGCCATCAATAAAATGATCGATGAAGTTTCAAAGGGCAGCATGACTCCTCAGACAGCCATCGAGACTTACCAGTCTTCCATCGATGCAGCGATCGCCGATCTTGCTAACCACGATTACAATGCCGAAATGCAGGAGTACAAGGTTGACGAACCTGCAGAATAAACTCTAAGTGAAAACAGACAATGGACAATGAGAAGAAAACTACAATCTATGACATAGCCAAAGAGGCCGGGGTATCTGCATCACAGGTATCCCGTGCCATCTCAGGCAAGGGATATGTGTCCGAAACAAGCAGAGCCAAGATCAACGAGCTTGTTGAAAAATACAACTATCGCCCGAACGCCGTTGCCAGAAACCTGCAAAGAGGTCAAAGCAACACCGTCGGTTTCCTTATTCCTCACATCTATCAAGAGTACTTCCCTATGGTCTACTCCGTCTTTGAACGTGAGATGACCGAAAGAGGCTACGTTACCATAGTTTTTAACGGTAAAAGTACACCCCAGGACGAGGTCAGGATCCTCCACCTGCTTGAAGAATTGCGAGTCGATGCTGTTGTTATCATCGGAGGAAGTCTGGACTATGCCGATTGGAACAAACGTACTGAGTACATCCGTACCATACAGGATCTCAGCAAAAACATCCCCTGCATATTGGGTAATGAAAGAGCGGGCACTCTCTCCTGCTCCGGTGTCTTTGTCAACATCGACAAGGGTGCCGAAGAGCTTGTGAAGCATCTCGCCGAAAAAGGTCACAAGACTATGGGCATACTCGGCGGATTTCAGTCAGTCCACCCTTCCTACCGCCTGCAGGAAAGTTTTAAAAAGTTCGGAAAGAAATACGGACTTGAGTTCCGTCCCGAATGGCAGGTCTTCTCTTCCTACAACTCTCACGACGGAGCGGAAGCCATGCGTGAAATGCTAACCCGAAAAGAACTGCCCACCGCCATATGCTGTATCAACGACGAGATTGCCGTAGGTGCTATGGGTGTTGCCATGGATCGCGGTATGAAAATCCCCGATGACATTGCCTTTACAGGCTTTGATGGTGTGGATCTCAGCCGTGAATTCCGTCCCCAGCTCACAACCATTCAAATGGACTTTGAGACCATGGGAAGAAAGCTTGCAGAAATGACCTTCCGAAGCATAAACGGAGAAAAACAGGTAACAGACATTGCTGTTGAACCTTCTGTAATATTCAGGCGAAGCACGGAAGGCTGTAAAAAATGAAAATAAAAAGATCGGAAACCCTGCGTCTCCGGTCTTTTTTTCGTTATTTTCTTTCTCCTTAAGTTTCTCCCTCTTTCGATCACCTGAAATGTTTTTTCTGTATCCATGTAAGCACAAAGCCGATGGGAAAGGCCACTATCATGGACAACAGAAACCCGACAAAACCCGGTCCGACGTAGGCTACACATGTCACAAAGCTCGGAAAGGCGAAGGATATGCAATGCGTACCCGAAAAGCCTGCCACCGCACCGCCCACAGCTCCCGCAACACAGGCTGCCAGCATCGCTCGTATGTTGGCGACGGTTACTCCGTACAAGGCAGGTTCCGTAACTCCTATGGCACAGGAAAAGCTTGCCTGATAGGCTATGCGCTTCTTTTCCTTATCCTTGGTCAGGATCGCTGCCGCAAGGCACGCTCCGCACTGTCCGTACACTGCTCCTCCAAGCAAAGGCAGGAGCACATCATAGCCCTGATCCGCGATAGCCGCTATGCTCACGGGAACTATGCTCCAATGAACTCCCACAGCCACCATCGGCTGGATCACAAAGCCCATAAAAGCCCCCGCGGCAACGGAATTCCACTCATACAGCATTCTGAACAACGCTGTCAAGCCGTCTCCGATCGCTGTCCCCAAAGGTCCGAAGACCAGAAAGGTCACGGGAAGCACAACGATACAGCAGACGATCGGCAAAATGAAACCTCTGATCGCCTCCGGTATATATTTTTTACATGGGATCTCCACAAAATGCAAAAGGCCGACGGCAAGAAGCACCGGGAAAACTCCCGAGTGATAGATCGCCGGGTGTATCTGAAGCCCCGCAAAAGTGATGTCTCCGCCGGTTTCCAATATGTTTAAAAGGTCGGGATAAAGCATTGCCACCGGTATGAACAGGGCAAGAAAAGGATCGGTCTTCCATTGCTTTGCAGCCGTGACCGCCAGGAAAAAAGGCAGGAAATAAAAGAAGCCGTCGGAAGCCGCATAAAATATCCTGTATGCGCCTCCCGCAGTATCCATTACACCCGCGCCCGCAAGAAGCACTATAACGCTCTTTAGAATGCTCGCTGCCGTAAGGTAATTTATGATCGGCAAAAATATGCCTGTTATCTGCTCCGTAACTTGTTTATAGATGCTGCGTCTGCCGCCTTCTGTCTTATTTACCGGTTCCACCGCCAACTCCTTTAAAACGATAATTTAAGGATGATTTTATCATTTCTTTAAGTCGATATACATGGCCGGACGAACACCTATGTACGTTGATGTCGCAAGCATGCCTGTACATCTGTAATCAGTACCGTCCCACTCCGCGTCGGCAGCCTGTCCGTTGCTGCCGGCCATGCGCCCCCACCAAAAGCACACGTCTTCGTCATCAGCTGTCTTATACAGTTTATACAATCTGACACCTTGCGCCACCGCATATGCTGTCGCCGTGCAGCGCCGATTAAGGTCTTCTTCGAAACGATCGCTGCTGAATCCGTATGCAGGATTGCCCAGGTCTGCGTAAGCCAGTGTGAATAACCTGTCTGTGGTATCGACACCGCCTTCGGTGCCATACTTGGGATTGTCTTCATTCTTTAAACGCTTTGTCTTTATACTGCTCTTTTCTTCCTCACTGAAAGCGGCATTCAGGAATTCTTCGTTCAACCATTTTCTCAGCGTACAATCCGCCCAGGTTATCGCTACTCTCGCATCATTATATTCCTTGGCGTCAAGCGCATACTTACTCATTACATATAGTTCTTTATTCCTGTTGGATAAAACTATCCATTCAATAGGCTCCGCCCCGTTGGTAAGGTCATTATCCTGTTCATAGGATCCGAAAGTAAAGGTATCGCCGGTTTTCAGGTTAACAAGCTTTGCGATCGCGGGATTGGGTGTGGGCGTCGGTGTCTTGGTAGGCTTAGGGGTATTTGTGGGCTTAGGGGTATTTGTGGGCTTAGGGGTATTTGTGGGTTCGGGTGTATTGGTTGGCTCGGGTGTCAATGTGGATGTCGGTTCAGGTGTAAATGTCGGCTCAGGCGTGGGCGCGGATGTATATGTCGGGGCAGGTGAAGGGTTGTTTACGGGATACATCTGCAGACATATTGCCGGTCGCACTCCGAGAAGGGCATTATCGGGAAAACCTTGGAGACTCACCTGTCCGTTGCCGTTCACTCCGCCCGTTTCCGTATTGATGATACCGGGCATACGGATCCACCAGATACAACCCGGCATGCCGTCTTCGGTCAGATCACTGCCCCATATCGAATATTCGGCATTTTCACGCGCATAAACAGAAGGCGCACTACGGCGTTTAACATCGTAGTCCGCGAAATTGCCGGAAAATCCGTATGCGGGGTTAACCACGTCATCATAGGACAGGAGAAATACTCTGTCCGACGTATCATTACCGCCGTCAAGGCCGTTTTTCCGATTATCGCCGTTTGTAAGCTGCATTGTCCTTATGCGGCTTCTCTCATCGTCATCGAAAGCCTCATTAAAGAAATCATCATTCAGCCATTTGCGCAAAGTGCAGGTTTCCCAGGTTGCTTTTACATACTCATCGTTATAGGATTTACCAAGAAGCACATATTTGCTCATTAAGAACAATTCGCCGTCCTCGTTGGAAAGAACAGTCCATTCTATGGCCTCTTTACCGTTGCCGAGGTCATTATCCTGCTCGTATTCACCGAACGTAAAAGTGTCACCTGTCTTAAGGCCCGCCACCCCCGGAGTGGGAGTGGGCGTGGGAGTGGGGGTGAGCGTAGGAGCATATACCGGGGTGAGAGTAGGTATGAAGGCGACAGGCGTGGGTGTGCCCGTACCGCTTATATCACCGGGATCGTTCTTCCCCTTCCTTCCGTTACAGGATCTAACCAACAACACAAGCAAAAGGATAAGCAACAGGACCACGATGATGAGGACGATCCTCCTTATGGTCTTATCCTTTTCTTCCTTCTTTCCGGCTTTTCTGTCTTTCTTTTCTTCCACATTCTCCATACGGTACCTTCTTTCAGGGTTGAATTATACGGAAATTGTAAATGATTTCAAGGATGATTGTCAATAATTTTCAGAAAACTTTAATATATCATACGCAGGCAAAGAGCTTCAGCTTCCCGTTGACCTGTAAAAGCGCATTCCCCGATGAAAAAGGAATGTCATGAACGCAAACACCAATATGCCTGAAAGAGGCGTAACGAAGACTGTCCAAGCCGGAAGTCCGTAAAGAGGCTTCCCCAGGATCCAGGCAGCCGGAACATGGAGCGTCAATGCAAAGGGTGCAATGATCGTGAAGAGCATCCTTAAAGGCCGTGGATAGATGTCGATTGGGTACTGGCAGGCGCTTCGTCCACCGTAGGTCAGGGCGTTCACCAGTTCCACCGATTTCACGCTGTGGATGCAGAAAATGGCTTCGATCATGAAAAGCCCTATGATCAAAAGACAGCTCATGGCGACAGACTCTGTCATCGCCAGCACCTTAAGGGGCGTCCAGACGATCCCTGACATCCTGCTTCCCATAACCAGAGCCGCAACTCCCACCGCTATGCACGTGATCCTTCTGGGATCCGCTCCTCCGCATATGACCTGGGTGAGAACGCCCCTTGGACGAACAAGGAACGTATCCAGCCGTCCTGTTCTTACCATGGCCGGAAAGTCGCCCGTGATCCCGCGGCCAAAGAGCTCTGTCAGGTAAAAAGAAACCGACATGATCCCGAAGAAAAAGAAAAGATTTCCGCCTGTCCATTGCTGCACTTCCTCAAAACGATTCACAATGAGGATCACCGCCATCATCTCCCCGCCTTCCATGACCAGCTGGGCGACGGTCTGCATGAAGAAGGAAAGAGTATACTGCAATTGGCTTTTTATCAGCATTGACATGGATCTTAAGTACAATTTTACTGTGTTCATATCAACCTCCCTGCACTATCATGCGTTTTCTGTTGGCTTTCCAGATCCCTGTTCCAAGCATTATCAAAAGCCCTGCCCACAATGCCTGCACCGGAATGATCCGTAAAGCTTCCGTCACCGCATATTCACCCGTGTAGAGCCTTATGGGCGCATCCAGAAGCTGGGCATAGGGAAGCAGTGTGACCACCCGCTGCCAGCTGTCAGGGAAGAGGGTAAGAGGTAAGATGTTCCCCGAAAAAGTCATCATGAGAAGATTCAGCATGCTTTGGATTCCTCGCGGATCAAGGGTCCTCATGGTAAATCCCATTGTCACGTTTTCCAGCGCACACATGCAAAAGAACCCGGGCACAAGGGACAGTATCGCAGCAAGAAGTCCAAAGGGCGAATGGGGCAATGTGAGCCCCCAGCCTTTCGGCAAAAGAGCGGCCACTATCAGCATGGGAACGCCCCGCATCAGGCTTCCCATGAGCTTTTGCGCCGCGATACGTGCGTAATAGAACCGGTACATGTTTACGGGCCTGCACATGTCATAGGATATGTTTCCGCTTCGTATCTTGTCAAGAAGGTCGGGGTCCGTAGCCACGAGCATGCGAAAGAAAGCCTGCTGAAGCCAGACATAGTTCACCACGTGTTCGATGGGAACGCTTTGAGGATGTCCCGCATAGAGGGCTCTGTACAATGCCGTGAGCACAAGACCGAAGAACATCTGGCAAAGTATGCCTCCGATCATCGCTCCCCTGTATTGCAGTTCCATTTGAAGCCTCATCCTGAAAACAACCAAATATGCTCTCATAGATCCATCTCCTTGTACATGGAAGCGATCAGATGATCGATGTTTTCGGGCTGCAGTGTCATCTCCCTGATCTTTCCCGCGTTCTGAAGAGCTTTAAGGAGCTCGGGAGTCGGGAATTCTTTGGGGGAGTAGGTTATGACGATCTCATCGCCGTTACGTCCCGTCTTTACACTCTCAGGCATATCGAGGACGGGATCCTCCGTTTCATATTTAACACTGACGGTGCGGATCGTATCGAACTTTTCCAAAAGATCCGGCAGTTTCCCGTCAAACAGTTTTTTACCGTGTCCCAGGACCATCACACGGGAGCAAAGCGCCGCAATGTCCTCCATGTCGTGGGTGGTGAGCATTACGGTCGTTCCGAATTCGCGGTTTTCCCACTTAAGGAAATCTCTGAGAGCCAGCTTGCTGACCGCATCAAGACCGATGGTGGGTTCGTCCAGGAACAGGAGCTCCGGTCTGTGAATGAGGGATCCGCAGAGTTCCGCACGCATGCGCTGGCCCAGGCTCAAAAGTCTTAAAGGAGTTCTCATCAGCTCGTCCAGCTGCAGAGCATCCGACAATTCTTTAAGTCTGGATTCGTAATCGTTTGCAGAGATCCTGTAGATGTCCTTAAGCAAAGAAAAGCTGTCGATAATGGGAACATCCCACCAAAGCTGGCTTCGCTGACCGAATACGACACCAATATGCTTTACATACTCTTTTCTGTCCTGCCACGGCACTCTGTTTCCGACGGTTGCTTTTCCGCCGTCAGGAGTGAGGATCCCCGACAGGATCTTTACAGTGGTTGACTTTCCCGCACCATTGGGGCCGATGTAGCCCACCAGGTCGCCTTTTTCAACCTGAAAGGAAATTCCTTTCAGGGCTTCCACTGTCTGTTTCTCCCTGAAAAGCTTCCCTTTTTCGCGTTTTTTTCGAATAATGAAGCTCTTTTTAAGTTCATCCACTTCAATAAAACTCATTTGGTCTTCCCCCTTTCAATTCCGCTCTTCATAATTACAGGAAAATGTGCTATATTTTAGCATAACCATAATTAAAGTGCAAGGAAAAAACATCTGTTTTATCGGGGGAACACATGGGAAAAATACAGCAGATCGTCATGGTTGAAGACGACAAAGACTTGAATACGGGACTTTGCAAGGCTCTGAAAGACGAGTCACGAAGCATAGTATCCATGAGCACCTTAAGGGAAGCAAGAGAGCAGATCGGGCTCACTCAGCCCGCGCTTGTGATCCTTGACATAAACCTGCCCGACGGGAACGGTCTGGAGCTTCTTAAAGAGATAAAGACAAAGGATCCCCGTATCTCTGTGATCATGCTCTCGGCAAATGACACGGACGCAGACATAGTAAAGGGGCTGGATCTCGGCGCGGACGACTATGTCACAAAGCCATTTTCGTTAAGTGTCCTTCGGGCAAGAGTGAACGCACAGCTCAGAAAACACGAGGCCGCACGGTCCCCTGAAGAGTTCGATCTCGGCAGATACCGCTTCGATTTCGAACGCATGATCTTTATGGTGGGGGATGAAGAGATCACCCTTAGCAAGACCGAGCAGAAGCTTCTGAAAATGTTCGTATCGAACCCCGGGATCACTCTCGGAAGGGCGGAGCTTCTTGACAGGCTTTGGTCGGAGGGCTCGGATTTTGTGGATGAAAATGCTTTGTCCGTTGTTGTAAAAAGGCTCCGTGACAAGCTTGATGCCAAAGACCTGATCAAAACCGTGTACGGTCTCGGATATATGTGGGTAAAAGAAAATGCATGAATACATCATTGCCATTACGATCGTAGCAGCGCTTTCCGTCATTGCGTCTGTGCTTTTCACTGTCCTTGAAAAACGTAAGACGAGAAAGACCTTCGACCGCATCGAAGAAATGCTGGATGCCGCCATCGCAGGCAATTTTAAAGAAACAGAATACAGCGAAGAGATCACATCCCGTCTGGAAACGAAACTTCATGACTATCTCGAGTCATCTTCCATCTCGGCGGGAAATGTGAAACTGGAGCGGGACAAGATCAAAACCCTCATCTCGGACATATCCCACCAGACCAAGACTCCCATCGCAAATCTCCTCCTCCACAGCGAACTTCTGGCGGAATCGCCTCTGGACGCTTCCCAAAAAGAGAGTCTGGACGCCATTTCAAGAGAAAGCGAAAAGCTCCGTTTTCTGATCGATTCTCTTGTAAAGCTCTCCCGTCTTGAGAATGGCATATTAAGTCTCAATCCCTCCGAGGACAACGTTTATGCCCTTATGTCCGGAGTGTATGACGAGATGAAAGCAAAAGCAGAAAGAAAGGGGCTGGATCTTATCCTTGAACCCACTTCCGCAAAGGCTGTCTTTGACCGTAAATGGACAGCGGAAGCCCTTTCAAACATCGTCGATAATGCGGTCAAATACACAGATTCCGGAAGCGTCAAGCTTTCTGCCGTCGAATACGAAATGTTTGTGTGCCTAAAAGTCACGGACACGGGAGTCGGCATCGCAGAACCGGACATTCCTCGCATCTTCTCCAGATTTGAAAGGCTTGAAGCTTCCCGCCTTCAGGAAGGCGTCGGCATCGGGCTCTATCTTGCCCGAGAGATAGTATCCGAAGAAGGGGGCTACATCAAGGTTTCCTCACTCCCCGGGAAAGGCTCCGAATTTGATATTTTTCTTAAAAAATCATGATTCTTTCAAAACTGAAAGAATTCCGATCCCTTTTTGAAAGAATCAGGAAAGATTTTTGTGCGATAATACGTGTGTAAAGGACATCACTTACACACGTATTTTTTTAAGGAGAGTTATGATATGAGTATATTACAGGCAAAAGATCTGATCAAAACCTACGGACAGGGAAGCAATGCCTTTAACGCAACCAACGGCATCAGCCTCGAAGTGAACAAAGGCGAATTCGTAGCCATTGTAGGAACTTCGGGAAGCGGAAAGACAACACTGCTCCATATGCTTGGAGGCCTGGACAGGCCCACATCCGGCAACGTGATCATAGACGGAAAAGACATATTCGCTCTTAAGGACGACGAACTTACGATCTTCAGAAGAAGAAAGATCGGTTTCATCTTCCAGGCATATAACCTGGTGCCAGTTTTGAACGTTTATGAAAACACGGTCCTTCCCATCGAACTGGACGGAGAAAAAGTCGACACTTCTTACGTGGAAGACATTCTTTCAACCCTCGGCCTTTCCGAAAAAAAAGAAATGCTTCCCAACAAGCTTTCAGGCGGT
>JAEEYF010000063.1 GCA_016291655.1 Lachnospiraceae bacterium | reverse complement strand
TACCTTTGGGAAGTTTTTCATTAATATGCCTAGGAGTCTTCTTTACCTTTAGATGTGTCATATCAACAGAAAACAATGATTCTTCTACAAGCTGATGTTTGATAGTCAGGATATTTCCGTTTACATCTTCATACCTGATTGCCCTAAGTTCACCAACTCTGAAAGTAGAATATAAGGCAAGCTGAATGGCTAGTGAGTAACCATCAGGCTCGACTGTTTTTAGATGATTTAGAAGCTTTTCACGCTCATCTAAGTACAGAGCCTTATTATAGTGATTAGGAACGATTGCTTTTTCATTGGGGTTCGTTTTGATGATGGTTCTTGATGTGGCGCTTGGATAGTTGATTAACAGATTAGATTTTTAGATTCATTAAAAAATAGTATTTCGTTTATTTGTGGTTAATAAATTGTTGATATAATCTCCTTAGTGTTTTAAGGAGATATAAAGGTGGATCAGAATAGGATCAGAGAAAAGAATACATATAAGGAAGAGCCAATCGAGCTTTGTCATTTCTCCAACAGGACTTATCTGGCTCTTAAAAGAAATGGCATCAATGATATATTTACCCTGATCCGTAAGTTTAACAGGGGTGAGATATCAAAGACCAGAGGGATCGGGAGGGTCAGTTTTTCTGAGATAGAAGAGTATATGATGAGGAACTATCCTGAAATCCTTACCATTGACAAAGAATCAATTCATGCAAGTTAAGATCATGCCTTCACAGCCGACAGGTAGTGGAGGCTTTTGTTTGACAAAAGGCCCTATAATGGTGTTTAAATATTTTCCGCTTTGCTATTTCAAGGGTACGGGGAGGATTGTAATGGCAATACCAGATTTTATAGCGCTTCAGGCAGATGTAATGGAAAATCAGAACAGGGGAATATGGAATTGCCATACGGTTTGATTACAGAGGAAATGCGGAGCAAAACCTTGTGGGAAGACGGCGTTAAAGATATACTAAGTATATATTTTTTTCAGTAACACAATAATACCTCGCTTGCGGACATTTTCCTTTTTGCCCGCAAGAAGTCATATTCCTATAGGTAGAGAAAGGAGAATGCGAAAATATGATAGTGTTATATTCTATAGATGAGATGCCCAAGGTTATCAGGAAAACCTACGAATTGAATCCGGATGTATTTTTGGAACTTCGGGATTTCTATGAGAAGAACAAGGACATGCGTCATCACAAGGCCGTAATTTACAGGGATCAAAAGCCCCTCTTTTGTTTGGGCTATGTGAGAAACCGTGCTACGAATGTGGATTCCGATAATCCAAGGGCACAGATGAAGCTTTCCAATTTCTGGAATTACAGCGTGGATGATGAGGGGATCGACTACTCCTATGTGGACAGATATGGACTTATTATATTTGAAAAGCTTGAGGAGTACAGCTATCATACCGCGAGGCTTATAAAAAAACATAATCCTGATACGGTCATAGCTTTTACAGATGAGAATGCCGGATACTTTTTCAAGGAGGACGATAAGCTTTTTATCGTGGGAACAGAGGAGGACCTTTTTGCTGCCCACGGCGAGCTCGACAAACTACGAACCCTTAGGGTAAAGACAGAGATCCGCTGGGATGTACAGGGGGTATTCATGAGTAATGTCTCAAGCATACTGGTCATGACCAGTATGTACTGGCTTAAGCGGGAGTTCTATTATGGTCCCAGGAATCCGGATAAGACCTTTTATCTTATAAAGCAGCCCGTCAAGGAAAACGGTATTACTGCTTTGGTTTCCAATGTGATGGGTATCATCGGTATGCTAAAGATAAAGCGTCCTGATTTTATCCCTGTCGTGGATTTAGGAGTTGCAAACGATCCCAATCAGTTTACAGGTATGTCGGGAGAGGATGTGTGGGGGATGTTTTTCAAGCAGGTTTCCTCATATTCTCTTCAGGAGGTATATGACTCACAGCATGTGGTGCTTGATCAAAATTCCAACCTGAATATGAATCCTTATCTGACGGAGTTTGTTTTCTCAAATCAGAGAGCTGAGCTTAGGTACGGAAGTGAACTTTCGTACACGGATGAAGTGAATGACTATATTGAGGAGACCTTAAAGGATGTGTTCCCACCCGAAAAGAAAAGGATCCTTGCTGTAGTAGTCAGAGGAACCGACTATCTCTCTCCGAGGGTGGCAAACTTTGTGCCTCACGGAATCACTGCAGAAGAAACCTTGGAAAAGGCCATACGGTATGTGGAGGAAAAAGGTTTTGATAATGTTTTGCTTGCCACAGAGGATCAGTCATTTTTGGATCTCTTTTTAAATAGCACGCTGAGGGATAAAATCATTTATGTAAAGCAGGATCGTATTGATTACAAAAAGGAAGAAAATAATGACAAGCTTTTGATGGAAATCTATGCGCAGGAACAAAAGGATCCGGTTAAGAGAAGCCTGGATTATTTGTGTGTGCTTGAAGCAGTTTCCAGATGTGATGCGCTTTTGGCAAATGTTGTCTGCGGTGTGGTTACCTACTCCCTTGGAAAGACGAAGGGATTTGAATTTGCAGATGTAGGAACGATCAGATAATATGATGAACATGGTAGAAGAGGCAATCATATATGCCACGATAATGCATCAGGGGTCTCGCAGAAAGACAAAGAATATCCCGACTATCCTGCATCCACTGGAGGTGGCGCAGATTCTTGCGACCATTACAGAGGATGAGGAGATCATCACGGCCGGGATACTCCATGATGTGGTGGAGGACACGGACGGAACCCTTGAGGAGATAGAAAAGAGGTTCGGGTTTCGTGTGGCCTTTTTGGTAGATTCGGAAACTGAGCAGAAGTTTCCCGGAGAGAATAGGGAAAAAAGCTGGAGAAAGAGAAAAGAGCTTTCCCTTAAGAAGCTAAAAGAGAGCAACGATATCGGAGTGGAGATGTTGTGGCTTTCGGATAAGCTTGCCAATATCCGCTCTCTCGCCGGTGACTTCAGCGAAAGGGGCAATGATGTCTGGCAGTCCTTTCACCAAAAGGATCCCAATGAGCACAAGTGGTATTACAGCAAGGTTGCGGAGTACACAGAGCTCAACCTGAACAAAACCGGAGCCTATAAGGAGCTTATCAAGCACATCAATTATATCTGGCCGGATACTTTTGATTCCGGAAAGACACGGTATAAGAAGTATAAGGAAGTATCCGTGGAGGGCTGTCCGCTCTTGGGAAGGGGGTACAAGGGGGATGTCTACAAGTACAATGATGAGCTTCTTATCAAGGTTTACAACAATAACAATACCTATCTGAATGTGCAGCAGGAGCTGGAAAGCAGCAGAAGAGCCTTTGTTTTGGGAGCACCTACCGCAATATCCTTCGGTATTGTCTCCGTAGGAAACAGATACGGTGCCATGTATGAGCTTTTTGATGCGGACACTCTGACACAAAAGCTGAAAAAAGACCCTGCAAATGTGGATTATTATGCTTTAGTGATGGCAAATCTGGCGCATCAGATCCACGACATACAAATTGATGATGAGGATATTTTTCCAAAGGCAAAAACCCGGTTTGCAAACTATATCGAAAACGGAGTGGCAAAAAGTGATGCAGGGCTGGCGAGGGAGCTTTTTAAGCTGTTGGATGGTCTCAATGGGAATAGGAATATGATTCACGGAGACTTTCATACAAGCAATGTATTTTTGCAGATGGGCGAGCCTATGGTGATAGATATGGACAGGATTTCGGTGGGGAGTCCCATTTTGGAGCTTGGAGATATGTATCTTTACTATGTGGGATGTGAGGAGCGGGAGCCTTTGGATATAGACCCCTATCTTGATATACCATATGGAATCTGCAAAAGCTTTTATGATGCATTTATTATTCACTACATGGATACTTCCGATAAGGATGTTATCTCACTGGTAAATAAAAAGGCAAGGCTGATAAGTAATATACGACTTTTTAACAGAATATGGAAGAAGGAAAATCTGTCTTCCGGGGCAAAGGCACTGGAAAAAAAGCTTATAATGGATACGACCGAGCTGGTAAGCTCTATCACGGATCTTAATCTTTAGGGTTGCATTCAGAGCAGGAAGTGAAACTATTCAAAATGAGTCAGTTCGAAGCAAAAACATAAATATTCATGTGAAATACCTGTAATGCAGCCTTATTCAGTTTGCATTCATTATTCTGTAAGGTTAATGAAACATGAAAGTGGTTCAGAAAGTGGTTCAAAAAAGAAAACGAGACCAGAACTCCCCTTTCTTACTGGATTTGCTTTGGCTCCAGAGAGTTCGATCCCGGTCGCCGGCAGTAAGAGAGAAGCAGAGATGCTTCTCTTTTTTGTTGCTATCTTGTACTATAAAAGAGTGTGCATATAT
>JAEEYF010000062.1 GCA_016291655.1 Lachnospiraceae bacterium | reverse complement strand
GGGATATTCATGAGATCGCGGATATCCTGCTCTGCTGTCTGGATGATCTCCTCATACGCTTTTGAACGATGACTCATCTCCATAACCGACATACCGGTTCCCTTGTAATCCAACATTTCCTCTGCTGCTTCTTTCAGGACTTCCTCAGGCAATACAGCCGGTCCTGCCGAAAAATTATAAACTCGACCCATAATATCCTCCTTTACCGCAGTCCTAGGTCACCAAAACTGCTACTTTTAATAATATTTCGCCTTAGATCGACCGGCATAAAACAAGATTTGGAATTTATCACTTTACCAAGTCAAAATAGCGATAAGTGCATTGTAGCACTAAAAAAAATAAAGTCAACACTTACGGTAAATTAATTTTCCTTATCTTACCGTTCACTTTCCCTAAACGACCGTTCATGTAAAAAAACTTTTGCGAAACCCTATTCCCGTTTATAGTGCGTGTAAACAAAAGTGCTCTAACCCGTACAAAGGAGGAAAAAATGATTCCAAATAACGCGATAACAGTTGAAAACCTGACAAAAACCTACGGTGCCAAAACTGCCGTCGACAAGATCAACCTTGCGATACATGAAAACGAGCTCTTTGCTCTTCTCGGTGTTAACGGCGCCGGAAAGACCACCACTATACGTATGCTTTCCTGCCTGTCCTCTCCCACATCCGGAACAGCCGAGATCCTGGGACATGACGTACAAAAGGATCCTGAAGCAGTCAAAGCCTTGATAGGTATATCCACCCAAGACACAGCAGTGGCTGAAAACCTTACCGTGGAAGAAAATCTGAGATTTATGGCCGGGATCTTCGGGAAAGACGAGGATGAAGCAACGGAAAAAGCCGTTAATGCCTTTCATCTGGAGGAAGTAAGGAAGAAACGTGCAAAAACTTTGTCCGGCGGCTGGAAAAGAAAGCTGTCGATCGCAATGGCAATCATCAGCGAGCCCAAGATCCTTTATCTGGATGAACCCACCCTGGGCCTGGATGTGCTTGCAAGAAGAGAGCTTTGGAAGATCATAAAAGAGCTCAAGAAACATATGACCGTCATACTCACCACCCATTATATGGAAGAAGCGGAAATGCTGGCAGATCGGATCGCCCTGATGATAGACGGCTCTATTGTATGCACCGGCACTCTTTCGGAGCTTGAAAGCCTGACAGGTCAAACGGGTCTTGAAAATGTTTTTGTCTATGTTGCGGAAAACGGAGGTTTAAGATGAAAAGAAGCATATGCTTTGCCAAAAGAAATTTTACGGAAATGTCAAGGGATCTGTTGAGCTACATTTTTTGCGTGGCTTTCCCTCTCGCAATGCTTGTAATAATGACGCTTGTAAACGAGAGCATTCCGAAAGATGCCGGAATGACGATTTTCAGGATCGACAATCTCTCGGGCGGTGTTGCCGTATTCGGTCAGACCTTTGTAATGCTCTTTACCGCTCTCACGGTCTCAAAGGATCGTTCGGGCTCGTTTCTCATCCGTCTTTTTGCTTCACCCATGAAAAGTTCGGATTTCACCAACGGCTACATCTTCCCTATGCTTTTGATATCCGTGATCCAGTCCTGCCTTACCATGGCCGTATCCTTCATCATCTCCCTGATCGTAGGCTTCGACCTGAATGTGCTCGGCCTTCTCGTGAGTATATGCGTTCTGATCCCCACCGCGGTCTTTTTCATCTCCATCGGTCTTATCTTCGGAACCCTGTTCAATCAAAACGCAGCTCCCGGCCTTTGCTCCATAATCATCTCTTTGGGCTCATTTATCGGAGGCATATGGTTTGATGCGGAAAGCACAGGCGGGATCTTACTTAAGATAGCTGAATGCCTTCCCTTCATTTATTGTACAAAGCTTGTAAGATGCGCTGTCAAGCTGGATTTCGGAAAAGACTTCTTCCTTTCGGGTACTGTTGTGCTTTTGTGTGCTGTTTTTTTCACCGCACTCTCTTCGCTCCTCTTCAAAACAAAGATGAAAGCCGATCTGCAGTAGATTTTCAGAGCTTTTGCATTTTCAAGGAAAATGTAATATGATAGTTTTATCGATAAATGCAAAATGACGCTGTCCGGCAATGATATGCCCGGCAGACGGTCATGATCGGAGGCGGAATGCTCATAAAAGCGATAACGGACGAAAAATACACCCAAACAGAGCTGCATGTCTGCAAAGACAGGAAGGATGAGGAGGTCAGGCAGATCATTACCGAGCTGCACGCTCTGTTTGACACTGCGCTGACCGGAACAGACGAGCGTGGCAACAAGGTGAAGCTGGCTCCACGTGAGCTTTTTGCGATCTACGCCGAAGGGCAAAAGGTCTACTGTCTCGGTCAAAAGGAAAAATATGCACTGACCTCAAAGCTCTACGAGCTGGAAAAAAAACTTGAAAGTGCGGGGTTTATCAGGATCTCAAGATCCGAGATCATTAATATGAAACACCTGAAATGCCTGGATCTCAGCTTCACAGGGACCATAAAGCTCACAATGACCAACGGTTACGAAACCTACACTTCCCGCAGAAATGTAGCAAAGATAAAGGAGATGCTTGCAAAATGAAAGAAATCTTAAAACGTATATCGATCAGCTTTGCCATATCTTCTTTTGCCGGACTGATCGTAAATCTGGTTATAGACCTAACAGCAAATCTCGCCGGCAATCCCGGATTCATCTCGATCTCACCCGCCTTCAAGGATCTGTTTCCCACTCCTGTTCTCGCGGCTTACCTGAACATCCTGCTTTACGGTGTGATCGGAGCAACCTTTTCGGGCATGACCTTTGTTTTTGAAATCCGCCGCTTAGGGTTCATTGTTCAGTGGTGCATATATTTCCTCATCACCTTCGCCCTTTGCCTTTTTATCACGATCTTCCTTTGGGAGCTGCACAAGATCCCTCAGGCAATGGTCAGCACCCTTTCGGGCTATGCCATCACCTACATCATCATGGCGATCGTGCAATACCGCCGGCTGAGAAACGATGTCGATGAAATAAATAAGAGTTTGAATGAGGGGTAGGGACTTGACTTTTATACTCCCAGAGGAGTATAGTGTGATAAGAGGTACTTGCTATGTTAAGAAAAATCTACCATGGTTCAAATCACATTATAAAGTCTCCGCAATTTGGGGCCGGAAAGCCATATAATGACTATGGCTTAGGCTTTTATTGTACAGAAATACCTGATCTTGCCAAAGAATGGGGTGTATCTGACACAAATGATGGATTTGCCAATTGCTATACTATTGATTGCTCCGAACTTTATATCCTCAATCTGAATGACTCAAAATATTGCATCCTGCATTGGTTGACCATTCTTTTGGAAAACCGGACATTTGACGTTTCATCTTCATTGGCTTATCAAGCTAAAGAATATTTAACAGATCACTTCGGCACAGATTACAAAAATGCTGACTGTGTCATTGGATATCGTGCAGACGACAGCTATTTCTCATTTGCAGCGGATTTTATTTCAGGTGCTCTTTCTTATAGTCAACTAAATCAAGCTATGCATTTAGGCAAACTGGGACAACAATTCGTAATTAAAAGCAAAAATGCGTTCAGAAGGCTCAAATTCATTGGATATGAAGTTGCTGAGGCAGACATATGGTATCCTAAAAAAATAGCTCGCAGTCAAAAAGCCCGAGACGATTATTTTGCAAATAATAAAGACCATTTTGACAAAAATGGTCTTTATATCACACAAATCTTAAGAGAGGAGATGAAACCGGATGACCCACGCCTACGATAAAGTGTTTCTTGAACATGCCAGAAAGAATCTGGCCGCAATGTTCGATTTTGCTGTATACGACTACAACTTTGAGTTGTCTGCTTTTTATGATCTTTTCCTGGTCTCAGGTATTGCAGCACAGTTTGGTTCGGGAAACCCCGCTTTCTTAGTCGGCAGATCCGGTGCTGAGCTTGTTTACGAAGCCCTCGACCGTTGCGGTCTTCTATCCGATTACCGCAAGCCCACTCCCCGTTTTACGCGGAGTGAAGAATACTGGACCGGTTGGGCACTTGCTTACTATCAGTGGAAAAGCGGTCTGTCTTTTTCAGACATTGCAAAGTGCGTTCCGATAGACTCTGTCCTGTCTTTGTACAACCCCTACCACGAAATGGATATTCTGCAATTTGTTGATAAAATGAATGAGCTCATGCGTTTAGCTTCATTCGAAACAAAGCTTAAACAACTGCGCATGCGGGCAAACTTCAGCCAAAGCGAGCTCGCTTCCGTCACCGGAATTCCGGTTCGCACAATACAGCAATATGAACAACGCCGCAAGATGATCAATAAAGCAGGCGCCGAAACAGTTTTAACTCTTGCGAGAGCGCTTAATTGTCACCCTGAGGCACTGATGGAGAATATTTAGTTACTTTTAGAAGTAACTTCAATAAATACACATACATTATTATCGATTATTATTTTGCATTTTCTAATGCTCGGTAATCAAACTTCTTCCGAATAATACTTAAGCCACGGCTTATCTATGCTCGGATAACCCGTTAAATTATCTGTCTGTCTGTCTGTCTGTCTGTCTGTCTGTCTGTCTGTCTGTCTGTCTGTCTGTCAAATTGTCCATCATCCCGTTTCTCCTGTCAAATAAAACTGTAACCCATGCCCATAAAAATGGACACATATATTATTGCAATAGTTTTTTAATAATAATTATACTATATGATATTTCTTCACGCCAAAATCAGGGTATTTAAGTGAATCAGTTTTCATTATCCGTATCCAAAAGTTTCCTAAGATCCTCGATATCCGGAAGTGCTCTCCTAAGTTCCTCTGACATATCCTTTGCAGTTTTATATGTTGCAACACCCATGGGTTTTGTATAATCCTGTATCACATAATCAACATATGATTTATTCATATCTTTGCAAAGGATAAGGCCAATAGAATGATTCTCGTGGGGTTTTCGTTCAAAGCCATCAAGTACACTGAGATATCCTTGGAGTTGTCCCAAATATGCCGGCTTAAACTTACCTTTTTTCAATTCTACTGCAACCAAACAATTAAGCTCACGATTGAAAAACAAAAGATCTATATACTGATCCTCCCCAAACGCATCAAGATGATATTGATTTCTCACAAAAGCAAAGTCTTTACCAAATGCAAGAATAAAGTTCTTTATATTGTGAACTATGACATTTTCCACGACTCTCTCATCAATATCCGCTTCATCCCTGGCAGAAAGCTCTTCAACATTTATATAATCAAGAAGATACTCATCTTTAAAGACGTTTATAGCCTTAATCGCCCGTTGGTCAGAATTTATAGTTTTCACAAAATTATTAGGCAGAGCACCTTGATGGTGATAATCATCCCGCCGGATACTTGTCTTCAATTCTTCGTAACTTAACTTTTCTATAGATGTACGGCGTATATAAAACAATCGCTCTTCAAAATCCTTTATTTTGGATAATATGAGAGTATGATGCGAGAAGCCTATATGTAAGAATGCATCCATAGGAAATTCCTTTAAATTTGGCAGATACGTCTGCCAAATCTCCGTATCAACCTCAATTTCAAATTTGGCAGATGTATCTGCCAAACTTGAATCCACTATCCTTTCTTTCGCTGTTCCAAGCGTATCAATCTTCGCCCACTCCTCATAGAAAGACCTCATATTTCTGAGGTTTCTTGAAGAAAATCCCCTGAGCCCCGGTAGTTCCTTATCAAGCCTATCGCTAATGGTATCAATTGCACTCTTTCCCCAATATCCCCCGCGAGAATTTAGAGAAATGTATTTTCCAATAGCAAAATAGAGCATCAATTGTTTCTCGTTAGCACTTTTAGCCGCATCATACTGGCTTTGCAGTATGGCAAGCTTTATAACTTTAACTGCATCATCATAATTAGTTATCTCGTCCATTACTGTACTCCTATATGTGCTTAGGCCCACGTTTCTGCTCATCCCTTTTTAGAAGCATTCTTAGGAATAATCCAAGGCCGTCCCATCAAAACTGCTCTGCTTCTCCTGTCAAATAGTATTCGTAAACATTTCTCCTGTTGGTTGATTTTTCTCCTAATTTTCCCATGTTTTTAGGAACAAATTCATAAAACAAGCATACAAAACTATTTTAATGATTTTACGTATTAATGTAAAGAACAATTTAGTGAAATAAGTCCCATAATACGCATAATATCATTCCTCTTTAGACATTTTATCTTTCATAGATTGTCACCTCATATGCAACAAAAAAAAGCCCACATCACTGTGGGCTGAATATTCTGTATAAGATTAAACTCTCTTCAGATACTCACCTGTTCTGGTATCGATCTGGATCTTCTCTCCTCTTTCTACGAAGAGAGGAACATATACAAGAGCACCTGTCTCAACTGTAGCGGGCTTGGAAGCACCTGTTGCTGTGTCACCCTTGAAACCGGGCTCTGTCTCTGTGATCTCAAGTTCTACAAAAAGAGGGGGCTCAACGGAGAAGATCATTCCATTGTAGGAAAGCATCTTAACCATTTCGTTCTCTTTAACGAACTTCATGGAATCACCAACCTGATCCTCTGTAAGAGAGATCTGATCATATGTCTCTGTGTTCATGTAGTTGAAAAGATCACCATCTTTGTAAAGGTACTGCATGTCGAGTCTGTCGATACGTGCAGCGGGGAATTTCTCGGTAGGACGGAAAGTCTTTTCAACAACGCCTCCGGAAATAATATTCTTAAGCTTTGTTCTAACGAACGCTGCTCCCTTACCGGGCTTAACGTGCTGGAATTCAATAACCTGAACAACCTGTCCTTCGATCTCAAGTGTAATACCGTTTCTGAAATCTCCTGCTGAAATCATAAAATCCTCCTAATGATTTGTAAATCTAAATTTTTAACTTCCCACGGAAGAAATTATTTTTCCGCAGACCTTGCGATATTTTAGCCTATTTTTTGAATTATTGCAACAGTTTTTTTTAGATGTGTACTTATTTTTGACACCATAACCCCGTCCCCGGGGTTCATTATTCTATGCCCCTTGAATACAAGTACAAGGTAAATTCAGCCGGACTACCTATCCCGAGCAGCCCGATATAATTAGAATCCCCCTTTACTTCTTCTCCGTCCCTATGCCAATACAAAATATAATTAGTATTATAATCCGCATATCCGCCATTATCATCATAACTGATCTTATCGATCACAACAGCCAATATATCGTCTTTATTCAACTTAACCGGAAATGCTTTGCTAAAATTAATAGCTTTCCCTCCGTTAATTTTAACAGTCGCTTTTTCTATAGATATGTATTTACTAAATTCAAATCCCTCAATCTGTACATTATCCTCAGTTACCTTATATTCAAATTGCATTCCCATCTTTCTCGTCAGCCCGCAGCCATGATAATTCATTATGATGCTATTAATTGGTACAAAAGGCCGCTCCTCTTGCGTTCCTTTCCAATGCGTATAAATGAGATCTTCATCCAATTCAACTTCTACTATTTCATCATCGACTTTAAAGTCAAAACTATTAACCTTTAAACAATCTCCGTCTTCTAAATCCGAAATATTAAATACAATCCCGGCAAATCCTAAGATGTACCCATCAGCCACACCATATACTTGTCCTTTTTTTTCATCCTCATAATCGTACCATACAGGTGTTTCTGTAATAATCTTGTCAAATGCATCATTATCGCTGCCTTGGTATTGAATTAAGTGATCCGCGTGTTTACATAAAAACGGAACATTAATTCGATATTGAATCGTTTTATAATCACCTACAACGTTAAATCTCAACAGATCCTGACAAAAAATCACTTGATCCTTCCGTGTATTGCACCCATTATTAATAAAACAAAACAGTGCCAATAAAAGAATAATTGAAAAACTAACAAGTACGCTAACAAGTAATTTAACACGTTTTTTCATCTAACCCTCCCTATAAGACAATTGCTATGTTTTTGACCCTAAACGCTATTTTGTGTTGCAAACTCACTCTTAGCTGCCGCTTGAATCTTATCCGAGCCATTTAGTCATCACATCCCGCAACCTGTTCAGCTCCACGGGCTTGGCCACATGTTCGTTCATGCCGGAGTTTTTGGCTTCCTGAACATCTGCCATGAATGCATTGGCGGTCATTGCAATAATGGGTATCGTCTTGGCGTCCGTTATCGGAAGCGAACGGATGGCCTTCGTTGCATCATAGCCGTTCATGATCGGCATTTGAATATCCATAAAGATGATATCGTAATAATCCGAGCCTCTGTCGGAAACCATCTCGACAGCCTCCGCTCCGTTGACCGCACATTCCACCTGTATTCCGGTCATTTCCAGAAGTTCCTTTGCAATCTCGGTATTGAGTTCATTATCCTCGACCAAAAGTGCTCTCCTGCCGGTGAAGTCATTTTCGGTAAACTGCCTGATCTCCTCAACCTTTTCCTGTGGCTTCTCATCGCCCAGCATGAGATGAAGGGCTCCGATAACTCTCGATTTAAACAGCGGTTTTGAAATGAAGGCCTTGACTCCGAGACGTCTCGCTTCTATCTCTATGTCTGTCCAATCATAGGCGAAAATTGCAAATACCGGAGCTTCCGTGCCAAGTTTCTCGTTAATGGCACGCACGGCTTTTAAGCCGTCAACTACAGGCATTTTCCAATCTACAAGCGCAAGCTTGAAGGGATCGCCCTTTTCCGCTTCGGCAATGGACATATCTATGGCTTCCTGTCCTCCGTATGCGCTCTGTGCCCTCATGCCGAGGCTCTGGAGCATTGAACAGTTGGTTTCACAGGAAATCCTGTTGTCATCCACCACCAGAATGTGAATACCGTTAAAGCAATTGTTTCTCTCTTCCGAACTCTCCTGTATCTTAAGCCAGAAGCTGGCCGAGAACTTGGTTCCTTTTCCGAGGGCACTTTCCACCTTCATTTCACCGTTCATCATGTTAATGATATTCTTAGCGATGGCAAGCCCCAATCCGGTTCCCTGTACGTTCTTGGTCTTTTCGTTGTATTCCCTTGAAAAGGGTTCAAACAAATGGCTGAGGAACTCTTCCGACATTCCTATACCATTGTCTTCAATGACAAATTCATAGCAGCCCATACCGTTTTTGATGAACTTTTCGAATATTGAGATCTTTATCCTGCCGTTTTCTCCTGTATACTTTACAGCATTACCCGTAAGATTCAGGAACACTTCCTCAAGTCTGGTCGGATCGCCTATAACCTTTTCATGCTCAACATTCATTACATTGCATATGAAGTCCTGATGCTTTGCATCCGTCTGAGGGTGGATCATGGTCACCAGGTTATCCATAAGGTCGGAAAGTGAAAAATTCTCCTCGGAAAGTTCCAGTCTTCCGGTATCTATTCTGGACATATCCAGAACGTCGTTTATCAACATGAGCAGGTGCTTACTCGAAGAGGATATCTTCTCAAGGCAATAAGCCACTCTCTCTTTATCATCAAGCTTAGTCAGGGCAAGGGCGGTCATTCCCACTATTCCGTTCATGGGTGTTCTGATATCATGACTCATTCTGGAAAGGAACTCAGACTTTGCGTTATTTGCACTGTTGGCAGCTTCAAGAGCACTCTTAAGTGCTTCGCTCATCTGCAGTTCGCGTCTCTTCTGCGCATCGATCTTCTGGAAGCCCAGGAGAACTTTTGTGATCTTCTTCCTTGAATCTCTTTCCAAGGCGATGAGATAGGTTCTTGTCCAGCCCACATAGTTGCTGACAAACTCGATTATCGAGCTTTTTTGCTCACCCAGTCTTCTGTCGATTGTATAGATGTCGCAGAATTCATACAGATCATCCTGATATTCGTAAGAGACTGTTTCGGAAACAAATCTCTTGTAGGCTGATGAAAACCTTCCCTTTTCTCCCATTATGAAGGAAATGAAATCCTGGGGAAGTATCTCATAGAAAGAATCCTCTTTTACATCGATAAAACATACATAGTAAAAGATCGTGCTGAAGGAACTGATAACAAGGCTTTGATTCTCAATGGACCTTGCTCCGGTAGAAAGCTTCATCATGCTTGCGGACAGTTCTTTGTTACTATTGTAGGTGATGATGCAATAAACAGTTCCTCCGATGGCTATGGAGCATAAAAAAGCTACCGAAGCAATGACATGAAACCAGCTGTTACTTGTAATGTCAGCATCAGGGTAGGTCTCATTTACTTTGATAGCAAGTTTAAAAAATACAAACACAAAAATAAGCAGGATGACAATAGCGACCATCGAGCCGGCTGTTTGCGCATATATGGATTTCTTGTTCTTGTTTTCCTTTTTTTTCATGAAGCAGGCCTCCAAGTGTTGACAGAGAAAACAGTGAAGTGAAAAGAAAAAAGCCAAAAGGGATGGAAATGCGGATAACAGGACTTGAACCTGCACGCTTGCGCACCAGAACCTAAATCTGGCGTGTCTGCCAATTCCACCATATCCGCTTGATAAAGCGGATATCTAATCCGCCTTATTTGTCTCCATTTCAAGGAAATTGATATAATCCCCTCTTGTCAAAGGCTTAGAGTAATAATAGCCCTGGATGAACGAAACTCCGAGCTTGCACATTTCTTCCGCCTGTTCCTTGGTCTCGATGCCTTCTGCAACGATCTCAAAGCCCATGTCTTTAAGCATCTCAATGGTAGACACCATAATGTGCCGTGCCTTGTCATTTACGAAATAAGCATTGATCAACTCACGGTCGAACTTGACGATCTTTACGGGCATATCCATAATGTAGTTCAGATTGGAATTTCCCGTTCCGAAATCATCGAGCGAGAAGGTTACGCCGTAAACCATGAGTTCATTCATGTTTTTAAGCAAAATATTTTTCTCCGCAAGGGAGCCTGTTTCGGTGATCTCAAGATTGATCCATGCGGGATCCACATGGTTCTTGTTCATGATCGAAACAAAGGAATCCGCAAGGCATTCATAGGAACACTGTACCGTTGAAAGGTTAACTTCGATATAATCCACATCAAATCTTTCATTGAGCATTTCTCTCGAAAGCAGCTGACATGTTTTTTCAAAGACTATCTCTCCGATCTTTATGATCGTACCGTTCTTTTCGGCAATGGGAATGAAAAGTCCGGGCGGTACAAGAGAGCCATCCTCGCGCCTGATCCTTGCAAGAGCTTCCGCAGAAACAAACCGTTTCTCCTTTATCGAATAGATCGGCTGATAGAAAGCCTCTATCCTGTCATTGTCAATGGCGTCTCTGATGATCTCCTCAACTTCTCTTTCCTTCACAAGATCCGTAAGCGAAGAAGGCGTTACCACATTGACCTCATTAACGTTTGTTCCCGAATAGCCTATGAACCTGATGGCCTGGGAAAGAGATTCCCATCCTTCAAAATCCGTTGCATTGGGAACATACATATATCTGGTGGGGAGTATGACATTCTTTTTGGCCCCCCAACCGTAATTGAATCTCTCTCTTATCAGTTCGAGAGCATCATTGGCGTTTTCCTTGACTTCAAAAGCCAGACAATATTCACTGTCGTTGACGATGAATATGTCTCCCTTTTCAAAGCTCACAACGTATCTGTTGATCTCTTCCTGTATGTCTGCCTCAAGACTCAGCTTCTTTCCCACATTCCTGTAGGGCGAGATCTCAAGATAGACCAGCGAGAACCTCTTTCCGACGTTAAAATGCTGGTTGGCATAGAGTCCCAGAGCATTCTCGTTGAAAAATCCCGTATTCCTGTCAAGATTCGATTCGGGATTCTCAAGAGCAAAATAAATGATCGCAACTCCCAGGGAGGCTCCGAAGCTGACTATCAGCAAGTCACTGCGGAAGAACTGTATAAGTGCCGCCACGATCCACGTCATGATCCAAATATAAACCACCTTACGCCGATTGAGGTTTACTGTTTTTCTGTTCTTTTCCATGGTGACAACGATCATAACGATCACCAAAGCCACACATATGTATGTCGCCGTTGTCGACGGACCTTCGGTATACTTTGCCACACCGTCCCGATAGGCAATGCGGATCGGCAGTGCAAAGATCACGGCGATCATGGCAACCCATATGGAGTAAACTCTGATCATCGATGTTTTATATTCTTTATTGGATTTGTAAACATCCGCGCAAAGGTATCTTAACCCGAAGATGGTTACACTTACCAATGAAGCGACATATGCCTTACATATGATCTCAACAAAAAGAGCCGGTAAATTGGCCTCATGGTCGATACAAAAGATGGACAGCATATCGAACAAAGTACAGATAATGGTTGCAAAAACAAGTTCCAGATAATTCTGACCCGTTTTGATCAAAATCTTCCTTCTGAATGAATAAAAATATACTATTGTCGCCAGCAGTGTAAGTCCACAGCATTGTGACAGTATACTCATTTTTGCCCTCCAACGCGTATTCTCTGATTTGACGCTATAACAGCAATTATATAAAAAATTATAATCTTTTGGTCACAAAAAAACAATACAAAACAGAACTTTTGTTTCAAAGGTTACAGTTCGTCGTTATTGTTCAAACTCCTCTGCTGAGCCCCGTGATCCCCGTTCTTGCAATTTCCAGTATTTTATAATCGGATAAAAGTTTGAGAAAAGCCTCCAGCTTGGATTGATCTCCCGTAAGCTCCGCGATCAGGGAATCGGGAGTCACATCCACGATCTTTGCCCTGAAGATCTCTGCTATGGAGATCACGCCCTGTCTCGCCTCCTTTGTTGCGGCGATCTTAACAAGGATCAGTTCTCTGTATACCGAGGAATCCTGACTGAGTTCCTTTACTTCCTTCACATCCTCCAGTTTTTCAACCTGTTTCTTTATCTGGTCAAGTATCTGCTCATCACCGGTCACCACAACAGTCATTCTGGAATACTCCGGATTCTCGGTCTCTCCCACTGTCAGACTGTCGATGTTGTAGCCCCGTCTCGAAAACAGGCCCGCAACACGGCTCAGTACGCCAAAGGTGTTGTCAACGAAGATTGATAAAACCATTTTTCTCATTTTGTTCCTCCCCGATCAGATCGTAATGCTTCTGAAATCATCAACTATGTTTTTTAATGCATCGACTGTTTCGTCGATCTCTTCAAGCGTATTCTCCCCACTCAGCGAAAACCTTAGGGAAGAATCGCATCTTTCCTTATCAAAACCCATGGCCCTGAGCACATGCGAGGATTCTCCGTTTCCCGAGGTGCAGGCAGAGCCCGTGGATGCGCAGATCCCCAGTGATGAGAGCCGCATCAGAACGCTGTCTCCCTTTACCCTGTCTATGCTGACGTTCACTATTCCCGGAAGCTTCATTCCGATCCCGCCGTTAAGCCTAATGCCGGAGATTTCCTTTAAGAGTCTTCCGGTCATATGGTCCCTGAGCTCCGAGACCTTTTTGGTGTCCTCCCGCTCCTCAAAAGCCGCCGCGAAACCTGCGATGCCCGGAACGTTCTCCGTGCCCGATCTCATGCCTCTTTCCTGGCCGCCTCCGTATATGAAGGGCGCCGTGTCCGCATCCAAGCTCTTGTACAAGATCCCCACCCCCTTCGGTCCTCCCAGTTTATGGGATGACGCACTGAGGAGATCTATGTGAAGGGCTTTTACATCGAGAGGCATATGCCCGAAGGCCTGAACCGCATCCGTATGAAACAGGGTACGTTTGGATCGTACTATCTCTCCGATCTCCCCGATCTTTTGAAGCGTTCCGGTCTCATTGTTTGCGGCCATGATCGACACCAGAACGGTGTCCCTCCGTATAGCCTTTTCCAGAGCCGCGGGATCCACGATCCCGTTTTCGTCCACATCAAGGAGCGTGATCTCAAAGCCTTTTCTTCTGAGGGCTTCACAGCTGTTCAAAACCGCATGATGCTCGGTCTTTTGAGTGATAATATGCCTTCCCTTGTCCCTTAGCGCTTCCGCGGTTCCGAAGATCGCCCAGTTGTCGCTCTCGGTTCCGCCCGAAGTGAAGTAGATCTCGTCTCTGTCACAATTAAGGCCCGCAGCAAAAATCTCCCTTGCGTTTTCCACCACTCTTCTCGCCTTTCCCGCAGCAAGATAAACTGCGGAGGGATTGGCATAGTTTTGGTCGAAGCAGGGCAACATGGCTTCCAAAGCCGACTTCTTCAATTTTGTGGTGGCTGCATTGTCAAGATAGATCATAATTCGTAAGGTGTTACCTGATATACATAATAGTTTACCCAATTCGTGTAGAGAGCATTGGCATGTCCTCTCCAGGACAGAACAGGCTCCTTCTTGGGATCGTCATCGGGATAATAATTCTTGGGAATGTCCGGATTCAATCCTTTACCCAGATCCCTCTTATATTCCTTGTCCAGGGTGACTCTGTCATACTCGGGATGACCCATGACAAAGATCCTGCGCTTCTTCCTGTCCATGCAAAGGAAGATCCCTGCTTCCTCCGACTCTGCCATCACCATGAGTCTCTTGTCATTCCTGATGGCATCGTTATCCGATTCCGTGTACCTCGAATGAGGGATATTGAAAACGTCGTCAAAACCGCGGACCAGCGGCTCCTTACGGTTCATCACCTTGTGGGTGTATATGCCCGAAAGCTTCTTTCCCAGTTCCTTTTTTGGAATACCGTAGTGATAGTAGAGTCCCGCCTGCGCTCCCCAGCATATATGCAGGGTAGACGTGACATTTTTTTCGGACCAGGACATGATCTTTTTAAGTTCATCCCAGTAAGCCACCTCTTCAAAAGGCATCAATTCCACGGGAGCACCCGTAATTATCATACCGTCGAATTTGACATTCTTTACATCTTCGTAAGTGTAGTAGAAGGTATCCAGATGGCTGGTGGCTGTGTTGTGCCCCACGTAGGACGCGGTGGTCAGAAAGGTCAGATCGATCTGAAGCGGAGTGTTGGAAAGGCTTCGCATCAGCTGTACCTCGGTGTCCTCCTTAAGAGGCATCAGGTTTAGCACAGCTATCTTTAACGGTCTGATGTCCTGTGTTACAGCCCTCTTTTCGTCCATAACGAAAATGTTTTCTTTTTCAAGCACCTTCTTTGCGGGAAGGTCATTTTGTACCTTTATCGGCATTTCAATTCTCCAGTCTATAATGCAAGAAATTCATCTTCATTGATGATCCTGATATTAAGTTTACGTGCTTCTTTATTTTTGGAAGAATCGGAGGTAATGTCGTTGTTGATGAGATACGAAGTCTTGGAGCTGACCGATCCCGCAACCTTGCCGCCGCGTTCTTCTATGTACGCTTTTAATTCGTTCCTGTTTTTGAACTTCTCCACACTGCCCGTCACAACAAAGGTCAACCCTTCAAACTTAAGGTCGGTGTTGTTTTGGGCAGGATTTTCGATCTCAACCTCCGTAAGAAGATCGTCCAGTACACGGTTAACCTCCGGTTTCTTAAAGAACAGGGCATATTCTTTTGCGATCACATCCCCTATTCCTTCTATTTCCACCAGTTCCTCATAGGAGGCATTTCTGATCTTTTCCATATCGTTTCCGAAATGCTTGCAGATCAGCTTTGCAGTAGCCAGACCAATGTTTGGAACGCCCATTCCGTAAAGCACCTTGACTGCCGTGGTCTTACGCGCCTTTTCAACAGCCTTGATGAAATTGTCAAAAGACTTTTCTCCGAAGCCCTCCATGTTTACGATGCTTTCTCTAAACCTGCCGATCCTGAAGAAATCGGGAGTGGTCTTTAGTATTCCTTCGTTTATCCACTTTTCAATGGTATTCTCTGATATGCCCTCAATGTTCATGGCATCTCTGCTTACGAAAAGAGAAAAGCCCTTGATCTTCTTTGCAACACAATCGGGGTTGTTGCAAAGGAGGACTCTGATCCCTTCCTCATCCCTGACTTCCGTTTCCGAGCCGCACACGGGACAGGTCTTTGGAGGCTTTGCAGTACCGCTTTCCGTAAGGTTTCTCGCTATCTGCGGGATTATCATATTAGCCTTGAACACTTCGATCCTGTCTCCGATACCGAGCTTCAGGCCTTCCATGATGGAGACGTTGTGTATGCTCGCTCTGGAAACGTTTGTTCCTTCAAGCTCCACGGGTTCAAAAACAGCAACCGGATTGATGAGTCCGGTCCTGGATGCGCTCCATTCTATATCCAGCAGCGTAGTTTCCGCAGTTTCATCCTGCCATTTGAAGGCTATGGAATCCCTCGGAAATTTTGCGGTCCTTCCGAGAGATGCGGAATACTCCAGATCGTCGTAGCTCAAAACAAGGCCGTCGGAAGGAAAATCGTTTTCCGAAACCTGTTTCTTGAAGTATGAAAAAACCTCGTCGAAATTGTCCTTGTTTACAAGCCTTTCTTCGACGCAGGTAAATCCCATGGAACCGAGCCAGTCGAACCCTTCATGACGTGTCTTGAATCCCATGGCGGGGTTGGTATTGATGAGACCGAAAACATAGAGCTCCACGTTCCTTTGAGCGGTAATCTTGTTGTTAAGCTGTCTGACGCTTCCGCTGCAAAGGTTTCTGGGGTTCTTGTATTTTGCTTCGGTTTCCGGAAGTTCCGAATTGATCCTCTCAAACTCGGAGTAGGTGATGATCGCCTCTCCCCGGATCACCAGTTCGCCCTTATAGGGTATCTTTAAGGGCAGGTTTTTGTACACCTTCGCATTATTCGTGATGATCTCTCCTATCTCACCGTTACCTCTTGTGACAGCCTTCACCAATTCGCCGTCACGATAGGTCAGAACGTTGGTAAGACCATCCATCTTCCATGAAAGGAGTCCTTCCTTATCGCCCAAAAAGTTCTTTAAGGTCTCGGTTTCCTTTGTCTTGTCCAGCGAAAGCATAGGCGAAGCATGCCTCTCCTTGGGAAGTTCCGACACCACTTCATAACCCACATTGATCGTGGGGCTTTGAGACATTACATAGCCGGTCTTTTCCTCCAGTGCTTTCAGTTCATCATAAAGCTTGTCATACTCAAAGTTGGACATTATCTCTATGTCCTTCTGCTCATATGTCATTCTTGCCCTGTTGAGCACTTTGACAAGTTCTTCTATTCTCGCACGATCGTTTATATTCGCGTTATTATCCATCTTTTGTTTCCCTGCCGTTAATTGTTTATGGGATTCTTTTTGTTTTCCTTTGCCGCAAGTTTTGAAGAATTCCGAAGGTTCTTCTTAAGCTCCTCCCGTTCCGTGGACGTCAGATGTCTGTACTCACCAACCTTGAGATTTCCGAGAGTGATATGCATGACTCTGACACGCTTGAGGCTTACAACCTTGTACTCAAAATACTCGCACATTCGGCGGATCTGACGGTTGAGTCCCTGAGTCAGGATGATCTTAAAGCTCTTTTTTCCCGTGGGTTCGATCCTGCAAGGCTTTGTGACCGTATCGAGAATGGGAACTCCTGAGGCCATTCCTTTAAGGAACTCGGGAGTCAGCGGCTTGTTTACGTTTACCTCATATTCCTTTTCATGCCTGTTTCCCGCCCTGAGTATCTTATTTACGATATCCCCGTCATTCGTCAGCAGCAGCAGTCCCTCCGAATCCTTATCCAACCGGCCGATGGGGAAGATGCGTTTCGGGTAGTTGATAAAATCGATAACATTGTCGGGTTCTCTCTTGGTGTCGGTCGTGCAGACTATGCCTACAGGCTTGTAGAATGCGATCAGCACCTGATTGTCATCTCTGGACACTTTTTTCCCGCAAAAGACCACTTCCTGTCCCGGAAGCACCTTGGTCCCGTTCTCGGCTACTTTGCCGTCCACGGTCACCTGTCCTTTTTCAACAAAAACATCAGCCTCTCGCCTGGAGCAGAGGCCGGCATCACTCAAATATTTGTTTATACGGACTCCGTTTGAAAGCTCGGGAGTCTCAAATTTCTTATTCGTCTTCATAAATATCTATTATAACGCATATTCAAGCACCTTTTCAAGTAGGAAATATACGGGAACTTCCGTTCACTTCTCCGCTTTACTTTTACCTTCGCTTGTTGTATAATCACACGGTAATTCAAGTCACTGTAGCCCAGCTGGACAGAGCGTTCGCCTCCGAAGTGAAAGGCCGTCGGTTCGAATCCGATCAGTGACGCTGAACCCCCGTCGTTTCCGGCGGGGGTTTTTGATACCTGTGAATGATGTTCAGGCCGCTATTTCAAGCTTTTTTGTCGCGGTGCTGTAAAGGTAAACATTATCCGAAAGATAGTCCGTTTCGTTTACCACCGTGGTATTAACGGAATGTACGGTCTCCTTCAGCATATTAAGATCGTATTCTTCGATCCGCGGAACTATTATGATCTCATGAACGCTGGAGGGCAGAATGTATATGCTTCCTCCGAGGCGTTTTGCCACGTTGTCTATAACGTTGTCGATCAGCATGACCGCCGCTCCGAAAAACCCTGAATCATTGGTGCAGACATACAGCTCCTTTTTGTCCAGCACATCGCTGCCGGGCATAAAATCCTTTGCCTCTTCGCCTTCGCAGATGCGCTTTACGAGGTCTCCCAGCCTATAAAGCCTGGCATCAAAAAGGTTCTCCGTGTTCTTTTGGGCAAGCATGAACAGTTCTTCTTTTTCCACACCTGCCGCTTCAAGTTCCTCATTTTTCAAGGGAACCGACGTTCTGATACCGTCCTCCTTATAATCCAGCCATCTGTAGCCTACGGTGAGGTTTAAAAAATCATCACAGGGATAAGAATTCCTGATCTCCTCGCAGGCTTCCCTGTTCATAAGGCGCATAAAAATCCTGTCTTTATTAATTATCCTGTTTTCCATAAAAACTCCTGATCTTTTAGCAGAGTCTGCCATGAAACTGCAATTGGAATTACATGAGAATTTTAAGATGAAGCAGATATATCTTAGCATAAAAACAGGCCCGGGACAATTGCCGGACCTGTAGAAAATCAAAGGTTCAATTTGTGCAAATTTCACAAAGCTTAGGATGTCATCAGCATCGATGCAACATTTGCGGGAACCGGTCTGCTGTAAAGGAAGCCCTGAGCTTTGTTGCAGTTCATGCGCTTCAGCATCTCTTCCTGTTCGTTCTGTTCGACGCCTTCAGCCACAACAAGCATATTGAGAGCCTGCGCGAGACTGATGATCGTTTCCACGATCTTTCTGTCCTCGTTGTCAACTGTGACCGCTTCCATAAAGCTCTTATCGATCTTCAGATTATCAACCGGAAGCTGCTTCAGGTAATTGAGCGAAGAATAGCCTGTTCCGAAATCATCGAGTGAGAACAGGATACCGAACTTTTTAAGGTTCTCGATCGTTCGGATGGCATAGTTTACATCCTCGATGGCAACGGTTTCGGTAATTTCCAGTTCAAGATAGGAAGGATCGATCCCATACTCCTTGATCATTTCCGTAACGTAATCGGTAAGGAAAGGATCTCTGAACTGTTTTGCCGAAAGGTTAACGGCGATCATAACCTTATTGCCGGCCTTGTGCCATTCCGCCAACTGTTTGCATGCCTTGTTCAACACAAGTTTGCCAAGTTCTATGATAAGACCGCACTCTTCCGCTACAGGAATGAACTCATCCGGGAAAAGAAGTCCCTTCTGAGGATGATGCCATCTGATCAATGCTTCAAAGCTGGCAACTTTATTTGTTTTAAGATTAACCTGAGGCTGATAGTACAGTTCAAACTGATTGTTGAAAATGGCTTCTCTGATATCACTCTGCAGTTTGACACGGTTGAACATCATCTGTTCCATGGGATTGTCGAATATCCTGTATGCATTCTTACCCGAATCCTTGGCTACAAACAATGCAGTGTCAAGATTTCTGTTAAGTACCTGAAGAGAAGGACAGTTGTCTCTTGCGATCACCAAAACGCCCATGCTGGCATTGATGGAGATCTCCTTATCGTCCATGGCTTTAAAATGTTCAACGCTGAAGATGTGCATGATCTCAACAGCCTTTTTCTCGCATTCTTCCCTGCTCAAAAGCCTATTAAAGAAGATGATGAATTCATCTCCTCCGACACGTCCGATGAAATCCTCATCGCCCAGAGTGGACTCAAGACGATCCGCAACGGATGCAATAACAGCATCTCCGTTAAGATGTCCCATGGTATCGTTGATGATCTTAAAATCATCCAGATCCAGATCGATGACTGTGAAATACTCTCCGGGATAAGACTTCTTGATCTCATTCTCAAGCTTGTCCATGAAAGCCACACGGTTGGGAAGCTTTGTAAGGTAGTCGGTATAAGCCACTTCCTTCATCTGCTCCCTGTTTTCACGAAGCTCATCGTACTTTTCAAAAAGCTGTGATTTTGTGTTAGAAACCTCGTCATAAGCCATTTTCAGATCGAGGTAACTCTCTTCAAGCTTAGCATCGGCCTTTTCGGCCTTCTTCTCAGCTTTGATCCTCTTTGCAATATTTACAAACAGGAAAAATACAAGTACCGCAAGAAGAGCCGTCAATACAGCGTCTCCAACCGGTCCGTATTCAATGAATGCTGCTTTAGCAATCAATAAAGGCATCTACTTTCCCCTTTCGAAACAATTAGTTGCTCCATTTCGCCCTACAGATACTATAATTAAATCATATTAATAAAAATCTCGCAACTAAAATTTATCAATTTTTAATAATCAATATAAAAGTTTTCAGACAGTCGCAGGAGTATTCAAAATATTGATCATAATGAATACGATCTGCGGGTGTACAAGGTAACAAGGTACTGTTCACAGATGTGTCGGTACTAAGCCGTTTTTGAAAATGTATTTTCAAAAACGGCTTAGTACCGACATATTCTGCTTCGCAGAATACCATGTTCAAAACGCGTTTTGAACATGGCGTGAACAGTACCTCTCACTCTCCGTCAAATACATTCTCGCAAAACCATTAATCCTATAAACACACATCAAATTGGATTTCAATCATGATCGTAACTTTACATCCTCCGACGGGTAGTGTAAAATTACTGTTAGATTAGCTGAACAAAGGTGGATAGACTATGAATAAAATCTCTGTTGTTTCTATGATACTGTTGTTGATCGTCAGTGTAATTCATCTGTACGGTACATATAAATGTAACCGTCGCATCCGTAAACTGACCAAGTGGCTGCTGCTTCCCCTTATGATGATCGCCTACTACTTTGCAGTGGATGCTCCCAACTGCTTCGTTCTCGCAGCTTTCTTTTTCAGCTGGGCAGGCGATGTTCTCTTACTGGGTCGCGGACCGCAATTCTTTGTTCTCGGCGGAATAGCATTCCTGGCGAGCCATGTGTGCTTCATCATCGCCTACTGCAGGAACATCGATTTTAAAGCAGTCCCCTATGCAACTATACTTCCGATCCTGATACTCTTTATTGCGATCGTATACATGGTACGCGGAAAGCTCAAGGACTATGTCCCGACAATGCTGAAGCTTCCCATGACCGGCTATCTCATGGCCAATGCCGCGATGAACACCTTTGCTATCATGCAGATGTTCTCGGCCCCGAGCGCCGCAACCATAACGATCTCCCTCGGAGCTCTGCTCTTCCTTTACTCGGACGTGCTTCTGTTCGGAGTCCGTTTTCACAAGAACGACTCTGTCTACAAAAGGCATTTCCTTGAAATGTTTGCCTACATCCTCGGAGAATTTCTGATCTGTTACGGTTTCATGCAGATGTAAAATGTAAAGCCCCTTCAAAAAAGGGGCTTCACAAATCAGTCGCGGAAGCGGTGGGATTCGAACCCACGAGCCCTTGCGGGCTACCTGATTTCGAGTCAGGGCCGTTATGACCGCTTCGATACGCTTCCATAGTCAGGTTTAAATGCAAGGCAGATGCCTCACAAGTATAGTTGACAACGCGATATAAAATAACATAATCTTTTACCGATTGCAAGCACAAATTTTACAATTTTTGTGTAATGAAAAGTTCAACCATATTTTTCTCGTCTATCCTGCCGCTTTTAAAGTCTTGTTCCAGTTGAACCCCGTATTCCAGTTTCTTTCTCAGGCTTGACAGTTTAAAATTTCTCCCCTGCTCCGACATCTTTTTAACCACATAGGGATGTATCCCGCAGGATCCCGCAATTTCATCCAGGCTCTTCGACAGACCTCTCAGCTCCCTTACAACCAGAAGCTGTTCAAAATGCCTTACCAGCATCCTCCAGGTCATCTGTATCGGCTGCTTCAGCGCATTCAGGCCTTCATATACCTTCATCGCCCCTTTAATGTTTCCCACAGCCATGGCATCCGTCAGGTCAAAGATCACAGCCTTCAGCTGTTTTGTGCATATGGCTTCTATATCATTTTTTTCTATGGAATCCCTTTCCAGTGCATAGAAACCGAGTTTATCCATCTCAATCTTGAGAGTCCCCATATCCTCCCCGCACCACCCGATCAGATAGGATGCGGTTTCCGGAGTGATGCTTTTTCCGATCGCCCTGATCTCCGTCTGTATCCACAGAATGAGATTTCTCTCGTCCATACTGTTCATCTCACAGGCATAGCCGGTGTCCTTCACAGTCTTAAAGCTTCGTCCTCTCTTGTCAGCCTCAACTTCAACAAAAACAACCACCGTTGTCTCGGGGATCTGTTTCAGATATTCGGTAAAAGCATCCTTCACCGCGCCTTTTCCCTTTTCTCCCCCCTGCTCTTCGTTTTCGTTCTCGCTCTTTTTGGAGCCCTTGAACTTTCCGCAGCGGTTAACGATCACAAGGCGTCGGTCGGCAAAGAAAGGCATGGTGTCGCATATGCCCATAAATTCATTAAGATCAAAATCATCCCCTTGGATAACCGTAAGATTCATGGAGTCATCTTCGGGGACTATTGCTTTTTTAAGCTTCTCGCAATAGAGTTTTTTTAAATAATCCTCTGTACCGTACAGCAGATAGACCTTTTTGTATTCACCTGTTTTAATGTCATTCTTTATATTATTCATAGCGCTATTATATCATACTTCCGTTTTTTATGTATCCATTCACCTGCATTTCATAAAAAAAACGCCCGTTTAAAACGCATTGGTTTAAACCGGGCGTATTACTTTTTAAAATAAAGCGTTGAACAACTGTGCCGTATTGTTGGGAGCGTTGTACTTGCCGGCTCCGTTGTAGGTGGAAGCGGTTGTGTGTCTGCCGGTACCCGCTGCCGAACCGGAAGCGATCTTACCGATCTTATAGGCTGCCTGATAGCCGAAGCTTCCGACTCCGTTGAACATTGATGACTTTGATGTGGAATAGGCATTGTTCCATTTTTCCTCATCAAAGGTAATCTTATTATCGGTGCCGAGCTTCATTCCGAGTTCATTCAGCATCCCGGAATTCTTTTTCATATAATTCACAAGAGAAAGAGTATCCTTTAAAACGCCTTGACGATTAACCTTTACGGAATTATCGATAAGTGCATTGTAATTCTCCGCAAAATCCTTGGCCGCCGCAAGAGAACTTTCGCTGTTCTCTTCCTTCGAAAAATCTATTTTTCTGAGTCTGCTTACGGAATCCCTGAGGTCCGAAGCATTGGAAGAAACCTGCCCCAGATTGGAGATCTCGGTTGAAACGGCATCCTTTGAAGAATCTCTGCCTGTGTTCCCGTACTTTTCATAATAAGCCGAAAGCAATTTCTTGTATGTGCCCGACTTGATCATGGACAGATCGCTGAAGGTGTTGCTTCCCAAAGCGGAAAAGATGTCGTTGGAGTTGCTTGTCGAAGAAACAGAGCTTCCGTTATATAATGCTTTGTACAGATTTGAATTTGTAAGAGATGATATACCGGCCATGATAACCTCCTTGCGGCTTTCCGCAATCGTAACCATTAAAACTTATTATCCCTCTGCTTGCATTATAACAGATAACGCCAACAAAAGTGTGTCATTTTTCTAAATTTTATGCGGTAACTATCTCGCTTGCTTTTTTAAGGCCCAGCTTTTCAATGGCCTCCTCTCTCATCTTGTACTTGAGGATCTTGCCGGCAGCATTCATGGGGAACCCGTCAACGAAATCAATGTACTTGGGAACCTTATGCTTAGCCATATGCTCTCCGATGTACTTCTTCATATCGTCCTCGGTCATGCTCTCGCCCTTTTTAAGGACTATGCAAGCCATGATCTCTTCACCCATAGCCTCATCCGGAACACCTATGACCTGAACATCCTGTACCTTCTCATGAGTATAGATGAATTCCTCGATCTCCTTGGGATAGATGTTTTCACCGCCTCTTATGATCATGTCCTTAAGACGTCCCGTGATCTTGTAGAAACCGTCCTCGGTCTTGCATGCCAGGTCTCCGGTGTGGAGCCAGCCTTCCTTGTCGATGGCGGATGCGGTAGCCTTGGGCATCTTGTAGTAGCCCTTCATGATATTGTAGCCTCTTGCCACAAACTCCCCCGTAACATTGGGTCCCACTTCTTCTCCCGTTTCGGGATCAACGATCCTGCATTCGATCTCGGGAAGATTTCTTCCAACCGTATTGACTCTCTGCTCAATGCTGTCCGTGGTACAGCTCATGGTACATCCGGGAGATGCTTCTGTCTGGCCGTAAACTATTGTGATCTCGGTCATATGCATCTTATCCACAACATCCTGCATTACCGCTACGGGGCAAGGGCTTCCTGCCATGATACCGGTACGCATATGCGAAAAGTCGGTCTTTTCGAAATCCTTATGCTGAAGCATAGCTATGAACATGGTCGGCACACCGTGGAAGGCAGTGATCTTCTCCTGATGTATGCAGGCCAGGGATGACTTGGGCGAGAAGTAAGGGATCGGACACATGGTCACTCCGTGCGTCACGGAAGCGGTCATCGCAAGTACCATTCCGAAGCAGTGGAACATAGGCACCTGGATCATCATGCGGTCTGCAGTGGAGAGATCCATACGATCTCCGATGTTCTTACCGTTGTTTACGATATTGTAATGGGTAAGCATTACCCCCTTGGGGAAGCCTGTTGTGCCGGAGGTATATTGCATGTTTGCAACGTCGTCCTTGTCGACATTGGCTGCCATACGGTAAACCTCCTGAACCGGAACGGAATCTCCCATGCTTAAGGCTTCATTCCAGGTCAACGCACCCTTCATCTTAAAGCCTACTGTGATCACGTTCCTCAGGAAAGGAAGTCTCTTGGAATGCAGATGCTTCCCGGGCTTTCTGTCAACCAGCTCGGGGCAGAGTTCCTTAATGATGCCTTCGTAGTCCGAATCCTTGTAGCCCTTGATCATTACCAGGGTATGGGTGTCGGACTGCTTGAGAAGGTACTCGGCTTCGTGGATCTTGTAAGCCGTGTTCATCGTTACAAGAACCGCTCCGATCTTGGTTGTTGCCCAAAAGGCTATGTACCATTCGGGCACGTTTGTTGCCCAGACAGCCACCTGATTTCCCTTCTTTACTCCCATTGCGATAAGGGAACGTGCGAAATTGTCCACGTCATCGCGGAATTCCGCATAGGTCCTCTCATATTCCAAGGTCGTGTACTTAAATGCGGTCTGATCGGGGAATTCGTTTGCTATATCATCCAACAACTGAGGGAAGGTCTTATCGATAAGCGTTTCCTTTTTCCAGAGGAATTTTCCCGTATGTCTGTTGTTATAGTAGTAATGCTTCTCCTTTTTGGAGTTCCTGATAAGGTTGTCCATGCAATAGAAGTAGTGAGAAAATACTGTTTCGGATTCTACGTCTTCTATGTAGGAAGGATCCCATTCAAGGGAAATGAAGCCGCTGTAATTGACGGAACGAACGGCGTTGATCATCTCGCCGAGAGGCAAAATGCCATCGCCGAGGAACTCGATCTCGCCTCTTTCGTTCTGGTCCAGTACGTGAGCCAGCTTTACATATGCACCGAGGTTTGTGATGGTGGTGTCGGGATCTTCGTCCGCGCAGAAATATGTGTCATGCATATTCCAGTCTGCTCCAAGAAAGTCCGTTGCATAGTACTCGAGAAGGTCTCTGAGTTTCTTGGTGGAGGAAAATGCTCCGGTAGTCTCTATGAGGATCTCCACCTCGACCTCATGGGCATATTTAAGGGCTTTGTCCAGGAATTCATATATGTTCTCGTCACTTCCGCCTGCAGCATGCACCTTAACGTATCTTACGGAGAGTGCTCTCGCAACCTCAAGCAGTTTAACAAAGCCGTCAAAATACTCGCTGTCTGCCTTGGTATCCGCGATATTGAGTCCGGAATCCAATGCCGCAACGGTAATTCCCTTTTCCATAAGTGCTCTCTTTGTCACTCCCGCGGTCTCTACGGTAAAGGGTGAAATGCCGTTCTCAAATGCGGGCGCATTGATGTCATGTATCTCTATGCCCTGAAATCCCATTTCCTCGGCAAAGGAGATCGCCTCCTCAAAGGAAAGATCGGTATATTTTGTAGAAAAACACAAATTCATATTCTTTCCCTCCTGCCTTAGTCTTCTGTGTAAACGATCTTGTTAATGGCGTTTATGTATGCTCTTACGGAAGCTCCGATGATGTCGGTGGAGATTCCCGTGCCGGAGTAAAGCGCTCCGTTCACGCGAAGCTTTACGATCGCCTGTCCCATTGCTTCTCTGCCTTCCGTAACCGACTGGATCTGGAAATCATCCAGTTCATAGTGGTGTCCGAGGATCTGCTCGATAGCCTTGAAGGAGGCATCAATGGGTCCGTCGCCCACGGATATGCCCGAAAGAGCTTCTCCGTTTTTGATGAGTTTGATATTTGCACTGGCAGAAATAATGTTTCCGGAGTTGATGACATAATTGTCCAGCTTGTAGGTGGGCGGCACCTGAAGTGCGGAGCTTGCCACGATGGCTTCCAGCTCGCGATTGGTCACCCTCTCCTTCTTTCTTGCCACTCTCACGAAAGCCTCGTATACATTGGCCGCATCCTCTTCAGTAAGGTCATATCCGATCTTCGCGCATGCATCCGTGATGACCTCGATGTCATCGTTGATATTGAAGGAGGTCTGATCCTCTGTTCCCGCAGTCTTCATATGGGAAGCACTCTCCGTATGTCCGAGCATTCTCTGCATCTGGCTGACGCTTCTCTGCAATTCGGTCTTAACGATATCCATTTCAGCATCCAGTGCCTCGCCTCTCTTGTCGAAAAGCTTAACAAGGCAGGTGACGGCAGGGAATCCGCCGCCGGTAACGGTTGTCTTGAAGCCCGTAGCACCGCCGATCGCAGCCGCATTGGCGCAGGCAGTGGCCATATCCAGTTCGTTGGAAAGCTCAACGGACAGTTCCTTTTCCTTGAGAGCGGGTACCTTCTCGATAAGGTTTTCGATAAAAGTCTTCATTTCATCGGGAAGCATGACACCTGCGGTATCGCAGACGGTGATCTTGGTTGCTCCCGCTTCGATGGCGGTTTCTATGGTTGAACAAACAAAGGGGAATTCCGCTCTGGATGCATCAAGAGCGGAGAACTCAACCTTTTTGCAGAGCTTTGCTGCCTCCGATACGAGTTCCTTGACCAATTCCAGCATCTGAGGAGCTTTTTTCCTGCAGACATATTCCATCTGAACGGCCGAAACAGGTAAAGCAACAACCAGCGAAGGCTTCTTTGCCTTTGCGATGCAGTCCCAGGCTCTGGTAACGCCCTTTTTGGTGAAACCAACGGGAATGGAAACCCCACTCTTCTTCAGAGTGCCCGCAATGGTCTTTACCAAAAGTTCCTGTCCCTTGGAATCACCCAGTTCGGGTAATTCTATACAGGTGTAATTAACCTTGTCCATGATCTTAGCGATCTCCACCTTTTCCTTAAAGGAAAGAGAGCCGTTGTTTTTCTCACATTCTCTGATCGTGATGTCTGTAAAACCGATGTTTTTCATTTTGATTTCCTTTCTGTTTTTCAGGTTTGCCTCCGTAGAATGATCCAAAAAAAATCCCGGAAGCGTTTATAGCGCCTCCGGGACGATAAATTTCAATTTACCGCGGTACCACCCGTAAGTTTCAGATGTTTTTTCCATCTGCTCTCATCGAACTCATTTTAAAGTTCTAAACCATGATAACGGGGTTAGCCGTAGTTCCTTATAAAACAAATGTTTTTGGGGAACTCCGCTCCGGCAGGAGACAGCTCTGGGTATCGCTATCCGCTCTCACCGCCCGCGGACTCTCTGAAAGATCGATCGCTCCATGCTTAATGCCATCATTGCGTTTCTTTAATGCAATGCATTATAGTTGAATGCAGTGAAAAAGTCAAACTATTTTTTCAAATAAAATAATTTAATTTTTGTAAGGCATAAATAATTAGCGGGATAAGGTGTCCTCCATGTTATAGAACTCCTCTTGACAAAATTTATAATACAATTATCATTATAGTATGAATAAACTGTACATTTTAAATATTGAACAATTTAACAATCCCGATATCTATATGAGCGTAATGAAGCAGCTATCGGAAGACAGGCGAAAAAAAGCCGATGCAATCAGCCACCCAAGCGGGAAATACCGTTCGGTGGGGGCGGGTTATCTTATTGCGCTCGGCCTTACGGAAGCAGGGCTCTCCCCACAGACCGAGCCCATCGCGTTGGGCCCCAAGGGTAAACCCTATCTTCCCGAACACCCGGATGTACAGTTTAATCTTTCCCACAGCGGGAAATATGTGGTATGTGCCTTTTCGGACACAGCCGTGGGCATAGACATAGAGGAGATCAGAGACGTAAAAGCCACTCTGGTCAAAAGCGTCCTCGATAGATCCGAAATGTCCAACTACCGTTCCACTCCGAGTGATTTCAAGCTTCAACGTTTTTTTGAACTCTGGACCAGAAAGGAAGCCTTTCTCAAGCATATAGGCACCGGACTGTCCGTAAAACCCAACGAGATCAACTCCCTGTACAGAGACAAGCTCAGAACACTGAACTTCCATGTATGGCACATTCTTCCTCAATATATCCTGACCTTATGCACCGAAGCGGAGCGCCCCGAGCTGACCGAAGTTCGATTATAACACGGACCCTACATCAAAAATCGATAACAAAAAGAGAGTCGCCGGACTCTCTTTTTAGTGCATTTTTATGATTGATCTTTTACTTGTCTCAGCCGCCTATTCTCTTGTGCCAGCCCTGAAGAGATTCAATATTGCTCTCTCCTCCGTTTTTCTTAACGTAGAGGATGCCCTCCGCGGTAGCACGACCTGCAGCCATTGTGGTCATATAAGGGATCTTGCTCCTGATGGCAGCCTTACGAATGTAGGAGTCATCATCCGCAGACTCTCTTCCGGATGCGGTATTGAGGATAAGATCGATCTTACCGTTGGTTATTGCATCGTTAATGTTGGGTCTGCCTTCACGAAGCTTGTTTATCCTCTCGCATTCGATACCGTTCTCGGTAAGCTTGTCAGCCGTACCGCCGGTTGCGAGGATCTTGAAGCCTGCCTCGGCAAAGGTTGCCGCAATATCCACAACCTCACTCTTATCCTTGCGGTTAACGGAAATGAGAACGGTTCCTTCCATGGGAAGTCTGGTCTGAGTTGCTTCCTGAGCCTTAACAAAGGCTTCGCCGAAGTGCTCGGAAATTCCGAGGACTTCACCTGTCGAACGCATCTCGGGTCCGAGGATGGGGTCAACCTCAGGGAACATGTTGAACGGGAATACTGCTTCCTTAACGCCGTAATAAGGGATCTTCTCATGCTTAAGTGCAGGAACCGGTGAAGCATGTCCTGTGATCTCCATTGTTGCGATCTCGGTTGCAAGAGGCACCATACGGATGTTGCATACCTTGGAAACCAAGGGTACTGTACGGGATGCTCTGGGATTTGCTTCTATAACGAATACCTTGCCGTTCTCGATAGCGTACTGGATGTTCATTAGTCCCTTAACATGCATTTCTTCCGCGATCTTCTTGGTATAGGTCTCGATGGTCTTTAAATTCTCTTCGCTGATGTGAAGGGAAGGAATGATGCAAGCTGAGTCGCCGGAATGTATGCCCGCCAGTTCAATGTGCTCCATAACGGCAGGCATGAAAGCATGTGTTCCGTCGGAGATGGCATCAGCCTCACATTCGGTTGCATGATTCAGGAAACGGTCGATGAGAATGGGTCTGTCGGGAGTTACACCGATAGCCGCGTTCATATAGCCTGTCATAGCCTCGTCATCATAAACCACTTCCATACCGCGGCCGCCAAGTACGAAGGAAGGACGAACCATTACGGGATAACCGATCTTGTTTGCCACAGCCTTTGCCTCTTCAACGGTAACTGCCATGCCTGATTCGGGCATAGGGATACCGAGCCTGTCCATCATTTCTCTGAACAGATCTCTGTCCTCGGCCATATCAATGACCGCGGGTGAGGTACCGAGTATCTTAACACCGTTCTTTTCAAGATCCGCAGCAAGATTCAGCGGTGTCTGACCGCCGAACTGTGCGATCACTCCAACGGGCTTTTCTTTATTGTATATGCTGAGAACATCCTCAAGAGTAAGAGGCTCAAAATAGAGCTTATCGGATGTATCGTAGTCTGTTGAAACAGTTTCGGGATTGCAGTTTACGATAATGGTCTCAAAGCCGAGCTTTCTGAGGGCCTGAGCCGCATGTACGCAGCAATAGTCGAATTCGATACCCTGACCGATCCTGTTGGGACCGCCGCCAAGGATCATTACCTTCTTTCTGTCATCCCTGATGGGATTCTTGTCACTGCCGTTGTAGGTTGAATAGTAGTAAGCGGAATCCTGTGTGCCGGATACATGTACGCCTTCCCAGTTCTCGACAACGCCGATGGCTGTTCTCTTGTTTCTGATCTCAGTTTCGGAAAGACCTGTGATCCGGGAAAGATATCTGTCGGAGAAGCCGTCTTTCTTAGCCTGTGTGAGTTCCTCATCCGAAACGGACTTGCCGCTCTTTGCAAGCTGCTCTTCCTCTTCCACCAGTTCCTTCATCTGCTCAAGGAAATAATTCTTTACAAAAGTGAGCTTGTTGATCTCTTCGACAGTAGCGCCCTTACGAAGTGCTTCATAGATAAGGAAGTATCTCTCCGAATTGGGAGTCACAAGCTTAGCAAGAAGTTCTTCCTTTGTAAGGCTGTTAAAATTCTTTGCATAGCCCAGGCCGTAACGACCTGTCTCCAGCGATCTGATAGCCTTTTGGAAAGCCTCCTTGAAGTTCTTACCGATGCTCATTACTTCGCCTACGGCTCTCATCTGTGTGCCGAGTTTGTCCTCAACACCCTTGAATTTCTCAAATGCCCATCTGGCGAACTTGATAACGATATAGTCACCGCCGGGAACATACTTATCCAACGTACCGTATTTTCCGCAGGGAATGTCGCAAAGGTTAAGGCCTGTAGCCAGCATGGCGGAAACCAGAGCGATGGGGAAGCCTGTAGCCTTAGATGCAAGAGCCGATGAACGGGAGGTTCTGGGATTGATCTCTATTACAACGATCCTGTCTGTCTTGGGATCGTGAGCGAACTGAACATTTGTTCCGCCGATAACCTGTACGGAATCAACGATCCTGTATGCCTGTTCCTGCATTCTCTTCTGTACTTCTTCCGAGATCGTGAGCATAGGTGCCGAGCAGAAGGAGTCACCTGTATGTATTCCGAGAGGATCTATGTTTTCAATGAAGCAAACGGTGATCATCTTTCCCGATGAATCCCTGACGATCTCAAGCTCAAGTTCTTCCCAGCCGAGAATGGATTCCTCAACCAGCACCTGACCAACAAGACTTGCCTGGATGCCTCTTGCACAAACAACCTTGAGTTCTTCCTTGTTGTATACAAGGCCGCCGCCTACACCGCCCATAGTGAAAGCGGGACGGAGAACAACGGGATAACCGAGTTTATCGGCAATTGCGAGGGCTTCGTCAACGGAGTAGGCAACTTCACTTCTTGCCATCTCCACACCGATCTTGTTCATCTGCTTCTTAAATTCCACTCTGTCCTCACCGCGTTCGATGGCTTCAACCTGGACGCCGATGACCTTGACATTGTATTTATCGAGTATGCCTTTCTTTGACAGTTCATCGCAAAGATTGAGTCCGGATTGACCTCCGAGATTGGGCAGCAATGCATCAGGTCGTTCCTTTGCAATGATCTGTTCCAATCTTTCGGCATTGAGTGGCTCAATATAGGTCACATCCGCTGTCTCGGGGTCTGTCATAATGGTCGCAGGGTTTGAATTCACCAGAACGATCTCATAACCGAGTTTTTTCAAAGCCTTACATGCCTGAGTTCCCGAATAGTCAAATTCACAAGCCTGACCTATGATGATCGGACCCGATCCAATGATCAATACTTTGTTAATGTCTGTGCGCTTTGGCATTTGTTCTACCTCCATGTCCGTTTAACGAATTTCTTCGCATAGTTACTGTAAAGCTTGATCTGCATCATCGCTTTATCTAATTAAATCACCCTATTTAAATATATTTTTTCGTCTTTGTCAACTGTTATTTACGAATGAAGTTTATTAGAAATTATTAAAAATCCCGCCTTTTCAGGCGGGATAAAGCTTTTTTACTCTTCGTCCGTGACTTCATCGTCTTCATCCCGATAGTCGTCGGGATTAAACGGAACGATCTCCTCATTTTCGTAATCGGCGTCGTCGTCGCCGGTATCATCAGCCGGGATGTTCTCATCCTCCGAATCATATGATACGAACGGCTTTGCCAGATTCTCTTTTATCTCCTCGCTTCTCTCCCGGAAACAATCTTCAGGATCTTCATAGCCGCAAAGCGTATCATAACCCGCATATCTGTAGGCTCCGACTCTGCTGCTGTAATCCGTGTCAAATCTTTCCGACATCCACTCAAAGATAACATTGTCCGCATTCGTTTCAAATATGCCCGTATCAAACATGGGCGTTGTCTTCTTGTCCCTTGTTTCGGCCCGCCATGCCCTTGTCATCACATTGACCGTCTCTCCGGCGCATTTGTAATGATAATCATAGATAAGACGGGTCATGAGTTCGGTATCCAGTTCCTTCTTCTCGCAGGACGCCTTAACGGGTGCATCGATCGACCAGTCGGTGGTGGGTATATAGTAGTCATCCGGCAGGTTGAGGAAGTATTCCTTACATTCGATATGATAGCCCCAAGGGAAACATACTATGCCGTATTTGCTGAGGTCCTTGGGTAATTCGCTGTAGCAGGCGGTCTTAAGGACCAGAGAATCATCATCGAGACCGGAACGTATATCAAGCCCCATAAGAGCTCCGTCCACATAGGTAGCGGTCATGGGATAAGCCAACTCCTCCAGTTCCATCCTCTGATAGAATCTTACGGCCTCAGCCACACGTTCATCAAGAAGATGGTCGTTGCCGTCATTATCCAAAAGCACTGCACCGTTGGCTCCCGATGCCATTATAAGCCACTCAAAGGGATCCATTCCGATGGGGTACATGTCCTCCGGGATCTTTTCTCTCAACTGTCTCAGGTATTTTTCAAAATCATCATAATTCCATTCACCCTTAACAAAAAGGGTCAACGGGTCTTCCAGGTCCAAAGACCGGATATATTCTCTGTCATAAATGATAAAACGGGTATCTCTGTTCCTGTCGTACGAAATTCCGTAGACTTTGTCCTTCCAGGTCCCCGCTTCGATAAAGGAAGAACCGACCTCAAAGGATTTTACGATCTCGGTCACATCCGGGAAAATATCCAGGAAAAATGCATAGTAAAGCTGACTTGAAGGAATGTTTACAATGTCCACTCCCGGGTCTCCGTTTTCAATGGAGTTTCTGAGATAAGACAGAATATCAAATTCCGCTTCGGAATAGTCATCTCCCATCTCAAATTTCTTAAGGATGACGTTATATTTCTTTTCCACATACTCCTTGGCTTCCTTGTACTTTTTGTCATTACTGTCAAGGTTATCCCATTCTCCGCCGTAACAGGTAAGAACAATGCCTTTAAGATCGTCGGGAGTCGGTGTGGCTTTGGCCTCAACTCTTCCGCCGTTTAAGAAAGGTAATTGCTCTTTTACAAAAAGTATGATCTGTTCTTTAAATCCCTGATATCCGAGAAACAATCCGCCCGCCAATACAAGGAAGAATATGAATCCTCCAAAGTGTTTTTTCTTCTTCTTTTTTTCTTTCTTCTCTTTTTTGCTCACTGTTTTGTCACCTCGTTGCAATCCTTTACGGCATCATCGATCAGTTCACGCTCATCCATATGATACTTTGCTCCACAGATTTCCTGATAATCCTCATGTCCCTTACCGGCAAGTACGATCACGTCGCCTGCTTCGGCATTTTTAATGACATATTTCACCGCTTCTCTTCTATCCGTGATGGTGATATATTTTCCGGAATGTTTCTTAACTCCTGTCACAATATCCGCTATGATAGCCTCCGGCTCTTCAAACCTGGGATTGTCAGATGTAACGACTGTCAGATCCGCCAGCCGTGAGGATACCTCACCCATTTCATAACGTCTGGATTTCGATCTGTTGCCTCCGCATCCGAAAAGGCAGACCAGCCTTTTCGGCTTGTATTCCCTTAGGGTGGTGAGAAGGCTTTCAAGTGCCATGGCATTATGAGCATAGTCGATCATTACCGTGAAGTGGGGAGCTCCCTTTATTCTCGATGAAGCTTCCACTATCTCCGTTCTTCCCTTTACACAAACCTCCGGAAGAGTTTTTACGATCGTTTCTACAGGCACATTGAAATGACTGCATAATGCGATCGCTGTGAGGGAATTGTAAACCGAAAACATTCCCGGCATATTCAGCGTAACATCAAAGTTTTCTTTTCCGGCAACAGTATAACATGTTTCCAGTTTGTCCCTGTTCTGAAAGAACTTTATGTTTGTCGCCCTGAAATCCGCATTTTCAGAAAGCCCGAAGGTCTCTACCTTACAGGTGTGTCCCTTCATTATGCCTTCCAGATGCTCGGAATCGCAATTGAATATGCCCGTCTTGCATTTTCGGAAAAGCGTACTTTTCCAATACATGTAGTCTTCAAAATCCTTATGTTCATTCTCGCCGATGTGATCCGGCTCCAGGTTGGTAAAAATACCATAGTCAAAGGTTATCCCCGTCACTCTGTTCATCATGAGGCCCTGAGACGATACTTCCATCACAACCGCCTTCATACCCGAATCAACCATTCGTCTGAAGTAGTTTTGTATCGCATAGGATTCGGGGGTTGTGTTTCCCGAATGAATATATTCATTACCTATTATGATCTCAACGGTTCCGATAAGCCCTGTGGGAATCCCCGCCTTATCGAGAATGTTCTTTATCATATAGGTGGTCGTGGTCTTACCTTTTGTTCCCGTAATACCTATTGTTGTAAGACTCTCCGCAGGATATCCGAAATATGCCGCAGACATATTGGCCAGGGCAAGTCTGGCGTCCCTGACCTTGATAAATGTAATACTTGCCGTGCTGTTCATGTTCAAGAGGCTTGAAAGACCGTTGATCTCCTCCACGGGCTTTTCGATCACAATTGCAGCCGCCTCTTTTCCCACAACTTCGGGTATGAAATCGTGAGCATCTCTCACGCTTCCGCTGACGCAGACAAACACGCATCCTTTTTTGGCTTTCCTGGAGTCATAAACAAGTGAACCGATCAAAACATCGGTTTTCCCCTTAATGACTTCGTATTCCGTCTTTTCCAACAAATCATCCAGTGTCATACCAATACTCCGTACATAAATTATATATTTTTTCTCTATAAGAGAAAGTTAAAACAGGATTATATTATTTCTTCTGCATAAGTATGATCTGATAGGGCACATGCTTAAGCAATTTCATGGCAGCCTCCGCAGTCTCGGAATCAAACCGAATGAAGGGATCATCCATTATAACAAAGGGCAGCTCCCCGGGATACATGGCATCTATCAATGCAAATCTCATGCAAAGTCCCAAAGCATCTCGTATTCCGTCACTGAAGCTCTCTTCACTCCTTTGTTTTCCGCCCTCTTCAAGGGTCAGCACAAGGTTCGCGTCCAATCTGCACTTAGAGCCACCTTTTCCTTTAAGAAGATCATAATATTCACAAAGACTTTTTTTCAAAGGTTCCAGATAACGAAGCGCAAAGCCTGTCTTCGCTTCCTCCAGAAATTCGGAGGTCTTTCGCACCCTTTCCAGCATTTCTATGCCTTCCTCGATCTTATGGGTGATCTCAAAAGCTCTCGACTCGGCCATTTCCGCCGAAGCAAGTTCCTCTGTCAAAAACTCTCTTCTGGTATCGAGTCTCTGCAGTTCTTTTGTCACTCTGTCCAGCCGATCGGAGGTCTCCGCCCTTTTTTTGTCCGTATCCTTTAAGGACAGGGTTGCTTCCGGCATTGAAGCAAGTTTATTGACTTCAGAAATATTTATCGTTCTCTCATATTCCCGAAATTCCCGCTCCGCGGTTTCGCAGATCTCATTTCTTTTCTTTTCCCTTTCGGCTCTTCTCTTCTCGCGTCTGAAAGCCGCCATCATCCCCGTAGCCGTAATGAGAACACCAGCAGCCACTGCGAGTATGTCGGGGAATAACTCATCCGCAATGATAAGTATTATACCACCTGCTGTAACAAAAAGCCCCATAATTATCAAAGCCATTCCGGAAACGCCGCTTTTGGGCATAGGCTCTTCCATTTGCTTTCTCGCAGCCTCTGCTCCGGAAAGAAGGACTTTGTATTTTTCACTTGCAAGAACAGCTTCCTTGCATCTGACTATCTGAGTCTGAAGCGTAATAGCCTCATTTTTTGCTGCTTCGAGTTCTGCCGCTTCCTGTGACAGTTTAGCAAGATTGCTGTCGCAGTCCGCCAATTCGTTTCCGATACCCGTGGCAAATCTGGCCTTGTTCTTCAGTTCCGCCACCTTTTCCTTCAAGGCATATATCCTTCCGGTCTTTCTGGTATCGCTGTTTTTATTTATATAATCATTCAGTCTGTCCTGGGCCTCCGAATAGCTCCTCATGTCCGATTCGACCATGGACAGATCTCCTATCTTTGCATTTATGTCATCGGTTGTTTCGGTCACACATCCGTTTCTCCCGATGAAAACCGTTTTAAGAAAAGACTCTGTATTGATCTTAAAGAGTTCATCCCCCAGATACTCATCGAAATCGTCAGACACGAGATTGGTCTCCGCATCCCTCAACACAAAGGTATCCTCCAGAGATTTTTTATGACCGAAGGTTCTTTCTGCGATGTAATTCTTCCCGCCTGCCTCAAAGATCACACTTCCGCCGTATATGCCACCGTTCCAGGGGGCATATTTTTCTCTGAGCTTTTTGGTGATCTTGTCATCAAAACCGTAAAACATGACAAGAAGGAAGACGGAAAGGGTTGTTTTTCCCCACCCGTTTTCTTCCGTGACAGAGTTGATCCCACCGGAAAAATCTCTGTCAAAATCATGCAATTTTCCGAAATTCTCTATATGAACAGACAGAAGTTTCAAGTGATCTCCTCTCCCATCAGGGCTGATATGCCTATTCTGATGATCTCCGCCTTGTCGGCATCGGAACAGCTGCTGTTCCTGACCAGACGAACAAATTCTCCCTTTAGGCTCATATCCTTCTTAAAAGAATCATAGTCCACCTTAAGCTCGGTCATATCCTCGATCCTGACGACCTCGGCTCTCTTTTCGAACAATTTTCTGAGATATGGGATATCCTTCTCGCAAAGAGCGTCTATCCTGCCCTTCAAAACTATCTTCAGATAGTCGGAAGAAGTGTGATCGGTCTCCGAAAGCTTTTCCTCTATCCTCTGCTCAATGTCCTCCGTGATCGAACAGCCCTCGCAGGGCACCTCGACCTCCAGCATTTTTCTCCTTGCAAAGGGAACAAAGGTATAATTCACCCTGAAATTGTATTCATCGATGTCTATGAGATAAAAGCCTCTCGGCCCGCACTCATCAAAGCCTCTGCCCTCAAGGCAGCCCGAGTAGCACATCACTCCGCGGTCATCCAGCCCGGTGATCACCGGCTTGTGTACATGTCCCATTGCAAGATAGTCTATATACCGGTTTCGCAGGAGCCTTAAATCCAGTCTTTCTTCAAAATGCGCCGATCCTCCCGTCTTCTCCTCTCCGTGAAGCATTACGATGTTGTATTTGTCTCTCTCAAGCACCACCTCATCGTAGAAGCTGCTGTAATTGTCCTCGGTCAGCGCCACTCCCGAGAGGGTAACAGAGCCTGTGGAATTCAGGTTCAGGGTTTCAAACCTGTCGCCAAAGACAAAAAGATTTTCGGGAATTACTTTATATCTGGTGAGTACACATTTGTCATCATGATTGCCCGGCAGATAGTAGAACATTATGTCGCGATTTCCCGCGATCGTTGCCATGACTGCGTTCTCCGCATGCTTTGAAGCAGAGTTCCGATCGTAGAGATCGCCCGCTATCAATATGCCGAAAACACCGTTATTATGAGCATATTCAACCAGGCGCGGAAAATTTGAAAGAAGCTCGTCTCTTCTTTCCTTAGCTTTTTCTTCAGAAAGCCAGGTCTGCAGTTTTGAATCAAGGTGCAGGTCTGCACAATGTATCAGTTTCATAGGTCTGTTCCGCTTCTTGATAAATATTGTGTCTCGTGGTTACAATTGAAATGCCGGCGTAAATGCTCCCGCAGAGGACAATTTCTCACCTGCTGCCAGAAGATGCGCACAGTCGCCGATAGCCTGTGCCCTGAAGGAAGCCTCATCCTCCCAACGTTCCTCCGTTGTAAGAATGTTGACTCCCGTCGGCGGAATGAACAGCCCGTGGGGTAATGTGATGAACGGGATGTTGAGAAGATGTGACATCATCATACATGCCGCTCCCAAATGGCAAAAGATCACGACGGTGGTCTCCGTATCCTTTACGGTATCGTCAAAACCGGAATCGGAATTGTTGGGTCCCGCGGTCCTGAGCCTGTTTTCCTGTTTTCTTCCGACGGTCCTGTAGATCTTCCCGTCTCTCTTATATCCGTATCTAAGGAGCAGTTTGTCCAGTTCACTGCAAACTATCCTGAAATTTTGGGCTATTTCGGGATTCTCGCACATCGGCCTTGCATTCACCCAATCCTCATGCGTAAAGCATGCATCGTCGGCTGTCCAGTCGGAAGGTACAAAATCCCAGCAAAGATGATTTCTTCCCGTAACGGGATCTGTGCAGCGGTAGTCAAATTCCTTAGCCCAGGGAAGTATCTCCGCGGTTCTTCCCAATGCCTCCAGCGAAGGCTTCGCGGTGTCTACCGCTCTGCCCAGAGGCGACATGTAAAAGTCGGTAACGTTCCAGGTCTTCACCCTTTCAGCCAAAGCCGCCGCTTCTCTTTTTCCCTTTTCGGTAATGGTATTATGCTCATAGTCCGGCTCGGCATGTCTGATCAGAATCAGTCTCATATCTTCCTCGTAAAATCAACAATATTGTCATAGACCCTGTCGGCACATCTCTGTCTTGCCTCTATCGTAGCCCATGCGATGTGCGGAGTGATGAAAAGCTTCTTGGAATCCTTGATCTTGATGAGCGGATTCTCCCTGCTCATAGGCTCCTTTGTAAGCACATCCGTGGCAGCTCCGGCTATGAGATCCTCCTCAAGCGCTCTGTAAAGATCGTTCTCATTAATGATGGGACCTCTTCCGAGATTTAAGAGATAGGCCGTTTTCTTCATTTTATTCAGCTTTTCGTAATTGATAAGATCCAATGTGTCCTTGTTCAAAGGTGCATGTATGGACACTATATCCGCCTCGGCCAAAAGCCGGTCAAGACTGACTCTTTCATAAACCGGATCATTGTTCTTCCCCGAGGTGGAATAATAGACCACTTTGCATCCAAAGCATTTTGCGACCTCAGCCACTCTGTGCCCGATCTCTCCGAGTCCGATTATGCCCCAGATTTTGCCGTACAATTCGTGAAATCTCTCTTCTATATGGCAGAAGAAAGGTGCATTTGCATATTTCTCCGATTTAACGTAATCGTCATAATAGGACAGCTTTTCATAAAGATAGAAAAGCAATGCAAAGGTGTGCTGAACCACCGATTCCGTTGAATAGCCTGCCACGTTCCTGACAGCTATGTTCGCAGAATCCGTGTAAGTAAAATCGATGTTGTTTGTCCCTGTAGCGGTAAGGCATATAAGCTTGAGCCTGCCCGCTCCTTTAAGCGTTTTCTCATTCATCGGAAGCTTGTTTACAATGACAACATCGGCATCAACTATCCTCTCGGGTATCTGTTCTTCAAGTGTGAGATCATATTCGATCACCTCTCCGAGTTCATAAAACTCATTTAACGATACATCTCTGCCGAGTGTACCTGTTTCTAAAAATACTATCTTCATTATTTTTCAAGCTCCTTGGGTGAAAAACTGAACGGCAACATTTCTCTCAGCGTGTGAGGCTTGTAATCCTCTTCCGATGTTCCTATATAAATGATGAATTCATCGGGATCGCAAAACTCCGCCATAACCTGTCTGCATACGCCGCAGGGCGCGCAAACCTTGAGTTTGCCGCCGTCATATCCGCCAAAGACAGCTATTGCTTCAAACTCGGTAACTCCTTCACTGACTGCCTTGAAAAAAGCGGTTCTCTCCGCACAATTCGTGGGTGTGTAGGCCGCATTTTCTATATTGCAGCCGCCGTAGATCGTACCGTTTTTGGCAAGCAGAGCAGCCCCGACCTTGTAACCGGAATAGGGAGTATATGCCCGCTTTCTGTATTCAAGTGCTGTTTTGACCAGCAGCTTTTCCGTTTCCTTTGTCATCTGTATCTCCTATTTTGTACCTATTTCGAGAGCGACTTCCATCATCTCATGGAAGGATGTCTGTCTTTCCTCCGCATTCAATGCTTCGCCGGTGTAAAGATGATCCGAGATCGTAAGCATGCAAAGAGCCTTTTTTCCGGCCGCGATCGCGTTGAGGTAAAGAGCTGCAGCTTCCATTTCGACACAGAGAATGCCCATCTTCTTCCAGCGGTCGTTAAAGGTCGGATCCGCATTGTAGAAAACGTCGGATGAAAGGACATTTCCAACCTTGACATTGATCCCCTTCTTCTCGGCGGTTTCCACAGCTTCTCTAAGAAGTCCGAAATCCGCAATGGGTGCAATGGTACCGGGTATATTGTATTGATCAGCATAATTGGAATTGGTGGAAGCGCCCATTCCGATAACCAGATCTCTCATCTTCACATCGTCGGAGATGCCTCCTGCCGAGCCGATCCTGATGATGGTGTCTACATCATAGAAATTATAAAGCTCATAGGAATAGATACCGATGGAAGGGATTCCCATTCCGCCTCCCATGACCGAGATCTCTTTTCCGTTGTATTTTCCGGTATAGCCGAACATGTTTCTGACGGAATTGAACTGTTTAACATCTGTCAGATACTTCTCTGCGATATATTTTGCGCGAAGAGGATCTCCGGGCATAAGTACTGTTTTTGCGATATCGCCTTTATTGGCCGAATTATGGGGTGTGCTCATAGTTTTCTTCTCCGTTTCCTGAAATATTTAATAGCCGGAACCCTGTTGTCCCTTAATGAGTTTTACAATTCTCGAAGTTCCGAGCCTTGTTGCTCCGAGACTTAAGAACTTCTTGGCATCGTCAAGTGAGGATATGCCTCCCGCAGCCTTCATCTTTACATTGGGTCCTACGTTCTTTGCGAACAGAGCGATGTCTTCAAAGGTGGCTCCCGCCTTTGAGAAGCCTGTGGAAGTCTTGATGAAATCGGCTCCCGACTCCGTAACGATCTCGCACATCTTAACCTTCTCCTCTTCAGTAAGGAGGCAGGTCTCGATGATGACCTTCAGTATCTTTTTGCCGCAAGCGGCTTTCAATGTTTTGATCTCGTTAAGGATGAGATCGTATTTTTTGTCCTTTAGCCATCCGATGTTAATGACCATATCGATCTCATCGGCACCTTCTTTAAGAGCTTCTTTGGTTTCAAATTCCTTTACGGCAGTGGTGTTGTAGCCGTTCGGGAAACCTATGACCGTGCATATCGCAAGCTTGTCGCCCACATATTCCTTGGCCTGTTTTACATATGAAGGGGGAATGCATACCGATGCGGTCTTGTATTCCATACCGTCATCGCAGATCTGCCTGATCTCTGCCCATGTGGATGCCTGTCCCAATAGGGTATGATCCACATATTTTAAAATGTCTCTGTCTTCCATATTGTCACCTCTTATTTGGATAATTTATAAAGAACCGCGCCATGCGCATTGAGTTCGCAGCCGATCTCTCCTTTTGCTTTTCCCGCGTCGGCTCTCTTCCAAAGATCTCTCACCCTGAATTCCTCCGCATTTGAAATGCCGAGAAGAGGTAACGGGATCGATGTCTGCTTTTTGTAGCAATCACGGTTAAACACTCCGAGATAGATGTTGCCCTCCGCGTCACCCGTCTTCCAAACGGTGATCCCGCCGGAATTCATGACTTCTCTTGCCCCGAAGGTCTTCTTTTCAAGTTCCAGTACCTCCGGCGCTGTGAGCAACGAAAGAGTAAAATCATCATTATCACGCATCTCTCCGCCCATCATGAGAGGCGATCTGAAGATGCACCATAAGCTCATCAGAGTGATCTGTTCATCCTTCGTAAAATTGGTCCTTCTTTCGCCGTTGTATATGGATATTCTCCCCAAAGGAAGCATATCGCAGTCCGGCCAGCAGCCCTCCTTTACATAGGGTGCCCAGTCTCTGCATCTCGCGAACATGGCATCCAGTGCATTCCAGTTGTCCCAGAAGTCTCCGGATATGCGCCACATATTTGCATTTGCGGACAAATGCTCCGCCTTGTCAAGCATAGCGGGACCGGGCGAAAGACTTAAGACCATATCCCGTCCGCATCGGTCTATAGCCTTTTTGATGCATTCGATCTCGCCGCTTCCCGAGTAGTAGTTGTCGGGCCGCCCTTCCGTAATACAAATGTCATCGCACTTGATGTAATCCACGCCCCAGGAGGCATACAGCTCAAAGATCGAATCATAATAAGCCTGAGCTCCGGGATGCTCCGGATCCACTCCGTACATATCTGTGTTCCAGCTGCATACAGAATAGGGTTGAGCGATGTCGCGTGCGGTATAATTGCAATTTTTGATCGGTGTGTTTCTGTGAACTGCCTGACGCGGTATTCCGCGCATAATATGTATCCCGAATTTCAAGCCCATGCCATGGATCTTGTCGGCAATAGCTTTGAATCCCACTCCGTTCGCACTTGACGGAAATCTGCGTACTGCGGGAATGAGCCTCGAATACTCATCCATATCAAGTTCCGCAAACTTGTGGTAGGCCATGGATTCGGCAGTAGGCTCCGACCATTGAATGTCACAGACCACATACTCAAAGCCGAACTGTTTAAGGTTTTCGGCCATATACAGGGCATTTCCCAAAAGCTGCTCTTCGTTTACGGCAGCTCCGTAGCAATCCCAGCTGTTCCATCCCATGGGTGGAAAGGGCGCTCTCTTATTCTTCTCCATCTTTGGTTCCGCCTTACCGCCCTCATTTTAAAGGAGTCATGATCGTCCTTAAAAAGGGCAAAATTAATCAGTTTTATTCTACTACATTAAGGCAAAAAAAACAATCTTGAGCAAAAAAAGAGCTACCGTTGTTACACGATAGCCCTTGTACTTCCTGTATTAAGGGATCAGCAAGCCTTCTTAGCCGTATCGGCAAGTGCTGCAAATCCTTCAGCATCATTAACAGCAAGGTCAGCAAGGATCTTTCTGTTGATGGTGATGTTAGCCTGCTTAAGACCGAACATGAACTTGCTGTAAGAAAGACCATTAAGTCTTGCCGCAGCGTTGATCCTTGCGATCCAAAGTGTTCTGAACTGTCTCTTCTTCTGCTTTCTTCCTGCATATGCGGATGTGAGAGCTCTCATAACAGACTGCTTAGCAATTCTGTACTGCTTGCTGCGAGCGCCTCTATATCCTTTAGCCAACTTTAAAACTTTATTATGCTTCTGCTTAGCGTTCATTCCGCCTTTAATTCTTGCCATTTCTATTATTCCTCCATTTCAATCGGTACTGTAAGTTATTAAGCGTAAGGTAACATCTTTCTTGCTGCCTTAAGGTTTGCACTGTCAACTGTTCCGGGCTTACGAAGATTTCTCTTTGTGTCGCTTGTCTTCTTAGTAAGAATGTGCTGCTTTCCGGCTTTCTGTCTCTTAAGCTTTCCTGTACCTGTCATGGAAAATCTCTTGTTTGCTGCTCTGTTTGTCTTTAACTTCGGCATTATTTTGTCCTCCAGATCTAATTAATTATTTTTTGCAAAGAAACATGATCATGTTTCTTCCTTCCATCTTTGCAGGCTTCTCAATGCTTGCCGTATCCTTGATCTTATCGTAAAAAGCATCAAGGATCTCTTTGCCGGCATTCATATGAGCCATTTCTCTTCCGCGGAAGCGAAGGGCAACCTTGACTCTGTCGCCATGCGCGATGAACTTCGCTGCCTGCGAAGCCTTAGTGTTTAAATCGTTATCATCAATGTTGGGTGAAAGACGGATCTCTTTGATCTCCGTAACTTTCTGCTTTTTCTTGGCATCCTTCTCTCTTCTGGTCTGCTCGTAACGATACTTTCCGAAATCCATCGCTTTGCAAACAGGCGGCTTTGCTGTGGGTGCGATCTTAATAAGATCAACCTCGTGCTCTTCCGCATAAGCCAGAGCTTCCTTAATGGACATTACACCAAGCTGTTCATTGTCTTCTCCGATAAGACGAACTTCTTTGTCTCTTATCTGCTCATTGATCTGAACTTGAATCTCGCTAATTGTTTTTTACCTCCGATCATCGATGTTTTGACGTTAAACGCCACATGATTTAAACAAAAAAAGATAGTCGCAAGAAACAGGACTATCCGAGAATATATATCAGAGCAACCTTGCAGGTTGATGATCATATATAATATAAAAACCTCTTTGCGACCCTCGGGTGCTTGAGGCGAGAGCGGATACTCTGCTTCTTTTCAGTGCGTATTTTCACACGCTAAGGAAATATAACACGAAAATTTTCCCTTGTCAACTATTATTTTAAATAAAGTAAAACGCACAACAGATGTGTCGTTAGCCTTGCGTCCCCACTCTATTCTCTGCTCGATCCGAGATAGAACAGAGCAATGGTTCCGGGGCCTGAATGCGCTCCGATGGTAGGACATATGTAATTAAGCATGAAATTCTTTACGCCGTACCGTTCTTTTACAAGATCACGAACATATTCTGCATCCTCAAGGCTGTCGCCGTGACCTATGAACACGATCTCATTCTTAAAATCATCGGAAAGGTGCTTTCCCATGTTTTCAACCAGCGCATTGAGAGACTGTTTACGTCCTCTGACCTTTGCAATGTTGATCAAATGTCCCTCATTGTCAACATGAAGAACGGGTTTAACATTGATAATGGTTCCGAGGACCGCTGTCGTCTTTGAGATTCTTCCGCCTCTTGCAAGGTACTTGAGATCTTCAACGGTGAACTCATGACATACATGAAGTTTAAGGGCTTCTATCTGTCTTACGTTTTCGTCAAAGGGCATACCATCCTCGTGGTTCATTACGCAATAATAAACCAAAAGGCCCTGTCCGGGTGCAGCAGAGAGGGAATCTATCACGGCGATCTTTCTTTCGGGATAGTCCGATGCGAGTTCTTCCGCAACGATCTTAACTACATTATAGCTGGCACTGAGGCCTGAAGAGAAAGAGATATGAAGAATATCCTTTCCCGATTTTAAAATCTCTTCAAACGAAGCCCTGACATTGCCGGGAATGCACGCATTCGTCTTGGCAACATCTCCGTTTCTCATTCTTTTGTAAAAAACGGCAGGCTCCATGTCGGAAAGCCCTCTGTACATTTCGTCCCCAAATGAAAAGCTGAGGTCCTGGATCACTATATTGTGTTCTCCGGAATACTCAATCGGAAGATCTGCCGTTGAGTCCGTGGAAATAACATAATCTGCCATCTAATCACTCCATTTCTGATCAAGTATATAAAATATTTAGAACAATGTTCCCTAATATAATACCACATTTTACATAATACGCAAGATTAAGTTATTGTTAAAAATGTGCAGATATTGTTACATTGTCTGTTCACACGATATAAAAGGTCACCGTTTTACAGTGATTGATGCTCGCGCCGCGTGTTCCACGCGGACTTCTGCAACGCAGAAGTTGCCGTTATTAAGCCGTTTCTGGAAAACGTGTTTTTCCAAAACGGCTTATCAACGGCACATCTGCGAGCATCAATCACCTGATAACGTGTGAACAGTAATGTTGCGTGTAAACAGTAACCTCCCATATACTCCCCCTATATCAAAATGACAAAGGCACGGTCTTTCAACCGTGCCTTCGTCTCCGTTACAAGTCAATCTATCATAATTTAAACGTTTTAACAATATTGTTCAGATTCTCGGATGATGCGCCCACACGTTCCTGCGTATCAACAAGATCATTTACACTCTTTTTAACAAGTTCCGATGTAGAGGAGAGTTCCTGAGCGGTAGCTGCGTTCTCCTCTGAGATCGACGAAAGACTTTCAACCGATCCGGATATTGCGGAAACCTTATCTTCAAGGATCTTGTTAATATTCTCTATCTCCGCTATCGACGTGTTTACGTTGTCAACCGTTGAAACAATATTCGCAAATGCATTTCTCGTTTCCTCGACGGATTCGTTCTGCTTGTCAACATATCCCTTAACTTCATCGGCCAGCTTTGTTGCTTCACCCGTAGCTTCCGTAAGTTCTCCGAGGATGTTTGTGATAACTTCTACGTTATTCCTGGATTCATCCGAAAGTTTTCTGATCTCTTCCGCAACAACCGCAAATCCGCGTCCGTGTTCTCCTGCCCTGGCTGCTTCGATGGAAGCGTTAAGTGAAAGCAGGTTTGTCTGATCCGATATGTCGGAGATCAATCCGGAAGCCTCACTGATCTTTTCAGCCTGCATCCTGATGCTGTCGATGGCTTCAAATATCTTCTTAAATGCCAAAAGGCTGGAGGTGTTGATATCAGCAAGTTCATCCACGGTAACATTACCCTTTCCGGTAACCCCGTTGATCTCATTGCTTGCGGTTGTGAGTGAATCTGCAGTGGCAACCGAACGATTCATCAGTTTCGTCAATTCGGTCATGCTGGAAACGATATCCGAAATATCTTCCGCCTGAGTTGTTGCGGAATTTGCAAGTTCAAATGCAGCCTTGGATATCTCTCTCATGGAGTGGTTTGCACTGTTCGTCTTATCCTGCATGGTAACAAACGCACCCGCAAGTTCATCCGAAGCATCCCGCATGGTTGAAACCGCTCCGTACAGATTCTTTTTGAATACCGCAAAGGCATTGTTCATCTTTCCGATCTCATCCTTAGCGTCATCTTCCTTTATTTCAACGGTAAGATCGTTCTTTGCCAGAACAACCATCTGATCCGTTACACCTGTAATACCCTTTACGATGTTTCTGATAACAATAGTACCAAAAACAACTACCAAAGCCGTAACCAATCCGAAGACAACAAAAAGACTTATGATGCTTTTCTGTATGCCGGATGAAAGTTCAGCGTCCTGATCCGTTGCCCAGGTCTCAGTTATCTCCTGCAGGTCGTTCAGATATTCTCTGGCCTCTTCAAAGACATTGGAATACTCATTGAATCTTGTTTCGTCCCCATCGGGTTTTTGAGAATCAAACCTGTTGTACCATTTATCAAAAACTGTAAAAAATTCTCCACAGATCGTTTTATAATTCTTCCCGTCCTTAGTAAGAGTGTTCAGGTACAGAGACTCGATCTCCTTAGCACTTTCCTCTGCTTCCGTAACACGTTTACGTACCTGTGATACGTTATCTTCATAATCCTTCCTGCTCGCTTCGTTTTTTGCCGTATCAAATTTCTCTCCGGGGCGTGTCATCTGAAACTGTCTTGTGGAAGCCTGCATTGCCTGATAAAAGTCTCTGTCTGCATTAACAAGTTTGCTGTTGATGTAATACAGCTTGGTAAAATACACATTCTTTGAATCATTGTAGGTCTGCCTGATGATAAACAGGAAAACCAAGATCGATGCGATTAATGCTATTACAGGCGGTATAGTACATAATAACAGTTTGATCTTTAAAGAAATGTTTTTCATCTTATCACCTCTTCTTACATTTCATCCGACATCGGATTTTTTATCATTCTACTATATATACTACACCAAAACGCCAACATTTCTTTTAAAATAAAGCAAATAATGAGTATTATTCAAGATTTCTTTTGACCGGCAAAATAAGCCTCACCCTCGTACCTTCACCGTATTCCGTTGTTATTTCCAGTCCGTATTCCTCTCCATAATTCAGCTTAATTCTTCTGTTAATATTATAGAGCGCGATGCCCGAAGTATTTCTCTCTCTTTCGTAATGCTTTACCCTGTGCAGGACCATATTCATGGTCTCCTCATCCATTCCTCCTCCGTTATCGGATATATCCACTTTAATGCTATCGTCTTCAATATAGATCGCTATCCAGACCTTTCCGCCGCTGTCCCTGTTTTCTATGCCGTGGATAATGGCATTTTCAACTATAGGCTGCAAAAGCAGAGGTAACACTGCATATTCGGACAGGATCATCTCGGGCATTATATTGATCTGATAATCTATCCTGTCTCCGAACCTGAGCTTCTGTATCTTCAGATAGTTATCGATATGATCCATTTCCTTCTGAAGTGTAGTTTCCGCCGTTCCCGTATTCTCAAGGACATACCTCATGGATTGTCCCAAAAGCTTGATGGCATTTGCCACATCCCTGTCTCCCACCGTCAGCGCTTTCATACGGATCATTTCCAGGGTGTTGTAAAGGAAATGTGGATTGATCTGGCTTGCAAGCATCTTAAACTCCATCTTCTGCTGATCGTTCTGTATCTTCTTTTCCTTGATCTCCGCCTCATACTGTGCAGCTTCCATATCTTCGATGTTCTTGACCATCACCAGCAGATCGTCGTATGCATCGCTAAGTTCCACACTCGTAAACAGCTTTGAACCTTCTCCCTCCAAAAGTCTCTGCTGTTCTTCTCTGAGGCTTGCTTTGTGCATCTCGTTTCTAAGAGTCTTTACTTCTCTCGTAAACAAAGACGTATGTCGTGTAATGATCATGAGCGGTAACACTGCTGCGATCAAAAGCACAATGAGATTAACGGCCAGCATATGATATATGTCTGAAAAAGCCTGTATATCAAGGCTTGTGATATACAACTGAGAGTAGGAACTCTGGGAAGGTTTAAACGACTCTATATAATAAAGTGCTTTGTTATCATCAAATCTTGTCCTGCCTGAGTCGGTATAGTGAACCTTGTCATAATCGAAATCCAGGTCCGATATCAGACTTCCGTCATAGGCGGCATTACCGTAAAAAGGCTCATCCCTGTTGGCAGAAAGGAAGGTGATATAGCCACGGTCCACAAGTCTCGAATTCAGGTAGCTGTTGCTGACGCGCACCATTACCACTGCCTCTTCACTGCTTTCCACAAATGTCATTCTTCGGACTAAAGCAAGCTCCGTCACATTGTTGCCGTATGAATCTTTATATTCGCAGGAAGTCCAAAAAGGGCTGAACTGGTTCTTTGCTCTCCTAAACCACTCCGAATTCTTAACAGTCTCATCGGGTTTTACAAAAACACCGTAGCCCGAGTCTATACAATTGTCCGTATAGATCAAAATATCTCCGATCCCGTTATATTTTGCCATATACTGGTCGATTATCTTCAGCTTATTGTATGCAGACACAAACTGAACCCTGCTGTCATATTTTTGAGCAAGGAACTCCTCTATCGCATCGTTGTAAACTATGCTTTCCGAAACATTATTGATATAGGTCGTAACATCGTAGACTGTCTGGCGAACGCCGGAATTGTATGACTTCAGCAGTTCCTCGCTGTGGCGGAGTCTGCTGGTAAAAGTCGATACAAAAAGAATTGTGCCGAGAACAAGCACGGGAATAAGTATGGCTGTAAAATACCAAAAGTAAAGCTGCCTTTTAAGCGGCATCTTGTGCTTTACTTTTTTGTTTTTCATACTTTTTTCTTCCATACGGTAATTCCCGTGTCATTTTTCGTCTGAAGGTCAGAACTGTCGGATCCGGTCCTGTGAATCGTCGTTTGTTTTAATGATCTTTTTGATGATCACATCATATGAATAGTTGTCGTTAACATGTATGCTGACACGATCTCCGATCTTCTTTCCGAGAAGTGCTTTTCCGATGGGCGATTCAATGGAAACCAGTCCGTTCAGTGCATCTCCTCTGACGGTCGTCACGATCCTGTAGCTTTCCGTTTCGTCATCCTCTTCGATGTAAACCTCGACCGTGTTATTTATGCCTACCTCATCATCCTTTGAAGAATCATCGATGATCTCTGCCGTCTTGATCATCTTTTCAAGATATCTGATACGGCTTTCGTTAATGTTTTTCTCACGTTTTGCCGCATGATACTCAAAATTCTCGGAAAGATCGCCGTGTGCTCTCGCCTCTTTTACGGCGTCCAGCAATTCATATCTCTTTACGACCTTCCTGTATTCTATCTCCTCCTCCATCTTCTTGATGTCGGATTTCGTTAACTGATTATTCATTATGCCTTCTTTCCTTGCATATCATTTCTTTATACCATATGCAAAAAACAAGTATCGCCCATGCTTTACGATAATACATGGGATCCTCGGGATACTTTTTACAATTCTCCAATATCCTCAATGCATATTTTTTGTTGATAAGTTCTGACACCTTTGCCTCTTCGATGATGCCGACAGCCCAGCCGTTCAACTCACCGGAAAGCCAGATCCTTACCGGAACGGGATAACCTCTTTTAACGCCGTTTTTCACTTCCTCGGTCAAAAGGTCTCCGAAGGCCTCCCTTAAGATCACCTTGTTTTGAGCTCCGTCAAGTTTTTCATCTCTTGTCAGAGTTCTTGCCAGATCCGTAACCCTGTTGTCCATAAAGGGAGTGACACACTTAAGTCCACGTTCGGAACAACCCTTTCCGCAGACCACATCTATGTCTCCGGGCAGCCACAGGTTTGTATCTATATATTGCATCTTATCCATGTCCGAAAGGTTTTTCGCCCTTTCAAAATAAGGTGCGGTAATGTCGGTATACCTGACTTTTTTGTTAAACCTCTTTAAAAGCTTCTTTTTTTCCCTGTCTGTAAAAAGGAAGGTATTTCCCACGAATCTCTTTTCCAAAGGAACGCAGCCTCTTCTCAAAAGATCCTTTCCTCTCACGTTGTCCGGGAGAATCTCGGAAACAAGAGCGCCAAGCTTCCTTACCGGTTTGGGAAGCGCCATGATTTTAAGGACTCTTCCTCTCGGATTGTAAACATGATATCCGCCCCAAAGCTCATCGGAGCCTTCTCCCGAAAGGATAGCATCTGTCTTCCCCGCCGCAGCTTTTGCGATCAGTGAAACCGCCGCAGCAGAAGGATCCGCAACCGGAACTCCCATAGCTCTTACGGCAAAGGGCACTTCGGCTTTAAAATCCCCTGATGACACTTTTACGATCTCGTGTTTTATGCCGTATTTTTTCGCAGACTGAGCAGCCACCTCCGCCTCGGAAAAGCCGGGAACATCGAAGGAGATGGTATAGGCCTTCATATCCGGGAAGTCCTTTGCGGCGATCGCGGTCAATATTGAGGAATCCAGACCGCCCGAAAGAAAAGCGGCCGGTTTTACCGCTCCCTTAAGGTTTCTCTTAACCGCCTCCGTAATACTCTCCCTTATCTCGTTCCTGAACTCCCCACGGTCCTTGCCTTCCACCGGAGCAGGCATCCATGTGTTATATTCAGCCTGTTCAAAGCCCTGCACCGAAGCCTTTGCATAATGCCCCAATTTCAGGGCATATACATTTTTCCCGATAGTAAGCGGTTCGGGAACGTATTGAAAGGTAAAGAAATGCTGCAAACCGGTTTCGTCGATCTCTTTACCCGCAAACCTGAAAACAGGTTCAAAAGCGGAACAGATCATAAGCCTGTTATCACGCTCCGTATAATAGAGCTGTTTTGCCCCGAGCCTGTCTCTTGCAACAAACAGTTCGCACCTGTTCTTATCGAACAGTACGATAGAAAAAACGCCGTTCAAGCACTTTACCATTTCTTCAAAGGGCTTCTTGGCATATAAAGATGCAATGGATTCGCATGCTTCCGCCTCTCCGTCCGTCACATATATGATATCGTCGTTTTCAAAATCAGCCCCGGGAAATTCCGCTGTTCTGTTTACATAATCATAAATTACGTTAAACATTTAAATGTTCTCCCGAATATCCTTCCTCATGGCAAGCACAGCCTCTCTGGCAGCTTCCGCATAGCCCTTGTCGCCAAACTTTGCATATGCTTCCTGTTTATATGCGGCGATGATACCTCTGGAGGAATTTACTATAGCTCCGAGGCCGTCTTTGTTGAAGAAATGCTTGAGATCCTTTCCTCTGCCGCCCTGTGCGCCGTAACCCGGCACCAGAATGTATGTGTAAGGCATCAGTTTTCTGAGCTTCTCGCCCTGTTCGGGATAGGTTGCTCCCACAACGGCTCCCACATTCGAATAGTCTCCGTCCATAGAAGCACCGCCCCATTCAACGACCTTCTCGGCAACATGTTCGTAAAGAGGTCTGCCGTCCACAAGTCTGTCCTGGAACTCTCCGCTTGAAGGATTTGAGGTCTTGACCAGAACAAATATGCCTTTGTCAAATTGATTGCAGGCATCGGTGAAGGGCTTGACTCCGTCCGTCCCCAAATAGGGGTTTACGGTAGCGAAATCACTTCCGAAGGGTTCAGATTCATTTCCTTCGATATCGATCTTTCCGAGATGCGCCGTAGCGTACGCAGCGCTTGTGGAGCCTATGTCTCCTCTCTTAACGTCGGCAATGACAATGAGTCCCTTTTCCTTGGCATATTTAACAGTTTTCAGATAAGCTTCAAGGCCGGGAAGACCGAACTGCTCATACATGGCGATCTGAGGCTTTACCGCAGGCACGAGATCCGCTATGGCATCGATCAGCCCCTTGTTATATGCATAAATAGCCTCCGCAACAGCTTCAGGTGTTTTTCCGAACTTTTCAAAGGCTTCCTTCTTTAAACACTCGGGAACATACGAAAGCATAGGATCCAACCCCGCAACAATGGGAGCGTCCTTTCTGATAATTTCATCAATCAGCTTTTTGATCATAAACCTTGCAACCTCCGGCAAATGTATATTTTATTCTGCCAAACACCTTTTTTCCGGTGAAGGGCGTATTAACCCCTTTTGACTTGAACGTCGAGGGATCTATCTCATATTCTTCATTAAGATCGGCAATGGTGATGTCCGCAGGATAACCCTCTTTAAGAGCTCCGGCTTTTCTTTTGAGGATCTCGGCAGGCTTTGCGCTCATTCTGACGATCAGATCGTTGATGGTCATATCACCGTTTTTCACGAGCTCCGTGTAGCAAACCGCAAAGGAGGTCTCCAGTCCCACTATGCCAAAAGGCGCTTTTAAGAAGGACTGCTCCTTTTCCTCTTTCGAATGGGGTGCGTGATCTGTGGAGATCACATCCATAGAGCCGTCGGTGATCGCATTTTTAAGTGCAAGGCGGTCGTTCTCTGTCCTGAGAGGCGGATTCATCTTGAAATTGCCGAAATCGCAGGGGATGTCCTCTTCGGTAAGTGCTATGTAATGCGGACAGGTCTCACCCGTGATGTTATCGTACTTTTTCTTGGCTTCGGAGAGCAAAACCGTGGAGCCCGCGGTTGTACAATGGCAGAGATGAAGCCTTGCTCCGGTCAGCTCCGCAAGCAGGATATCTCTTTCTTCAATGATCTCTTCCACTCTGTTGGCAATGCCGGGAAGATTGAGTTCAGCAGAACGCTTGCCTTCGTTCATGACACCGCCCTTCACAAGGTTGGCATCTTCGCAATGGTCGAAGATCGCTATGTCTGCCTCTTTTGCAATCTCCATTGCCCTTCTCATCAAAGCGGAATCCATAACCGACTTGCCGTCCTCGCTTACAGCACAGGCTCCTGCAGCTTTCATTCCCTCGATGTCCGCAAGTTCCTTTCCCATCTGCCCCATTGTGACGGCTCCTATGGGAAGAACATTGATCTTTGTAACCTTTGCCGCTTTTAGAACCGCAGCACGTACCTTTTCCGGTGTATCGATCACAGGCTTTGTGTTGGGCATCATGCAAACCGTGGTGAAACCGCCTGCGGCTGCTGCTTTGGCTCCGGTCTCGATGGTCTCTTTGTACTCAAAGCCGGGCTCTCTGAAATGCACATGGAGGTCAATGAGTCCGGGGAAAACACAAAGCCCCGTAGCGTCGACGATCTCCGCCTCTTCAAAGCCTTCAAGCATTTCTTCTTTGGTTACCGCTTTAATTTTGCCATCGCAGACAAAAATATTGTACACCCCATCAAGGTTGTCAGCCGGGTCAATGAGGTGTCCGTACTTAATGATCATTCTTTTTTCATTCATAATCTACATCCGTAAGGAAAAGTCCTTTTGAATCAATTGCCTCGGGCGCAAGAGAACGATCGCCTGTTTCAAACATCCTGTTGATCACTGTTGCCTCTTTCTCCCCTGTTCCTATTTCAAGCAGCAGCGCGATCATTATCCTGACCATGTTCGGCCAGAAATCATCGCCGCTGACGGTAAATGAAATCTCGTTACCGCTCTTGTATATGTCAAAAGCGGTGATCTCCCTGACGGTGGACTTTTTCATTCTCTTGTTGTCGGAAAAGCCGGCAAAATCATGTTTGCCGACGAAAAAAGCTGCCGCCTTCTTCATCCTGTCCATATCCGGGTTTTTAAAGTAATAGTAATTGTATTTTCGTTCAAAAACGGAAGGAACCTCTCCAACCGTTATCCTGTATTCAAAAGTAAAGCCCTTGGCATTGAATGCCGGGTGAAAGCGCTCATCCGCATAGCTTGCGTCAAGAACAGCTATGTCCCTCGGAAGATAGCGGTTCAGATACCGCTTGATCTCAAGAGGACTCTTGGTCGAATCGGTCTTAAAGGAAGCCACCTGCTTATATGCATGCACCCCGGCTTCAGTTCTGATGGCTCCGATCAGTTCCACGTCCTTGTGCTCCATCTCCTTAAGAACATCCGAGATCTTGTCGGATACGGAACCGTTTTTTCCGCTGCCGCCGGTCTTTGCCTCAACCCAGCCGTCATATCTTGAGCCGTCATATTCCATTATCAGTTTGATATTTTTCATTCTCTGTTATTTTCCTTCAAAATAGCTGTCTATTCCGTCGCAGACAGCAATCGCGATCTTATTTCTGTAGTCCTCGGTTGCAAGCAGCGACGCTTCTTCCGGGCTCGAGAGATAGCCAAGCTGCATCACGCAGGCAGGCATCTTTGCATAGTTTAGAAGCGCCAGTTTGTTGTTTCCGGTCTGAAGGCTCCTTGCCTTGGCCCCTGTCGCTTCAACCACAGCAGTCTGTATCAGTGTTGCCAGCTCCTTGTTCTTTGCCGCTCTTTCTCCCGCGTAGGGATTGTCGGTGTCGGCTATCTGTGCATATACTCCCTTGACCTCGGAAGAACCGCTGTATGCATCCAGCTGTATTCCGACAAGTATGTCCGCATTTTTTCCGTTGGCAAACTCCGCACGCTCCTTATTTGATAGGCCCGTCTCATTGTCACTTCTTGTAAGATACACCGTATAGCCGCGTCTTTCAAGTTCAGCCTTTACAAGCTCAGAAACGGTGAGATTCCATTCATATTCAAGGATGTTCAGGTCCTTGTTCTCCGCACCTACGGAAGCCATCCTTGCAACCTGCTCTTCCGCTCCGGGGCCTACAGGCTCCCTGTTCTGATCCGTCGTCTTCTGATGTCCGGGATCAAGACAAACTACTCCCTTGGGTGCAGGAGTAAATGTGGGCGTCGGAGTTTCCGTCGCAGCCGCTGTCGGTGTGGAGGTCGAAAGAGGCGGGGTTTCGCTCGCCGCAGGCATCGCGGAAGCTTCCGGCAAAGAAGGCTCAGCAGTCGGTTTATTCTTCATGAATACTATAATACCCAAGGTCAAAACTGTTATTAAAAGAAGCGCAACAACGCCAAACATTATCGAAGTAGAAAGATTATTTTGTTTCATCATTCCTCCCGGTCCCTTTGCATTAAAAGAGGAACCCCTACCCAACACAGATTTAGTTCCAAAAATCTCAAAATATACCAAATATAGTATATCACAATCTTTTTGGGCATACAAGAGTTGATGCTTTACATTTGGGGCTGTCGCCTCTGTCGGTTACCGTCCTGTATCCGATGCTTTCCACCCTTTTATCGAGTTTTGCCTTCTGTTCCGCGGCTTCATCATCCGTACAGAGCTTGTTATCATACAACATGTATTTTTTTCTCACATCCTTTGGAGAAAGATTCGGCATGATAACATTTGCTCCCGCAAGTATTCCTTTTTCGCGTCCGTCCGGAGCGATGGTTCCCAAGGCCGTAGTGGCGGGAAGCAGCACATCGGGCAGCATGATCCTTATCACCGCAAGAAGGAACAGTGTCAGTTCAAGACTTCCCGCAGTTTCCTTTGCAAAAGGAGTATCCTTGTGAGGGATGAAGGGGCCTATGCCTATCATATGCGGTTCCAGTTCCCTCAAAAAAACCAGGTCCTTGGCAATATTCTCCGTTGTCTGATAAGGCGATCCCACCATAAAACCCGCTCCGACCTGATAGCCGATCTTCTTAAGGGTATACAGGCATTCTATCCTGTGTTTCAAGGACAATTCCGGAGGATGAAGCTTCCCGTAGTGTTCCTCATCTGCAGTCTCATGCCTTAAAAGATACCTGTCCGCTCCGGCATCATACCACATTTGATAGTCTTCTGTACTCCTCTCCCCCACGGAAAGGGTTACGGCAGAGTCCGGGAAGGCTTCTTTAATGCTTTTTATGATGTCCGCAAGCTTCCCTGCGGTGAAATACAGGTCCTCTCCGCCTTGCAGGACAAAGGTTCTGTACCCAAGCCTGTGCCCGTTCACGCAGGCATTCATGATCTGTTTCTCTGTAAGCCTGTATCTTTCCGCTTTGCAATTGCTCCTTCTTATGCCGCAATAAAGGCAGTCATTTCTGCAATAATTGCCGATCTCTATCAATCCGCGCAGATATATGGTGTTCCCGAAGTATGCCTTGGCGTTTTCTCTTGCCTTGGCAAACAGTTTTTCCCGATCAACACTGTTTCTGTTCTCCAAAAGACAGGTAAATTCATTCAGGGAAAGTCTTTTTTCTTCATTCAGTTTTTCGATCAACTCCCAAGCCGTAAGGATGTCCGCCATAATCATTCCCTCTTCTTCAGTCTTTATATGCCCGATCCTGCCTTCTATTTTTTTGAATAGATGGTCTTTGCGTTAATGCCTTCAAGCCGGCCGAGTTTTCCGGACAATGCACTGACGATGTCCTGCGGCGCATCAACCGCAACGCTGATTATCGAAATCCCCTTCGGGTTGTAGGGAACTCCCATACGCCCGATAACATATTGCCTGTACTCGTGGAGAAGGCTGTTAAGCTGCTCCACCGAATCGGGATTCTCAACTATGATCCCAAGTAATGCCACTCTTGTCTCCATTCTTTCCTCCTTGATAAAAAAAACGACCTTTTGCCAAAGGTCGGATGATTCTTGATAAAATTAGTCTGCTGTTTTCAACTATTCTTTGACCTCAGACCTGACTTTGGCGCGCAGATTCTACCTTAATTCAGAATATTTATAGCACAGAAACGCGCATAAGTAAAGCGGAAAGAAGGAAGCGGATAGCGAACAATCTGCAAGTAGCCGTCACTGCCCGTTACGCCCGGAAATGCATGCAAGCAGCTTTAACTGCTACGTTATGCCAAACAGGGCAAACGCCAAACCGTCCGTTAAAAAACAACGTCCGTCGCCGCAAAGCGGCTTCTGTTTGGCGATTGTCCTTGGCATAACTCTCACAGAACAACAAGACGCCCGACATTACAAACGAAACATGTTTGCATGTCGGGCGTCTTGTTGTTCTGTGCAGTTAAAGCTGCTTGGCAGATTCGGACTGCTGACCTCATCCTTACCAAGGATGCGCTCTACCAGCTGAGCTAAAGCAGCTTGTGTAACTGTGAGGAGGTCTTGCCTCACGAGCCAATATACTACCACAAGAAATACTTCATTGTCAAGTGGAAATTCAAGATTCGCTTCCGAGTGAATAATACTTTTTTTGATAAATTGACAATCCCTGTTCAATTTTTCTTATACCGCTTTACGTTTTTTTATGATTATAGCAGCACAGCCTCCGGAAAGTCCCAGGACTGCAACTACTGCTATGGGGATCACAAGATCTTGGGGGGTTACAGCGGGTTCTATCGTAAGGTCCAGTTCTTCCTCCCAATCATCAAAGACCACTTTCAACTTGTGATCG
>JAEEYF010000061.1 GCA_016291655.1 Lachnospiraceae bacterium | reverse complement strand
TCAGTCCGCATTCTTCAAGCTTGCAAATGTAATGCCCATCGATGAGGCAGTTGATTACATGAAGGCAGCTGCAAAGAAGTCCTACGGTAAGAAGGGTGACGCAGTAGTTGAAATGAACTACAAGGCAATCGACGCAGGTGTAGATGCCGTTCACAAGGTAGAAGTTCCCGCTGACTGGGCTAACGCTCAGGACGAGAAGAAGGAGATCAAGCGCGCAGGCCGTCCCGCTACGGTTAAGATGGTTAACGAACTTCTTGATCCCATCGGTCTCATGGACGGTGATTCACTTCCCGTTTCCGCATTCAAGGATATTGCAGACGGTCAGTTCGAGACAGGTGCTTCCCAGTACGAGAAGCGTGGTACAGCTGTTATGGTTCCCGAGTGGGATCCCAACACCTGCGTACAGTGTAACTCCTGCGCATTCGTATGCTCACATGCTACGATCCGTCCGTTCATCCTCGACGGTGCAGAGGTTAAGGCAGCTCCCGCAAACATCAAGCTTGCAGATTCCAAGCATGCTACAGACGCTTCCATGAAGTTCACCATGTCTGTATCTCCTCTTGACTGCATGGGATGCGGCGAGTGCGTAACAGTATGTCCCGCAGCTGCAAAGGGCGCCCTCAAGATGGTTCCTCAGGAAACTCAGAGCGACGAGCAGCCTGTATTCGATTACCTTGTTGCAAACGTTGGCAAGAAGGAGATCAAGCCCGCATTTACAGACGTTACACCTATCGGTTCACAGTACAATCAGCCTCTTCTCGAGTTCTCGGGATCATGCGCAGGCTGTGCCGAGACATCATATGCAAGACTTATCACCCAGCTCTTCGGTGAGAACATGTACATTTCAAATGCTACAGGATGTTCTTCCATCTGGGGCGGTCCCGCAGCTACATCACCTTACACCGTAAACAAGGATTCCTTACAGGGTCCCGCTTGGTCCAACTCCCTCTTCGAGGATAACGCTGAGCACGGCTTCGGTATGTACCTCGGACAGAAGGTTCTTCGTGACCAGCTCATCGCTAAGCTCGAGAAGATGTGCGCAGGCGAGAAGGCTCCCGAAAGCCTTAAGGCTGCTATCAAGCAGTTCCTTGCAACAAAGGATGACACAAGAAACAATACAAAGGATGCAAACGCTCTCATTGCAGAACTCGAGAAGTTCGAGCCCAACTGCGAATGCGGATGTGCTACAGAGATCCTTTCCAAGAAGCAGTACCTCGCTAAGAAGTCCGTATGGATCTTCGGTGGTGACGGATGGGCATACGATATCGGTTTCGGCGGTCTCGACCATGTTCTTGCTTCCGGCGAGAATGTAAACGTTATGGTATTCGATACAGAAATGTACTCCAATACAGGCGGTCAGGCTTCCAAGGCTTCCAACGTCGGTGAAGTTTGCCAGTTCGCTGCTGCAGGTAAGGAGATCAAGAAGAAGTCTCTTGCAGAGATCGCTATGAGCTACGGTTATGTATATGTTGCTCAGATCGCTCTCGGTGCTAACCCTGCTCAGGCAGTTAAGGCAATCGCTGAGGCTGAAGCTTACGACGGACCTTCACTCATCATCGGCTACGCTCCTTGCGAACTCCACGGAATCGCTAAGGGCGGTATGAACCACTGCCAGGATGAAATGAAGAAGGCTGTTAAGGCAGGTTATTGGAACCTCTTCTCCTTCAACCCTGCTCTCAAGGCAGAAGGAAAGAATCCTTTCACCCTTACATCCAAGGCCGGCGACGGAACATATCAGGAATTCCTCAACAACGAGTCACGTTACACCTCACTCATCAAGGCATTCCCCGATCGTGCTACGGATCTCTTCGCTAAGAGCGAAGCTCTTGCAGGCGAGAGATATGAGCATCTCTTAAAACTTGTTGAGCTTTACAAGTAATTTTACACTTTTAAAAGGCAACTGCTTTCGGGTGGTTGCCTTTTTTTTCTTTAAATGTTATCGTAACTGTGTTATAGTAATAAGTTAAGGAACACAGAGCGGGCGCAAAAGATCTATGTGCCGATATCGCTTACTCGGGAGGAATACTTAATGAAGATCAACATTTATTACGGCGGAAGAGGCCTAATTGAAGATTCCACGCTATACGTTCTCCAGAAGATCACGGAGGTGCTCGAGGAGCTTCGCGTAGAAGTGAATCGATACAATCTGTATGAGAGCAAAAGTGAAATAGCGGCACTTTCCGCAAGCCTTAAAAATGTGGACGGTGTAATTCTCGCAGCAAATGTTGAATGGTACGGCATAGGGGGACTGCTTTCGGAATTCCTCGACGGCTGCTGGCTGTATGCAGACAAGGAAAAGATCAAAAGGATCTATATGATGCCCGTAGTCATTTCCAACACGTGGGGCGAGCGGGAGGCAGAGCTCATGCTGAACAAAGCATGGGAATTGCTTGGGGGAATACTTGCGCCGGGCATCACGGCTTACGTGGCATCTCAGTCCGAATTCGAGACCAATCCCGACTACGCGACCATGATAGAAAAGAAGGCGGAGGATCTCTATCGCACCATAAAGCAGAATCCGCTCACCTTCCCCAGCAGTACCGCAAACTTCATGGGAGGAAAGATCGAGCACGCTTCGATGCCGCTCACGCCCGAAGAGAGCGAGCAGCTCTCCAGGTACGTTTCGGATGACAAGTACGTTAAAAAGCAGAAGGAAGACATAGAGGAACTGTCCGAGATGTTCTCGTCGCTTATGGGACAGGGAGAAAGCGGACAGGAATTCATCAAGAACTTCAAGGAAAATTACATTCCGCCGAAGGATGATGTCAAGGTGATCTTCGAACTGAAGATGACGGACACCGAAAAGAATCTCGTGATAGACATCAACAAGGAAAGGCTGCGGATCTATTACGGTGAGTGTGAGAAACCGGACGTAGTCGCCACCACCACCAGAGAGACGGTGAACCGCATAGTGAACGGCCGCCAGACCTTCCAGGGAGCGTTTATGACCGGCGGTCTTTCGGCAAAGGGAGATTTTAAGATAGTCAGAACCTTTGATAATTATTTCAGGTTCCAGAAATTATAATTTAACTATAGGGGGGAAACATGAAAAGATTTATTGCAGCACTTATTGCGGTTTTAGTGGTCTTTACTTCAATAACGCCTTCGCTTGCCTATGCGAAGTTCAAAGGCTATGACGAGGACAACCAGGTTCATTCCGAAGTGGCTTACGAAGACATGATCTTCAAAGGCTATGATGACCATTTCCTGCGTGATACGCTTGAAAGCATGGAAACAAAAATGGCTGACCCCAAAAACGGGGACGACATTATAATGTACTATGAGATCATCATAGATGAGATCGACATTTTCGCCACACAATATGCACTGTGCAATATTGAATACTACAAGGACGTTACCGGCGAATATGCAGATACGAGACTTGAACTGTCGTCGATGTGGTCGGAGCTTGTCGACGCTTCGATCATCGCTATCCGAGAAGCGCTTAAATCCCCTTGCGGAGACGCGCTTAAAGCGCATATCGATGATGAAGAACTGGTAGAGGATTTCCTTGATTACGAGGATATGACCGAGCGCGAATTGGAGCTTTCGGTACTCTGCAATGAGCTGGTTCAGGAATACAATTCCGCCATGCAGGAAAACTATACGGTGACTGTTGACGGCAAGGAGTGGGATGAAGAGAGTGTCGAGGCGGCAGCTGCCAATGAAGAGATCGACCGGGCCGCTTACACCGCCATATATGTTGAACTGAAAAAAGCCAGAAACAAGGTCACCTCGGAAATATATGCCCGTCTTGTTAATGCAAAGAACGAGTCAGCCCGCATCAACGACTATGAAAACTATGCGATAATGGCTTACGAGGATTTGTATAACCGCGACTACACCACAGAGGACGCAAAGAAACTCTACAGCTACACCAAGAAGTATGTGGTTCCCGCGCTTAACAAGGTCTATCAGAACATTATGCTCACACTTACGGAAGAAACACAGGATGTTTTTTACCGTTACATGATGACCGATGAAGAATTGGTTGACCTGGTGGAGCCCTACATTAAAAAGGTGGACAGCCATCTCGGAGAGGCATTTGATTACCTGAAAAAGTATCATACCTACGAGATGGATCACAGTGCCACGAAAGCGCCCGTAGGATATACGACTTCCTTGTATAAATACGGCTGTCCGTTCATTTTCAATGCGCCCGACGGCTCCTACTATGATCTGGAGACCTTTATCCACGAATTCGGTCATTACAATAACGGTTTTCACAATGATGGTCGCTGCCTGTTCGATACGACCAATATGGACGTGGCAGAGATCCACTCTCAGGGTCTTGAGCTCCTGATGATGGAGTACTTTGACGGAGTTTACGGCGAGGGCTACGGAGATCTTGTGCGCGAGATCGTTCTTTACAATATGCTGAGTTCGGTTGTCGAGGGCTGTACGTATGATGAATTCCAGAATGAGGTATATTCTTATCCGGGGGAGATCACGGCTCAGGAATGCAACAGGATATTCAGAAGGATATCCGAAGAATACGGCAAAGCATATTCGAATCAGAGCGACGAGGCATATGATTGGGTAACGGTTTCCCATACCTTTGAAAGCCCGTTGTACTATATTTCTTATGCAACTTCGGCTCTTGCTGCTCTTGACATCTTCATGATGGCACAGGAGGACAGAGATGATGCGATAGAACAATACATGAACCTTACCACATACGGTCTGGACACCAAATTCTGCGAGCTTCTCGAAACGGTGGAGCTGCCGGACATATTTGACGAAGAGGTTCTCAAAGGGATCTGTGACAGTGTTGTGGATTATTCGACATCGCTTATGCAGCAAAACCCCAATGCTCAGAAGCTGATCGATTTCGGCAGGAAGATCATTATCGGCGCGGTCGTTATCCTTGTTGCGATCATTGCGCTCGTCATCATTCTGATCGTGGTACATATGAAGAAAAAGAAGAAAAAGGCTGCTGCTCTTGCAGAAACTGAAAACATGACGTTTAACGCGCCGACGGACACAATGGGGTCCGAGCGGGCGGACGGAGAAGAAGATGGGAACAGTAATTAAAAACGTGCTCGCGATCCTTCCCGAGAATGGCAGGATCGTCGACAGTGAAAAGGATATCGTAAAAGAAACAAGCATATACATAGAGGGCCAAAGGATCGTGGGCCTTGGCGATGCACCGGAAGGCTTTAAAGCGGACAAATGCATAGACGGCAGTAAAAAGCTGGCTATCCCCGGACTCATCAACTGCCACACCCATTCCTATATGGCCTTTATGAGAAACGTGGCTGATGATCTGAGCTTTATGGACTGGCTGTTCGGAAGGATAGACCCCATTGAGCGGAAAATGACCGACGAAGATGCTTACTGGGGCGCAAGGCTCGCCATCATAGAGATGATGAAGAGCGGAACCACCTGCTTTAACGATATGCAGATGAACATACATCAGACCACGAGAGCAGTGAAGGAGACGGGCATGAGAGCTGTGATCTGCCGCGGGCTTGTGGGCAGCGGGGACGACGAAGCGGGAAGCATGAGGCTTCGCCAGGCGTTTGAGGAAAAAGAAGCGGCAGCGGATTGCGACCGCCTCACCTTTATGCTGGGACCTCACGCGCCCTACACCTGCGACGATGCTTATATGCGCATAATTTCCCGAAAAGCGAAGGAAAACAACATGGGCATCCATGTGCATCTTTCCGAGAGCGAGAGCGAGATAAGGCAGATCAAGGAGAAATATGGCTGTACGCCCATTGAAATGGCGGAAAAGAACGGACTTTTCGATGTGAACTGCATAGCGGCTCACTGCGTGCAGATCACGGATGATGACATTAAGATATTGAAGGACAAAAAGGTGAACGTGGTTACAAACCCGGCCAGCAACATGAAGCTGGGGAACGGATTTGCGCCGGTGAAAAAGCTGCTGGAGGCGGGCGTCAACGTATGCCTCGGAACGGACGGAGCTGCCAGCAACAACTCCCTCAACATGTTCCGGGAAATGAGCCTTCTGGCGCTGATACACAAGGGAGTTTACCGTAATCCCCAATGCGTTTCCGCCCGCGAGACATTCAGGATCGCCACGATCAACGGCGCGAAGGCGCTCGGGCTTGAAAAGGAGATCGGATCCATTGAGGTGGGAAAGAAGGCGGATCTGGCTATCCTTGACCTCGAAAATCCGTCCCTCATGCCGACAAACGACTTGATCGCGGGACTTTCCTATTCCGCAAACGGTTCGGAGGTAGACACGGTCATCATCGACGGAAGGATCACGATGGAAGGCAGGAAGCTGCTGACCATGGACGAACGCGAGACATATGCACATGTGCAGGATATAATCCGCAGGATCGGCTGAATAAATTTAAGGAGTAAATGAATGAGCAGTGAAATCAGAGACATAAACCTTGCCCCTTCAGGCAGGCAAAAGATCGAATGGGTCAAACGAAATTGCGACCTGCTTAGGACATTGGAGGGCGAGTTCAAAAAGGAACAGCCTTTCAAGGGCAAGAAGATCACACTTTCCGTACATTTGGAGGCAAAAACCGCCTACCTGTGCAAGGTGCTGGCGGCAGGCGGTGCGGAAATGCACATTACGGGATCGAACCCCTTGTCCACACAGGACGACGTGGCGGCAGCGCTGGTTGCGGACGGACTTGAGGTGCATGCCTGGTACGGAGCGACGGCGGAGGAGTACAGCGCTCACATCAGACACGCGCTGGAGTGCGGACCCAACATCATCATCGATGACGGCGGCGATCTGGTAAACATGGTGCACAATGAGATGCCCGAGCTCATACCGAACATTATAGGAGGCTGTGAGGAGACGACAACCGGCATCATTCGTCTGGAAGCGATGAACAAGGCCGGAAAGCTCCGTTTCCCCATGGTTCGTGTGAACAACGCGGATTGCAAGCATTTCTTCGACAACAGATACGGCACGGGACAATCCGTGTTTGACGGAATAAACAGAACCACCAACCTGATCGTGGCAGGCAAGAACGTTGTTGTTGCGGGCTATGGCTGGTGCGGTAAGGGAACTGCCATGAGAGCCAAGGGGCTGGGCGCCCGTGTCATCGTTACCGAGATCGATCCCGTAAAGGCTATCGAAGCGGTAATGGACGGGTTTGACGTAATGCCTATGAAGGAAGCGGCCAAGATCGGCGATTTCTTTATTACGGTTACGGGCTGCGAAAAGGTCATCGACGAGGAAGATTTTGCCGTTATCAAGGACGGCGCAATACTGTGCAACGCGGGACATTTTGACTGCGAGATCGACATGAAGCGCCTTCGTGAGATCGCGGTGGAAAAGACAGAAATGAGAAAGAATATCATGGGCTACAAGCTTCCGACCGGACAGTGGATCTATGTTCTGGCGGAAGGCAGGCTCGTGAATCTGGCAGCGGGTGACGGACATCCCGCGGAGATCATGGACATGAGCTTTGCGATCCAGGCACTGTCGGCAAAGTATCTTGTGGAGCATGGCAGCGAACTCAAGGAAAAGCTCATAGATGTTCCGAGAGAGGTTGACGAGGCGGTAGCCGTCAGAAAACTCAAATTCCTCGGAAAAGAGATAGACGTGCTGACTCCCGAACAGGACAGATATTTGCATAGTTACAACGTGGAATAACAGAGCAATCATATTGGATCGGAAGGAGTATCTTATGAAAATAGGTGTTATCGGAGCCATGGAATCCGAAGTAGGCGGACTTCGTGCAATGCTTAAAGATCAAAATATCGTCAAAGCTGCGGGCATGGAATTCTATCAGGGTACTTTGTCCGGAAATGAAGTCATAGTTGTAAAATGCGGCGTGGGAAAGGTTAATGCGGCGCTCTGCGCGGAGCTTTTATGCGAGCGTTTTGAGGTCGATTACCTGATAAACACGGGAGCTGCCGGAAGCCTGAGTCCAAGGATCAACATCGGGGACGTGGTGGTGTGTACGGAAGCGGTTCAGCATGATATGGACTGCAGAGGCTTTGGCTCGAAGCTTGGGAAGATCCCCTTCATGGAGACATCCGAGTTCAAGTCGGATGAGAGACTTTGCGCACTTGCCAAAGGCATATGCCAAAAGATATGCACGGATATTTCCGTTTATGAGGGAAGGGTAGCTACGGGGGACCAGTTCATATGCAGTAAGGAAAAGAAGTTTTCCATCGTGGACAATTTCGGAGCCATATGCTGTGAAATGGAAGGGGCTGCGGTGGCTCAGGTTGCGTACCTTAACGAGGTTCCGTTCCTGATCCTGCGTGCGATCTCCGACAAAGCGGATGATTCGGCGGAGGTTGATTACCCCGCTTTCGAGCGGATGGCCGCATGGCATTCGATAAAAATAATATCTGAAATGGTAGGTATGCTGTAAAAAATGAAAACAGTAAAAAAAGTTCTTAATTACATCTTTATTGACGGTCTGGGCGGTATGGCCCTCGGACTTTTTGCAACTTTGATAATCGGAACGATCATCAAGCAGATCGGTTCCTATATTCCGGGAATGATCGGAACTTACATCGTTTACATCGGTTCTATGGCCTGCTCTCTGACGGGCGCGGGCATAGGCTGCGGCGTCGCGGTGAAGTTTAAGGAAAAGCCGCTGGTCATCTTCTCCGCAGCTTCCTGCGGTATGATCGGTGCATATGCCTCGAAGATCATTGCGGGAACCGTGTTTACCACCGTTACGACGCTTGCGGGTCCGGGAGAGCCTCTCGGCGCATACATAGCGGCACTTACCGGGATTACCGTGGGACGTCTTGTGGCAGGCAAGACAAAACTTGACATTCTTGTAACACCTTCGGTCACCATCATGAGCGGTGCTGTGGCGGGACTCATTCTGGGACCTCCGATCTCGGCGTTCATGACCTGGCTGGGTGCGATAGTCAACTGGTCAACGGAACAACAGCCCATTGTCATGGGTATCCTGGTTTCGGTCATCATGGGTATGATCCTCACATTGCCGATTTCTTCTGCGGCTCTCGGCCTGATCCTCGGACTTTCGGGACCGGCAGCGGGTGCGGCTACCATAGGCTGCTGCTGCAATATGATCGGCTTTGCTGTTGCGAGCTATCGTGAAAACGGCATCGGAGGCTTCTTTGCACAGGGCCTTGGCACAAGTATGCTTCAAGTGCCCAACATTATGAAAAAGCCGGTTATCTGGCTGCCCTCGATCATATCCTCGGCCATCCTCGGTCCCATTGCCATCACTCTTTTCGGAATGACCAACAATGCAACGGGCTCGGGCATGGGTACCAGCGGTCTGGTGGGACAATTGATGACCTGGCAGGTTATGACTGCAAACGAAAGCGGGATCATTGTTCTTATCAAGATACTCGTTTTCCACTTCCTGCTGCCCGGAGCGCTTGCCTTCATTTTTTCCGAGTTTATGCGTAAAAAGGAGATCATAAAGTTCGGCGATCAGAAGCTTGAGGTTTGATGCGCCGGAAATATATATATAAGGAGAAAAACTATGGGCGATTGCATTTTTTGTAAGATTGCGAACGGGGAGATCCCTTCCGCAACGATCTTTGAAAACGATGATGTCAGGGTGATCCTTGACATTGCACCCGCAGCAAAGGGACATGCCATTATGCTTTTAAAGAAGCATGCTGCAAACATATTCGAACTGGATGCGGAGACGGCGGGAAGGATCTTCACGGTTGTCCCGAAGATCGCTGCGGCCATCAAAGAAGTTACGGGCTGCGACGGCATGAATATCCTGCAGAACAACGGTCCTGCGGCGGGACAGACGGTCTTCCACCTGCACATTCACTTTATTCCCAGGTACGACAACGATACGGTCGATGTAAAGTGGGTTACGGGAAGCTATTCCGACGGTGAAGCGGGCGAACTTGCCAAGAAAATTGCAGAAAAGATCAAATAAGAAATAAATCTCAACGGGCAAATCTTAAATATTTAGAAAGATTTGCCCGTTTTGCCATATTTTTGAAAAATGTGTTATAATAAAGGGTAAAGCACATAAGAATTTTGCAAAAGGAGTCTCTATATGCGCATAGTCTTTTACATCATCTATACATTGGTATTTCTTGTTTCGACTATTTCTGCTGTTATGATCAAGCCACGCGAAAGAGAACTGGGAAGAAAGATCAAAGGACTTCTTATATTCGGCGGGTTTGCGGCTGTTTCCTTCTGTATCAGCTTCTGCGTACATAACGAGATAACTTCTGTTACGGCATATTCGATTTTTCTTTCCTTTGTGGAATGGGAACTGCTTTATATGCTCCTTTTTGTGAGCGGTTTCACGCGCATTCTGCGCATTCCGTTCCCTGCGTTCATGGGCATGATAGGCATTAACGTTGTGAGCATTTTTGTTTTCCTGGCCAACCTTATGAACGGAAATATGTTTGAAATGGTGCCTATTTCGAGATATTCCGATGATTTCCTGATCTTCTCCCACCTCGGAGCAGGCATTTATCTGCATATCGCCATATGCGGCCTGTATACTCTGGGAAGCGTTGCCATGCTTGTGAAGAAAGCGCTTGAAAGCCCCATATTCTATAAGAAAAAATACATTTGTGTAAGTGTGATAATCGTTGCACTTGTCGCATTGGACAACGTGATCATATTCAGCAGGGCTCTCGCCGGGTTCAATGGCCTGATCTATGCGCTGGCTGCGTTGTTCATTTCGAATTATATGCTTGTCTATGAGAAAATGAGGGCCGTGGGAGATATGCTTTCCGCGACCGTGGATGATATGCCTTCCGCGATATTGTGCTTCGACAATGACGGAAACTGCATATACAGTAACCGCGTAGCAACCGGGATATTCCACCTCGGAAATGACAATCCCTACGAGCTCATGGAGTATCTTTCCGCCCGTTTCCCGAATCTGGACTACGAGCATACCCCGAACAACAGCAAAACGGACACCTTCGAGATAGACGGAGAGAATCACTACTTTGAATCGGAATACAAGAAATTGACGGATAAGCGAGGGAATTTCATTGGCTTCTACCTGCATCTGAGCGACAGGACCAAGAACATCACGGACCTGAAGACCGAGCAGTACAAGGCGAGTCACGATAATCTGACGGCCATATACAATGCGGAGGGCTTCGAAGCTAAGGTTAAACAGCTGCTGGAAGAGGAGCCCAATGTTCCGAGAGTCATTGTATGCAGCAATATCAAAGACTTTAAGATGATCAACGAGCTTTTCGGCAGCAAAGTAGCCGACGGTGTTCTGGTCAATATCGCGCGGCAGCTGATCAAGAACTGCAGCGGAACAGACAGCGTTCCGGCAAGACTTGAAAACGATCGTTTTGCACTTTGCATGAGGAAAGAGCGTTACTCGGACGAACTCTTTAACGATGTGGCACAGAGAGCGGTGCGCGTTCCGGGCAACGAATACTACAAGGTGTTCTGCCACATAGGCGTATACAACATCACCGATCCCACCCTGCCCGTATCCGAAATGTGCGATAAGGCGATCCTTGCTATGGAGCAGATCAAGGGCAGTGTAAAGAACCGTGTGGCTCATTACAACGCCGAGATCAGCGACAAGCTGAAGAAGGAACAGGAGATCGTCAACGAGCTGAAAAGTGCGATCAATAATAAGGAATTCACTTTCTATATACAGCCCATAGTCGATGCGGACGGAAACAGCAAAGGCGGCGAAGCGCTTGCAAGATGGGTACGCCCGAAAAAGGGTGTGGTTCCGCCGGCTTCATTCATTCCCGTATTTGAACGTACCGGTTTCATCACCGTTCTTGATAAGTACATTTGGGAAAAGGCCTGCGAGGTTCTGAGACAGTGGCAGAATATCGGCATTACCGATAAATACCTGTCGGTGAACATTTCGCCCAGAGACTTTTTCTATGTTGATGTATATAACACTTTGACACTTCTCGTTCAAAAGTATGGCATAGAACCCGCGAACCTGAAACTGGAGATCACGGAAAGCGCGATCATGTCCGATGTGGAAAATCGCGTAACTCTCATCAAGAAACTCCGTGAATTCGGTTTTTCGGTTGCCATGGATGATTACGGTAAGGAGCACTATTCTTTGAGCTCCCTGAAGGACATTCCGTTGGATGCCGTAAAGATAGATATGAAGTGTCTTAAGGAATCCGAAAAAGACAGTAAGAGCAGGGAGATACTTAAATCTGTTCTCGATCTCGCCAAGCAGCTGGATTTCAAGACCATTACCATGGGTGTTGAAACGGAAGAACAACTGAATTCCCTTACGGAAATGGGAACGGACCTTTATCAGGGTTATTATTTTGCAAAACCCATGTCGGTTGAAGACTTTGAACAGGAGTACATGGGCATGAGTGCGGAGGACGGCTCGGAATTCAATGAACTGATAAATAATGCGACCGCGGCTTTGGAGGAGGAGGCAAAACGTATCGCAGAAGAGGTTACAGCCGAGGAGGGAGCGCCTGAAGAAGCAGCCGAAGCTGATGACGCAGGAGTCGAAGGTGCTGAAGGTGCGGAGGAAACACCCAAGGAATGACGGCGATGTCCTTTCCCCGGAGGCCGGCGTAATAGCGGTCTCCACCACAAACAGAGAACAAATAAAATAATTGCTGCCGGAGGCAGCAATTATTTTGTGTATCAGATCAGTTTACCGCTGTTTTCTTTATATCCCCGAGTTCGGGGAAGTCGGAAATGTTATCGATGATATTGTCTACGCTGTATCTGAAGAACTGAAGTACGTAGTTTGTTGCAATGTTCACTTCACTTGCTTCTGTCTCGAAGGATACAGGCTGCAAGGTTTCGTAATCAAGAATTGCGGTACCCTTAAAGGTCTTGTTGAAGGTTCTGGAATATACTCCGTCGGTTATCAAAGAGAGGATCTCTGACAGATCGACCGCACAATCCATCTCGATCTTATAGCCCTCCGACGGATCGGAGGAAACGATCCTGGGATTGATGAGGGAAACTATGCCAGCTCTCGGGATAACGTCAACACCCGGCTGAACGGAATCCTTGGGAAGCTTCTTCTTGGTCCACTTCTTCGCGTTGACTTCGGGATAATTCGTGTAGGTCATTACGTCCGAAGAATTTATCTCGGTATAGATCGAATCGGTTTTGAAGGTATTCGCCGTGGGCGACGTGATCCACACATCGTTCGACTCGTGGGTTACATTCTCGAAACTCTCCTGATTTGTGTATTTGGTGTAGCTCATATTGATAACGTCATCTCCGGAGGTCTCGATGACATCCGCCATTATGCAGGTCGTGGACATCAGTTCCGGATAGCTCTCATAGAGCTTGTTCATCAGCACATTTGCCGTGATCTTTCCGGGGATGGGAGTCGGAGTCGCGGTCGGTGCCTTTGTCGGAACCGTGGTCGGCTTAGAAGTAGGCGACAGGGTAGGCATATTCGTAGGCATCGGAGCCGAAGTGGGTGTATTTGTTGGATATGCTATATTGGGCGTCGGCGTGTTGGTGATATAAGCCGGCGGTGTAGGTTTTTTCGTGGGTGTAGGCTTTGTTGCCTCCGTAGGTGTAGGCGGAGCCAACGTTGGTGTGGCGGTCGCCTTCGGCGAAGGAGTTGCCGTAGCATAAAAATCCAGTGACTTGGTCGGAGTCGGAGTCGGCGCATTTGTAGGTTCAGGCTTACTGAAGATGTCCTTAATGCTCGCGCATCCGACGGCATTGATCACAAAAAGGATCAAGGCTGAAATAATAAGAGTTTTTTTCATATTTCCCATAGTGTTTTCCTTTGAAACTAAACTACATGCTTCCTTATATATATCGGATATTTGTGTCAAAAATTTCGCAATTATGCAAAAAATCCGCTTCCCCCCAACTCTTTATAATTGCTTTATTGCTTTTTTCGGCGAAAAATGGTATATATTACATAGATATTGATTGCAAGAGATTCGGAGTCATGCAAAGTATTACGGAGGTTATCGGTTCTTCAACCGGATCCTTCGCAATGTTTTGTATGGCTCCGATTTGTTTGCCGGGGTATATGCCCGATGGCTACGGCAGAAAAGCGGTAAAAGTTAGGAGGAATGCATATGTATGATGTCTGCATAATCGGTGCAGGGGTTACGGGAAGCTCCATCGCTCGGGAACTTTCCAAATACGAACTGAAGACGATCGTGGTTGAACGCTGCGTTGATGTTTGCGAGGGAACGTCCAAAGCAAACAGCGGTATCGTTCACGCGGGATTTGATGCTGTGCCCGGAAGCTTAAAGGCTCAGCTGAACAGAGCGGGAAATGAAAGAATGGAAGCGCTTTCCCGAGAGCTGGATTTTTCATTTAAGAGAAACGGCTCGATGGTAATATGCGAGGATGAAAGCGGATTGCCTACGCTGGAAAAGCTGCTTGAGAACGGCAAAAAGAACGGTGTGAGGGACATGAAGATCATTTCCGGAGACGAGGCTCGCGCAAAAGAGCCCAACCTTTCCAAGAAGGTGATCGCGGTCCTTGATGTGCCCATGGGCGGGATCGTCTGTCCCTTCGAGCTCACGATAGCGCTGGCTGAGAATGCGTGCGTGAACGGCGTTGAGTTTGCCTTCGACAACGAGGTGAAGGACGTCAAGAGGAGCAACGGCTGCTACAAGGTCATCACTTCGAAACGCGAGATCGAAGCGAAGATCGTGATAAACGCTGCAGGTGTATATGCAGACAGGATCCATTCCATGGTGAGCATGACTGCCATGCATATAACCGCTCGACGCGGGCAGTACTGCCTCTATGACAAGCAGATGGGCAGGATGGTGGAGAGAACGATCTTCCAGCTGCCGTCAAAGCTTGGTAAGGGTGTGCTTTTCACGCCGACAGTGCACGGAAACCTTCTGGTGGGACCCACCGCCGAGGATATTGATGACAAGGAAGGCACAAACACTACGGCTGCCGGCATGGACTATGCACGGATGAAGGCGGCGGAGAGCGTTGAAATGATGCCGCCCGGAAGAATGATGATCACAAGCTTTTCAGGACTTCGCGCCCATGAGGACAATGATGATTTCATTATCAAAGAGGCGGAGGATGCCGAGAATTTCATAGATGTGGCGGGGATCGAGTCGCCCGGACTTTCCTGTGCGCCGGTTATCGGAGAATATGTGGCGGATCTGATACTTCCGAAGCTGAACCCTCCGAAGAAGGCGGGGTTCGTCGCAAAGCGCGAGGGTATAAAGCACATCAATATGCTTCCTGTTGAAGAAAGAGAAAAACTTATAAAAGAGAATCCCGCTTACTCAGTGATCGTATGTCGTTGCGAGATGGTTACGGAGGGCGAGATCCTTGACGCGATACATCGTCCCCTCGGCGCAAAAACGCTGGACGGGATCAAACGCCGCACCAGAGCGGGCATGGGACGCTGTCAGGCAGGCTTCTGCACTCCGAGGACCATGGAGCTGATCTCCAAGGAATTGGGCATTCCCATGGACGAAATCTTAAAGAGCGGGAGGGATTCACATGTATTGTAGAACGGTTGATATAGCTATAATCGGCGGAGGTCCCGCGGGACTTGCCGCAGCACTCGCCGCAAGAGAAGCGGGCGTGCAGGATGTGCTGATCCTTGAACGCGACCTCAAGCTCGGCGGAATTCTGAACCAGTGCATTCACAACGGCTTCGGCCTTCACACCTTCAAGGAGGAGCTGACCGGCCCCGAATATGCCGCGCGTTTTGCGGACAGAGTCATTGCCGAGGGCATCGAATACAAGCTTGGCACCATGGTCGTCGATCTCTCGAAGGACAAGGTGATCACAGCGATGAACCGCGAGGACGGTATGTTCACCATCAAGGCGAAGGCGGTCATACTTGCCATGGGTTGTCGCGAGCGGCCCAGGGGTGCGCTCGGGATTCCGGGTTTTCGTCCCGCAGGCATATTCTCCGCGGGCACTGCCCAGCGTTTTGTTAACATCGAAGGCATAATGCCCGGCAGAGAGGTTGTCATCCTCGGCTCCGGAGATATCGGACTGATCATGGCGAGACGTATGACTCTCGAGGGGGCAAAGGTGAAGCTGGTTGCGGAACTAATGCCTTATTCGGGCGGTTTAAAGCGTAACATCGTCCAGTGCCTGAACGATTACGGCATACCTTTGAAGCTTAGCCATACGGTTGTTGATATAAAAGGCAAGGAAAGAGTGGAAGGCGTTACTGTCGCACAGGTGGATTCCAAGAACAAGCCCATTCCGGGTACAGAGGAATTCTATGCCTGCGACACTCTCCTGCTTTCCTGCGGACTCATTCCGGAGAATGAGCTTTCGATGGGAGCAGGTGTGGAAATGAGCCCCATAACAGGCGGTGCGGTGGTGGATAACACACTGGAAACAAGTATCCCGGGCGTATATGCCTGCGGCAACGTTCTTCACGTGCACGATCTCGTGGACTACGTTTCCGAGGAAGCCGGCAATGCGGGCAGAAGTGCTGCGAAATATGTGCAGAACGGGGAAGAGCCGGCGCGCGGCACCGAACGCGGGTCCATTGCGGTGAAGACGGGGAAGGGCGTGCGCTATACGGTTCCGAGCAAGGTTTGTGCTGAGACTGTGGAGAAGGACGTTCTGGTGCGTTTCAGAGTCGATAACGTTTACAGGGATGTCAAGCTGGGGATCTTCTTTGACGGCGAGCTTTTGCGCAGCGTGAAGAAGAGGACCGTGGCGCCCGGCGAAATGGAAGAACTGCGCATCCGCAAGGAGGAATTTGAAAAATTCCCGAATGCGGAGACCATCACCATAGGATTTGTGGATTAAGGAGGCGGCATTATGGAAAAAAGAGAACTTACATGCATTAATTGCCCCATGGGCTGCCAGCTCACCGTTACGATCGACGGCGACAGCATCACGGTTACGGGCAACACCTGCCCGCGCGGCGATGACTATGCCCGAAAGGAAGTGACGGATCCGCGCAGGATCGTGACCTCTTCCGTAGCTGTAAGCGGGAGCGAAACGAAGCGCATTTCCGTCAAGACAAAAACGGACATCCCAAAGGGCAAGATCTTCGATGTTATGGATGTCATCCGCAAAACAACCGTCACTGCGCCTATTGAAATTGGGGACGTAGTGTGCGAAAATATAGCCGGTACGGGCGTGCAGCTCGTGGCAACTCAACGCGCGAGACAGATGTGCGAGGTTGGTAGGCGGAAATAATTCATTATGGAGAGGTTTACATGGAGAAGAAATATGTAATGGCGCTGGACCAGGGAACAACCAGCTCACGATGCATTCTCTTTGATAAGAAGGGAAACATTTTAAGCATGGCTCAAAGAGAGTTCGAGCAGATCTATCCGCAGCCCGGTTGGGTTGAGCATGATCCGAGAGAAATATGGTCATCGCAGCTTGCGGTGGCTACGGAGGCTATGGCCAAGATCGGTGCTGATGCGGAAGACATCGCATCCCTGGGCATCACAAACCAGCGTGAGACCACCATTGTCTGGGATAAAAAAACAGGTGCGCCTGTGTACAATGCCATAGTTTGGCAATGCCGCAGAACGGCACCTATGATAGAAGAACTGAACCGGGAAGGACTGGGCGAGCACATCAGAAGCACAACAGGTCTGGTGCCCGATGCCTACTTCTCGGGGACGAAGATTGCATGGATCCTTAAGCATGTGCCAGGAACACGCGAAAAAGCGGAAAAGGGCGAGCTTTTGTTTGGAACTGTGGACACGTGGCTCATATGGAATCTCACCAAAGGGCGAGTTCATGCTACGGACTACACCAACGCTTCAAGAACCATGCTCTATGACATACACAAGCTTGACTGGGATGATGTGCTTCTGAAGCGTCTTGGAATTCCGAGAAGCATGATGCCCGAGGTTCATCCTTCAAGCTACAATTTCGGTAAAACGGATGGAGGTCTGCTCGGAGGAGAGATTACGATCGGAGGAGCGGCAGGCGACCAGCAGTGCGCGCTCTTTGGACAGTGTTGCTTCGATCCCGGAGATGTAAAAAACACCTATGGGACAGGTTGCTTCCTCTTGATGAATACCGGTAACGAGGCAGTGGCTTCACAGCACGGCCTTGTAACTACCATAGCAGCGAGCGATTCCGACAAGGTCGAATATGCCCTCGAAGGCAGTGTGTTCGTGGCAGGCGCTTCGATCCAATGGCTTCGCGACGGTCTCAGAATGTTCAAGACGGCGGCGCAGTCAGAGGAATATGCAAATGAGGTACCGGATACCGACGGCGTCTATGTCGTGCCTGCTTTCACAGGCCTCGGAGCGCCTTATTGGAACCAATATGCCCGAGGAACAGTTGTGGGAATTACCCGCGGCTGCAAAAAGGAACATTTTATCCGCGCTACGCTGGAGTCCATCGATTACCAGGTGTACAGCGTGCTCCGCGCGATGGAAAAAGACACGGGCCACAAGCTGAATTCACTGAAGGTGGACGGCGGAGCTTCCGCAAACAATTTCCTGATGCAATTTCAGGCGGATATATTGACTTCGGACGTTCTTCGCCCCGCCTGCATCGAGACCACCGCGCTCGGCGCAGCTTACCTTGCAGGCCTTGCAACCGGCTTCTGGAAGGATAGGGACGAGATCCGCTCGAATTGGCAGCTCTCCAAAACCTTCAAGCCGTCTATGCCCGAGGAACGCCGCCGCCAGCTGCTCCACGGCTGGAACAAAGCGGTCCGCGCCGCCCTCGCATGGCAGGAGGAAGTTGACGACGACTACGACTTCTAACCCTCGGGGGGTGCCCCGTTGGCTGTGGCTTCGTTGGCGGTTTTGGCCCCCCCAAATGATACCCGGGGACGGGGTTAGTGGCTCATCACAGGTAATTTTTTGACATGGGAGATCTATGAAAAAATCGTCTGCAGAGACGAAAAATATAGGAGGTAAGTATAATGTTTAAATTCTGGGGAGACGGCTCACAAACAGCCATGGACCTGGTTGAAGCAATTCGTGTGAGAAGCACGGAGAACTTCAATTGGACTTTTATTTTCACTCTTGCGGTGGTGTTCTATATCTACTGGACCGAGATCCACAAGAAGAACACAGAAGTAATATGCGCCGGACTTGCATTGTATGGCGTGCATTGGCTCTACGAGATCGCGAACGCCGTGATCGGCCACGTGACGGGCTATCCGCTGTGGTCCGTTTCAAACCGATCCACCACCTTCATCCTGCTCATCGGCGTCAGCTGGGAGCTCTCAATGATGTTCTCGATCGCAGGGATCATCTCGTTCAAGATGCTGCCGCAGGATCGCACCAAGCGCTACTTCGCAAAGAACGGGAAACGCGGCTTTAGCTGCAAGCTGGTTGGCGCACTGGAAATGGCGCTTCTCTTCGCACTTTTCGAGTCCTTTCTGGCGGCTACGGATAACAACTCCTTCATCTGGGTTTACAAGTGGTGGGGCGTGATCCCCGTGTTCATCACGACGTACGTTCCGTTCTTCCTCGCGAGCAACTATGTCCCCGACATGGAGCCCAAGAAACGCCGCAATTTCCTGCTTTGCGAGTGGGGGCTCGTGGCGCTGCTCCTGATCGTTTTGATCCCTTTGGGTATCATTTAATCTCTTGCGTGCATATGGGGACTGAACAGTTATTAAAACTGAGCAACCCCCCGATTTAGTTACAAAAATCAAACCTTCAAGCGAGAAATGAGAAATCTCTCACTCAAAGAGAAAAAAGAGTAATCTAAAAAGAAGAAAAAGAAAGAATCAGTTATAAAACAAGGGTTACATCTTCAATATTGGGGTTATATAAAAACACAGCGCAGACTGATATCTACAATTGATATCGACGATCTGCGCTGTGTTTAATTCCATGTCAAAACTTTACCTGTAATGAGCCACTAACCCCGTCCCCAAGGTATCAAAAAGTGACACCATAACCCCGTCCCCGGGGTTCATTTTCACACCTTGAAGGAAGTGGCGGGAGTGGCGAAGGGACCCGGGAGGGGAGTTGCGCCACGGTGGTTTCCGAAGTAGTCGCTGTCGAAGGTGATGGGGGTGCCATCAGGGTTTTCGAAGCGCTGCTCGGGCTCGAAAGCCTTGCCCAGAGCTTCGGTCGTGAGGAGCGAAACTTGGAAATCCTTGAGAAACGAGTAGAGGTTTGTCTTTAAAGTGGCGAGAATGCGTTTGCCGCATACGCCGTCAACCTCGGAAGCTTCATTGTCAAAGGAAAACTCAACGGAAGCTTCTTTATCCTCTGCGATGAGGCCGTTTTTTTCATGCTTGCTGATCTCTGCGCCGTTAAAGTAGGCATTTCCGCCGATCCATACGGGCAGATGGCCGAAATGCGCAGTGCCCAGCGCGCCCATATCGGGCTCCTTGGTGAAATCAAACTGAGCTATCCACTCTTCGTAGGACGGGAAGATGTCAAAGCAGGCAGTTCCCGCATGCTCATAGTCGTTTGCGGCAGGCTTCCGTTCCGGATCGGTGATCGGATAGTGCTGCACGAAGATATTGTTGTAAACACGGTCGTTGCCGTGAAGGATCGTCATGAAACCCGCAACCTCTGTGCGATGACGGATGTGGTAGGGAGTGTAGCGCGGTTCACGCTGCCCGTTCACGATGCTGTCAACGCCTGAATTGATGAGCCCAAAGGAGCCAAGCATGAGATTGTGCACCATGGCAAGCCCCTCGCTGGGCAAAACAACGGAAACCTTTGAAAGCAGGATATTGTTGTCGATCAGCGTCGGTCCGTGGCCAACCTCAATGAAAATATCGCAGTTGAACATCGCGCCCTGCGCGTGTCCTATGCCCGCGGGTTTGTGATTGTCGTGCATTAGATTAGCGGACAGCCTTGCGCCCTGCGCCTCCCAGTCACACCAAACACCCATGATGCAGTTGTGGATATGATTCCTGCGGATGGTCACATCGATGGCTGCATGAAGCTTGATGCCGGCAGTCTCAGCACCGCCCAGCTGCTGGGAATTGCATATGTGGTGGATGTGGCAGTCCTCGATGGTAGAGAACACGCCGCCCATACGCCCCACGATTCCCGTCTGTTCACAGTGATGAACGTTGCATCGGCGGATGGTATGGCTGCCCACATTTTCCTTGAGCCAGCCGTGATACTGCCCGCGGCAGACCGCATCGCGCTCCATCTGTGTAGGGCTTTTTACGTGTTTTGTATAAAAGTAAAGATCATTCTCTTCGTCATAATATTTCCCGAGGGATATGCCGCAGCATCGGCTGTTGTAGATCTCGCAATCCTCGATGATCCAGCCCTTGCTCCAGTGAGGACCCACCATTCCGTCCTGATATGCAGCCGGCGGCGCCCACGTTGTCGAGCCGTTCTTGACAACGAAGCCGCTCAAAGTGATGTATCCGCGCCCGGTTTCGGAAGGCATGAAGCAATTCCTGCGCACGCCGATCTCCACTGATCCTTTGTTGGGGTCCGCTCCGCGGAAGTTTGCATAGAAAACGGTACGCCCATCCTTTTGCTCGCTGAACCACTTAAACTGGGATTCTTCCGCATTCCACGCGCAGGGGTCTGCCTCGCCGGCAATGCATTCCTCCAGAGTCACGGTTTCGTACATCATCCGGTCATTATAGATCACCGAACCCGTATGCCGCACGGTGGGAGCGAAGTACCAGTCCCCGCAGACATATGTGGTGTAGGGGTTGTATGCGCCAAAAATCGTGTTGTCCACACTATTCGTCCAAACGTCGCCCTTAAACGGCTGCCACCCGGTCAGCTCCTCGCTTCCCATGATCACAGCGCCCAGCGGCTTCTCCGAACGGTAAGTGATGCGCGCATCCTCGCGTCCGCCGTTCTTCGGATCCACGTACTCGCGATAGATGCCCGGCGCCACCACGATCTCGTCCCCGGCCACAGCCACCCGCGCCGCATCATTGATCTTCTTAAAAGGCATTTCCTTTGAGCCGTTCCCGTCTCTCGACGCACTCGCGTTTACATAATAAACCATACAAACCTCCTTGCTTTCCGCCTTGTCAGTATCGCACCTGCATATGGATGCCCGACACCTTCCCGATGGTCATGTTACTTTGATTTTACTCTATATGTTCTGTCCGCTCAACTTCATTTTTGTCATATCCTTTCATATTATTGCGGGAAAATTTAAGAAGCTGTCTCCCGGCTGCGTGAAAGCTTCCGCCTCCCCGCCCTCTGCGGCATTATTAATAATTATTTTACATTCGATAGGTTGAATTTCACCTTTTTTTGATGTATTCTGACTTACTGCTTATAAATTCTCGGCGTTTTGCTTATAAATAAGGAGTCGATTATGGCATATAAAGCCAAAAACTATGAAATAGACATGTGTACAGGAAATCTTGTCGGAAAGATGCTCCTGTTTACCCTCCCCCTGATCGCGACAGGCATTTTGCAGCTGCTTTTCAACACTGCGGACATGATCGTTGCGGGCAAATTCGCGGGCCCCACCGCCCTTGCCTCCGTAAGCGGAACTGCGTCCCTCACCAACCTGATCGTAAACCTGTTCATCGGGCTTTCCGTGGGCGCCAATGTTTGCGTCGCCAAATTCTATGCCCAGAATAATGAGCAGGAAGTCTCGGAAACCGTGCATACAGCGGTTGTGATCAGCGTGATCTTCGGGATCATCCTCGCGGTCTTCGGTTTCTTCATGGCGCGCCCGCTGCTGACGCTCATGAAAACCCCGGACACAGTCATCGACGGTGCGGTTACTTACATGCGCATATATTTCCTGGGCATGCCCGTCATCATGCTCTACAACTTTACTTCCGCGATCCTTCGCGCGGTGGGAGACACCAAGCGCCCCCTGTACTACCTCATGATCGCGGGCGTGATCAACGTTCTGTTGAACCTTTTCTTTGTAATAGTGCTGGGCATAGGCGTAGCGGGCGTGGCCATCGCAACGGTCGCTTCCCAGGCGATCTCCGCGGGACTCGTGCTCCACGCGCTGTTCACCTATGACGGCTGTCTGAAGCTGGAGGTAAACAAACTCAAGATCAGCGGAAAGAAGCTTTTGCAGATGGTCAGGATCGGGCTTCCCGCGGGCATACAGGGATCGTTCTTCTCGATCTCCAACGTCCTCATCCAGTCCTCCATCAACTCCTTCGGAGATATGGCAATGGCAGGAAACGCGGCGGCTCAGAACATCGAGGGCTATGTCTACGTTGCCATGAATGCCTTTCATCATACGACACTTTCATTCACAAGCCAGAATTACGGCGGCGGAAAATATGACCGTATCATCAAGGTCGTGAGGAACGGACTGCTGTTCGTAATGCTTGTGGGACTTGCGCTGGGAAGCCTTGCGTTCCTGCTGAAAGAGCCCCTGCTGGACCTCTTTGTGGATCACAAGCCCGACACACCGCGGGAGGAGATCATCGGGTACGGTATCATCCGCATGACGGTCATCATGTTCACTTACTTCACCTGTGGAACTATGGACGTGCTGGTTGGCGGCCTTCGCGGTCTCGGAAAATCCATCCCGCCGATGCTGATCACGCTGGCCTTTGTCTGCGGCTTCAGAATACTCTGGATTTTCACCGTGTTCTCGCAGGTGCGCTCGCTTGAGTGCCTCTACACCTCCTACCCGGTTTCCTGGACTTTGGCGACCTTCGTTCAGGGAGCTTACTTTGTCGTGGTCTATCGGAGAATAATGAAACGTATCCGCGCAAAATGATACCCGGGGACGGGGTTATGGTGTCAAAAATCACAGTTCTTAAATGAGCCCATAACCCCGTCCCCGGGTATCAAAAAATGAACCCATAACCCCGTCCCCGGGTATCAAGGCTTGTTTTGTTTTGCCCTTTGTTGTATAATTTTTAGCGCGTCGGATACAAAACGTAAAGACATTGATCACATTTATGAGAGGCACACATGAAAAAGATAATTCTGACCGGCGGGGGCACTGCCGGTCATGTCACGCCAAATCTTGCATTGCTCCCTGAGCTGAAGAAACTTGGGTTTGAGGTGGAATATATCGGTTCCTACGACGGCATCGAAAAGACGCTCATCGAGGAAGAGGGCATAAAGTACTATGGCATATCCTCCGGCAAGCTCCGCAGGTATTTCTCCTGGCAGAATTTTTCAGACCCCTTTAGGGTTATTAAAGGATATTTTGAGGCGAAAAAGATCTTACGGAAGGAAAAGCCCGACGTGATTTTCTCCAAAGGCGGATTTGTTTCCGTTCCCGTGGTCTATGCGGCTGCGAGAAGGAAGATCCCCATCGTGATACACGAATCCGACGTAAGTCCGGGACTTGCCAACAGGTTGAGTATGTCCAGAGCGACCTATGTCTGCGCGAATTTCCCCGAGACCATAAAGTATCTGCCGAAAGGCAAGGCGGTGCTTTCGGGCTCGCCCATCAGACAGCAGCTTTTCGAAGGCAGCAGAGAAAAAGGCCTTGAATTTGCGGGTCTCAACGGCGACAAGCCCGTGATCCTCATCGTGGGCGGAAGCACGGGAGCCGCAAGAGTGAACGAGGCTGTAAGGGACATCCTCCCCACACTGCTCCGCGACTGGCAGATCATCCACATCTGCGGTAAATGGAAAACAAGTGAAGATTTCAATAATATAGAAGGTTATCGTCAGTTTGAATATATCAGCAAGGAGCTTCCGGATGTTTTCGCGGCGGCGGATCTCGTGATCTCGAGAGCGGGCGCCAATGCCATATGCGAACTGCTGGCACTGAGAAAGGTCAACATCCTCATTCCGTTGTCGACGGATGCCAGCAGAGGAGACCAGATCATGAATTCGGATTCCTTTGAAAGACAGGGCTTTTCCTATGTATTAAGGGAAGAGGAGCTTACGAACGAAACGTTGCTCACCGCCATCCGCGAGGTTTCCGAGAACAGCGAAAAATACATCCGGGCCATGGATGGAAGCAAGCAGGGAAACGGCGTTTCGACGATCATTGAACTTATCAACAAGCTTACATAGAAAGGCACAAAATGGCATATACCGCTCTTTACAGAAAATTCCGGCCTCAGACGTTTGACGACGTCAAGGGGCAGGACCATATTGTGACGACACTCAGAAACCAGATAGCATCAGGGCGCGTGGGTCACGCATTTCTGTTTACCGGAACGCGTGGCGTGGGTAAGACCACTGCGGCCAAGCTGCTGGCGCGGGCAGTGAACTGCGAGCATCCCGTGAACGGCGATCCCTGCGGCGAATGCCCTATGTGCAAGGCGATCATGGCCGGAACCTCCATGAACGTGATCGAGATCGACGCTGCTTCCAACAACGGCGTTGACAACATCCGTGAGATAGTGGACGAGGTTCAGTATTCCCCCACCGAGGGCAAATACAAGGTCTACATCATCGACGAAGTGCATATGCTTTCTACCGGCGCTTTCAACGCGCTCCTTAAAACGCTGGAGGAGCCGCCCGCATACGTGATCTTCATCCTTGCAACCACGGAAGTTCACAAGATCCCCATCACGATCCTGTCCAGATGTCAGCGCTACGATTTCCGCCGCGCCACCATAGACGAGATCGCGGCGAGACTCCGCACATTGGTGGACGCCGAGGGCGTGAAGGCCGAGGACAAGGCGCTCCGCTACATTGCGACCGCAGCGGACGGGTCATTCAGAGATGGCATATCCCTCCTGGACCAGTGCATATCCTTCTACCTGGGGCAGGAGCTTACATACGACAATGTTCTTGAGGTTCTGGGAACCGTGGACGTCTCCACCTTCAGCGGCCTGCTCAAAGCCATCCGCGAAGAGGATGTGAACGGCGCACTTGCGATCCTCGAGGAGGTTGTGGCAAAGGGCAGGGAACTCACGCAGTTCACGGTGGATTTCACCTGGTACTTAAGGAACCTGCTGGTGGCAAAGGTTTCGGGAGATATGGCCGCCATCAACGACATACCCACGGACTATCTCGCAAGGTTCACGGAGGAAGTCAATGCAAACTCGGAGGAAACGCTGGGCAGGTACATCCGCATCGTTTCGGACCTCACCAACGACATCAAATTCTCCAACTCGAAGCGAGTCCTGACGGAGGTAGCGCTGATCAAGCTCTGCAAGCCGCAGACCGAAAAGAAGGAGGAGGCATATGTCCAGCGGCTGGAATTCCTCGAGAACCAACTCGAGAGTGGTGCATATGCACCGCAGACCCTTAAGGGTAACGGCAACAACAACGAAAATGCAAACGAAAACGCAAACGCAAACGGGAACGCAGACGCTGCCAAGGCTCCGGTCAAGGAAGAACCTGTGCTCACTCGTGCGCTTCCCGAAGATATAAAGGAAATAGTGGCAAAATGGGGCAGGATCAGCCAGCGCTTTAAAGGCCCTTATCGCGATGTGCAGTCGGCAAAACTGAGCATTACCGATGATGACAAGCTGTTGATCATTTTTACGGAAAGCTTTTCGTACGGATATGTGAACAAAGACGGCAACGGCGGCGAATATATTTCAAGCGTAATCGCCGAAGAGACCGGAAAGATCGTGGACGTTGAGCTGAAGCTTCTGGAATCCCAAAAGGAGGCCAAAGGTTTCCCGGATCTCAAAAAGATGTTTGCGGACAAAAATATAACGGTGGAATTCACCGATTAAACAAGAGGAAAGGATACTTACGATTATGGCAAAAAGAGGCGGATTCATGGGCGGAGGAATGCCCGGAAACATGAACAATCTTATGAAGCAGGCGCAGAGAATGCAGCGTCAGATCGAGGAGAAGCAGGCCGAGGCCGAGAGCAGGAAGGCAGAGCTGGAGGCTAAGGAATTCAAGGCTTCCGCAGGCGGCGGCGCGGTTGAAGTTACGGTGAACGGAAAGCTCGAGGTTGTGAGTGTTGCCCTTTCACAGGAGGCAGTTGACCCGGATGATATCGAAACTTTACAGGACATGATCGTTGCGGCAGCCAACGAGGCGATCAAACAGGTTAAAGGTGAGCAGGAAGCCATCGATGCTGCGGCAAGCGAAGGACTTCCCGGACTTGGGGGCTTTGGATTCTAAATGGATTATTACAGCGGTCAGATCAACAAGTTAATAGAGGCTCTGGGGAGTCTTCCGGGCATAGGCGCCAAGACCGCGCAGCGACTGGCGTTCCACATCGTGAATATGCCTGAGGAGGACGTGAAGAAGCTCGCTTCGGCTATGACCGAGGCAAAGTCCAAAGTGCGGTATTGCAAATGCTGCTGCACGCTCACGGACGACGAGCTCTGCCCCATATGCAAAAGTCCCGCGAGAGACAAGAAGACCATTATGGTGGTTGAAAACTCCCGTGATCTGGCGGCGTATGAAAAGACAGGCAAATACAACGGCGTCTACCATGTTCTCCACGGCGCGATTTCGCCTATGCTGGGCATATCTCCCGCGGACCTGAAGATCAAAGAACTTCTCGAACGACTGAGAGACGATGTGAACGAGATCATCATCGCCACCAACTCCGGCATTGAAGGCGAGGCAACGGCCATGTATCTCAGCAAGCTCATAAAGCCCATCGGGATAAAGACAACGCGCATAGCCAGCGGGGTTCCCGTGGGCGGAGATCTGGAATATATAGACGAAGTAACGCTCCTTCGTGCCCTTGACGGTCGAACGGAGCTGTAGAAGGCTGTGAACGGTAAATTTTCACACAATGAACCAAATCACTGCATCCGAATAATTCTTCCCAAATCAGATCATAAATGATATAATGACGGCGTGGGTCTTCCCACGCCGGTTTTTTATGCTTTGAACGATCCGGGCTTCGAAAAGACGGCGACAGGTGACAAAGGGATAGCCCGCTAAACTTCGCGTTTTGGAGCATTGCCTTGAGAAACGGATCTTTTAGAAAATTTAAATATGTTTTGATCCCGGCTGTGCTCATCGTGATCGGAATAATCGTCGTGATAAACGTTCGGTTCAAGAATTACGGCAAATATGCAGGGCTGAAATACGGCAAAGAGGTCAAGATCTCGGGAACCGCAAGCCTTAAGAACAATGACGGCCGGATCTATGTTACAACGGCTGACGGAATGCGCGGCTTTGACTCCGACTGCGGACTTCTCATGGACGTGGCTTTTGACATCGACCATCCCATGACCGTAGGCTGCGGTGATGTGGCTGCGATTGCGGATATAGGCGGAACGAAGGTCTATGTCATTTCCTCGTCGGGCATACCTCACAGCTACCAAACGGACCTTCCGATAGTCAAGATCTGTGCTGCGCAGGACGGTACAACAGCGGTCCTTCTGGACGATGACAAGCGCGACCTCGTTCGGGTTTACGATCCGAAAGGGGAACCGAAGGTGGAGATCGGTACGAAAACGGCAGTGGACGGTTTCCCGGTGGACATTGCTCTTTCCCGCGACGGGCGAAAGCTTGCGACGCTTTATCTTGCGTTCGAAGGCGAGAACCTTTTGAGCAAGGTCACGTTTTACAACATGGACGCGGTGGGCAAAAACTTTATAGAAAACATAGTCGGACAGAAGATATATATGGGCGAGATGGCACATTCCGTTGATTTTATGGGGAACAACCATGTTGCACTCATCTTCGACAACGGCTTTTCGCTGTTTGCGATGGAGGAGATCCCCTCGCTTACGGCAGACAAAAGGATCGAGGAAAAAATTTCGGACATATCTCTCTGCGACCAATGCATTACGGTCATCACAGAGGGAAAGGCGGGCAACACGCTTACCTTTTACGGTAAGAACGGAACCGCTACGGGAAAGATCACGGGACTGGGCGATTGCGAAAGCCTTACGACGGTTAACGGAGAGGCGCTTCTGATCGATTCCCGGACAGTAAAAATATACAGAATGAACGGTACGATAAAGCTGGATCGCGCTTTCGAGGGTAACGGCGCAAAGCTTTATTCCGGCGGAGGGAACGATTATTTTATCACCGATGCCGACAGCATACGCTCCGTGAGCCTGACCAGGTAGAATATGCACGGCGGAGCGGTAGATTTCAGAAAAAACAGGGAGGAATTATGACAGGTATTATTTTGGAGGCGGGAACACTGGATGCGACCGAGCAGGGGGTAAACATCCTGGAAAAACTGCATATCAACTGGTTATGTATCTTAGTGGTGGGACTGATCCTTGCAGGCATCATACTCGGAGCCGTGAAGGGAGCGTTCAAGCTGATCTATATCGCGGTGGCTTTTGCAATGGCGATCATCCTCACGAATTTCCTTTCACCCATCACAAAGGCGAAAATGATGGGTAATCCCAAGATCTACAATTTCTTTTATGAAAAAACGGAGACGCTGGGTGAAAAGAGTACGATCGCAAAGATGATCGCAAATCTCACCGCGGTGGAGGAAACGAAGCCGGAAACCAGCGGAAGCGACAGCCTGGAGTTGTTCGGGGATGTGCTTGACACACTGAACCTTCCCGAAAGTGTAAAGCAATCCATGGTAGGCGACGAAAGTGCTCTGGCAAATCTCGAGATATCAATGGATGCGGATGTGAATGAAGCCGCAGACAGCATGAAAAAGGGAACATATACCGGAATTACAAACATTGTGGTGAAGGCCATTGCTTTCCTGCTCACTCTTCTCGTGGTGGGTGTCATTCTGGCTGTTGTGGGCGGACTCTTCGGACTTCTCGGGAAGATCCCGGGAGTCGACAAGGTAAACATGATCGCGGGAGGAATCTCGGGCGGTTTCATAGCGCTTGCGGTGGTATGGATCGTTTTCGCCGTATTCACCTCGCTCAGTGCGTCATCCTTCGGGCAGAAGATGCTTGCCCTGATCGCGGAGAACCCGCTCCTTACGTTCATATATAACCATAACTTTATTACAAGAAACATATTGTCGTAAAAGTATTACTGTCAAAAGTATTACTGTTCACAGATGTGTCGGTAATAAGCCGTTTTTGGAAATACATTTCCAAAAAACGGCATTATTACCGACATATTCTGCTTCGCAGAATACCATGGTCAAACCGTGGTTTGACCATGGCGTGAACAGTAATACTTTGCTATTACACATTTTAGCTATTACACAATTACACAATTTGCGCCCCCCGATTAACGAGCAATGGAGCGAAGCGGATTGCGAGTGTACCGGGGGGCGAAGCGTGAACAGCAACAACAATAATCAAATCACACAGTTAACCGCAAGATTTTGCTATTGAAATCATGATCTAAAAAACATATAATCACGTGGGGCAGAAAAAGGATGTTTCACTGAGTTTGGGGAGGAAAACTATGGAATACGTAATCGAACTGGTATTGGATCTTTTTTTTGAATTTTTTGTTGCAGAGGTTCCTGAGCTGATCACAAACTCAGAAGCCGGCAAAAAGCTTCCGAGAAAGGCAAGGATCGTTTTAGGGATGATATCCCTGGCAGTTGTCTCTGCGCTTCTCGTTGCGGGCGTGGTTTTCAGCGTTTGGCTCATTACGACCGACTCTTTGCCCGGAGGGATAGCAGTGGCAGCAGTCACATTGTTTTTTGCACTGTACATTGCGTTTACGGTCAGAAAATGTTATCGCAAGATCAGACAGTCAAGATCGTAAGATCATAAATATAAGATTTATTCTTAAGGAGAGAAAGATGAACGAAATCATTACCCGGTTTTCAAAACTCGGCATTATTCCCGTTGTTGCGATCAATGATGCCAAAGATGCAGTGCCGCTTGCCAAGGCGCTTTGCGAAGGCGGACTTCCCGTTGCTGAAGTAACCTTCAGAACAGATGCGGCAGAGGAAGCCATCCGCCGTATGTGCGAGGCATATCCCGATATGCTCATCGGCGCGGGAACGGTGCTCACAACAGAGCAGGTTGACCGTGCGGTCGGTGCGGGCGCAAAGTTTATCGTAAGCCCCGGACTCAATCCCAAGGTCGTTAAGTATTGCCTTTCCAAGAATGTTCCGATCACACCCGGAACATCAAGCCCTACGGACATCGAGGCAGCCCTCGAGCTCGGACTTGACGTGGTCAAGTTCTTCCCTGCAGAGCAGTCCGGCGGTATCGCTAAGATCAAGGCTATGGCAGCTCCTTACACAGGCGTTCGCTTCATGCCCACAGGCGGTATCAATGCCAACAATCTCAAGGATTACCTTGACTTCCCCAAGATCGTCGCTTGCGGCGGCAGCTGGATGGTTAAGAGCGATATGATCGCAAACGGACAGTTTGACGAGATCAAGAGACTCACGAGAGAAGCAGTCAACACCATGCTGGGCTTCGAGTTCAAGCATATCGGTATCAACTGCGAGAACGAGACCAAGGCTATGGCTCTCGCTGAGATGTTCGGCAAGTTCTTCGGCTTCGAAGTTAAGCCCGGCAACTCTTCAATCTTTGCAAGCTCTGCCATCGAAGTAAACAAGAAGCCCGGACCCGGCAGACTGGGTCACATCGCCATCGGAACCAACTACATCGAGAGAGCGATCTACCACATGGAGCTTCAGGGCTTCGAATTCGACAAGGATTCGATCCTTTACAAGAACAACAAGATGACACGCATATATCTGAAGGATGACTTCGGAGGTTTCGCTGTTCATCTCGTACAGAAGTAAACGTTACTTGTTCTTCCGGACAGAACATGATATAATCGAGTTAAGGGGCCGCAGGATTTTTGCAATTCTGCGGCCTTATGATTAAAAGAGAAAAGAGGATGAGATATGAACAAGAAGAGAAATCACGGCAGATTGTTAAGCGTCATTTGTGCGATCATAGCTTTGAGCTTTGTGATCGGCTGCGGAACGATCAGACTTTCCGGAAGCTACAAGAGCGAAATGGCGGGAAGCGCATTCGGAATCGATTATTCCCTCGGCTCCACTACCTACACCTTCTCGGGTCTGAACAAGGTGAGCATTGAAAACGAACTTACTTTGATCGGTTCACAGAAGACCACCAAAGAAGGTACCTACAAGATAGCGGATAACAAGATCACCTTCACCTTTACCGAAGAGGTCACAAACGACGACGGTACTTCGGAAACAAAGGAAAAGACTGAAACTCACAGCTTCTATAAGGGCGAAGACACCATCAAGATCGATGATATAGAGTTTACAAAAGTAAAGTAAGACCGGTTTCGTAAAATCTAAAAAAATTCTAAATTTCCTCTTCACAAATAAGAATGAAAGTGCTATCATCTTTCCAGTTAAATTTTGGTAAGCGAAATTTGTGAGAGGACAAAAAGATGTTCGTCAGTGCTTGTTTTAGCGAAGAGACCAAAATTAAATCAATGAATCAATTACAGCCGATCCCGGGGTTTCCGAAGGAACGGCTGGTATTCCACTTTTCAGAGACGATTTGGACAACTAACGGGTGTTCCCGTTTTTTCCGAACCGCCTCTTTTTCTATATATAACCAATAACAATCAGCAACGGAGGAAAAATTTATGAAACTTACTTACGGCATTAATGACAAACCGGCATTGAACAAGACCATTGTCTATGCCCTGCAGCAGCTGCTTGCCATCATGACGGCAACATTGGTGGTTCCCATCGTCGTCAACGGCGACGTTTTGAAACTCGGGAGCAAAGTTCTTGCAGGCAATGAGATGAGTTCTGCTGCCGCACTTTTCGGAGCAGGTGTGGGAACTCTGGTTTACCTTCTTTTCACACGCTTCAAGAGCCCTGTATTTCTGGGATCTTCATTCGCATTCATGGGCTCGATGACAGCAGCCTTTGCAGGTGCGACATCTGCGGCTGTCGGCTACCTTGGAGTGATCCTCGGGGCGATCTTTGCAGGCCTTGTATATGTCGTAATCTCCATAATAGTAAAAGCGGTAGGTTCAGGCTGGGTCAACAAGCTCATGCCCGCTGTGGTTATCGGACCCACTGTTGCGATCATCGGACTTTCACTTGCGGGAAATGCAGCAGGCGATCTACAGACGGCTCCTGCCGGCGGATCACCCCTCATCGCGGTTCTCTGCGGTCTTGTAACACTTTTTGTAACCATCATCTGCTCCACGATAGGCAGCAAGAACATTAAGCTCATTCCCTTTATCATAGGCATATTGGCAGGCTACCTTGTAGCGGCGGTATTCACTCTCATCGGAAGCGCAACAGGCAGTGATGCCCTTCTCATCAGCAGCTTTGAACCCTTCACTGAGCTTGTAAAGGACGGCGTTACGGTCAAGACCTTCTTCAGCGTTCCTTCCTTCACCTTCGTAAAGGCACTGGGCAGCTTCGATCAGCTTTCCGCAGGTTACATCGGAACAATTGCCGTAGCATATATACCCGTAGCATTCGTAGTATTTGCCGAGCATATTGCCGACCACAAGAACATCTCTTCCATCATCGAGAAGGATCTTCTTGAAGATCCCGGCCTCAACAAAACACTCCTCGGCGACGGCGTAGGCTCCATGGCCGGCGCATTCTTCGGCGGCTGCCCCAACACAACCTACGGTGAGTCGATCGCATGTGTAGCGATCACAGGAAATGCATCGGTTGTTACGATCTTCTGTACCTCGGTACTTGCGATCATCATTTCCTTCCTTTCTCCCTTCGTTGCTTTCGTTAACTCGATCCCCAGTTGCGTAATGGGCGGTGTCTGCATCGCACTCTACGGCTTCATCGCAGTCAGCGGTCTCAAGATGATCCAGAAGGTAGACCTGGAGCAGAACAAAAACCTCTTCGTGGTTTCCACCATCCTCATCTGCGGTATCGGCGGTCTCAAACTTAAGTTCGGCGAGATCACGATCACTTCCGTAGCATGCGCTCTGATCCTCGGCATCCTTGTAAATACACTTCTTTCAGCTCTCGAAAAGAAGGCCGGCAAGAAGAACAACTAAACCATCGATACACTTTTTGACACCCGGGGACGGGGTTATGGGCTCACAAAATGAGCCCATAACCCCGTCCCCGGGTGTCATTTTATTTTTCAGTTCTGTTGACACTGCTGTATTTGTTATGCTATCATAAACGTGGTATATTCTGACTTTGAGGTGATTTTTAATGATAGATAACAGAAAGGTCAGACTGATGACAAAACTTGCCATGTATGAAACGGGCGAAGGCAAGGAAGACATCAAGCTCAACAGATTTTTCAGGAGAGACTATCTCAGGAAAAGGATGCTTGTCAGCTTTTTGGCGACCACCATCGGTTTTGTGTTTTTGGTCGGACTCATAGTATTGTTTGAAATGGATTATTTTGTGAGCAACGCAGTCAACATGGACTATTTCATGCTCATCAGACGCGTCGTTGCAGTTTATATAGTGTTACTTGCAATAGATGTAATGGGCTCCCTGGTTTACGGAATGTTACACTACAACAAGTCGCGTAATAAACTGGCAAAGTATTACAGAATGCTTCGCCACCTGCAGGCGTACTACAAGGAAGAAGAAAGCGCCGCAGCGGAAAGGGAGGACAGTTAAATGTTAAGGAACCTTATGACTTTCAGAAATGCCGCCAGGCGGTTCTATCTGAAGTATCAGTTTTTGATAGAGTTAGTGCTCAAGTTCATATTGGCCTTCGAGGCGTACGACAGGATCGTTACCGCCCTGAATTACAGCCCGATGTTGGGCCGCGGCGTTATCAAGCTCGGCTTCGGCGTTGCGGGCGCTATCCTGCCTCCGATCATTACGGTGGTCCTGTGCATATGCGTAGCGGGCTACGAGGTCTTTGCCGGCTCTCCGATCATGGCGCTCCTGGCACTCGTGGTCTTTGTCGTGATCTATTGCTTTGCGGCGCGTTTTTCGGGCAAGTATGCATATGCGATCGTGGCGATACCTCTTCTGGTGCACTACAATCTCCACTATCTCATAGCCCTGCTTCTGGGGATCACGGCAACGCCCGTTGCGATCTTCCCTGCCATAGTCGGAGTCATCACCTACTATATTTTCGGCGCGATCAAAAACTCCATCACCGGCGACAAGATATCATCCCTGGACGAGGTGCTTGACCTTTATCAGCGCTTCATGACCGACATTTTTGCAAACAAGGAAATGATCGTGGTGGCTGCGGTCTTCGCCGCCGTCATCATCATAATGTGGGCGGTCAGAAGAATTCACTTTGACTATTCCTTCGAGGTTACCATCTTTTTGGGCGGTCTGCTGATGGCAGTCGGGCATATAGTCAGCGGAAATTTTGTGGATATTACGGTTCCTGCGAGCCGTGTCATCATCGGAGTGGTCTTTTCCGTTCTGATGACATATGTTATACAGTTCTTCCTGATGATCCTGAACTATTCCGGAACGGAAAGCGTTCAGTTCGAGGATGATGATTACTACTACTTCGTAAAGGCTGTTCCGAAGCTTGACAAAGTGGTCATCGGAGATATCGTTGTTTCCGAGGAAGCAAAGGAAGCCGCTAAAAACAGGAGCCTGAAGGCATTCCTGCAGAACATGAAGGAGCAGCTGAGCAGGAAGGATACGATCGGGGACGAAGAAGACGACGAGGAAGAAGCCGAAGAGGATAAACCCGAAGAGTATAAACCCGAAGACGAAGGCTTTGAACTTGACGACGATCCGGAAACCGGGGAGGCTAACGAAGAAAAGGAAGATTGACGATGAGCGATCTTACTGCGATCTTAAAAAATATAACAAAGCTTTTATCTTTCCCCAAGATGAAATTCCTTGATTTTGTGGAGATCTTCATCATCGCATGGCTTATCTACTACATTGCGAGATGGATCAAAAACACGAGAGCATGGGTCATCGTAAAGGGACTTCTTGTTGTGCTCATTTTCTGGGCCATCGCGTCCATTCTGAATTTCGACGTGATCATATGGGCCCTCACCAACGCCATCGGTGTCGGTATCACAGCCCTCATCATCCTGTTCCAGCCGGAGCTCAGAAAGGCTCTGGAGAACCTGGGCCAGAAGAGCGTTGTTTCCTTCGGACTTTTCTCCGACGTCAAGGAGGAACGCGGGGCCTATGACGAAAAGACTGTGGAGGAGCTTGTAAAGGGAGCGTTTGAGCTTGCCAAGACCAAGACGGGCGCGCTCATAGTCATCCAGCAGGAGGTTCCGTTAAAAGAGTACGAAGACACGGGCATATGCATAGACGCCGTTGTGACTGCCGCATTGCTCATCAATATATTTGAACACAATACGCCGCTGCATGACGGAGCGGTCATAGTCCGCGGCAACAGGATCACGGCAGCCACCTGCTACCTGCCTCTTTCGGAGAACATGAAGCTTTCCAAGGACCTAGGTACCAGACACAGAGCGGGCGTGGGCGTCAGTGAGGTTACGGACAGCCTGACCATCATCGTCTCCGAGGAAACGGGTAAGGTTTCCATAGCCAAGAACGGAAGCCTTGTCTACAACGTGGACGGCGAATTCCTGCGTACAAAGCTTACGGAGCTCATCCCCAAAAAGGTTGATTCCGACAAGCGTTTGTTCGGTTTGTTAAAGCATAAAGAAGAGGAGGTTCGGAAATGATAAAAACCTTCTTTTTGAACATATGGAAATGGCTTTCCCACAACTTCGGTCTGAAGCTGCTGGCATTGATCTCAGCTTTTCTCATATGGATATCGGTGGTAAATTCTCAGGATCCCATAGATACCGTTACCTTCCATGACATTCCTGTAACCGTTTTAAATGAGGATGCGCTGATCCGTAAGGACAAGATCCCTGAGATAGTTTACGGGAGCACCGTGACGATTACGATCCAGGCAAGAAAATCGATCTGCGATGTGCTGACATCCGATATGATCAAGGCAACAGCGGATTTTGAAAAGATCTATGTGACGGATACGGTTCCCATCGAGATCGAGATAATGGGCTATGACGACAGCGAAGTCGAGATCATACGCGGACAGAACAACTACATGAAACTGAGTCTCGAAGACTATGCAACAAAGGAATTCAAGATCAGAGTGAATACGGTGGGCGAGCCTGCCAACGGTTTTGTTGTGGGCACCAGCTCTTCAAGCCCCAACGTTATCACGATCCGCGGCTCCAAGCTGCAGATCAGCCGTATTCAGGGCGTTGTTGCGCATGTAAATGTTAACGGTCTGAGCAGCGATTCGGAAGTGATCGTGAATCCGGTCATATACGATATGAACGATGAGGCCATCAGCACCGAGAATCTTGAACTCAGCGCCAATTCCGTAAGCGTTTCGACCTGCCTTTACAAGACGAGAGTTGTTCGCCTCGAAGCCGTTCCCATCGGTAATGTTGCGGATGGCTATGAGATAAAGAGCGTTTCGTTCCAGCCTTCGACCATTACGGTTGCGGGTACTGCCGATGACCTCATGAAGCTCGGCGATCGCCTCAGGGCATACATCGATGTTTCAAACTGCTCCTCAAATGAAGAGAGCAACATAGACATACATTCCCTGTTTGACAGCAAGCTGAGCAGCATCAGGATCATAGAAGAAGACACGACTCTTGCCGTTACGGCTTACATAGAGGAACAGGAAAAGAAAGAATTTGTGATCAGACCGGAGGACGTAACTGCGATCAATGTGAGTGACGGCATGCAAGCCAACGTCAGATCGCTTTCCGAAAGAATACTGACTGTAAGGGCACCCGGAGATATCATTAAAAATCTGGACCTGAGCAGTCTTAAACCCTATGTGGATCTCAGGTTTACGGAGACACCCGGCGGGCATGAGATCATCTTAAAGTTTGTGCCTCCCGCAGGAGTGGAGGTCCTTACGAAAGAAGTTGTCGCCGAAGTTGAACTTGCAAATGTCGACGCGCAGGAGGTTGAAGGCACTGAGGGTCAATAATGAAGAGGTTTTTATTAAACTTTAAAAAGTACAGATTCCTTCTTGTCCAGCTGACGGTGAAGGAGATAAAACTCAAATACAGAAATTCCTATCTGGGCATAATCTGGACCCTGTTGGAGCCTTTGCTCACCATGCTCGTTCTGACATTGGTCTTTTCGAAGCTGCTGGGTAAAAACACAAGGGACTTCCCCGTGTACATCCTGACGGGGCGTCTGCTGTTCTCCTTCTTTTCGGGGACCAGCAAGCAGGCGCTCAAATCGGTCAGAAGCCATGCGGGGATGATCAAGAAGGTATATGTCCCCAAGTATATGTACCCGCTGGCGGCGGTACTTTCGAACTATGTGACCTTTTTGATCTCGCTCGTGGTACTGGTGGGTGTTGCGATCGTTCGTAAGGTTACGCCGACCTTATGGCTGCTGCAGGCTGTAGTGCCTCTTGCCATAATCTTTTGTCTTGCACTGGGAACGGGATTGTTCCTTTCGGCTGCAGCCGTATTTTTCAGGGACCTGGAGTATCTCTGGGGTGTTGCGACCATGATCCTCATGTATTCCTCAGCCATATTCTATCGTGCGGAGGATGTGCTTTCCGATAAGAACGAGTGGATATTTAAACTGAATCCCATCTATGCCTGCATAGACAATTTCCGAAGCGCGGTCTTCGGAACGGCCATGAATCTCGACGAAACGATCTACTCCGCATGTGTGGCCGCGGGACTCATCATCGTTGGCGGATTCTTCTTTTTCAAAAAACAGGACAGATTTATTTTGCATATATGATCGGGAAATAAAAATATGGCAGAAACAGCACTGGTTGTTGATAATGTTTCCGTCAGATATCGACTGACGGAAGAAAAGGTAGACAATCTAAAAGAATATGTGATCAGGTTCATAAAGAGAGACTTAAAATACAAGGAGTTCCTCGCGCTTGACGGTGTTTCCTTTACGGTGAACAAGGGCGAGAGACTTGCCGTAATGGGCAAGAACGGAGCGGGGAAATCCACTCTGATGAAGGTCATCGCGGGAGTCCTGAAAGCAACAGAGGGGAAAACGGAGCATGTCGGAAACATCGTTCCGCTGCTCGAGCTGGGGGCAGGCTTTGACATGCAGTACACCGGAGAAGAGAACATATGGCTCTACGGTGCCATGCTCGGCTACCCCAGGGATTTTATAGCCGAAAAATTCAACGAGATCGTCGAGTTCGCCGATCTCGGGAATTTCATCCGTGTACCTGTGAAGAACTACTCCTCCGGAATGCGTGCGCGATTGGGCTTTGCCATTGCCACCATTGTTGAACCGGACATATTGATACTTGACGAAGTGCTCTCCGTGGGAGACGCAAGCTTCAAGAAAAAGTGTGAAAAGAAGATAATGAGCATGTTCGACAAGGAAACCACGGTACTCTTTGTTTCTCACAGTGAAACGCAGGTTAAAAAGCTATGCACGAGAGGCATTCTTCTCGACAAAGGCCGGATCGCGTTTGAAGGAACCGCCGAAGAAGTGGCGGACAAGTACATAGAGATCAACAATGCGTGATTTCACAGAATCTGTTTAAATTAAACACAATTCCATCACAAACGGCAGTTAGAATTGTCCATGAAAAAAAGAAAAGCCCTTCCATAAATGGGGCGGAAAGGGAAATACTATGGACGATGAATTCAGAAATAACGAACAGGCTAAGCCGATGACTGATGATGAGATAAGGGCGGCAGCCGATAACATAGGCTCATCCCCTTATACGGAGAATGAAAACAAGGACAACTATTACTCCGCTTACAGCAGCTACGATTACTCCGGATCTACGGATCTGAATGAAAAAATACCCGAAAAGAAAAAGAAACATTTCTTTGCCCGGGCTGCAAAGTTCGTAGGGCTTGCGGCTGTGTTCGGGGTTGTAGCGGGAGCCACCTTCTTCGGGGTCAGCACAGGGCTCAATGCACTTTTGGGTGAGGATTCCCCCATCAAGGTTGCGGGAACTTCGGTTGAGGATCAGACAACAAATGCTCTTCAAAAGCTGGGCATCAGCAATCTGGTGATCGCACCCACCAAGACAACACAGGAAACCAACGACAGCAGCAATGTAGTCGTGGACGTGGTTAAAAAAAATATGCGCAGCACTGTATGTGTAAGCGTTTCCAAGACTTTGACGGAAAGAGATTTCTGGACCGGAAGAACTCATACCTATGAGACTGAGGGCGGCGGCTCGGGCTTCATTGTAGGCGAGAGCGACACGGAGATCTTTATCGCCACCAACAATCACGTTGTTGAGGATGTAGACAAGATAACCGTCACCTTCTCCGATGACGAAGAGGTTGCGGCTGCCACAAGAGCTACCGATCCGGACAACGATCTGGCAATAGTTTCAGTACTTAAGGCGGATGTTTCCGCAGATACACTTTCAGAGATCAAGATCGCCACACTGGGAAGCTCCGATGAAACCGAAGTGGGCGAAATGGTAATAGCGATAGGCAATGCACTCGGATACGGTCAGTCCGTTACAGTCGGCTACCTTTCCGCGAAAGACAGAAAAGTTACTTATGAAAACAGAGAGATGACTCTTCTTCAGACAGATGCAGCCATCAATGAAGGAAACTCCGGCGGACCTCTTTTCAACGTGAAGGGCGAAGTTATCGGTATCAACTGCGCAAAGTACTCCAGCGAAAGCGTTGAAGGCATGTGCTTTGCGATCCCGATCACTGCCGCGATCCCGATCCTGGATGACCTTATCAACCGTGAGATCGTTCCCGAGGAAGAGCAGGGCTACCTGGGCGTTACGATCCAGGCAGTTACCGAGGACCTTGCAAAGTCGTTCGGATTCCCTTACGGTGTTCGTATCCAGAGCGTGGTAGAGGATTCCGCAGCCGAAAAGGCCGGCTTGTACAGAGGAGATATCATTACCGCAGTCAACGGCGTTACGGTTTCCGATGAACAGCAGCTGATCGCGAAAGTGAACTCCTACCGTGCGGGCACTACCGTAAAGGTAACGATCCAGCGAATGCTTGAAGGCAAATGGACCGAAATGGAATTGGAAGTAACTCTTATGAACAGACCTGAAGATTAGATCCACATTTTCCCCACAGACCCGGAAAACGCCCCCGGGTTTGTGGGGCTTTTTTCATAAGACGGTAACGCAAAATGAGAAGAAGTCTGAAAGGAACATACCTTCCAGACTTCCTTTTTTTATTAAAATAATGAGATGGTTTATGCTTTTACATCCACCTCGCCGCCTATTATCTTGGCAATCCTGCGTTGGGGGCAACCATATCAACCTTATTTTTCCGCATAGTCAGAGCTCACAGGCGCTTTTATGGTTCAAACAGCGACTTCGCCGTGTTTAAGTCAAAGATTTCGTCCCCATCTTAGCAGCGTATCCGGAAGAATTATGGTCTAAATGGCTTAATTCTACGTTTAAGTCATAAAGTTTTGATCTGCCCGTCTCGATCGTCGAGGAATTCTTTGACTTGAAACGGAGTTTTGCGCGTTTAAGTCAAAAGGTTACGTCGCGCTCGCCGCGATTGCCGCGGATTTCTTTGGCTTGAAATGAAGATTTATGCGTTTAAGTCAAAAGATTACGTTCCGCTCGCCGCGATCGTCAAAGAAACCTTTGACTTGAAATGAGGTTTTGTGTGTTTTGGTCATAAAGTTGAACGACCCTCCAAATTTGGAGGGTCGTATCAGAGTGTAGACAAAATGGCTTCGGGCTTTTATAGCTTTCGGAGCCATTTTTCTTTGTTTTATCTTCGCTTTTTATGTTTTCTGATCTAAATCAACAAAAAAAGAGATATAGTGCAGCCTGTTACTATCACGCTAAGTATGGAATAAGGAGGATACATCGGAAGTTAAATTGCCACCACAAATCTGTAAAATATTATATCACATATGTGTAAGACACTTAACCTCATAAATGTAAAACAGGATTGCACATATATGTTAAATGAAGTATAATCATCCTTGAGGTGAATAACATATGGATAATACAGAAAAGATATATCGCAACCGAATAACTGATTCCGCATTAGAACTAAAGCTCGAGGCTTTTGGTGCAACATTAATCGTGGGACCAAAGGGCTGTGGAAAAACAACAACTGCAAAGCATTATGCAAATAGCTATATAGAGTTTCAAGATGAAGATACCCGAGAAAGGCTTTTGTCCGTT
>JAEEYF010000060.1 GCA_016291655.1 Lachnospiraceae bacterium | reverse complement strand
TTGATGCTCGCGCCGCGTGTTCCACGCGGACTTCTGCAACGCAGAAGTTGCCGTTATTAAGCCGTTTCTGGAAAAACGTGTTTTTCCAAAACGGCTTATCAACGGCACATCTGCGAGCATCAATCACCTGATAACGTGTGATCAGTAACCGGGGCTTCGAGGCCACTTAATGATTGTTTAATATTTTGAGAGGTATTATAGCTTCAAGATAATCAAACAGTCATATGCCGGGGGATTTCCCGGCTGAAGAAAGCGAGGAATAAATGTTTTTCAGGATATTGAAAAAGGATCTTATCAGGAAGAAGACAATGAATATCGTTTTGCTGATATTTGTACTCCTTTCTGCCATGTTTGCTTCGTCAAGCGTGAACAATATGATCGCGGTTTACGGCGGGATCGACTATTACTTTGATAAAGCCGGTTTGTCGGATTATATTATACTGACCAAGTGTCAAGGCAGGAATGACCCCTCCGAGTCCATAATAAAAGCTGCAAAATCGGTGAAAGAATACAAAAAAGAGGAAATGCTTTATTGCTCTTCGGGTAATCTTAAGAAAAACGGAGAAATGTACGCTGCTTTTGAAAATGCGGCCTTGATACTCCCCATCGGTAACGGACGGTTAAATTACTTTAACTCGAAAAATGAGGTGGTTAAGGAGATACCAAGGGGGCATGTATACATAGGCGGTATCCTGGCAGATCCCGAACGGACGACCGTCGGGGACAGCTTTTCTCTGGAATACGGTGATGTTAAGATCGATCTTGTTATCGACGGATACATTAAAGACGCATTGATGGGATCAAGTTTTATGGGAAATCCGAGGCTCCTGATGAATGATGAAGATGCGGCCGTATTTTTCGAGAACAAAGAGATCTTAGACAGCTATGCGGGAAACTGTTATTACATCAGCACCGATAACCTGAAAGAGCTGTCGGAAGAACTGTCCGGACTGAAAAATGCAATGTTTTCGGGGGACAGATCTGTCATAAAGATGACCTATATGCTGGAAATGCTTGTGGCAGGGCTTTTGTTGGCGGTAAGCATATGCCTGATCCTGATCGCGTTCACCATGCTTTCCTTTACGATAAAGTTTACGCTGGAGGAGGATTTCAGAGAGATCGGGGTTATGAAGGCCGTGGGGATCAAAGCACGGAGCATAAGACTGATCTATATTATAAAGTATTTTTGCCTCGCAGTCATAGGGGCAGCGATCGGATATGCTTTCAGTGTTCCTTTCGGAAAAATGATGCTTGATTCGGTAACGGAAAAAATAATGATCGGTAACGAAAACGGCGTTCTGGTAGGGATAATAAGTTCCGTTACGGTTGTGCTTCTTACGGTAGGCTTTTGTTATCTGTGCACAAGAAGAATAAAGAAAATGTCCCCGATAGATGCTGTACATAACGGAGAGACCGGAGAACGTTATCACAAAAAGTCAGTAATGAAACTTTCCAAAACAAGACTTGGAAGTAATCTCTTCCTCGGGCTTAACGATGTTTTGAGTAAGCCGAAGCAGTACGGGGGAATGATAGCGATCTTCACGGCATGTCTGCTTCTTATTGCCATGCTTGCAACCGCAGCAAACACGTTGATGAGCGACAAACTGATCTTCCTGTTCGGAACGACCGAGAGTGATGTCTATTATTCTTCAACTGAAAAGATAATGGCCTCCTTGGGAAGTCAAAACCCGGATTACAATCGTGAGGTTTTGAAGAACATAGAACAGGTTCTGGCAGAGAATGATATGCCCGGAAAAGTGCATGAAGAGCTTATTTACCGTATGACCGTAAGCTATAAGGACACATCGCAGCAGGTCTCGATGATGCATTGCGCGGATACAAAAACAACGGATTATGTATATGAAGACGGTGTTGCACCGGTGTATGAGGACGAAGTGGCATTCACGCCTCAGATAATGAACGATCTCGGTGCTGAGATCGGAGATACCGTTTTGATAGAGATAGAAGACAAAAAAAAGGAATTTATTATTACCGGAACATTTATATCCATGAATATGCTCGGAAAAGTCGGCAGACTTCACCAGAATATCGATCTTAAGCCCAATAAGGCGTCCGGCGGATTGGCTTTTCAGATCGATTTTGATGACGATCCGACACCTAAGATCGTTGAGGAAAGGATCGAAAGATTAAAAGAGATCTTTGACTGCGATGAGATATGCAACGCTTCGGAATATGTGGAAATTTCGACCGGATCGGCAGATGTGGTCAATGCCGGAAAAAACATGGTACTCATCATTTCTCTCGTGATAGCGGCGCTGACCGCGGTACTGATGGAAAGATCGTTTATCAGCAGAGATACAACCGAGATCGCACTGATGAAGGCCATAGGCTTTAAAAATCGTTGGATATCGATGCAGCACATCTGGCGCTTCATTACGGTGATACTGATCTCGTTGGTGCTGGCAGCGGCTCTTAACTATCCCGTCACCAAATTGATCTGCGACAGGATCTTCGCGGCGATGGGAGCTGTATCGGGCATATCATATAAGATCAGACCTGTTGAGATCTTCGGGCTTTATCCCGGAATATACACCGTGGCGGTGGTTGCGGCAGCGGGGTTGAGTTCGTTGTTCGTACGCAGTATACATGCTGATTCCATGGGCAATTTAGAATAGAACGACCAAAGAAAGAAGGGAAAGAAAATGGCAACGGTAATTACGGTTAAAGACTTATGCAAGACATATGTTGTAAATAAAAAACAGAATAATGTTTTAAAAAATGTTAATTTCAGCATCGAAGAAGGGGAGATGGCGGCGATCATGGGACCTTCCGGATCGGGAAAATCCACTCTTCTGTATACGGTTTCCGGAATGGACAGGATGACCGCGGGTGAAGTGAGATTCAACGGATATGACCTTTCCAAAATGAGCGATGATGACATGGCGGAGATAAGATTGAACGATATGGGCTTCATTTTTCAGCAGATGTATATGATGAAAAATCTTTCTGTCCTTGACAACATCATCCTGCCTGCGGTAAAGTCGAAAAAGAACAGATTGAGCCGCAGGGAGATCGAGATGAAGGGACGCAGCCTCATGAAGAAGCTGGGGATCGAAGAGACAGCAAACAATGACATCAATGAGGTTTCGGGCGGTCAGCTTCAAAGAGCGTGCATATGCAGGAGTATGATCAACGACCCCAGGATGATCTTTGCGGATGAGCCTACGGGCGCGTTAAATCGAACATCTTCCGATGAGGTGATGAGCGAGCTTGTGAAGCTTAACAAAGAGGGAACGACGATCATGCTGGTAACGCATGACGTGAAGGTTGCGGCAAAATGCACAAGAGTGATGTACATTGTTGACGGAAACATTCGCGGTGAAAAGAAATACGGAACATATGAAAAGGAAGCCGAGCTCAGGGAGAGGGAAAAGGATCTGAGCGGGTGGCTTATGGAAATGGGCTGGTAAAACGGAGGAGAGATGCTGGACATACTCATCGTTGAAGATAATAAGGAACTGAGTTCGCTCCTTGCGGACTTTCTTCGGGCGGAGAACTATGTTGTTTCCGTGGCGGAGGATGGAGAAAAGGCGTTGAAACTGTACAAAATGTACGGCGCCAGATTGGTGATCCTGGACATCATGCTTCCGGGACTTGACGGGATCTGTATTCTTGAGAAGATCAGGGAGAATTCCAATACACCGGTCCTTATTGTGAGCGCGAAAGTCGGGAAGGACGACAAGCTTCAAGCCATAGTTTCCGGAGCTGACGACTACATCGAGAAACCCTATGACATCGACATCCTTCTTGCCAAGATCAAGGGCATATTCAAACGGCGCCTTGCGACCGACACCTTCACCGATGGGAACATCACTCTGGATACGGTGCATGAAAAGATCCTTAAGGACGGCATAGAGACCGAGAACACCTCCAAGGAATTTGAATTGCTTAAGCTTCTCATGGAAAACAAGGGGCACACCTTGCTGAAGGAGTACATCTTTGATACCATATGGGGAGCGGACAGCGATTCCGAACTGCAAACGTTGACCGTGCATATCAAATGGCTCAGAGAAAAGATCGAAAAGGATCCGAAGAATCCTGCAAAGATCATAACCGTCTGGGGAAAAGGATACAGGTATGAGTGAGCATAACAGGGATGAGAGGATCCAAAACTCATATATAAGACTGTGCATAGGCATATTTATAATTCTGCTGCTGATCATAACGGCGGCAGAATTTGTCATGTTCGGAAACAAAGGTGAGAATAGCTACCTTTATAGGATTGAGATCAATCGACTGGCAAACGACATAGAAGCCAACAAAAACGATGCGGGGTATATGCCCGATCTTTCAAGGTACAAGACCATACGAAATGTAAAAAGTATCGATCCCGCGGAGATCCTCTCAGATCCTGCGTTTGGAGGTGAGGTTTCGGAGACAGGCATTCATTACGTTTTCAGAAACATCGACGGCAAGCTGTACCGGATATCCTACATTGTTGACTTTTCCGATGAGAAAACGAAAAACCTGATCTGTATTAGTGTTATTCTGGGCGTTGTTCTTCTGACTGTGGCGGGGCTCATGCTGTTCGTATATTTTGCGGTTATCCGGACATTTCGCTTGCTGGCGGACTATCCGGAAGAGCTGGCCAAAGGGCATATGATTCCTTCGCTTCCCGAAAAACGGAGCAAGTTTTTTGGAAAGTTTCTGTGGGGACTGGACATGCTCAGGGAAAAGCTTGAAGGGGAAAAGAAGAATAATCTGGAACTTCAAAAGGAGAAAAATGTGTTCCTCCTGTCCCTTTCTCATGATATAAAAACCCCTCTTTCCGCAATTAAGCTTTATGCTGCGTCCGTCAGGAAGAATCTGTACAAGGATGAAGCTAAAATTTCGGAAATTGCCGGAAAGATAGATGATAGTGCAAATGAAATAGAGGGCTATGTGTCAAAGATCATCTCGGCGTCCAATGATGATTTTTTGGAATTCAATGTAACAGAGGGGGAGTTTTATCTTTCCGAAGCGATGGAATACATAAAAAAATATTACTCCGAAAAGCTCAAAGCTGTAGGAACAGCTTTTGAACTTTCGGAGTATGATGACATTTTGATCAACGGCGATAAAGAAAGGTTCATAGAGGTCATGCAGAACATTTTCGAAAATGCCGTTAAATACGGAGACGGACGCAGGATCTGCGTTGAATTCTCCGATGAAGAAGATTGTAAACTCATTACGATAACCAACACCGGTTGTACTCTTTCACAGAGTGAGCTGAATCACATCTTTGACAGTTTTTACAGAGGTTCCAATGTAGGCAGCAACTCCGGCAGCGGTTTGGGACTTTACATTTGCAAAAAGCTTATGTTGCTGATGCATGGAGACATCTATGCAGACTGTTATGACGGACTCATGAAGGTAACTCTTGTTTGTTCGAGAAAGTGACACGTTTTTTCATATAGTATATGATCACTCCGCCTATTTCAATAACATAGAGCAGACTATACAGACAATTGAAGAGTATGCTCTTAATGTGCGCCTTCTTATAATCTTTGATTCTTATAACTCTTATGTAGTATTCGGATGAATCTTCATCAGTATCTGAAAATACTTTATAAACTTCGTAATTACGGTTTATATAATTTACATAGGTGCCGTCAGGGAAGTATACACGGCGTTCGAGGTCCGGTTTCAAGATATCAGTGATAGGCTCTTCTTTGTAAGGGAGGTTCATTTCTTTTTGATATTCATAGTCCGTTTCATTACGTGCCGCCAAGTATTGTTTGAAGTCATCAAAATCGTAAAACTTTAAGCCGTAGTTATTATCATGTAGTAGAGCGTAGGTGGACCATACTAAATTGTTTCTTGATATGTGAATTCCAGATGTAAGGAGTAGAAGAACGAACAATACTATCCCGCATTTTAACAGGCATTTGTACTTCTTCTTGTTTGCCGACAGGTTTTTCTTTACCTTTTTATTAAATTGTTTTATGGCAGACAGGGTTTCTTCCTGTATATCCCATTTTTTGAAAAGATATTTGTTTATAAAAACGGTAACAAGGACGTATATGCCTGTCAGAACCAGAGCGACCGGTGATCCGAATTTTATAAAAGATTTAAACTGTAATCCTGTAAAGGTGGGTGCAAGAAGCATAGGCAAACAAAACCCGAGAAGAAAAAGCGTGAGCCCGATGCTTTTTTCGGCAAGCAGGATCACATTGTATTTGAAGGCACAAAGGACTTCTTTATCCAGATCCGAGTCCTCAACGCTGAATAGGGCTTTGTTTAAAAAAATAGCCTGACATACTATGCTTCCGACAAAAAAGATCAAGCCGAGAAGAACACCCAGATTTCCTCTTAGGAATGCAAAATTACAGATCAGAGCGGCAATAAATCCTGCAAATGAAATGCCGATCGCTATGTATGAACGGTTTTTGTAAGCATAAAGAGTGTTCTTTAGCATGCGCTGTCTCTGTTTTTCGCTTTTTACATCCGGCTTGTCGGGCTCGACAGCCGCATCATCCGATGAGACTGAATTGCGCTCGCCCTTTAATAATTCATCGCAGGTTACATTGAAAATTTCCGCTATTACCGGGATGAGTGACAGATCCGGTACACCGTCATCTCTTTCCCAACGGCTGACCGTTTTATCCGAAACGTTTAAGAGATCCGCCAGTTGTTTTTGAGTCATACCGTTTACTTTTCTTAAAGCAGCTATAAACTCACCGATTGTTTTCTTGTTCATGAGTACCCCTCCTGTTTTTTTATTTGCCCAAATTCTACTATTATGAGAGCGAGAATTCAACCCAAAGAGTTAAGAATCGCTCTCATAAAGCGAGAATTTTGCCCATGAACTATTTTTCAAAATAGTGATAAGATGCGTCTATTAAGCCTATTTCGGTGTTTTTGAACACATAAAATGATTTTATCGAGGAAACATCCTTATATTCTATGAATTCACGTTTGAGTTCCTCGCCGCGACGGGTTTCAACAATGACGTATTCCGTATCCTGAAGAAGCTTGCAACACTCGGGAACATCCGCCGGGGCATATGCTTTCGAAGCGATCAATTCGTTTTTGGCGTTGTATTCGAGGATCGTTACGGTATCTGCCTCACGTTCAAACAACACTGTAACTTTGATAACCGTTTCGTTCTGTTTTGTCTTGCCGTTAATGGTTCTGGAGTGAGTCTGAGTGTATGTAATGGCTTGAGAAACACCGTTCACTTCTTTATCAACATGCAGCAAGCTTTCCGATTCCAATGGGCAAATGAAAGCGTTGCCCTCTTTGTCAAGGTAGACGCGATAGAGCATGAAATTATGCTCCATACTGCCAATGAGGGGAAGATAAAGAGTAGCATCAAGTTTAACAAAGTTGTCGGAATCTATCGATGTTGAGTTTATCAGGAAACCGGGATCACATTGAAAATAAGAGGGGGCAGTTCCGGCTTTGTTCAGCGAATACAGGCAGGCAGCACCCTCTATTCCCTCAAAGTGTATCATTTTGTAGCTGCCGGGATCGTTGGAAACGGTGGCATAGATCGGATCGGAAGGCAAGGATATATTAAGGGAGTTGTCGGTTCTGAACAGATTTATTTTTATGGGCATTAAATCAAACAAATCATCTTCTGTTACAAATACGCCGATAAGCGTGTATTCATCACGGTTCTCCGCGGCCTTGGCCGAACGGAGGGTTATTGTTCCGGTTGCTCCGAGAATAAAAGAAATAATTAATATGCTGCATATGGTTATGATAATACCTTTAGTTTTCATCGTCATCCTCCAGATTTCCATCAAATTTTAAAATATCACCCACATCACACTGCAGGTAATAACAGATCTTGTTGATCGTGCCGAAACGTATCCCCTTAGCCTTTCCGCTTCTGAGTATGGACAGATTGGCTTCGGTAATACCGATCAATCCGCACAACTCTTTCGAGGTCATGTTCCGTTCTTTTAATATTTCTTCCAAGTGAACTAAAATTGCCATAGACCACCTCGTTAAATAAACATATTATTATCGTCCCTAAGCTGTTTGTTTTCCACAAGTATCCCGGAGAATACAAAGACTGCCAGAACAAAAGCTATGTTTTCGATGGGTAGATTGATCGTCATTGATATGTTTGATAAAAATCGCATAAGGATAAGTTGCAGGAGATTGGAAAGTGCTGTCATGATCGCAATCAGGATCAGGGCGCGTCCGGAAAACTTACACAGCTTTGCGGAACATTTGGACAGACCTTCCTGAGTTTCTGTATTTATGATATTGATGAGATCGATAGCGCTTAAAGCGATCAACGTATTAAAAACATATGCTGCGATTTCGGGAAGTGTCAGAAGAAGAGAGGAAACTACCGTATCCGCAATGACCTCTTCCGCCATAAAGACCTTGATCATTTCTGTGAGATTTAAACCTGCCCCGATGACAAAGATAACGCCAAGGATATAGATCATATACTTTAAACAATTCCAAAGCAGTGTCTTGTTATTCGAACGAAACAGGCGCACAAGAAGGAAGGTGAAGTATAAGAGTACCAATGACCAAAGAGGAAAGAAAGCGACGAAATCCTTGAAGGAGTGCATGAAACCATCAAGCGCATCTGCATTAGAGAATAAGGAAATATTGTTATACACATAAAAGGTAAAAAGCATTGCCGCCGTCAGAACAAACAGCGTTATCCTTTCGGGTAAAGTTTTCCGATCTTTAAGATTGGGATATTTTAGAGCGATCAATGCCGGTATTGCCGATATGGAAAACCAGAGAGCGATCGCAAGACCGTTTCCGACATTGCCCAGGCCTGAAAGAGCGCCGAGACCCTTGGCAATGTATCCGAACGGAAAAGCAATGACTGCCGGAAAGATGTCCGGAAGTTTTTCGGAAAAAATTCCGAGGACCACCGACAGTATTGCGGTCAAGATAAGAACTGTGATGTATTTTGTGTGTTTCATAAATTACCCCCTTACGAGAAATTATTGTTTTACGATAATTAGTATACACGAAAATTATCGTTTGTCAATAATTTTATTTAGGAGGGGAGACGGATTTATCAGGCTGTTTTTCCTTCAAAGGAGTGTATCCAATCCGCTTTGAAATAGTAGATCACGAAGAGGATAGAACTCAGACTCCAGGTCAGAGGATATGCCTTGAATACCGTTGTGATCACGGGGAAAAGCCGTACCGCGACGGTAATGTAGGTGATCCTTATCAGGCACCAGCAGGCAAGCATTACAAACATGGGCACTTTGGTTTTTCCCGCTCCACGCAATATGCCGGCCATACAATGAGAAAGGGCAAGGAGAAAGTAAAACAGTGTTTCCGTGCGGGCTTGAGAAATGCCGTAAGCAAGTACATCGGGTTCATCCGAAAACATGGTGAGAAGAACGGGAGAAAAGATGTAGAAAAGTACACCTATGACTTCTGCAATCCCCACGCCCATGAATATACCGAACCGTGCTCCGATCTTTACACGATCGAATTTTTTTGCGCCGAGATTCTGGCTGATGAAGTTGGTGAGAGCGGCGCTGAAGGCTGTGATGGGCAGGAAAGCAAAGCCCTCAAGTTTAAAGTAGCTTCCGCAGCCGGCCATTGCTATGTCTCCGAAAGCATTTATATTGGATTGGACTATTACGTTGGCAATGGCTATGACCGAATTCTGAACACCGGTGGGTAAACCTAAGGAAAGCTCCTGTTTAAGAGTGTCGGGAGCTATTTTTATGTCCTTGATGCTAAGCCTGTGAGCTCCGTTTACACGGGTGAGCTTGAAAAAGGCCAGACTTGCCGCCAAAAATTGAGAAATTACTGTGGCAGTCGCGGCACCCTGTACCCCGAGTTTAAAACCTGCCACAAAGATGAGGTCAAGAATTATGTTTGTTCCGGCACTTGCCATCAGATAGTAGAGGGGGTGTCTGGAATCTCCCATAGCCTGGAAAACGCCGCAGCAGGCATTATACATTACAATGAAAAGACCGCCGAAAAAGTAGACCCTGAAGTAAGCCACGGAGCTGGGCATGACTTCATCGGGAGTCTTCATAAGGCGAAGAAGTGTAGGCGTGGTGAATATGCCTATGATCGAAAGGATGATCCCGGCAATAAAAGCAAAGGCTACAGCAGTATGAACCGCTATACGGACCTTTTCGTAGTCTTTGGCACCAAAACGCTTGCCGATTATGACACCGGCGCCTATAAAGAGTCCCTGCACAAAGCCCACCATCAGAAAAATAAGGCTGCCCGACGAGCTGACAGCTGCCAGAGCCTCACTGCCGACCACGCGCCCCACAACGATGGAGTCCACTATATTATAAAGCTGTTGAAGCAGCTGCCCCAAAAATACGGGAAGCGCAAACAAGACTATATTCTTGGAAATCTTTCCTTCCGTCATATCATTCATAAAAAAACCTGCCTAAAAATGTTTTAGTAAGTGCCATAGTATTTTAACGCTAATTAAGATTTTTACAAGACTTTTATTTTATTCCAAAATTTATGGGATAAAAATAACAATAATCCGTCAAAACTGACCAACTTGCTTCGTTGACAAACCCTACCCGAAATGATACCTTGGGGACGGGGTTATGGTGTCAAAAATTGACACCATAACCCCGTCCCCAAGGTATCATTTCGGCTGGAAATAGAACACGTTAACTATATGCATTTTAAGAAAAGGAGATGCCATGAACAACTTTACATTTTATTCCCCTACATTTTTTGCATTCGGAAAAGACACCGAGAATGAAGCAGGAACCTACGTCAAGCAGTTTGGCGGCAGCAAAGTCCTTATCCATTACGGTGGAGGAAGTGTTGTAAGAAGCGGACTTTTGGACAGAGTAAAAAAATCGCTGGAGGATGCGGGGGTCGACTACAGAGAGCTGGGCGGCGTTAAGCCCAATCCCAGGAGCGGTCCGGTTTATGAAGGCATAGACATGTTCGAGCGCTTCTTGAGAAGCATCGGAATGCCCACAACTTTTGCCGAACTCGGTGCAAAAGAGGAAGACATCCCGAAGCTTGTGGACGTGCTTTGCAACGGCGATGGCAGGGACGGCAATATTTACGGCTTTGTTAAGCTCACTGCCGAAGACTGCACAAAGATCTACAAGATGATGGTAAAGTAAGCCTTATCGTCACAGACCCAGCGCATATCCGGTAACGATACCTACAGTCGCTGACAGGCATATGATCAGTATTGGGTGCTTTTTCTTGAAAGCCAGCACAACGCAGGCTGCAAAAAGCGCTGCACTGATAATGAAAGGTAAAGTATTTCTGACAGATTCAAAGCTTTCGGCAAACCCGTTTGCCGGAACAAAGACATTTTGCCCCACACTTAGGAGAGCCGAAGCAATGAGACCCACTACTGTGGGGCGAAGTCCTGTCATGGCACCTTTAACCGCATTGCTTTCCCTGAATTTTGCAAAGAATTTCGAAACGATCAGTATAACTATAAAAGACGGTAACACCACTCCGAAGGTCGAGCAAAGGGAGCCGGGAATGCCCGCCACAGTGCGGCCTATAAAGGTGGAGATGTTGATGGCGAAAGGTCCCGGAGTGCTTTCGCTAATGGCGATGAAGTCAACGATCTCTTCCGTAGTGGCCCATTCATGACCGATCACTTCGCTCTCTATCAGGGGCAGCATGGCATATCCGCCTCCGAATGTAAAAAGCCCTATCTTAAAGAAGGTCCAAAACAATTCTAAAAAGATCATCTTTTAACCCTCCTTATCTGAAACGAAACAATTCCTATTACCGCGCAGGCGATGATCACAAAGATCGCATTGATCTTAAAAAACACGACGGCAGCAAAGGCAAGCACCATAAGGCAAAGGCTTAGCCAATCCTTTTTGCATTGCTTAAACATTGTCCAAAGCGCTTTAAGTATCAGAGCAGTGACGCCGACACGTATGCCCCAAAAGGCGTATTCCACGGCTTTCAGATGCTTGAAGGCCTCGAAAACATAGGAGATCGCAATTATTACTATAAAAGAAGGCATCACTACACCGAGCGTCGCACATATGGCTCCTGTAACGCCCGCCACACGATTTCCTATGAAGGTTGCCGCATTAATCGCAATGGGGCCCGGGGTGGATTCTGCGATGGCGATCACATCAAGAAGATCTTCGTTTGTTATCCATTTTTTGTTCTCTGCAACTTCCCGTTGGATCAGCGGTATCATGGCATATCCGCCGCCGAAGGTAAACCCTCCGATCTTGGCAAAGGTCAGAAACAGTTCGAGTTGTTTGTTCATATGCATATCCTCATATTTTTAATGGGTATAGTACATCGGTTATTAAATAACTGGACCCAATGCTTGCCTGTTTACTCGACTGCCCGTACATGAAAGCCTCGGAGTAGCCCGCTACACCTGCGTTTTCACGCACGAGCATTCGAGCAAGCATTCTGCGCATTAGTCCATTTATTTTAAAACCGCTGTACTAGGATACACCTTGTTATTTGGTTTGTAAACAATCGGGGGCAGATATTAAAAGCCCGTCAGAAGATAATGTTTTACATTTTGTAAAATATAGTTGACAAAATGTAAAACAGATGTTATAGTGATCTCACCTAAGGGAGGTAGAGTTATGAATGAAATAAATGAAACTGTAGCAACTAAAAGTGTGAATGTCGCAGGAAGCGGGAAGGTAAAGACCGTACTGTTCTGCATATGGGTCATGGCTGCGTGCTTATTGATCCAGGCAGTGGTCTCGTTTGTGGGAGTAATACCGAAGTCCGTTCAGTTGGTGAATCAATACGGTGCAAATACGAAGGAATACACCGAGGCGTATAACGAGTTTGTGACCACGACGCCCATTATAATGTATCTGCAATTTGCGGCAAGCATTATTACCTTTGTGGTAGCAGGCATATGGTACTATTTCGGTTATGTTAAGAAGGAAAAAGGAACTGCCGGAAACAGAACTCTTAAAGAAAACTTTAAGGGATGGCCCGATGCGGTGTTCATCCTTACGGGTGCGATTGCGGCCTGGGGATTGGCAGGAACGTTGTCTTCGATCAGCACGTTATTGATGCCTAAGACGGCGGAAAATGTCAACAACGTGCTGAACATGGCTCTGGGAGACGGCACGCAGATCATTGGTCTGATCTCTGCTGTCATCCTTGCTCCGATCACCGAGGAACTGATAATGCGCGGCATAATATTCAAGCGTTCCAAGAGAGCGTTCGGTATTGTCGGTTGTATTCTCATAAGCACGATCATTTTCAGTGTGATGCATTTGAATATCATTCAGGGAATATATGTAATTCCCATGGGACTTTTCTGGGGATACGTGGCTTACAGGTATAACTCTGTGATACCCTGCATATGCTGTCACATGATAAACAACTTTATCGGTATGCTTGTTCCGATAAATTTCCCGCCCATTATACTGTTTATTGTATTGGGATGCGTTGCGGCTTTTGTCGGAGTAAGATTTGGGATTGTCGGAAAAGAAAACTCGCCGGAAACAGATCAAGAAGGAGATATGGCAAATGTCTAAGAAAAACAAGATCGTTTTAGCCTGTGTTATGGGAATCATGTTTGTGTTATCGGTTGTTTTGTACTTCTTTCCGAGGCACAATTACTCGACCAATACCACTGTGATGGTGGAAATAGAAGACGGGGTTGCACTCAGGGGAAAACTTCAGCCGACGATAACCGTCAATAAAAGCGGTGAATATGTGATGATCATGGATTGGATGGACAATGAAGAACCTTCGTTTATTACAGGCATATTCGTCACGGACGGCAACGGGAATGAGATCTTTAGCGGAACAGGCTCTTTGGCACGGATCGAGACGCTGCCCAAAAAACTGAGCAAGGGAAAATATAGATTCAATATTGAGTTTTTAGCAAGCCCCGAAGCCTTTGATGCCTTCGCAAAGCAGCATGGATTGGATGATGAGGAAACGGTTAATCCCGTTGCTTCCGATTTCTACAAGGACGGGACTGCATTCATGAAGTATACCGTTTCTGTCAGAGAAAGCGGGCAACAGTTTACTCTGGCCATGCTGATAGGCGCTATGATCGTGGGCATTTTGCTGACAGTCATCATTTTAAATGTGAGCAGAAAGGGAGAGGCGTGCTCTCAAGTGTACGACGAGCGCCAGATTGTTAATCGGGGAAAGGCATATAAGTACGCTTTTATTACAATGCTCATATATATGGTATTGTTGGAGGTATGCTACGCCGCGGCAGATTTCGTCGGATCGTTCAAAATGCCTGTGGATAATATGACTCTGATACTTGTGGGCATATTGATATCGGTGCTTGTCTATGCAATATATGCGATCCTTAAGGACGCTTATTTTCGGCCGGATGATAATCGCAGTTTCCTTTTCGGTTTTTATATAGTTCTGACTGTAATGGATATCGTGATCGGTATATATCATGTCATTAACGGTGATGCCGTTAAGGACGGAATGATCACCTTTTTCGGGTGCGGTGGCCTTTTGGCGGGTATTGCCATGGCGATACTGATAGCTGTCGTGATCATTAAGCGCGTTCAGGACAAAAGGAGCGAGGCGGATGAGCAAGATTAAAAGAAGCGCGGAGGAATGAAATGAAAAACCTTAAATTAAAAGCCGCCAGAGCTGCTTTGGACATGTCTCAGCAGGAATTGGCGGACAAGGTGAAGGTCTCCCGACAAACCATAAATGCAATTGAAAAAGGTGATTACAACCCTACAATTAATCTTTGCATTGCCATCTGCAAGGTCTTAAACAAAACTCTGGATGAGTTGTTTTGGGATATGCTTGAATGAGGAGGTAAGGCAGAGAGAGAGTTAAATCCCCTTATTTCGGAAAAATGGCGGTTGAAAAGATGTAATTATAATGGTATCTTAATAAAGATGCAAAAATATTTTTTGGGGGATCAACGCCATGTTTGCAACCATATTTTTTATTTTTCTCTTTATAGGATTATTGGCATTAATGGTATTACTTGCAAAAGCTATTTCCGGAGTTCGCATCAGCAAACCTTCTACGGAGTTTACTATGGCAGTCACCGTGCTGGCAAAGGGAACGGACTTTGAGGGAAACAACAGAAAGCTTCCTGTGACGTTTAAAGCCGAAAGCGGTGACATACTGGAACTGAGGGTACCTTTCAAAAAAGCCGACGGTATTATCGAAGGGGAGAAGGGAAATCTCTCATTCAAAGGGACCAAATTCCTTAAGTTTGAAAAAATTTAGCGTACCACACCAAAAACATATATACAGTCCAGACCTTCCGGCTGTTATCGGCTTTACTTGAGCGATGATCATCCAGAAGCCGGACTATTTCGGAAGTATTAAAGAACTTCTCTGCCGCCTTGCTTGTAAAGGCGGCTTTTATTATGCCGTAGTATTTGTCCTCTTTGAGCCAGATACGGATGGGGACGGGGAAGCCCAGCTTCTTTTTCTCAGCCACGACATCGGGGAGATGACGATGGGCGGCAGCGCGCATGGCTACTTTGGTGTTTCTGTCATTCACCTTGAAACGGGTGGGGAGAGTGCGGGCAAGTTCAAACACCTTGCGGTCCAGGAACGGCACACGCACCTCCAGGGAATTTGCCATGCTCATCTTGTCTGCCTTGAGAAGAATGTCTCCTATGAGCCAGAAGTTGGTGTCGATGTATTGCATCTTAGTGACATCATCCGAGTTTTCCTGCTTTTTGTAAAAGGGAGCCGTAAGGTCCTTGTGGTCATATTTTCCTGTGGGAGCTTTAAGGATCTTCGCCCTTTCCTCCTCGGTGAAGATGAAGGCATTTCCTATAAAGCGTTCCTCCACCGACTTGCTTCCGCGGATCAGGAAGTTCTTGCCCTTGAAGTTTACGGGCATAGCCTTGGCGATCTTTGCAAGACCGCGTCTTAACCCCAATGGCAGTTTTTGATAGCCGGAAAGGGAAAAGGGCTCGTGATAGATGTTGTAGCCTCCGAAGAATTCATCCGCACCTTCTCCGGAAAGGGCTACCTTAACATGCTTTGCAGCCGTTTCCGACACAAAGTAGAGCGCCACTGCGGAAGGATCTGCCAGGGGTTCATCCATATGGTACTGGATCTTTGGCAGCACATCCCAGTATTCGTCTGTAGTGATCAGGCGGCTGTAATTGTCTATGCCCACCTTTGAGGAAAGGGACTTGGCATAGTCGATCTCATTGTATTTTTCATAATCAAAGCCTACCGTAAAGGTCTTGTCGCCGTGGAAGGAGGCCGCAACATAGCTTGAATCCACGCCCGACGACAGGAAAGAACCGACTTCCACGTCTGCTATCATATGGGCCTTCACAGACTCCTGAAGAGTCTCGTCTATTTTGTCGACCGTCTTTTCATGATCAAGTGTTTCATTCGGAGCAAAGGTGGGATCAAAATAACGGGTGATCTGCATTTCGCCGTCTTTAAAAACAAAATAGTGGCCCGCATTCAGTTTGTATATGCCTTTAAAGAAGGTCTCGGGAAGAACGGAGTATTGAAAAGTGAGATAGTTTTCCAGAGCCTCGGGGTTCACCTCTTTTTTATAGGCAGGATGCTCAAGGATGGACTTTATCTCAGAGCCGTAGGCCAGGTCGCTGCCGAGAAGGGTATAGTAAAAGGGCTTGATGCCGAAGTGATCTCTGGCTCCGAAAAGGGTTTTGGACTTCAGATCCCAGAGCACGAAGGTGAACATTCCGCGGAGCATGGTAACAAGAGAAGTGCCGTATTCCTCGTAACCGTGGAGAAGCACCTCCGTATCCGCGTTATTTGAAAAGATGTGACCTTTGGCTTCAAGGTCACATCTGAGTTCTTTGTAGTTATATATCTCACCGTTAAAGGTCACGACCAGCGTTTTGCCTTCATTGTACATGGGCTGGTCGCCATTGTTCAGGTCTATGATGGCAAGGCGTCTGAAACCCATGGCGATCCCTTCGGAGATGTGTTTCCCCGCACTGTCCGGACCACGATGGATGATCCTGTTCATCATTTTTTCGAGAATTTCTTCCCTATCCTCTATTTTTCCGGTAAATCCGCATATTCCACACATATTTCTACCTTTAAAAATGACACCACAACCCCGTCCCCGGGGTTCATCAGCCGTAGGTTTTTATAATTTCTTCGGCAACGGCGCGTTTTGAAAGACCGCGGTCCATGGCCTGCTTTTCGATGTAACGGTGGGCTTCAGGCTCCTCCATACTTAACTCGGAGATCAGAAGCCACTTGGCTCGGTTGACGGTACGTATCTGCTCCATCTTTTCTTCGACGGAAAGGGTTTTGAGGTCGAGACGTTTCAGTCGCTCTCTGGCACTTTCCAGCCAATCGAGGGCGCTGAGTATAACAGGGCGGGAGAGGGGCTTTGCAAGGGTGAAAACACCATGTTCCACAACCCGCTCACGCGTTTCATAATAAACGTCGGGGCGAAGTAAAAGCAAAACAACCGTTCCCTTTGAGGCGGCGGCATCTATGGCAAAGCGGACACCCGCATCGTCCGGAAGAGGGGAGTTGATGATGATAAAGTCGTAACTGCTTTCGCTCCAGATCCTTTTTGCAGAGCTGATATCAGACACAAAGCGAACGGGGCGATAAGAACACTCCAAAAGAAGAGAGGAAAGCGCTGTATTCAATTTTTCTGTCGACGAAACAACGAGGACGCTGTAAATGCGCTCTTTAAGACCCATACGGAATCGTCCCTTCGGGAAAAATTTTTAAATATAGTTCAATCTTTGAGCTTGCTGTATATATCCAGGATCGCTGACGGGATATGCGATCTGATAAACTCTGCCTGCAAAGCCGTCTTGCAGGCTTCCTGATAGCAGCCGGGAAGTTTTTCATATTTCCCGAGTACCTCCTCGGGAGCAGTGTAAAGATTGACATTTGCGGGCTCGGGCGGAAGCTGTTTGCTTCTGATCCCGTCAAGACCTGCCCAGATCAGGAGTGCAAACGCGAGATAGGGATTGGCACAGGGATCGGGGGAACGCAGCTCTGCACGACGGTATTCTCCGACTGCGGCGGGTATACGGATGAGCTGCGAACGGTTTTCGGCAGACTGGGTAATGTAACCCGGAGCCTTATTGTTGCCGAGTCTTGTATAAGATTGTTCCGTTGGATTCAGGAATAATGTCATGGCCTTGATGTGCTTCATTATTCCCGCGATCATATATTGAAAGTTGTTATTTTCATCAAACGGATAAACAGACATATTGATGTGGAAGCCGTTTCCGGGCATATCCTTAAGCGGTTTGGGCGAAAAGTCTGCGCAAAGTCCGTTTCTGTCGGCTACTGTCTTAACAACACGCTGGAATGTCTGTGCATTATCCGCGGCCATGAGGGGATCCGAGTAACGGAAATCTATTTCGCTCTGTCCGGGACCCTCCTCATGATGAGAGCTTTCGGGATGTATGCTCATTTTTTCCAATGTCAGGCATATCTCACGCCGAACATTTTCTCCGTGGTCATCGGGGGCGATGTCCATATAACCCGCTTCATCGGAAGGGATCAAAGTTTTTTTGCCGAATTCGTCAAGAAGGAAGAGATAGAATTCCATCTCTGCACCGAAGGTAAAGCGGAGACCCGCATCGGTTGCATCTTTTACGGCTTCTTTCAGGAGATGGCGTGTATCGCACTCAAAAGGAGTGCCGTCGGGATAGGTTATGGAAGAAAACATCTGCACAACCCGGCCGTGCTCCGGACGCCAGGGCAGAGGTACTAAGGTGTCTGCCTCCGGATGGAGCATAAGGTCGCTGTGTGTTTCGTCCCCGAACCCCATGATAGATGAGGCATCAAAGACTATTCCCTGTTCAAAAGCACGCGGGAGTTCACTGGGCATGATGGAAATGTTTTTTTGACGGCCGAAAACATCGCAAAATGCAAGTCGGATAAACTTAACGTCTTCCTCTTCCATAAATTGTAAGATCTCATCCTTTGAATATTTCATGTTTATATTCCCTCCACTTAATAATGGCTCAATGCAAAAGCGATAGCTGTTCAATTAGCCACATACATCTGTCTGTACGGGTTGTTGCTGTCGGGCTCGATCACGGTGAACTCCTCCGACAGGATATCATCCGCATTGCGGTCAAAGTACCCGCAAAACTCTTCAAGGTAGGCCCTTATCTCGTTCTTGTCGGTTTCGGTGGCACGTGTAGCGGTCACTCTGTCGGGAAAGACAATGTCCTTACAATCCGACCGCAGAAACATTTTTCCGCCGTGCATACCTGTACAGGGGAAGTTTCCGACGATCTTTTTATCGGGTTCGGAGAGATTCAAAACGATGATGATACCTCCCGCCTGATATTCTCCGAGGAAGCTGCCTGCACGACCACCGATCACCATGACCGGGATCTTTTCCTTGTAGGCTTTCATATGAATGCCCGCGCGATAGCCTGCGTTTCCTTTAACAAAGATCTTGCCGCCTCTCATGGCATAGCCTGCCGCGTCGCCTATATTGCCGTGTATCACGATCTTTCCCGCATTCATGGTGTCCCCTACCGCATCCTGGGAATTTCCGCAAACAGTGATGCAGGCACCGTTAAGATAGGCACCCAGCGCATTCCCGGGAATTCCGTGGATCTCGATGGATCTGTCCGACATGCCTGCGCCTATGAAACGCTGACCGCAGCAACCTTCGACGGTACATGCGCCGTCCGAGCTTTTTATGGCATCGTTTATGGCTTTGGGATCTAAATCCTCCGCGTGTATTTTCATATGTTACCTCCGATTATTTTTACATATGTGGATTAAATTTGCAATATTTTTCATTCACCCGCATGTCCAATTCCCAAGATCTCCAGCTCTTTGCTGTTGAGTCCTATACCGCGGAGCATGAGACGGTTTCCGCGAAGGGCTTCTATGGAATTTATGCCCATTCCGCCCATCATTTCCATGATCTCATTCCGCCATGCGGTAATGAGGTTTTCAAGTCTGCGGCTCGCGACTTCGGGATCGAGGCGGCTCACAAGATCCGGGCGCTGAGTGGCTATGCCCCAGTTACATCTGCCTGTCTGACAGGAACGACAGAGATGACAGCCCATTGCGAGCAGAGCGGCGGTTGCCACGTAGCAGGCGTCTGCGCCCAGGGCAATGGCTTTTATCACATCTGCGGAGTTTCTGATGGAACCTCCGACTACGAGAGAAACATTGTTCCTGATACCCTCTTCGCGAAGACGGCGGTCAACGGAAGCCAATGCAAGTTCAATGGGTATGCCCACATTGTCCCTTATTCTTGTGGGAGCCGCACCGGTGCCTCCGCGGAAGCCATCGATCGCTATGATGTCAGCTCCGCTTCGGGCTATGCCTCCCGCGATGGCCGCTATATTGTGTACCGCAGCGACTTTTACGATCACGGGCTTTTTGTAGTCGGTGGCTTCCTTTAAGGAAAAGACCAGCTGACGAAGATCCTCGATGGAATATATGTCATGGTGAGGCGCGGGGGAAATGGCATCCGAGCCCTCGGGTATCATCCTTGTTTTTGAAACGTCTCCGACAATTTTGGCACCGGGAAGATGACCGCCTATACCGGGCTTTGCTCCCTGGCCCATCTTGATCTCAATGGCGGCGCCTGCTTCGAGGTAGTCCTCGTGAACACCGAAACGTCCGCTGGCGACCTGAACTATGGTGTTGGGACCGTAGCGGTAGAAATCCTCATGAAGTCCGCCTTCACCGGTGTTGTAGAGTATGCCCAGGTCTGTTGCTGCTTTGGCAAGAGCCGCATGGGCATTGTAGCTGATTGAGCCGTAGCTCATGGCTGAAAACATCACGGGCATCGAGAGCTCGATCTGGGGAGAAAGATCGCATATGATCTGCCCGTTCTCGTCTCTTTTGATCTTTTCGGGTTTCTTGCCAAGCGAAACCCTGGTTTCCATAGGTTCTCTCAAGGGATCGATGGGAGGATTTGTAACCTGTGAGGCATTGATCAGTATCTTATCCCAATAGACGGGAAGAGTGGTGGGATTTCCCATTGAGGAAAGAAGAACTCCGCCGCCCGTTGCCTGTTTGAATACCTCGTTTATGGTGCTGTCCGACCAGTTTGCGTTTTCTTTGAAGGTGTTGTTGCTCTTTACGATCTTAAGAGCCTTTGTGGGACAGAAGGATACACAACGCTGGCAATCAACACATTTGGAATCGTCGCTTATCATGATCTTTTTTCCCGGATCATAGGTGTGAACACCGTTGGAACATTGCTTTTCACAGATGCGGCAGTTTGTGCATCTGTTTTCGTTTCGGATGACTTCAAATTCCGGATATATAAATTCCATGCTCATTAGAATGCACCTTCCTTTACGTTTACGATCACAGGTTCGCCACCGGCGGGAGACCATATGTTTTCTGCATCGGGTTCCATTGTACGGATGGAAGCTTCTTCGCTTGCAATGTATATGCGATCGGCCTTTTCGCCCACCACCATGGAACGCAGCTTCAAACGGTCGTTTAAAGCCATGATGCCTCCGGTGTAGCCAAGGATGATCGAGAAGGGACCTGTGATCAAAAGACTCGGGAATACGGTCCTCAGATAGGTGAGCCTCTGCTTGCGTGCCTCATCCTTCTCACGGGCAATGGTGCTCCAGAAGGGAGCGGCTATAACATCGGCAGCTTCCGTGAGAGTGAGCCCCTGCACCCTGACAAGATAATCCATGATATAGGTAATGACTTCCGTGTCGGTCAAAAGATTACATTTATAACCAAACATTTCTATAAAACGGCGATTTGCATCGTAGGATGAGATCTCACCGTTGTGAACGATGGAGTAATCCAGCAGAGTGAAGGGATGTGCGCCGCCCCACCAGCCGGGAGTGTTGGTGGGATATCTTCCGTGAGCCGTCCAGGAATAACCCTCGTATTCCTCGAGCTTATAGAAATGTCCGACATCCTCGGGGAAACCCACCGCCTTGAAGGCACCCATGTTCTTGCCGCTTGAAAAGACATATGCACCCTTCATATCCGTGTTTATTTTCATTGTAATGCGGGCAACATATTCTTTTTCATCCTGTTGAAGGTTGAAAAGCATAGATTTTAAAGGCGCAACGAAGTATCTCCAGATTATTGGTTCGTCGGTTATTTCGGGGATCTTCCGGGTGGGGATGATCTCGGATTGAACGATCTCAAAATACTCCTTCAGGAACGCCTCACATTCTTTGCGGGTTGCCCGGCTGTCAAAGAACAGATGCAGTGCATAGAATTCCTTGTACGAAGGGTAAATACCGTATGCCGCAAAGCCGCCGCCCAGACCGTTGCTTCTGTCGTGCATGGGTTTCATTGCATTGGTGATGATCTCACCGGACATTTTGTGACCCTCTTTGGAAATTACCGCCGCTATGGCACAACCTGAGGGGATGCGTACTTCACCTTCTTTTTTCATGACCTACTCCTTTGAATTTACCTTTGATCGCAGAACAAAAAGGGCGCTCGTGAACTCACGGATACTATCCGCAGGTTCATGAACGCCCTTGCTCATTGGAGCGCATTATAGGACTAAAGGAAACTTTTGTCAAGTGTGCGTTTTGGAACTATTCTTAAATTTTGTCAAGAACTTCCGAAAATTATACAACTTTGAAAGAGGTGTTACATTTTTTAGAAAGCATGTGATATAATTTCAATAAACTAAGGGAGGAGAAGTGTTATGAAGCATTCTGTAAAATTTAGGATACTGACGGTGCTTGGGGCGTTGTTTGTAGTTTTTGCGGTAAATGTGGGAATGAGTGCTTTTACCAATGTGCAGGTTGAAAATTCTGCGGCTTTATTGGCGGAGCACACTGTTACGATCAAAACCCTGCAGATCGAAATTGAGAAGCAGAGATCAGCCATTGAAAATGCCGCATTGAGATTCCTGACCGGAAATGATACGGCAAAAAGTATTGAGAACAGTTATTCGGCTGTTAAGACTTTAAATGATAATATCTCAAATATCAATAATGAGGTGGAACAGTTCTCGAAGGCCGAGAAGAATACCGTACTTACCGAAGCCTTTGCACCTTATTATGAGAACCTTCAAACCTATGCAGCTCAGGCGCAAAAGCTGGCAGATTCCATAAAAGGCGGGGAAAGAACCGATATTAACATTCAATACGCCAAGCTTAACAATCAGATCAATAAAATGGAGAGCAACGAGAAGGCCTTCGGCGAAACGATGAATTCCCTTGTTGCTCAGGAGACCAAGCTGATCGAAAACAGAGTTAAGCGTGCGATGGGCATTACAGTTGTTATGGGGATTGTTTTTCTCATAGCCATGCTCGGCGCGATCTATGTATGTCTCTTCACGGTTTTACGTCCTTTGGAAAAGATGCAGACGAGGATAGGAAAGATCATAGACGATCTGAAGGAAGGAAAGGGGGATCTGACCGTACGTTTGGATCATCTGTATGTTGACGAGGTCGGAAAGATCGCCATCGGGATAAACTCCTTTATGGAGCAGCTTCAAAATGTTATCAGATCGATCAAGGACGGATCGGGAGATATCCGGAAGGCAACACTCAGGATCAATGAGAATATAGCCGACTGCGAGAAAAATTCAGCTGTCGTGCTTGACGGTCTTAGCGATGTTACGACAAATATGCAGGAGATCAGTGCTACACTGCAGAACATTAATGTTTCCTCAGCCGAGATACGTGAGGTGGCATGCGACATCAGAGAGGATTCCGACAGCAACTCGAACCGTGTAAACGAGCTTTTAAAGATAGCGGGAGAAGAGAAAGAATCATCTGTTTCCAGTAAGCTTCACACCAAGGAGATCATTGATGACATCAGTGTCCGCATCGAGGAATCCATCAAAAAGAGTTCATCGGTTGAGAAGATCAGGGAACTCACGGACAACATCCTTTCCATCTCGTCTCAGACCAACCTCCTTGCGCTGAACGCTTCCATCGAGGCGGCGAGAGCGGGAGAAGCGGGACGAGGCTTTGCGGTTGTTGCGTCTGAGATACAGAAACTGGCGGAGAACACTAAGATCACCGCTACCAGCATCCAGGAAACCAACGTGGTCGTTTTGGATTCGGTTCACGAACTCGTCAAGAACGCAAACGAGATACTTTCGTATGTAACCACCACTGTCATTTCCGACTATGACAAGTTTGCGGGGAATGCCGTTGAAAATGAAAAAGGCATATCCGAAATATATGACCTTTTGGCTAATTTCTCAAAGAATGCCAAGAACATGGAGGTACTGGCAGCATCCCTTGCGGACGGAGTATCCGAGATCAGTCTGGCTACGGAGAGCAGTGCCAATTCGATGTCCAAAACCACTGAGGGCATGCATGAACTTCATGCAGCGGTGGAAGAGATCGAAAAAGAAGCAAATGCCAACGGAAACACGGTTGACAGCCTGAATCATGAGGTTAAGAAGTTTTATAAGATCTGATGAAAAAAATTTTTTCAATTACCCTCTTGACACTTTAAAAACATAAGCGTATAATCCGCACTCATAAAGACAAAGGCGTCTGAGAAAAACTCTCAGACGCTTTTTCTATTTTTCCGGAAAGAGCATTATACCTGAATAAAGAATGATAAAGACAAAGGCGTCTTTTGTGTTCGAGTGACACAACAGACGCCTTTGTCGCTTTTAAAGAAGAAAGGAGCCGACAACATGAGTACAGTATCAGATTATTTTGGAAGTTTGGTCTTTGACGACAGAGTTATGAGGGCAAAACTACCCGCAAAAGTATATGCGTCCCTTCGCAAGACCATCGATGAGGGAAGCGAGATCGACAGCAGTTTGGCTAACGCTGTTGCAGAGGCTATGAAGAATTGGGCGGTAGAACACGGCGCAACCCATTATACTCATTGGTTCCAGCCTCTTACCGGAATTACGGCTGAAAAACACGACAGCTTTATTACACCTTCCCCTGACGGAAGCGTGATCATGGAGTTCTCGGGAAAAGAACTTATAAAGGGTGAACCGGATGCTTCTTCCTTCCCCAGCGGAGGCTTGAGAGCAACCTTTGAAGCAAGAGGATACACGGCCTGGGATCCTACCTCATATGCTTTCATTAAAGGAAAGACCCTTTGCATACCCACCGCTTTCTGTTCTTACGGAGGTCATGCGCTGGACAAAAAGACACCGCTGCTTCGTTCGATGGAAGTGCTCAGTAAGCAGGCATTGAGAATATTGAGACTTTTCGGAAACGATACGGCAAAGAGAGTTGTTTCTTCCGTAGGCCCCGAGCAGGAATATTTTCTGGTTACCAAAGAGATGTATGAAAAGCGTCCCGACTTAAGATTTACGGGAAGAACCCTTTTCGGAGCAAAACCTCCCAAGGGACAGGAACTTGACGATCATTACTTCGGAGTCATCAAGCCCGGAGTACAGGAATATATGCAGGATCTGAACGATGAACTCTGGAAACTCGGTATCCTTGCAAAAACCGAACATAATGAGGTCGCTCCCGCGCAGCACGAGCTGGCACCCATCTATTCCACAACTAACATAGCTACCGATCACAACCAGCTGACAATGGAGATCATGCAGAAGGTGGCTGCCCGTCACGGACTTGTATGCCTGCTTCACGAAAAGCCCTTCGCTGGAGTTAACGGAAGCGGTAAGCACAATAACTGGTCTATCTCGACAGACAGCGGACAGAATCTTCTTTCGCCCGGAGCCACACCCTATGAGAACGCACAGTTCCTGTTGTTCCTTTGTGCGGTTATCAAAGCGGTTGACGATTATCAGGATCTTTTGAGACTTTCCGTGGCTACGGCAGGCAACGATCACAGACTGGGGGCAAATGAGGCTCCTCCGGCTGTTATATCAATGTTCCTGGGCGATGAGCTTAATGAGGTGCTGGAGGCCATCGAGAACGACAGACCTTATGCCGGAACAAAGAAGATGCAGATGAAGCTGGGAGTGGATGTTCTGCCCAAGTTCAACCGTGATACCACGGACAGAAACAGGACTTCACCCTTTGCTTTCACGGGAAATAAATTTGAATTCCGTATGCTGGGTTCATCAAACTCCATCGCATGTGCAAACATCATGCTTAATGCGGCGGTTGCGGAGAGCCTCAGGATCTACGCGGACAGGCTTGAAAAGGCAGAAGATTTTGAGAGCGCTCTGCACGAGATGATCAGGAAGACGATCAAGGATCACAAGAGGATAATCTTCAACGGAAACGGTTATGACGATGCATGGATCAAGGAAGCCACAGAAGTGAGAGGCCTTGCAAACTATCGTACAACTGCAGATTGCATGCCTCATCTGATGGATGAAAAGAATGTAAGGATGTTGACGGGACTCGGCGTTTTCACTGAGGACGAACTGAGATCCAGACGTGACATTATGCTTGAGAATTACTGCAAGACGGTTCTGATAGAAGCAAATACAATGGCAGAAATGGCGAGAACGGAGATCACACCTGCCATAGAGGCATACACCGCAGATCTTGCAAAAGCGGCTTCCGCTAAGAAAGTCATCTCTCCCGTTCTTAAGTGCAGATACGAGACGGAGCTGGTTGAAAAACTTTCGGGGCTTGTGGATGAGATCACGGACAATACCGAGTTGCTTGAGCAGGCCATAGCAAAGGTAAAGACGGTGGAAGATATAGTGGAAGAATCTGCTTTGATCAGGGATATGCTTATCCCTGCAATGACACAGGTCAGAGTACCCTGCGATAAAGCGGAAACTTTGACGGCCAAGAAGTACTGGCCCTTCCCGACCTATGCGGATCTGTTATTTGGGGTGAAGTAAAATAATAAAAAGGAAAGCAGGTGACAATTATGAGCGTTGAATTTTGGTTTTTGATCGGTGCAGCATTGGTTTTCTGGATGCAAGCGGGCTTTGCAATGGTTGAAACGGGCTTTACCCGTGCAAAGAATGCCGGCAACATTATCATGAAGAACCTTATGGATTTTTGTATAGGAACGGTGGTCTTTTCTATCCTCGGCTATACGTTGATGATGGGAGAAGATACATTCTTCGGTCTTATCGGAAAACCCAATCTTAATCTTTTTACTCATTTTAAGGAGTTCATAGCATCTCCCGCGGACGGCTTCACGGATGCCAGTTACTTTGTATTCAACCTGGTGTTCTGTGCTACGACGGCGACGATAGTTTCCGGTGCCATGGCTGAGAGAACAAGATTTTCTTCCTATTGTATTTATTCAGCTGTGATCTCGCTTTTGATCTATCCCATCGAGGCACACTGGATCTGGGGCGGCGGCTGGCTCAGCGGTATCGGTTTCCATGATTATGCAGGTTCCTGCGCGATCCATATGGTCGGCGGTATTGCGGCACTCATCGGAGCGATCGCTCTCGGACCCCGTATCGGTAAGTATGTAACCGACAAGAAGGGCAAAGTAACGAAAGTAAATGCCATTCCCGGACATTCGATCCCTCTCGGTGCTTTGGGTGTATTCATTCTTTGGCTTGGCTGGTACGGCTTCAACGGAGCTGCTGCAACAACGGTTTCCGAGCTGTCCTCCATTTTCCTTACCACAACCATTGCTCCCGCAGTGGCAACGGTAACAACCCTGATCTACACATGGATCAAAAACGGAAAACCCGATGTTTCAATGTGCTTGAACGCATCTCTTGCAGGTCTTGTAGCCGTAACCGCAGGCTGTGATGCTTTCGATGCCATCGGTGCTTCGGTTGTAGGTCTTGTTGCGGGCATCCTGGTAGTGGTCGTTGTCGAAGTGCTTGACCTTAAGCTTCACATCGATGATCCCGTAGGTGCTGTAGGCGTGCATTGCGCAAACGGCATATGGGGAACGATCGCAGTCGGACTTCTTGCAAATCCCGACGCTCCCGCAGGACTCAACGGACTTTTCTATACAGGCGAATTTACTCAGCTTGGAATACAGGCAATCGGTTTTGTAACCGTAGCTGCATGGGCTGCGGTAACCATGGGCATATTCTTTGCAATCTTAAAGAAATTAAACTTCCTTCGTGCTGATGCCGCGGATGAACTTATGGGCCTTGACATCAGTGAACACGGACTTCCCAGTGCCTATGCGGACTTTATGCCCTCAGTCGACAAGTATTCCGATTTCGGTAACACGGAACTTCCCGTTGCTGTAACGGGTACCACTCCGGTAGCTGAAGCCGTAGAGGTAAAGAGACAGCCTACGTTCAGCTCCGACGGTCCCAAGTTTACAAAGGTTGAGATCGTGTTTAAGGAGGAGAAGCTCTATGCTCTGAAGGCGGCAATGAACAAGCTCGGCATTACCGGTATGACAGTTTCCCACGTAATGGGATACGGTATGCAAAAAGGACAGACCGAGTTTTACAGAGGCGTTGCGGTGGAGACAGACCTGAGACCGAAGGTTCAGGTGGATATAGTGGTTTCTGCGATCCCTGTAAGGGATGTTATAGAGACCGCAAAGAAGGTGCTTTACACAGGACATATCGGAGACGGCAAGATCTTTGTTTACGATGTTGAGAATGTTGTAAAGGTACGTACGGGTGAAGAGGGTTATGATGCTCTTCAGGACGTTGAATAAATAACAGCAAAAGAGGATTGACTTATGTGTTCTATTATGGGCTATTGCGGCGAAACAGCCGATCTCGCAAAATTTGAAGAAGGATTTGAAAAGACCGTATCCAGAGGACCGGATGACTGTCGTATCATCAACACGGGCAACGGGCTTCTTGGGTTTAGAAGGCTTTCGATCATGGGGCTTACCCCGGAAGGAATGCAGCCTTTTGAACTTGACGGAAACTACGTTGTCTGTAACGGCGAACTCTATGGCTTTGAAAGTGAGAGAGAAAAGCTCTTCAATTTAGGCTATGAATTTAAAAGCGACAGCGACTGTGAGATCATCCTTCCCATGTACAAAGAGTACGGAACGGACATGTTCGCTAAGCTCGATGCGGAATTTGCAATGATAATCTTTGATGCAACGGACGGTGAATACATTGCCGCAAGAGACCCGATAGGCATAAGACCTCTTTATTACGGCTATGACGAAAAGGGAGTGATCGTTATGGCGAGCGAACCCAAAAATCTCGTGGGTATCGTTCAAAGGATCCTGCCCTTTCCGCCCGGCTGCTATTACAAAAGAGGAGTGTTCATCCCGTACACGGATATTGCAAAGGTGGAAGAGCCTGTGAAGGACGATCTTGAGACCGCCTGCAAAAAGATAAGGGAGAAACTGGAAAAGGGAATTCAAAAACGTCTTGTTTCGGACTCAAAGGTGGGCTTTCTTCTTTCCGGAGGTCTTGATTCTTCGCTGGTGTGTGCGGTGGCGGCAAAGGCGTTAAAGACGCCGATAAGAACCTTTGCCATAGGAATGAGCGAGGATGCCATAGATCTGAAATATGCAAGGCAGGTTGCGGAATACATTGGTGCAGACCATACGGAAGTGTATATGACCTCGGAGGAGGTTATCTCTTCTTTGGAAAAGGTCATTGAGCTTCTGGGCACCTGGGACATTACAACCATCAGAGCAAGCATGGGCATGTATCTGGTGTGCAAGGCCATACATGAAGAGTCTGATATCAGAGTTATCCTGACCGGAGAGATATCGGATGAGCTCTTTGGATATAAGTATACGGATTTTGCTCCCTCCGCCGAAGCTTTTCAGAAGGAAGCGGAAAAGAGAGTGAGAGAACTGCATATGTACGATGTCCTTAGGGCAGACAGATGCATATCCGTAAACTCTCTGGAAGCAAGAGTTCCTTTTGGGGATCTGGACTTTGTAAGGTATGTGATGAGTCTTGATCCGGAAATGAAAATGAACAGATACAACAAGGGCAAATACCTGTTAAGACATGCATTTGAGGGTCTGGATTATCTTCCCGACGGAATACTGTGGCGTGAAAAAGCCGCATTCTCGGATGCTGTGGGACATTCCATGGTTGATTATCTGAAGGAATATGCAGAAAAGAAATATACGGACGAAGAGTTTGAGGAAAGAAAGGAGAAATACGGATTCGCAAAGCCTTTCACAAAGGAATCTCTTCTTTACAGAGAGATTTTTGAAAAGTACTATCCGGGTCAGGCTGAAATGATCAAGGATTATTGGATGCCCAACAAGGAGTGGGAAGGATGCAACGTAAACGATCCTTCCGCAAGAGTGCTTTCAAACTACGGAGAAAGCGGAAAATAAAAAAATCCCCTGTGGGGTTACATCTGCATAGGCAGAGAAGGAGGAACAGCATGACAAAGTATATATTTGTGACCGGTGGTGTCGTATCGGGGCTGGGTAAAGGAATTACCGCAGCCTCTTTGGGGCGTCTTTTAAAAGCAAGAGGCTTGAAGGTGGCAGCGCAAAAGCTGGATCCCTACATCAATGTGGATCCGGGAACCATGAGCCCCTATCAGCACGGAGAGGTGTATGTCACGGAGGACGGAGCGGAAACGGATCTGGATCTGGGACACTATGAACGCTTCATTGACGAGGATCTGAACAAGTTTTCCAATCTCACTACGGGAAAAGTCTATTGGAACGTTTTAAACAAGGAAAGACGCGGCGAATACCTCGGATCAACGGTACAGGTTATTCCTCATATTACAAATGAGATCAAGGAATTTGTTTACAACGTTGGAAAAAAGACCAACGCTGATGTTGTCATCACGGAGATTGGCGGTACGATCGGTGATATAGAATCTCAACCCTTCATAGAGGCGGTGCGTCAGATCTCTCTTGAGGTCGGCAGAGAAAACAGCCTTTTTGTACATGTGACACTTGTTCCTTTCCTCAGCGGGTCGGAGGAACACAAATCAAAGCCCACCCAGCATTCCGTAAAGGAGCTTCAGGGAATGGGCATTAACCCCAACATCATTGTCTTAAGATGCGATGAACATCTCGAGGATTCGATCTTCCACAAGATAGCATTGTTCTGTAACGTTAAACGTGACTGCGTTATCGAGAATATTACTTTGCCGAATCTTTATGAAGCACCTTTGATGCTTGAAAGCTCAAATTTCTCACAGGTGGTCTGCCGTGAACTGGGGCTTGAGACAAAGGCTCCCGATCTGAAGGAATGGCAGGACATGGTGAACCGCATCAACATGGCGCGAACAAGGTGCGTTGAGATCGGGCTTGTGGGCAAGTACGTGGGCCTTCACGACGCGTATCTTTCCGTTGCGGAAGCACTTCGCCATGCGGGCTTCTACCATAATGTTCATGTGAACATACATTGGATCGATTCGGAAGAGATCCGGCCGGAAACCGCAGACGAACTTCTTTCGGGACTTAACGGGATCATCGTACCCGGAGGCTTTGGCTACAGAGGCATCGAAGGCATGATAATTGCAACCAAATGGGCGAGAGAAAACCATATTCCTTTCTTTGGCATATGTCTCGGTATGCAGATATCGGTGATCGAATATGCGAGGAACGTTGCGGGGATCAAGGATGCGGATTCGGGTGAGTTCAACGAGCAATGCGCCCACAAGGTGATCGACTATATGCCCGGACAGAGCGATGACATAGATAAAGGCGGAACGCTGAGACTCGGCGCCTATCCGTGCGTGATAGAAAAAGGAACCGTAATGGAAAAATGCTACGGTACAGATCTCATCAGTGAGCGCCATCGTCATCGTTACGAATTCAATAATGACTACAGAGAAAAGCTGCAGCAATGCGGTCTTACACTCAGCGGAATGTCACCCGACGGAAAGCTTGTGGAAACCGTGGAACTCACTGACCGTCCGTTCTACGTCGGTGTTCAGTATCATCCCGAGTTCAAGAGCCGCCCCAACAAACCTCATCCCCTGTTTAAGGGCTTCATCGGAGCGGCAGCTGAGGTGCTTTTATGATAAGAAATTTTGACAGAAAACTGGTCTTTGAGGATGGCAGCGAGTACTTCGGCTGTTCCTTCGGAGCGGATGGGGAGCGGATTTTGGAGATCGTTTTCAACACCTCCATGGCGGGCTACCAGGAGATCATGTCCGATCCTTCCTATACTGATCAGGCGGTGGTAATGACCTATCCGCTCATCGGAAACTACGGTATGGCTGCGGATGACTACGAGTCGCAGACACCAACGGTCGGAGCGCTCATCGTTCATGAGTACAACGATCTGCCCTCCAATTTCAGGAGCGAAGCAACGCTTGACAAGGTGCTGAAGAAATACGGCATCCCGGGGATCTCGGGTCTTGACACCCGTGAGCTCACCAGAGTGATCAGAGATCACGGAAGCAGAAGGATCATCCTGACCGATTCGAAAACACCGACCGAAAAGGCCGTAGAAAGGCTGAAGACCGCTGAGTTCCCGAGGGATCAGGTATCGAGAGTGTCCGTCGGGAAGGCATATGAAATGAATCCCGCAGGAAAATACCATGTTGTTGCGATAGATTGCGGAATGAAGGCTAACATTGTCCGCTCTTTTGTGAAAAGAGACTGCCGTGTGAGCGTGGTTCCATGGAACACACGCGCTTCGGAGATAAAAGCGCTGAAACCCGACGGAGTGTTCGTGTCCAACGGCCCCGGAGATCCGGAGGATGTTAAGGAAACGATCGAAACTCTTAAGCAGCTTCTGGGTACCGTTCCGATCTTTGGCATATGCCTCGGTCACCAGCTCATCAGTCTTGCATACGGAGCAAAGACGTACAAACTCAAGTTCGGGCACAGGGGCGGAAATCATCCCGTGAGGAACCTTGAAACGGGCAGGATCGAGATCACTTCCCAAAATCATTCCTATGCGGTGGATGAGGAGAGCCTGAAGGGCACGGGCCTTACAGTCACTCATGTGAACCTTCTGGACAAAACGGTGGAAGGCATGAAAAACGAAAAGGACAGAGTGTTCAGCGTTCAATATCATCCCGAGAGCTCGCCGGGACCGCATGACAGCGCCTATCTGTTCGACAGATTCATAAAGATGATCGGAGGTGAGGATCATGCCCAAAAGGACTGATATAAAGAAAATACTGGTCATAGGTTCCGGTCCGATCGTTATCGGTCAGGCGGCCGAGTTCGACTATGCAGGCACGCAGGCGTGTCTTGCACTCAAGGAGGAGGGCTACAAGGTCATCCTCTGCAATTCCAATCCCGCCACGATAATGACCGATACAAGCATAGCTGACAAGGTATATATGGAGCCGTTGACGCTGGAATTCATCGCGAAGATCATCCGTTACGAACGCCCCGATGCAATTTTGCCGGGCATAGGCGGGCAGACAGGACTCAATCTTGCCATGCAGCTGGAGAGAAAGGGCGTTCTTGCCGAATGCCGTACAGAACTTCTCGGAACAAGTGGAGAGTCCATTGATAAAGCGGAAGACAGGGAAAAATTCAAGGAACTTTGCACAAGTCTCGGAGAACCCGTGCTTCCATCGGACATTGCCGAAAACATAGAGGACGGAAAAAGAATAGCTAAAGAGATAGGCTACCCCGTGGTGCTTCGCCCCGCATTCACTCTTGGCGGAACAGGCGGCGGATTTGCCGACAATGAAGAAGAATTTGTAAGCCTGATGAAAAATGCGCTTGAGCTTTCGCCCGTACACCAGGTGCTGGTGGAGAAAAGCGTTAAGGGCTTTAAGGAAATTGAATATGAGGTGATGAGAGACAAGAACGATACTGCGATCACCATATGCAATATGGAAAATCTGGATCCCGTTGGAGTGCATACGGGGGATTCGGTAGTCGTATGCCCGTCTCAGACACTTACGGATAAAGAATATCACATGCTTAGGGACAGCGCGTTAAAGATCATCCGTGCACTCAAGATAGAGGGTGGATGCAATGTACAATTTGCGCTGGATCCGAAATCTTTTAAGTATTATCTGATAGAGGTCAATCCCAGAGTTTCGCGTTCCTCCGCGCTTGCATCAAAGGCGAGCGGCTATCCCATAGCGCGGGTTTCCGCAAAGATCGGAGTCGGAATGACGCTGGACGAGATCCCTATCGCGAATACACCCGCGGCCTTTGAGCCTTCGTTGGACTACGTGGTTACAAAGCTTCCGCGCTTCCCTTTTGATAAATTTACGGATGCTGACAATTCCCTTTCCACCCAGATGAAAGCAACGGGTGAGATCATGAGTGTGGGAAGAACCTTTGAAGAGAGCCTGTTAAAAGGTTTGAGATCCTTGGAGAACGGAGCTTTTCATCTGCGGATGGCAAAGTTTGATGCGGCAGAAACAGCAGACCTTAAGACTTATATAGTAAAAGGACGGGATGACAGACTATATGCCATTGCAGAACTTTTAAGAAGAGGGGTCACGGTGGAAGAGATCGGAAGGATCACCGCCATCGACCTGTTCTTCCTGAGGAAACTTAAAAATATCACGGATGAGGAAGAGGAGATCAAAAAGCATCCGGGGGACATTGAGGAACTCAGGGAATCGAAGAGGATGGGCTTTTCCGACAGAGAGATCGGCAGGCTTTGGGAAAGATCGGAACTTGAGGTGTTCGACCTCCGCAAGGACAACGGCATTTTTCCGGTGTACAAAATGATAGACACCTGTGCGTCGGAGTTCGAGAGCTACATTCCCTACTTCTACTCCTCTTACGAGAGTACCAATGCGGGAAATTGCGGAGTTTTGCCCGAGAATGAATCGATCGTTTCGGATAAAAAGAAGATAGTGGTTCTCGGTTCGGGACCCATCAGGATAGGACAGGGTGTGGAATTCGACTATTCTGCGGTCCATGCGGTCCAGACCATAAGAAGCGCAGGATTCGAAGCCATTATAATAAACAACAATCCGGAAACGGTTTCAACGGATTACACCTGCTCGGACAAGCTTTACTTTGAGCCGCTTTGCGCCGAGGATGTGATGAACATCCTCCTGATGGAAAAGCCCGAGGGCGTCATTGCCACCTTTGGAGGTCAGACCGCGATCAATCTTGCGGATCCTTTGAGGGAACGCGGCGTAAAGCTGATCGGTACCGATTGCGAAGCCATTGATAAGGCCGAAAACAGGGATTCCTTTGAGAAGCTTCTCCTTGAGCTTGACATCCCAAGACCTGAGGGCAGGGCGGTCACAAGCATCGAGGATGGCGTGGCGGCGGCAAAAAAGATCGGCTATCCGGTGCTTGTGCGTCCCAGCTTTGTGCTCGGCGGTCGTGCAATGCAGATCGTTGCCAAGGAAGAAGCCATGTGGAATTATCTGAGAACCGCGGTGGAAGTGGACAAAGACAAGCCGGTGCTCATCGATAAATATATTAAGGGCAAGGAAGTGGAAGTGGATGCCGTATGCGACGGTACAGACGTGTTTGTCCCCGGTATCATGGAACTGGTCGAAAGAACCGGAGTTCACTCGGGAGATTCCATCAGTGTTTATCCGGCTTTCACCCTTTCGCAAAGGGTCAGGGAGATCATCCTGGACTACACGACAAAGCTTGGCCTGGGCATAGGCATTAAGGGCCTGTTCAACATTCAGTTCATCGTGGATCCCGAGGATCGGGTCTACATCATCGAGGTCAATCCCCGCTCATCGCGAACGGTTCCCTTTCTGTCGAAGGCAACGGGATATATGCTCGCGGACATAGGCACGCTGGTGATGCTGGGAAAAACCCTTCGGGATCAGGGGATATATGACCGCTATCCAAAGGAAAAAGATCGGTTCTACGTTAAAGTCCCCGTCTTTTCATTTTCGAAGCTCAGGGGCATGGATGCCTACCTTTCCCCGGAAATGAAGTCAACGGGCGAAGCCATCGGTTACGACAAAAAGCTGCACAGAGCCGTTTACAAGGCGCTCATTGCGTCCGGCTTCAAACTCAGGAATTACGGAACCGTCCTTGTAAGCGTTGCGGATGAAGACAAGGAGGAAACGGTTCCGCTGGTACGCAGATTCTATGACATGGGCTTTAATATACAGGCCACGTCACTGACCGGACAGGCTCTTAAAGCAAAGGGCATCAGGACCCACATTCTGGGCAAGCCCAGCGAAGGCAGCAATGAGGTGCTGGATTCCATCAAGGCCGGCTACGTGAGCTACGTCATTAACACAAGAGCGGTGCTTTCGGGAGTCCACTACGGAGACGGCGCCGCGATACGCCGCGCCGCAGCACAGAACAACATCCCCATGCTGACATCCCTCGATACGGTCCGCATGGTCCTGGATGTGCTCGAGGAACTCACCCTCGGCATTTCAACGATCGACGAAAAATGACACCATAACCCCGTCCCCGGGTGTCATTTTTTGACACCTTGGGGACGGGGTTATGGTGTCAAAGGAGGTAAATTTATGCACTTTACAAAAATGCACGGGCTGGGTAATGACTATCTCTATGTGTACGGAGAGGTTCCGGAGAATATAAAAGACCTGTCGGTGAGGCTTTCCGAGAGGCATTTCGGCGCCGGTTCCGACGGGATGATCTACATCTCCCCGTCCTACATTGCGGATTTCAAGATGCGTATATTCAATGCGGACGGCAGCGAAGCTAAGATGTGCGGAAACGGAATACGCTGTGTCGGGAAATATGTTTATGATAAGGGCTACACCGACAGCACCATTTTGAAGGTGGAAACCCTGTCGGGCATTAAAACCCTCGGCCTTGACGTGAGAAACGGTAAAGTGAGAGAGGTTACCGTTGGCATGGGTGTTGCGGAGGTTTCCGATGATCTTGTTCTGAGCATAGACGGTGAGGACTATGCGGTAACTCCCGTGTCTGTGGGAAATCCTCACATAGTCACTTTTGTGGAGGACATAGACAAGGTTGCTCTCGACAGGATAGGTACAAAATTTGAGCATCATCCCGCTTTTCCCGATGGCGTGAACACGGAATTCGTGCAAGTGCTTTCAGAAAACAAAGTACGTATGCGGGTTTGGGAAAGAGGCAGCGGGATCACCATGGCCTGCGGTACGGGAGCGTGTGCGACCGCGGCGGCAGCCATAGCAAAGGGGTACTGCAGCTTCAACAGCCCCATTACGGTAATCCTTGACGGAGGTCCGCTGACGATCTTTGTTGAGGAGAATTATGCCGTGACCATGAGAGGACCGGCTGAGTTCATATATGAAGGCGAGGTAGAGGAATGATAACTCCCAATATGCATTATGCGGATCTTAAGAATTCGTATCTGTTTTACAATATCGGCAAAAAGACCAAGGCCTATCTGGAAGCGAATCCGGACAAGAAACTGTATCGGATGGGCATAGGCGATGTGTCCCTTCCTCTTTGTGAGAGCGTGATCAAGGCCCTTCATGAGGCGGTGGACGATCAGGCGGTAAAGGAACGCTTCCATGGTTATATGCCCGAGCCCGGCGCACCCTTTCTCAGAGCGACCATCGGGGAATACTATCGCTCCCGCGGAGTGAACGTAACGGACGAGGAGGTCTTTGTATCCGGCGGAGCCAGCGATGAACTTGGGGATATTCTGGACCTTTTTGACAGGAGCAGCAGCGCACTTGTTATAGAGCCCGCTTATCCCGCCTATGTGGATGCGAACGTTATGGCCGGCAGAAGGATCGTTCATCTTGCTTCGGGCATAGAGAACGGATTCCTCCCCGAGCCCTCCGATGAGGCAAAAGCCGATATACTGTACATATGCTCGCCCAATAATCCGACAGGCGCGGTGTTTACAAGGGAGAAGCTTCAAAAATGGGTGGATTTTGCAAATAGCAACGGCTCGGTGATCCTGTTTGATGCGGCCTATGAAGCTTTTATAGAAGATGAAGGACTTCCGAGAAGCATATTTGAACTGGAGGGCGCAAAGACCTGCGCCATAGAGATATGCTCGCTTTCAAAGACGGCCGGTTTCACGGGTACCAGACTGGGCTATACCGTGATCCCCAAGGCGCTTGTGAGACAGGGCATGTGCTTCAATGATATGTGGGTGAGAAACAGGACGACCAAGACCAACGGAGTCTCCTACATCATACAGAAGGGCGGAGCGGCCGTTTTTACGCCCGAAGGACAGAAGCAGATCAGGGAAAACATCGGTTACTACAAAGAAAATGCGCGCCTCCTCATGGAAGCGCTGGATGAATTGGGCATATGGTATTGCGGCGGAAAGAACTCGCCTTATATATGGATGAAATGTCCCGACGGCATGGGAAGCTGGGAGTTCTTCGATCATCTGTTAAAGGAGATACAGGTGGTGGGAACTCCCGGAGAAGGCTTCGGAGCCTGCGGAGAGGGCTATTTCAGGTTCTCGGTATTCGGAAGCAGAGAGGATACCATAGAAGCTGCCCGCAGATTAAAGGAACTGCTTAGGCAAAAATAGCAAAGGCTTTGGTGAAATCCTTCATGGGCAGCGGCTTTGAGAAGTAGTAGCCCTGGAGGTAGTCACAACCGAGAGCTATCATTGCATCCGCCATTTCACGGTTTTCTATCCCTTCCGCAGTTACGGTAAAGCCCATGCTCTTAAAACCGGAGATCATGCTGGGGAGGAGAAGGTTTGGATGATTACAGTAAGCCCAGACAAGTTCCATATCGATCTTAATGTTGATGAAAGGACATTTGTGCAGACGGGAAAGGTTTGAGTAGCCTTTTCCGTAGTCGTCGAGAACGAACTTGAATCCCTTTTCGGTCATGGATTCCATTTGCTTCATGAGAAGGGACTGGCTGACCATGGCTTCCTCGGTGATCTCGAGATGGATAATATTGTAATCAAGACCGTTACGGCGAATGATCTCGTCGTAACTGTTTGCTATGTCCGCTACAAAAAACTGTATCGGTGAGAGGTTTACATTGATCCAGGAAAGACCGATGGAATCAAGAGCGTTTGCTTTTATGAACTGACACGTCTTGTCAAGGATCTGTTCTCCGAGGATGGTGATGCAACCGTTTTTTTCGGCTATCGGAATGAAATCCTCGGGAGAGATGAAATGCCCTTCCCTGTCACGGATGCGGGCAAGCGCCTCGGCTCCGACGATCCGGAGATTTGTGGTTTCTACTATGGGCTGCAGGAAAACCTCAACGAGATTTTCTTCAACAGTGAGTTCAAGTATCTTCTTGACAGAGATCTCTTTGATGTAGTCCGCGATATCTTTTTCAACGACCGAGGTACAGGTGCCGTCCTCAGCGGAGGAAGCTCTGTGAAGAGCGGAGATCAATGCATTTATCGTGAGATCAGCCGATCGTATTTCGGTATCCGGATCCAGCTTTGCAAAGCATATGCTCAGGTAAAGGTCCACGCCCTTCGCATTCCAGGGATGGTTGAACCGACTCTTGAGTTTTTCACATATAGGTTCCGCATCGGGGGTTTCGGTTGTTGCGAGAACAAAACGTCCCTCTTTAAAATAGAATGAAGTGGCAAAGGGAAATTCGGCTCTCAGGTAGTCGGAGATCAGCCGGATGCCGGTGTCCATGGGCAATGTACCGTAGATGTCACGAATGTCCTGATAGTTCTTGATGGCAAAAGCAACCAGCAGGAACCTTTTTTTATAGCGCATCTCCTGAATGTATTCCGTAAGGGCGTTTCCGTTAAAGAGCCCCGTTCTTTTTTCGGTGTGGAACTCGGGGTTTTCAAAACAAAGGAAGATCACCATTACGGCCATCAGACAGAAGGTGTCGATAAGGAGCGAGGTGGGGAAGATCAATACGAATACGGAACCTGCAATCAGAAACAGATTAAAAACTATCGCACCCCAGAACTCACGGGTACTTTCAAAATTGGACTTGTGTATGAAGATCGCAAGATACGATACGGCTATATAGAAAAACAGGCATACATACAGTATATACATGAAATGGCCTTTTTCAAAGCCCGATTCTGTCACTCTGAAAACAGCATCCGTTTTGAAGGAGGAAAAGATCAACAGGGATGAAATGATGAAGGGAAGTCTGAATACCCAGGCAAATAATCCTGCATTGTATCTGTTTAAGTTTACGAGTGATGCGGAGTAGGCAAAGAACAGATACGTGCGGATAATGAGAGAAAAGAAAAATAAAATGTTCAGGGTATATACCAAACCCACCGAGAGCAATTTATAGTATTTGTTTCCGTCGGATGCCAGTATGTTCAACGCAGCGGTGAAAAGATTGGCAAGCAAAAGCCGGATATATATTTTATTGGTTAATATTGGTATCCTGGGAACAGAGAAAAAGCCTACCAAAAACATTATCAATATTATAAAGCTCGGAATTGCACTGTTTACACTTGCCATATCTTATCCCACCCTTTTCTTAAAAAAATGAAACGGAAAACTCCTTTTTTACATTATAATAAATTAGTCCAACAAATGTCTGAAAAATATAATGATAGTTTGAAAATTGCGAAAGTTTACCGCAGGAACTTTATCACGTTAGAGCGTCGGAATATATATTTTTTTAATAATTGGTTTTATTGACAGCGAAAATCAATTGTGCTAAACTGATTTTGCGAAACCAAAAACGAAGCGAGCTTTGCTTCGACGATCTCAGGAGGCGGATATGGCCGAAAACGATAACAAAAAATATGAATGCCTGTTATTGGACAACCAGCTGTGCTTTCCCTTATATGTTTGTTCAAAGGAGATAGTGAATATGTATGCACCGCTCCTTTCGAAACTTGATCTGACCTACACGCAGTACATCACTATGATGGTAATGTGGGAGGAAAAAAAGGTTGTGACAAAGCATTTGAAAGCGAGACTGTTTCTGGACAGCGGAACGCTCTCACCGGTGCTCAACAGACTGGAAGAAAAGGGCTACATTACAAAGGAACGTTCAGCCGAAGATGCAAGAGATCTGGTGGTTACGATCACAGATGAAGGTGAGAAGCTTAAAGAAGAAGCGGTGAAGGTGCCCGGACAGATAGGCATGTGCTTTTCGGGAGTCAAGGATCCGGAAAGGCTTGAAAAGCTCGGAAAACTGCTCCGTGAGATGATGGAGATCTTTAATGAGAACCGCGGAAGAAAGAAAGGAGACTGACTATGAGTTTTTATGATTACAGTGTAAAGAAACAGGACGGAACAGAGTTCCCGATGGCTGAGACCAAGGGGAAGGTCGTTATGATCGTCAATACGGCTACAAAGTGCGGCTTTACCCCTCAGTACAAGGAACTTGAAGCTATGTATGAGAAATATCATGACAGGGGATTTGAGATCATAGACATCCCCTGTAACCAGTTTGCAAACCAGGCGCCCCAGAGCGATGCGGAGATCACATCCTTCTGCACACTTAAGTATAATACGGCGTTTCCGCAGATGAAAAAAGCGGAGGTTAACGGAGAGAACGAGCTTCCCCTTTACACCTTCCTTAAGCAGGAGGCGGAAAACAACGGTCTTGGCACAGGAAAGGCAAAAGGTTTGCTTAAGATCGTTTCCAAGGCGTTTGTAAAGAAAGAGAATGATATTAAATGGAATTTCACCAAGTTTATCGTAGACAGAGAGGGCGAGGTCGTCGCAAGATTTGAGCCCACCACAAAGATGAACGATGTGGAGAAATTTGTTGATTCCATACTGTAAAGGAGAAAATTGTGGATAATAAGACAGGACTTTATGCTGCTGATGAAAAGCGCTACGAAAACATGAAGTATAATCGTTGCGGAAGAAGCGGATTGATGCTTCCCGCTGTTTCACTGGGACTCTGGCATAATTTCGGCTCGAACGGTAATTACGACAATATGGTTGATATGTGCACGACCGCTTTTGACAAGGGTGTGACTCATTTTGATCTTGCCAACAATTACGGCCCTGTTCCCGGAGCAGCGGAGGAAAACTTCGGCAGGATGCTGAAAACAGTTTTTGCACCCTATCGTGATGAGATGGTGATATCCACGAAAGCCGGATACGGAATGTGGTCGGGCCCTTACGGAGACGGAGGCAGCAGAAAGTATCTGATCTCAAGCCTGGACCAAAGCTTAAAGCGGATGGGCCTTGATTATGTGGACATCTTCTATCATCATCGTCCCGATCCCGATACGCCCATAGAAGAAACCGCAGGTGCACTGGATTCCATCGTGAAGAGCGGTAAGGCTCTCTATGTGGGCATATCAAACTATAATAAAGAACAGACCATAGAGATCGCATCTCTCTTCAAAAAGATGGGAACACCTTTTATTATAAATCAGAGAAGATACAATATCCTTGACAGAGGAATGGAACAGGATGGGCTTAAGGACTATGCGGCGAAGAACGGAATTGGTATCATTACCTTCTGTCCGCTTGCTCAGGGTCTTCTGACCGACAGATATCTTAACGGTATTCCTGCGGATTCCAGGATCAAGACCGACGGAAGATTCCTTAAGGAAAGCGCGATCAACGAAGATATGCTGAAGAAGATCCGCGCTCTTAAAGAGGTGGCTGCTCAAAGAGGACAGACATTGGCGGAGATGGCACTTGCATGGATCCTTCGCGACGGTGACATTACAAGTGTCCTTATCGGTGCTTCCAAGCCTTCCCAGATCATAGAGAACATAGGAATGCTTAAAAATATGGAATTTTCGCAGGAGGAAAGAGCAAAGATCGACGAGATCACAGCCTGAAAAAATGTTGACACGGAAAAATCACAAATATATATTATTATAATTGCCGATAAACTTTAATTAAAGAGAAACAGCAATATATGAAACCGTCATTCAGAAATGTCAAACTAAAAAGAAAAAGGGGAATAAGTTACTATATCTCCCTTTTAATGTTCATAGCTTCGATAAGTGCCTTTTTGGGTTATGGGGCAAACTACCTGCGGGAAATGTACGATAACAGAGCGGAATACCGTGAATTGCAGGCTATGAGAGAGCAATACGGCCGGCCGAACGTGAACAGAGACCTCAGAAATCCGACCTATACTCCCACGCCGACTAACACGCCTACGTTTACACCTACACCGACACCTACCCGGGGACCGGAGGTGACACTTCCGCCCTTACCCAACGGGGATTACGATCCCACGCCTACACCGACACCGACTGACACGCCAACGGTTACTCCTACGCCCACCCCTGTACCTCCGGAAATGCTGGAACTTGGGCGGATATACAAGGAAAGCAACCCCGATTATGTGGGCTGGCTGGAGATCCCGGGAGCAGATTCCGTCATCAATTATCCTGTTGTAATGGAACGAAGCTACGATGAGCAGTTTTATCTCACTCATTCCTTTGAAGGCAAGGATAATGACAACGGTGCGCTGTTTACCGTCAATGAATGCAGGGTTGGTGTGGGAAGCATCGATAACAATTATTACGGTGGCGAAGCTCCGACGACGAACATATTGATCTTCGGTCATAATATGAATAACGGCGACATGTTCGGCAGGCTGGACAAGTATTTAAAACAGACCTATTACGAAGAGCACAAGTATATCTATTTTGATACTGCTTATGAATACAGAACCTATGAGGTCATAGCGGTGATCAGATCCCACGAGTTTGAAGATCCTTTGGATGACAACTTCAAGTACTATTTCTTCTATAACGCTGAGACGAAGGAAGAATTTGATTACTGGTACAAAAACGTAAAGGATATGAGCAAAGTTAAGTGCAGAGCTACTGCTTCTTTCGGAGATCAGATACTTACGCTTTCAACATGTCATAAGTATGATGAGACCGGAAAAAGGAACAGCGACGGAAGACTTGCTGTTATTGCGGTCAGGATCAGGTAGATCTGCATCCCTCGGCATACAGACCGGGGGATTTTTTGTGTTTTTTTAATGAAATACGTTGACAAATTTTTATGGTCTGTATACAATTATACAAATTTTTTTGTAAGTCCGAAATGGATGGAAAGGATGACTATTATGGCAATCAGAGTTGGAATTTTGGGCTATGGAAACATCGGACGAGGCATTGAGTGGGCAGTAAATGCGGCGGAGGATATGGAACTTGCCGCTGTGTTTACAAGAAGAGATCCTGCGAGTGTCAAGATCAGGTCAAATGCTGCTGTAGTGAGCGTAAATGATATAGAGAAATACAAGGACAAGATAGATGTTCTTGTACTTTGCGGAGGTTCCGCAACGGATCTTCCGGAGCAGACACCCAAGTATGCGGCGATGTTCAATGTGGTGGATACATTTGATACGCATGCAAGAGTTCCCGAACACTTCGCAAACGTGGATGCAGCCGCTAAGAAGGCAGGCAAGGTGGGCATAATCTCCGTAGGCTGGGATCCCGGTATGTTCTCCCTCAACAGACTCTATGCAAATTGCATCCTTCCCAACGGAAAGGATTACACTTTCTGGGGCAGAGGCGTAAGCCAGGGCCATTCCGATGCTATCAGAAGGATCGAAGGTGTCAAGGATGCAAGACAGTACACCTGTCCCGTTCCCGAAGCACTGGCAGCTGCAAGGAGCGGTGAGAATCCTGAACTTACCACAAGACAGAAGCACACAAGAGAGTGTTATGTTGTTCTTAAAGAGGGTGCAGATGCTGCAAGAGTTGAAAAAGAGATAAAGACTATGCCCAACTATTTTGCCGATTATGATACAACGGTTACCTTTATTTCCCAGGAAGAACTGGACCGCGATCATAAGGGCATTCCTCACGGCGGTTTTGTGATCAGGACCGGACAGACCGGATGGAACGGCGAAAACAAACATACCATTGAGTACAGCTTAAAGCTGGATTCCAATCCGGAATTTACTTCCTGTGTTGTGGCTGCTTATGTCAGAGCAGCATACAGATTAAGCAGCGAAGGCGCTGTCGGTTGCAAGACGGTGTTTGACATAGCACCCGCTTATCTCTCCGCAAAGAGCGGCGAGGAGCTCAGAAAGTCTATGCTGTAGGTTATCCCTTAATAAAGTATTTATTGTAAAAGACCTTCAATAGGTGTAAAATCAGACTGTGCAGATATTGCACAGTCTTTTTCACATTTAAGCCATATGCTTTAAATGCAAAGGATAGAGGATAGAGGATGAAGTCGGTGAAGATCGGGACATCAAAGGTGATTCGCCTCTCGATCGATACCGAAAAGGAGATCATATGGATAAAGGTCGTCATATGCGCGACAACGTGGTTGAGAATGTTTTCTTTAAGTGTTTTCTTATTGTGTTGGGAGGTTTTATTTATTCCGTCGGAGTTAATATTTTTGTAAGGCCCCTTGGGCTTTATAACGGAGGAGTTGTGGGTCTGGCGCAGTTGATCGCTTATTTTTTTGAAAGATCCCTGGGCAAGACAACCAATATATATGCGGTTGTTTACGTGATCTTCAACATCCCTCTCCTGGTATTGGCCTTCAGAGGCATTAACCGAAGGTTTTTTGTCAGAACCCTTTTGGGAGTAGGCAGTGTAGCTTTGTTTGGTATGATACTGAAGACTCCGGAGCATTCCTTCATTGAGAATATACTGACAGCATCCATAATAGGCGGAATGATCACGGGGCTGGGAACGGGACTTATCCTTTTTGCAGGCGGAAGCAGCGGCGGAACGGACATAATCGGAGTGTTCGTTTCCAAAAGGAGGCCCAATGCCTCGGTTGGAAAAATTGCTTTATTGTTTAATATGGTTCTTTATTCCGTTATTTTGTTCGTAAACGACCCGGAGGTTGTGATCTACTCGATTATAGTCATGGTAGCTTCTTCATTGACGCTTGACCGAATACACTATCAGAACATAGCGGCTCGCTGCATGATCTTTACAAAAATGGACGGGCTCGACAAACGCATAATGGAGGAAACCTACCGCGGTGTTACCGAATGGGAGGGAAAAGGAGCATATACCGGACAGGGAGAGCATATCCTTGTGTCCTGTATTAACAAGTATGAGGAAAGGGAATTCATGGAGATCGTTAACTCGCTCGATCCCCATGCATTCGTGATCATAGACGAGAATATCAAAGTTAAGGGCAATTTCCTTAAGAAATTGTAATAATAAAAGACATCGATAAGGAGGACTTGAATATGCTTATCACATTTTTTGGGGCAGTCAATTCGGTTACCGGATCCTGCCATATGATTACTACAGGCGAGCATCAGATATTGCTTGATTGCGGTATGTATCAAGGCGGAAAAACGCTTGAGGCCGAGAACAAAGCAGAATTCGAATTTGTGCCGTCAGATGTTGAATGCGTAATTTTGAGTCATGCACATGTTGATCATTGCGGAAGATTACCGCTATTGGTAAAGAGAGGCTTTAAGGGCCCCATCTATTGCACAGACGCTACTGCGGATCTTTTGCATATCATGCTGCCCGATTGTGCATATATCCAGGAAAAGGAAACGGAATGGGCAAACAGGAAGGCACTCAGAAAAGGTGAAGAAGCAGATCTTGAGCCCATGTACGATCAGAATGACGTTAACGAGACGTTGAAACTGGTTAAGCCGGTGCTTTATAACCAACAGATAGATATAAATGACAGGATAAAGATAGTTTTTAATGATGCCGGTCATATACTTGGTTCCGCGATTACGGAACTTTTCGTAGAAGAGAACGGCAAAACTATCAAAGTTGTCTTTTCCGGAGATATTGGGTGTAGTGACCGACCGATCCTCAGAGATCCGGTCAAGATCAAAAAAGCGGACTACGTTATAATGGAAGCCACATACGGCGACAGGCTTCATGAAAGCAATGAAAAGAGCCTGTCTGAGTTGCTGGAGATCATCGAAAAGACAATCAAAAGGGGCGGAGATGTTATCATCCCTTCCTTCGCCGTAGGACGTACTCAGGAGCTCATATACGAACTCAATCAGTTCTATGAGAACAATGAGCATTATCATGATTTTCTTAAAGATGTTCATGTGTACATAGACAGCCCCATGGCTATCAGTACAACCATGGTGTTCAGAAGAAATGCCCAGAATTTTGATGACGAGACGAAGAAGAAGATACTTGAAGGTGACAATCCTTTGGATTTCCCGAACCTACATTTTACCAAGACCAGCGCAGAATCCATGCTGCTGAATACCGACCCTTCACCCAAGATCATCATCGCTGCCAGCGGAATGTGCGATGCGGGAAGGATCTGTCATCATCTTAAGCACAATCTTTGGGAAAAGAGAAACAGTATCGTTATTGTAGGTTATCAGGCTGCGGGAACCCTCGGAAGAATGCTTGTGGACGGCGAAAAAGAGGTTTCGGTCCTTGGCGAGAAGGTTGCTGTTAAAGCAGAGATCTACAATCTTGAAGGCTTTTCAGGACATGCGGATATGGATGGACTTCTTGACTGGGTATCCGGCTTCAAACAGAGTCCCACCAACATTTTTCTGGTACACGGAGAGGATGCAGCAAAGGATAATCTGGCAGGGCTCATAAGAACTAAATTTGGATTTAACTGTGTCCCGATCCATGGAGTTACTGACGTTGACACGGATGAAGACGGATGCGGAATGACGTTTGAAGAGGTTGAAGAAGATCTGGCAGATTATGATAAGGTATGCGCTGTCAGAGACAAGATCCTTGGAATACATGAATCGATCGAAAACCTTCTTTACAGCGCGAACCTTGCTGTGAGTGACAAGGTCACATCAAGAAGACTTGCCGATATAGCAAACATTGTTGCGGAGCTTGAAAAGGGAACCATCAATCTCGGCATGGCGGTTACTCAGGAAGGCAGAAGTCATGACAATGTGAGCGGTTTCTCGGATGAAGAGATTGAGACGATGGCTGCTCAGGCAGCCGCAGAGGCTGCGGATGAGTCTGATTTTAACAAATAATTAATTTAAGATTTAACCGTATCGGAGGCGCAATGGTCGAGAAAAGGACAACGGAAATACTGGATATTCTGGATAAACAATACGGTACAAAGATGTATTGTTTCCTGGAATATAAAAACCCATTTGAGCTGTTGATCGCAACCATCTTGTCCGCGCAATGCACAGACAAAAGGGTGAATCTTGTGACAAGACACCTTTTTAAGCATTATCCCGATGCCTTCGCTCTTGCACGGGCAAAATTGAACGAAGTGGAAGAGGAGATCCGCGAGGTGGGTTTCTACCACAATAAGGCTATGAACATAATCAATTGTGCCGGAATGCTTGCCGAAAAGTACAACGGACAGGTGCCTGACACAATGGAGGAACTTACAGCACTCCCCGGAGTGGGCAGAAAGACTGCCAATGTAATTTTGGGTAATGTTTATCACATACCGAGTATCGTGGTGGACACCCACGTGAAAAGAATATCCGGGCGTCTGGGCTTAACCGTGAATACGGAGCCTGAAAAGATCGAGCACGATCTTGAAAAGGCTTTGCCCGAGGATCATTGGATATTGTGGAATCTTCACATCATCACCTTCGGACGTGAGATATGCAGCGCGCAGCGGCCAAAGTGTGAAATGTGTTTTTTGAGACAGTATTGTAAAGAAAAATAAAATATGCCGGAGAGAAAAGCATCTCTTCGGCTTTTTTTATTCGTTTCTGAAGGTTTTTACTTCAGGGGCCACGCTGCGGGCGAAGTCCAGTATCTTTTCCGCTTTCTCGTCGTAGCCTTCCTTTTTCAGGGCAACTATGTATTTTTGCATTAATTGCACCAGTTTAATGTAATTGGAATCCCACTCCGAAAGGTCGGGGAAGTTTGCTGCTCCGTACTCCAGTTTAAGATCGGTGTTGGTCTTTCCGGAGAAGTTAACGATCTTTTTGTCGGCCATTTCAGCTATTCTTGCTTCTATATCTTTAATTTCTTCCGAAAGAGACCCCGTTGGACTTGATAAAAAGTCGGGTAGTGTGATAAAATCAATATTTGAAATGTCTTTTTTTCTGGTTGTATTTGCTTTCATTTCCCTCTCCCAAAAAGCATCGAGGGAAGCGGCTCTGTTCCGTTTGTTTTTGTTGGAAGCATAATTGACCAGAAAAGCAAGTATCAGAGTCACTGCCAGAAAGACAGGTATTATATTTGCGGACAGAATAACAGGTGACATAAAAACCTCATTAAGTGAAAGGAAATACAATGAGCAAAAAAAACAAAAAACTGATATCGGGGATCATAGTCGCATTGCTTGTGTTGGCAATGCTTGTACCGATGCTTGGTTCGTTACTTTAAAGTTTAGATTTCCCGTGGGAGTTTGTCAAGAGTGAACAAGGGTAAATTGGGCGAAAGCGCATTGAAGAGAAGCGTTTTGAACAGAACAGCCGAATACAATAAAAAAGCCGTTGCCCGTATCGGTGCCGATGCCGGTTTTTTTGAGGTGGGAGATAAGAAAATGCTTATGTCCTCCGCTTCTGTTTCCGGTTCCGACAAGGGAAACGGCGAGCTTTGTGTTGTCAGAGCCGTCAATTCCATGGCTGCCGCAGGCGGAACGCCGTGCGCGGCGGCGGTTACTTTTGTTGTGCCCAAAGAGGCTCCCGAGGAATATGCAAAAAGGATGTCAGACGAGGTTGTGCGAGCCTGCAAGGTTTGTAACGTGAATCTTGTGTCGGGCAATACCCTTATCGGTGAAGAGGCTTGTGTATCTGCGGTGGTTACGGGCGAAAAGAAGTTTGAACTCAGCCCTCCGGGCAAGGAAGAGGCCAGGGTGCTGATCATGACCGGGTTTGCCGGAAGCACCGGCGCCGCAATGCTGGCGGAAAAACGCCTTGACGCACTCGCCGAAAGGCTGACACATGAATTTATCCATAAAGCCATAGCGGATTTCTCAAACATCGGATCTTTCGAGAAAGCATATGCCATTGCTTCAAATTGCAAAGGAAAGACGGCTATGCACGACATCTCGGAGGGCGGAGTTTTCGGAGCGCTGTGGGAACTCCTTGAGAGAGAAGATGCCGGATGCATCGTTAATTTAAAAGATATACCCATCAGACAATCGACTGTTGAGGTTTGCGAGATATTGAACGTATCTCCCTATCAGCTTAGAGGCGACGGAGGCCTTTTGGCGATCGTGGAAGATACCCCCGAAAACCGTGCTCTGGGCAAGGTTATCGGAACTGTTGACAATACGGCGGACAGGGTGGTGGTGAACGGTGAAGAAAAACGTTTCCTCGAACCCAATCGCTTTGACGGATATTATGAGATTTAAGTTAGGAGAGAAAAATGAGAAATAAGATTTTAAGAGCTATCGAAAAGAATTCCAAGATCACATCCAAGGACCTGAGCATGATGCTGGGCATCACGGAAGAAGCGGTTAAGGCCGAGATAAAGGCCATGGAAGAGGAAAACATAATCTGCGGTTACCCCACCCTTATCAACTGGGACATGACGGACGTGGAGAAGGTTACAGCGATCATAGAGGTTAAGGTTGCACCCCAGAGAGGTCGCGGTTTTGACAAGATCGCAGAGAGGATCTATCGCTTTGACGAGGTGGCTGCGGTGTACCTTGTTTCGGGAAGCTATGACCTGGCGATCATCATTGAAGGCAAGTCCATGAGAGAGATTGCTGCCTTTGTATCTGACAAGCTGGCTCCGCTTGAGGCTATCCTCAGCACTTCCACCAATTTCGTTCTGAAGAAGTACAAGCAGAACGGTATGCCTTTGGTGGGAGAAACCACGGATGACGAGCGTATGCTTATTACACCGTGATCGTAGCTCGTTGACAATCGGATCAAAGACAGGGGAAAAAATATGAGAGAACCTTTAAATAAAAAAGTAACCGAAATTAAACCTTCAGGCATCAGAAAGTTTTTCGATATCGTAAGTGAAATACCGGATGCCATTTCTCTCGGTGTGGGCGAGCCTGATTTTGAGACTCCCTGGCACATCAGAGAAGAGGGCATATATGCACTGGAGCGCGGGAGAACGTTCTATACCTCAAATGCCGGACTTTTGGAATTGAGGCAGGAGATCACCGCTTACCTTGCAAGAAGATATAATCTTAAATACGACTATAAAAAAGAGACGTTGGTAACCATCGGTGGAAGCGAAGCCATTGACGGCGCACTTCGCGCAATGATCGATGAGGGCGACGAGGTCCTTGTGCCGGAGCCCAGCTATGTTTCCTATGTTCCTTGCATTAAGCTGGCAGACGGAGTTCCCGTTACCATCGATCTTAAGGAAGAGAACAAGTTTAAGCTGACGAAACAGGAGCTTCTCGATGCCATCACACCCAAGACCAAGATACTTATCATGCCCTTCCCCAACAATCCTACGGGCGGCATCATGACAAGAGAGGATCTTGAGGATATTGCAAAGGTGGTCTGCGAAAAGGATCTTTTTGTTATTTCCGATGAGATCTATTCCGAGCTCACCTACGGAAGAAACCATGTTTCGATAGCGGAACTGCCGGGCATGCGGGAGAGGACCGTCGTGATCAACGGCTTTTCAAAATCCTATGCCATGACTGGATGGAGACTCGGCTATGCCTGCGGACCCGAAGAGATCATCCGTCAGATGACGAAGATCCATCAGTTTGCCATCATGTGCGCACCCACCACCAGCCAGTGTGCTGCGATCGAAGCGCTTAAAAACGGTGATGACGATGTTGAAAGGATGAGAGAGTCCTATGACGAGAGAAGAAGATATCTCGTTGCAAGGCTGAATGAAATGGGGCTTCACACCTTTGAACCGGAGGGCGCATTCTATGTATTTCCGTGCATAAAACAATTCGGACTGACCTCCGACGAGTTTGCCACAAGACTCCTTAAGGAGCAGAAGGTGGCGGCGGTTCCCGGAAGTGCGTTCGGAGACAGCGGCGAAGGCTTTTTGAGAATATCCTATGCCTACTCCTTGGAGAATCTTAAAAAAGCCCTCGACAGGATAGAAATTTTTGTTGAAGGACTGAAGAAATAAATGAACATAGTTTTACTTGAGCCCGAGATTCCTGCAAATACAGGCAATATCGGACGAACATGTGTTGCAACGGGAACAGCTCTTCACCTTATACGTCCCCTCGGGTTTGACATATCCGACAAGGCGGTCAGGCGTGCGGGCATGGATTACTGGAAATACCTGGATCTCCATGTCTATGACAGCTGGGAAGATTTTAATGAAAAAAACAACCATCCGAAGGTTTACATGGCAACCACGAAGGGGCAGCACCTTTATACGGAAACAAGGTATGAAGACGATGCTTTCATTATGTTCGGAAAGGAAAGTGCGGGCATACCGGAAGAGATCCTTATGTCCTCTCCCGACACCTGCGTTCGTATCCCCATGATAGGGGAGATACGCTCTCTCAATCTGGCAAATTCGGTTGCGGTGCTGCTCTATGAAGCTTTAAGACAAAACGGGTTTCATGACATGAACACCTGCGGAGAACTCCACAGACACAAATGGAGCGACTTAAATGAATGAAAGAACAATAAAGATTCTTGAATACAATAAAATAACGGATATGCTTGCCGGACTTTGCGGTTCGGAGGGCGGAAGAAAGAAGGCTAAAGAACTCCTGCCGGGCAACGACCTTGAAAAGATCAGGGAAGCACAGTCGGAGACAAGAGATGCCCTTAACAGGATATACAAGAAGGGAAGCCTTAATTTTAACGGTGTCCCGGACATAAGAGGGGACATTAAGCTGCTGGAGGTGCAGTCTTCTTTGCTGGCCTCGGAGCTTCTCAAGATCAGTTCTGTGCTTACGGCGACTCTGCGCGTGAAAAGTTACGGATACAGCGGAAGCGAGGATGATGTACAGGATTCCCTCACAGAGCGTTTTTCCTTGCTGGAGCCCATATCCCCGCTGAACAATGAGATCAAAAGATGCATAATCTCCGAGGAGGAGATAGCTGATGATGCAAGCGCTGAGCTGCAAAGGATCAGACGCCGGATGGCGATCGTAAACGACACTATCCGTGAACAGCTGAACAAGATCGTAAACAGCGCAGAAAATAAGGACAAACTGCAGGACAATATCGTTACCATGAGAAACGGACGGTATTGTCTGCCCGTAAAGTCAGAGTACAAGCAGCAATTTGACGGCTTCGTGCATGACCAGTCTTCAAAAGGCTCTACCACCTTCATTGAACCGGCGGTTGTAGTGAAACTTAACAACGATCTCACCGAATTATATGCAAAAGAGGCAAAGGAGATCGAGAAGATACTGGCCGAACTGTCCGCATATGCAGGGCAGTACACGGATAGTCTTAAGTACAACATAGATACGCTTACGGAACTGGATTTTATCTTTGCAAAAGGTGCGCTGGCCAAGCAGATGAAGGCCTCCGAACCGGAGTTTAACGCCAACGGCTACATTTCGATCAGAAAGGGTCGCCATCCTCTGATCGATCCGAAGAAGGTTGTGCCCATCGATGTCTACGTGGGCGGAAATTTCACTATGCTCATCGTTACCGGACCCAATACCGGCGGTAAAACGGTTACGCTTAAAACGGTGGGACTTTTTACGCTTATGGGACAGGCGGGACTTCACATTCCCGCACAGGACGGAAGCAAGCTGGGCGTTTTCAACGATGTCTTTGCGGATATCGGAGACGAACAGTCGATTGAGCAGTCGCTTTCCACGTTCTCATCGCATATGACAAATATTGTGAGGATCTTGAAGGCTGCGGATAAAAAATCGCTCTGCCTTTTTGACGAATTGGGAGCCGGAACGGATCCTACCGAAGGAGCTGCGTTGGCTCAGGCGGTGCTCACCACATTGCATAAAAAGAACATCCGAACAGTGGCAACAACGCATTATGCGGAACTGAAGATATATGCCCTGACGACTCCGGGAGTGTCGAATGCCTGCTGTGAGTTTGATGTGGCTACTTTGCGCCCGACCTACAGATTGCTGATCGGCATACCCGGAAAGTCCAATGCTTTTGAAATATCAAGAAAACTCGGGCTTTCGGACGAGATCATAGATATGGCGGGCAGCTTTATAGGTACAAAGGACAAGAGTTTTGAGGACGTGATCAGCGATCTCGATACGAGACGTATGAAGATGGAGCAGGACGAAGAGAGGATACAGACTGCTCTTGCCGACGCGGAAAAGCTGAAAAAACGGTATGAGGAAAAGAACGAAAAACTGGAAGCAACCAGAGACAACATCCTGAGAGAGGCGCATGAAGAAGCCAGAGAGGTTATCTCGGAGGCAAAGGAATATGCGGATGAAGCCATTAAACGTCTCAACAAGCTGGGAGCGGATTTCTCCATGGCAGATATGGAGAGGGAACGTACCGCACTGAGAGACAAGATGGGAAGCAATTCCGCCGCTCTTGCGGTTAAGCCGAAGAAGAGCTTCGGGGACAACGAGACTGTGGAGTTCTGTGTTGGCGACAATATCAGGATATTGAGCCTCAATCTGGACGGAGTGGTGGTTACGGTTCCGGACGCAAAGGGTATGATGACCGTGCGCGCGGGAGCGATGCAGACCAAGCTGAACAAAAGAGATGTGCAGTGGATCTCACATGCGGCAAAAGAGCCCACAAACAAAAAGGGCGGTGTAAGATCCGGTTTTTCGAAGGCCTTAACGGTACATCCCGAGGTCAACCTCATAGGAATGAGGGTAGACGAGGCTCTTCCCGTTTTGGAAAAGTATCTCGATGACGCCTATCTTGCACATCTGGAAAAGTGTACGATCGTTCACGGCAGAGGTACTGGCGCGTTGAAAGACATGGTGCACAGCTACTTAAGGAAGTACAAGTATGCAAAGGAATTCAGGCTCGGAGCCTTCGGAGAAGGCGATACGGGCGTGACAATAGTAACATTCAAATAAAAGAAGACGGGGAGGCAAAGATGGCAGACAAACAGAGAATTTTAGTGGTTGATGACGATGAGAGCATAGCTGAACTTGTGACGCTTTATCTTACAAAAGAGTGCTACAGTACAGAGATCGCATCGGACGGTGAAGAAGCACTTGAAAAATTCAAGTCCTTTGCACCCAATCTTGTTCTTTTGGACCTGATGCTTCCCGGCATAGACGGATACGAAGTATGCAGGGAAATACGCAAGAACTCGAATGTTCCGATAATCATGCTTTCAGCAAAGGGAGAGATATTTGACAAGGTGCTCGGTCTGGAACTCGGAGCCGATGACTATATCATGAAACCTTTTGATTCCAAGGAGCTTGTTGCACGATGCAAAGCTGTTCTCCGCCGATTCGGACAGGAAAACAGCCAAAAGCCGGAAAAAACAATGCCCGGCGGAATAGAAACCGGAGAATTCGTTTCCTACGACGGGCTGGTCGTAAATCACTCTAATTACACCGTCGTTTATAATGAGCGAAAACTGGAAATGCCTCCCAAGGAACTGGAGCTTCTCTATTATCTTGCAGCAAATCCCAACAGAGTGTTTACAAGAGAACAGCTGCTGGATAAGATCTGGGGATATGAGTATCCCGGAGATACAAGGACCGTTGATGTTCATGTAAAAAGACTCAGAGAAAAAATAAAGGACGGCTCCAATTGGAAACTTTCCACAGTTTGGGGCGTTGGCTATAAATTTGAGGTTGATTAATGAAACAATCGTCCGTTCTTCTGAAATATAGTTTAATAATGATAGGACTTGTGGTCACTCTCATGGTCTTTCTTAATACCGTGGGATTACGGCTCACAGAAAAAAAGCTGGTTGAAACAAAGACAAGTGAACTTTACAGTCAGGCCAACGAGATCTCAAGTAAGTATCTACCCGGATATTACGTATCTACAAGCACTCGGCCGGATGTTATATCTACACTTAATGTTGCTGCCGAGATGACCGGAACAAGGATAATGGTTTTATCCAAAAACGGATTGGTGGTGGCGGATACTACGACCAACAGCAATCAAAAGGCAACGCTCGTAGTTCTGGGAAGTCAGTATCCCAAGCTTATGAGCAACGATGCGATGGTGGATCTGACTATACCAAAGTATGTTCCGAACCCTATGTTGTGTGTTTCCGTACCGATATATTATGATTATAACGTGTCGGGATATGTGGTGGTAATGACGTCAATGAAGTCCATCTATGCGGAAGGTGTTTATTATTCGGATTTTGTAAACATATGCCTGCTGTTTTTCCTTCCCATACTTGCGGGTGCCTTCATACTTCTCTATTTCTACTCGGTTCATCCGGTAACGAAGCTTACAAGGCAGACCAAGGAATATATGGAAAACAATTTCCGAGGTGACTTTAAATTGAGTTATCCGAAGGAATTGGCGGAACTGGGCGGAAGCATAGGCTACATGGGAGACAAGCTGAACAATTCGGACGAGATCCAGAGAAAGTTCCTGTCCAACGTTTCCCACGATTTTCGTTCGCCGCTGACTTCGATAAGAGGCTATCTGGAAGCTATGCGTGACGGAACGATCGAGGTTTCGGAACAGGAAAAGTACTTTGATATTTTATTGTATGAAACGGATCGTCTTACCAAGCTGACATCGAATCTGCTGATGCTGAATAATATCGATGATAACGGATTGATGTTGAACCTGACCGTCTTTGATGTTAACAAGATGATAAGGCAGATAGCATTGAGCTTTGAAGGGACGTTTAAAAAGAAAAATCTGGTCCTTAATCTTGTTTTTTCACAGAAGGAAACGTTTGTGGAAGCCGATGAAGGAAGGATCCAGCAGGTCATATACAACCTGATGGATAACGCCATCAAGTTTTCTAATTCGGCGTCAAGCATTAAGATCACAACGGAAGATAAAGGAAATAAAGTATACGTAACTGTAAAAGATCATGGAGCGGGCATACCCAGAGAATCCATCAACAGGATATGGGAACGTTTTTACAAGACCGATGCTTCCCGAGGAAGAGACAAAAAAGGCTCCGGTTTGGGATTGTCCATCGTTAAGGAGATCATTAAAGCACATGATCAGAATATATCGGTTGTAAGCACTGTCGGTGTCGGAACCGAGTTCATTTTCACTCTTAAATCTGCTGAATAGGATCATAAGCTACGGAGGTAGAGAGACCCATGTCGGACTTTACGGAATTTGATGAAAAACCGAAGAGCGGTGAAAACGACAAAACAGATGAACAGCAATTTATAACGGAAAAAATAATCAACAAAAGAAAAAAAAGATGGTTAAGACGATTCATAACCTTCCTGTTTGTAATTGTCTGCGCCATAACCTTCGGAGTGCTTGCCAGATTCTTTTTCCTGATCTCCGGAGAACCGTTGATCAATATTCTGGGGCTGGAAGTACCTTTGACCAGAGAGCAGGTGTCCACGCTGACGGAAAAAACACCTACGCCTACGCCGAAGCCTACTTTCACACCTACGCCGAAGCCGAGCGTTACTCCTAAGCTGTTGCCGACAAGAATCGTAGAGACTCAGGCACCCGATGCTACTCAGATCCCTACGCCTACGCCGGAAACGACAGCGGCGGTTACTATGGAAGCGGCAGGAACACCTACCGAGAAACCTGCGGCATCACCTGCCGCAACAGGAGAGGTGACTCCGGAGTTCACTCCTTCGCCTGTGCCTTCCGTTACTCCGGCCATAGAGGATCCGAACAAAGAAAAGGATCCGTATGAAAGATTTATAGATGAGTATATGAATGAAGTGAGGGAAGCGGCTCAAAGCGTATCGGGAACGATAGTTTCGGTAGCGGGGGTTATCACGGGGATAAATTATGCGGGTGATAACTATGAAAGCAGAACGTATACCGCCGGTCTTATTATGGGACAGGATGGGGTGGACGTACTGATACTCACCGACTATGCAAAGCTGGAAAATGTTTCCTGGGTTGAAGTGACATTTTCCGATAATGAAAAGGTGTTTACGGGCGAGATCTACAATTACGATGTGGATATGGGGTTTGCAATCGTAGGAGTGGCCATATCTTCTCTGGATGAGGGGATGTTTGAAACGATGGAGTACGGAGTGTTGTGCAAGACGGAAGATATAACAAACTGGACTCCCGTGTTTGAACTGGGAAGGACCGAGGATTATCCCGAAGCACTCGCCTTTGGTTTTATTAACACAAGCGACAATGTTGAGCCCGCCAGGGATTCTCAGATAAAGTATTTTACAACTCAGTGGATGCATATGACTGACGCAAAAGGTTTTGTCTTTAACATGGATGGATACGTTCTGGGAATGGAATTTCATCCGCAGATAAACAATCCGAATGAAGAGAGACCGAGCTTCATTTCACTGTGTGAACTTAAGGATGAGTTGGACATTCTTCTTAACGGAGGAAAGAGAGTTCAATTCGGGATAAAAGCAAGCGCGTTGCCGAGGATAATCAAGGAGAGGGGAGACATCTCCAACGGTATCTATCTGAATCAGGTGATCGCCCGTTCACCCGCTTACAATGCCGGGCTCAGAGTCGGAGATATAATCATTGAGATCAACGGTGAGGCTATTATGGGAGTGGACCGGTTTATGGATATACTTTCAAATGCATCTGTTTCCCAGGCTTTGAATGTGGTTTATTTCAGAAACTATCCGGATGGATTAAAGAGAATGACCGCCCATGTGATCCTTACGACTAACTAGTCGGTTTAGCATGCATATGCGGGATAGAGGTAAAATTATATCTAAAATTAATTACTGGAAAGGCTATTTATGAAGTACATTAAAGAAATTCGTGAAGGTGATTCTGTAAACGGGATCTATTTATGCAGAAAGAAAGAGGTTGGGAAAAAGAAATCCGGCGAAGATTATTTTGCGCTTACTTTGACCGATAAGACCGGGTCCGTTGACGGAAAGATATGGAATACAAACAATCAGGGAATTGCTGAATTTGATTCCGGTGACTATGTATATATTGAAGGAAACACAAACCTTTTCAATCAGAGACTTCAGGTAATAATCAATCGTCTCAGAAAGTGCAATGAGGGTGAGTATAATCCCGAGGATTACGTTCCTTCCTCAAGTAAGAGCGTATCCGCTATGTACAGGGAATTCATGGAAGTGATCAGATCCGTAAAGAATCCCTGGCTCAATCGACTTCTGACGGATGTCTTTATCGAGGACAAGGCGGTTGCCAAGGCGTTCAGCGAACATACGGCCGCAAAGCAGATTCATCACGCCTTCAGAGGCGGTCTGCTTGAGCATACGCTTTCGGTTACAAAGAATTGCATGGCATTTGCAGACAACTATCCCATATTAAACAGGGATGTTCTTCTTACAGCAGCTATGTTGCATGACATAGGAAAAGTTTCGGAACTTTCCGCACTACCGGAAAATGACTATACAGATGAGGGACAACTTTTGGGACATATCTATTTGGGAGCAGATTTCGTGGGAAGACGTATTGACAAGATCGAGGGCTTTCCTCAAAAGCTCAGAAATGAGATCCTCCATTGCATACTCGCTCACCATGGAAAGCTTGAGTTCGGATCACCCAAGCGCCCGGCTCTTGCGGAGGCGATAGCCCTCAACATGGCAGATGATATGGACGCAAAAATGGAAACCTTGGGAGAATTGTTTGATACCGCGCAGAGTGACGAAGGATGGCTCGGTTATCAGAAAAACTTTGAATCCAATGTCAGAAAAACAGGAAAATATGAACAAGAATGAGATTGTAAAGGTAAATATTACAGATCTTGGAACAGACGGTGAAGGCATCGGTAGATCCGATGGCTTCACTTTGTTTGTTAAAGGTGCAGTGCCCGGAGATGAGGTAGAGGCACACATCTTAAAGGTAAAGAAGAATCTCGGGTATGCCAAGATCGAGAACATTATCAAGCCATCTTCGGACAGAGTTGAGCCCAAATGTCCCGTTGCTGCGCGCTGCGGTGGATGCCAGATCCAACAGATCGCATATGAAAAGCAGCTGGAAGTAAAGAAAAAGAAGGTATATGACTGTCTTACAAGACTGGGTGGTGTGGAACCCACAGAGTTTGATAAGTGTTTTGAAGGCATCATCGGTATGGAAGAACCCTGGCATTACAGAAACAAAGCCCAGTATCCGGTGGGGATCGACAGGGACGGAAATCCGAAGATCGGATTCTATGCATATCATTCTCATAGCATAATAGAAAATGATAAATGTGAAATTGAGAAACTGTTATGTTCGCTTATATTAAGGGATCTTCGGATGGTTATATCAAGATTTAATATTGCACCCTATGATGAGGCTATAGGAAAGGGCGTTCTGCGCCATTGCCTCATACGGACAGGCTTTGCCACCGGCGAGGTCATGGTATGCCTTGTGATCAATGCATCGGGTAAGGAATTGCGCAAGTGGAAAGCAGATTCGGAACCGATGAATATGCTTGTGAAAAGCTTGCGGGAAGACATTTCCTCAAGCGGCTGTAAGTTTGTTTCTTTATGTGTCAATGTAAATACCGGAAACACAAATGTTATTCTCGGGGATAAATTGTTCCCGGTCTATGGACCAACCTATATCAATGATATGATCGGTAATCTCATCTTCAGGATATCACCCAAGGCATTTTATCAGGTAAATCCGGTCCAGACCAAGAAACTCTATGACAAAGCACTTGAGTATGCGGAACTCACCGGCAGCGAAACCGTATGGGATCTGTATTGCGGTATCGGAACGATCTCGCTTTTTCTTGCAAAAAAAGCCGGCAAGGTATATGGCATTGAGATCGTACCTGAGGCTGTTGAGAATGCAAAGGAGAACGCCCGCCTCAATAATATCTCAAACGCGGAGTTTTTCTGCGGCGCTGCGGAAGATGCGCTTCCGAAACTTAATCGCAATATGAAGGATGCGGAGAAATGTGATGTGGTAGTGGTGGATCCGCCCAGAAAAGGCTGTGATGAAAAGCTTTTGGATACCGTAGTAAAAATGAGCCCCCACAGGCTGGTCTATGTATCCTGTGATCCGGCTACCCTCGGACGCGACGTGAAATACCTGACCGCCCACGGCTACACACTGCAGAAGGCCTGCGCCGTAGACCAGTTCTGCCATAGTATGCACATAGAAAGCGTGTGTCTCTTGAGCCGGGAGCAGGAAAGTGGACCCGGGGGACGGGGTTAGTGGTCCACTGAACGCGTTTTTTTGACTTAAACATACTAATTCCACATTTAGACCAAAGGATTTAAGTGCAATCAAGGTGACAAGAAGGCAACTTTTTGACCTAAACATGCAAAATTTGCATTTGGACCAAAGGATTTAAGTGCGATTAAGCCAACAAAAAGTTGATTTTTTGACCTAAACAATGGAAAGTGATGATTAGAGTCAAAGAATTTTGAGATAATCCGAGACATTTAGGGGGATTTTGACGAAAAACTTTGACTTGAACATGGGAAATGTGGTTTTAGGGCAAAAAATCCATGAAGGATAAGGGTAAAATGAATGAAATTTTATGACTTGAAATTGTAGAAAAGCGTTTTAAGCCAAAAACTTGATGGTGATGGTATGAAAATTAATTGTAAGGGGAAAAATATGGAGACAAAAGAGGTAGTTGGATTTTTTACAAAAGAGATCCCGACAAATATCACAATAAAAAACAATAGTACAGCGGTTTTAAAATAAATGGACTAATGCGCAGAATGCTTGCTCGAATGCTCGTGCGTGAAAACGCAGGTGTAGCGGGCTACTCCGAGGCTTTCATGTACGGGCATTCGAGTAAACAGGCAAGCATTGGGTCCAGTTATTTAATAACCGATGTACTTATCACGGGGATGATGATTTCAGGGAGACGTTTCTTGTGAATCTGGGCAGGGAAAAGATAGTGATCAAAGTATCTTCAAACGGCTTTACGGATGAAAAACATCTTTCAATGTGGGAAAGGATTGCAAAACATATCGGATGGGTCAGCAGTTATGTAGATCTGGATTATGTTGATAATCCCGGGCACATTCCTGCAGTAGGAATTGATATTCCGGCGGCAGAGGCATGGAATAAGGGCATCGGCACGCAAGCTCTTCGGCAGTTTCTTGGATATCTCAAAAAAAGAGGTTACAAAAGCGCATATACTCAGACATGGTCAGGAAATCATGCGATGCTGCGAATAGCGGAGAAATTGGGCTTTACTGAAATTGTCCGTAAAAAGGATTATCGCATGGTAGACGGAAAACTGTACGATGCGATCACATTACGGATAGATTTGTGAAGATGTGAAATATATGGCTTTTTGCGGCGGATACACTTTTAGGGTAAGATATGAAAAAAGTTGGCGGAAAAAGGAGCAACCTATGGCAAAGATAAGTTTAAAACCCAATAACGATTATTGTCCGCAGACATTGTTTCTGTACGGTACATATGATGAAAACGGTAATCCGGATTTCGGGCTGTTTTGCTGGTTCAGTTACATATGGGACAGTGAGCTGGGAGTAATGTGCTGTATAGGCGGAGATAAACCTACAAGGGACAATATACGGCGCAATAAGATCTTTTCGGCAAATCTTGTGACCGAGGAACTGTTGCCGGCAGCGGATCATCTGGGCTGTGTCAGCGGGAAGGATCCCGATAAGATGAATATAAGCCTTGATATAGGAAAAGGCGAAGTACTTAATGTTCCGATCCTGAACAATTCTCCCGTCATCTTTGAACTGGAGGTAACAGAGTTCATTACCAGAGGAGACGGGGAGATCATGCTGTGCAAGATACGGAACGTACTCCAGGATGAATCATTATCTTCCGGTGAAACCGTAGCGGAGAAGCTCTCAAGGATAGCCCCGGTCAAGACAACAGCACACACATATTTGGGCTATGACGGCCGAAACCTCGGTGCATGGGGCGAACCCATGAAAAAATTTCAATGAGTGACCCCCGGGGAGTGAACCCCAGGGAGTGAACCCCGGGGACGGGGTTAGTGGTTCATCCGATCTCCTACAGGCGATGTTTAGGAATGTTGCATAGTAATGTTTGACCTGAATATGCTATTGCAGGGGTTCAGACCAAAGAGATTACGTATGATTGAAAGTGATTAATTGCTTTTTTTTGCCCTAATCAAGGAAAGCACCATTTTGAGCCAAAGAATTCTGAGACGTTCCGAGATATTTAAGGCGACATTAACGAAAATCATTGCCCTGAACACGCGAAAATGGTGTTTTAGGTCAAAAAATATACGAATGATCAAGGCATGAAGGATGAAGGATTTTGACTTGAATACATAGAAGTATCATTTAAGCCAAAGTCCCTCGTAATAACGTATTTAAAGGAAGGAAATATGAAAATAAGAGAAGAGGCGTTGGAATATGGGCTTTCATTTCCGGATACGTATCAGGAGGCTCCGTTTCATGACGCAAACTGGCAACTTGTCAGATATAAAGTGAACAAGAAAGC
>JAEEYF010000059.1 GCA_016291655.1 Lachnospiraceae bacterium | reverse complement strand
TCACATCATTATCCGGACATCCCAAAGCATATGCAAGTCTGGCTCCGTCAACATAAAGAGGAATATCATGATCATCGCATACCTGTCTGAATGCCTTTAACTCCTCAAGAGTGTATAAAGTACCGTATTCCGTCGGCTGGGACAGATAGATCATCCCCGGCATAACCATGTGTTCATGTGAATCATCTTTATAAAAATCTTCCAGATACTCTCTGACCTGAGCGGCAGAGATCTTACCTTCGCTGTGAGACAACGTAATAACCTTGTGGCCCGAAGCTTCTATTGCTCCTGCTTCGTGTATACTGATGTGTCCGGTATCCGCTGCGATAACTCCCTGATAAGAGCGAAGAAACGCATCTACCATTACCGCATTTGTCTGAGTTCCTCCTATCAGGAATTCCACTTTGGCATCAGGGCATCCGCATGCTTTACGAATCTTTTCTCGGGCTTCTTCCGTAACTTCATCTCTCCCGTACCCTGTGGTCTCCATCATATTTGTCTCCGACATTCTCTTTATGATGGCCGGATGAGCCCCTTTCATATAATCACACGCAAAACCAAGCTTTTTATCCATTCTGAAATCCACCTTAATAAGACAAAATTACATATTTATATATTTTATCACAAAATCAAAAAGCCCGACATTACTGCCGGGCTACTGTAGTGCACGTGTATATCGTTACATTCCTGCTTACAATGCCAAAATAGTCGGCCTCTGCTACAAGTTTCGCATCATCTCGACAAACTCGAAGCTATGCACCCCAAATCATCTTGCCAAACGCCGATTCACTTGGTTCTCGGGGGTTTTAATGCTTTCTTCTTCATCGTCCAACCTAACAAGCATCTATTTCCCTGATTTACGCGGGTTTTGATGCTTTCTTCTTCATCGTCCAACCTAAAAAGCATCTATTTTCCTGATTTACGTGGGTTTTGATGCTTTCTTCTTCATCGTCCAACCTAAAAAGCATCTATTTTCCTGATTTACGTGGGTTTTGATGCTTTCAGCTCTGATACTCTACAATCTGACAATAATAAAAAGATTGATCTCGACAAACACCGATTTTGTCATCGTCAGTAAAACAGGAAGATAATACTACAAGGAATGGTTTTAACGATACCGGTAAGTATCGATCATTTCTTCAATCTTTCCCTAAGGGCAAATATCAGCGCTATTATCACCAGTCCATAGAAAAAGCTGATGGACATAACCGCAAAGCTGGGACCGAGTGTAGCGGGATCCGAAAAATTATGCAAAAGAGTAATAAAACCGATAATGGCCGCAAAAAAACTTGATATGATCGTAGATATTATTGCAAATAAAAGATCTTGAAGATAATTATTTCTGGAATTGTCATCCAATTGATCGGTGTTTTTTATCGAAGCCAAAAGTGCCTTGAAGATTCTTCCGATTTTCCCGGAGATAAGCTCTATTCCGAACAGTATTCCGACTATTATTATAAGTGTCGGCAAATCCAAAAAACTGTATATTCCGGCAACTCCCGCCGCACCGGTTATACCCAATTCGATAAACAGTATAAACACAAGTATTCCGCAGCAAACACCTATTATCCCTGCTCTTTTCTTATTGTTTCTTCCTTCCTGTGCATCCTTAGCCAGATTCATCATATTCTCTTCCGCCTTTCCGCTATAACTCTCTTCCGAGAGTCTTTCACCGGACAGAAGTTCGTTCAGATTAACCGACAATTCCTTGCACAGAGGCTGAAGCAAGGATACGTCAGGCATTCCGTTTCCTGTTTCCCATTTTGAAACGGTCTTATCACTGATCCCAAGCCTGTCGGCGAGTTCCTTCTGAGTCAGATTTTTTTCTTTTCGTACCTGTGCGATAAATTTCCCGGTTAATTCCTGATTCATTTGATAACCTCCTGCCCGTATTTAATGGTTACGGATAAAGCGTATCAGCGAATATACCATAGAACTACCTACGCAACGCAGAATACTCCCTCTGCGCCTCTCTGTTACGTAGAATAATTATTCTCCTGCACTAAAACTTTCCTCTTTCTCGGAAATCTCATCCTGATCCAAATACATAACCCGCACTTCACCGGCAGAGTTTCCGTCATGGTAATCGATATCCGATACATTAAAGTATTCAGGATCAGCGTTTTCAGAGTTCAAGTACACATTGTTCTTCTCTGAAATAATCTGTTTTGCGAGATTGGTTTCATCTTCCGTGAAGATCACGGAATAATAGAGAACGAATTGTGATCCGAATACTTCCGCCAGCCATTTTCCCTCCATGGAATCATAGCTTCCATCATCAAACCACTGCGCATCGATCCCACTGTTTTGATATTGCACAAGTATTTCCGTAATTCCATCTTCTCTTCTAAGCAGTTCATAAAAGATGTCGGAGTGCAATTCCAAAAAGCGGAATATCATCGAATAGTCAATGTTCCCATCTTCTCCGTAGTATGTCAGCATCTGGGTCAGATAAGGGCTTTCGAACAATAAAGCTGCAAGTTCTTCGGACGGCATTGAAAAAAGGAGATCAAGCGGCGGATTGTTCGCATCGAGCACTTCATCCATATTATGCTTTCCCCATTCGGGATTGCCATAATATATGGGATAATAACGTGTTTCATACCATGTATTTTTTAGCGAGTCCACATTTGACGAAGGAGCCTGTGATTCGCCTACTAATACAACATCAGCATTCGGATTTCCTGCAAGATCAACGCCGATCTCATCTCCGGAATGTGAACGTCCGCATCCGGAAACAGCAAACGATAATAATGCGATCAGAAAGAATATTCCCCGATATGCTTTTCTCACGATATTTCCTCCTGCATACTAAGGCTTTACATAGATTACAAATTTCATATTTTCTGTTGTAATAATGTCTTCCGGTTTAAAAGACTATAGTTCAACTTTATCCAAAAGAAAGTCAAACAGATCAATAATCATAATCCCCTTTTCATCATAAGAAGGCTTTGATCCCGTTTTTGCTACAACTATCTTTTTAAAGGAATCATCAATATAATAAAGACTTCTCTTTCTTATTGCCCGAAAGGATTAAAAGTGAATCATTTTTGCAATTTCCCTCAACGGACTGATTATGATTTGAAGAATTGAAAAAAACTTGTCAAAAACTAATAAAATGCTTCAGGTTCTAAATTTATAAAACCTAAAGCTGTATAGAACGTTATATTCCAATTTTCCTTACTATAGCTCACTTCTTTTTCTTCGGGGCAGGTAGCTCTTCATACATCGCCTCTAACAGATTGCGAAGAAACTCTTTGTTCTCAACATTATCGACAAGGAGCATCTCCTTCGCTCCCTCG
>JAEEYF010000058.1 GCA_016291655.1 Lachnospiraceae bacterium | reverse complement strand
CCATTGGTCATAGGGTATATTGTCCATGAATTTTTCGTAGCAGGCTGAAAAGCCCGTGTACTTGTCCATGTCCTTGTTTTCCTTTCGATGTAACTGTTATATAAGAGTTAACGTGCCCACGGAAAAATCCGCGGACACGCTGAAATTTTTATCTTAATGAATGAAGATAGCTCTCAACCGAAGTAACTGCGTTTGCTCCGTCGGAAGCCGCCGTAACAACCTGTCTCAAAGCCTTGGTACGGATGTCACCCGCAGCAAAAACATTGGGTGCGGATGTCTTTCCCGTCTCATCTGCTATAATGTAGCCCTTTTCGTCGGTCTCGACAGCGTCCTTGTAGATCTCAGACTCAGGCAGCATTCCAACCGCGATGAAAACACCGTCTGCAGCTATCTCTCTAACCTCACCGCTCTTAACGTTTTTAACGGTGATCCCGGAAACCTTGCCCTCGCCATTGATGCCTGTAATGACCGAATCGAGGACGAACTCTATGTTTTCCGTTCCCTTTGCGGCGCTCACAAGAGTCTTTGCCGCACGGAACTCATCTCTTCTGTGGATCAGGTAAACCTTTGTGCAGAGCCTGCTAAGAAAAAGCGCGTCCTCTACAGCCACATCTCCGCCGCCGTTCACCACCGTGATCTTCTTTTTAAAGAAGGCTCCGTCACAGGTCGCGCAGTAGGAAACTCCCGCGCCTCTGAGCCTTGCTTCGCCGTCGACGCCGAGTTCTCTGTGCCTTGCACCGCCCGCAATGATCGCGGTCTTTGCTTCGTAAACATCTCCGTTCTCAAGTGTAACGGTAACTGTTTCATCCGTTCTTGAGAAGCCGACCACATTTCCTTCAACAAATTCTGCTCCGAGCGCATCAGCATGCTCACGGAACTTCATTCCCAGTTCAAAACCGCCCATGTGGTAAAGTCCCGGGTAGTTGTCGATCTCGGTGGTGTTGATGATCTGCCCGCCGCTTATCGCTTCCTTCTCGATGACCACAAAGTCAAGTTCTGCTCTCTTTGCATATATGGCAGCCGTAAGTCCCGCAGGACCGCTGCCGATGATAATAAGATCTCTCATTCAGACTCCTTTCCCATAAACCGTACTTATCCGCGGTCTATTTCGTTCGGGGTAGCATTTTCAGGGTTTCATATACAAACATCATGACAGCTCCGATAGCAAGCGCCACCATGAGAGGCACCGTAAGAATTCGCAGGCTCAGGTCGCCTTCCGTCTCCTCGCCTTCCACCATAACTTCCTTGTCATAGGGTCCTGTAGGCATCTTTTCGATGGGAACAGCATCCGCACCGAGGAAGGTAACTCTGAATCTGTTCCAGTTCCCGTTTCTTCTTGCGATCGCCCTGATGACAAGAGCCGAAAGAAGCCCGAAGATCACCGCAGACGGGAAGAAATTCATGAATACCATGCCTATGCTCAGGTTCACGCTCTCCGACTGTGAAAGCAATTGCGTCAACCACTCATCTGCGGGAAGGGTCATGTCTCCCATAAGGGATTCCACGTACTCGACCATTTCGGTCATACCCAATTTCCGATACGAATCCGTTGCTTCTTTCATTGTTTCATATGCAGCGGGGAGGGCATATACGGCACAGACAGACAGTGCGTTTGTAATAAAGTGAACGATCATTGAAGATACTATCGAACCGGAGGCCTCCACCAGGCAGCAGAAAACTATGCCCAATACCACCGCATAGAAGAACTGGTTCAGATTTCCGTGGAAAAGCCCGAAAAGCAGTGCCGAGAAGATGATTGCTCTTGTGGGACTCGCTTTACGGTAGGTTCTGTAAACCGCTCCCCTGAACACCGTTTCCTCCACAACAGCGGGAAGAAGTGCCGTAAGAAGCAACGCGGGCAGGAAGGGAAGCTGTTTCATCAAGCCCAATACCAGACCCGTGGTTTCATTTTCCGTGAACACAAGGGACAGAGCATTGAAGAATCTGAGTACCGGCTGTAAGAGAAATGCCAGCAATATGGTGAGCATCACATCTCCCGCACGCATTTTCACAACCTTGATCTCTTTGGGAACATTGATCCCGCAATAAACGAAAAAGAAGATAAAGGGTGCGATCGTAAATGCCTGGCTTACTATGACATTTGCCGTAATGGCGGTAAACAGCTTCGCGACCGCCGGCACAAAAGCCACCAGCAGCTGCAGCACCGTCATCACCGCAAAAGCCGTGAGAAGCGCGATATTAAGTATTTCGATTTTTTTCTGATCGGTAAATGATTTCAATCTAACCACCTCATATTATATATTTCCGCAAACACTAACATTGTATGACACAAGGCGGGCTTTTTCAACAAAAATAAAAATAAACATCTCCGCTTTGTCAAAGCTTTTGCTTGACAAAAAAACCGCACCGTGTTATAACACCTGCACCATATTACATAAAGAGGACGGAAAAACTATGTTTTATTTAGGACGTATTCAAAAATTACGTGTCGCAAAAATTGCGGAACACGGTGCATATCTTACATTTGAGGGTGTTGAAGCACCCGATTTCGGAGAACTTCCCGAAAACGAGACCATCGATTCAAGGAACATCCTGCTTCCCAGAAAAGAAGCTGCGGGGCTCAAACAGAATGACATCGTAGAGGTGTTTGTTTACAAGGATTCTTCGGACAGGCCCATAGCGACCGCATCCACTCCCAAACTCCTGTGGGGCGAAGTCAAAAGGCTCACGGTAAAGGATGTGACTCAGATCGGCGCTTTCCTTGACTGGGGTCTTGTGAAGGATCTGTTTCTTCCTTTCAAGGAGCAGACCTACAGAGTAAGAAAAGGCGACGAAGTTCTCGCCTCTCTCTATGCCGACAAATCCGGCAGACTCTGTGCAACCATGAAGGTTTACAAGATGCTTGTTTCCCAATCTCCTTATAAAAAGGACGATGTGGTGAACGGTCTTTGCTATGAGCTCATTGAAAGCTTTGGTGCATACATAGCCATCGACGACAAGTACTCGGCTCTCATTCCCAGACATCGTCTTTTTGAAAAAGTCCTTCCCGGAATGACAGTAACCGCCCATGTGGCAAAGGTGCTGGAGGACGGACGTCTTGAGCTTGCTCTCAGGGATAAGGCTTACATGGAACTGGGCTCGGACGGCGAAAAGATCTATGACCTGCTTTGTGCCGCGGGAGGTTTTCTTCCTTACCACGACAAGAGTTCACCGGAACTCATCCTTGCAAAGTTCGGTCTCAGCAAAAACGCCTTCAAGCGTGCCATAGGACACCTTCAAAAGGAAGGCAGGATCATCATCTCCGATGACGGCATTACAAGAACCGAAATATAAAAACAGCGGCCCGGAGCCATATGGCTTTTGGCCGCTATTTATTTAGGCGCGCAAGGAATGCACCGCCTTCTTTTTTTAACCAGTTGCGTCTGCTCCTGTAATCGGGAATGGCCCTTTCCACTACCGACCAAAACAGCCTCGAGTGATTCATCTGAAGCCTGTGTGCCAGCTCATGGACTACGACATAATCCAGTACAGCCTGAGGCATCAGCACAAGCAAACAGTTGAAGCTGAGATTTCCGTTAATGCTGCAGCTTCCCCAGATGGTGGATTGCTTTCTGATGCTGATCTTTGTCCAGGTTACTCCAAGAACCTCGGCAAAATAGGCCACTCTTTCGGGAATGATCCGTCGGGCTTTTTGCATCATCTCACGCACTTCCTCATCCGAGAAAGCAGGTTTCGCATTTTCTTTCTCTTCAAGAATCCTTGCAAGATTCTTTTCAATCCATTCACTGTGTTTTTCGGCGAATTTTTTGATCTCCTTTTCCGACATGAATCGCGGAACTCTGGCAACCACCTCGCCTTTTTTTGTGATCTGTATCACGGCGGTCTTTCTCGAAGACCTTACAACCCTCATCTGCAATTCCATAGATCAATTATCAGGTATCAAGGAATCTCATCTTGTTGCCTTCAGGTTTTCTTCTTGTATCCTGTTTAGGCTGCTCGGGTTTTCTGATCGCTCCGCCCAGCTGATTCATCACGTCACGCTTGCAGGCTTCGCAATAACGACCGGTAAGGATCCTCTTACCGCATTTTTCACAGTTAATGGCGACATCAGAACTCTCAGAGAAAGCCAGACGCTCTTCTCTGATCCACTTTCTGATCTGAGACGATGTAACCTCCATAGCGTCGCAAACTTCCTGAATGCCGCATCCGGGGTTATCGTAAACGTATTTCTTTACATCCTCGAACTTCTCATCCAACTTCTTAAGACATGCCTGACAAAGCGGAGGTCCGCTGAGGTAAGTAAACATTTTGCCGCAATGTGCACAATTTTTCATCTCCATAAGTCATCACCCTTTCTCGTTTGTATTTCCGATCTTGTCGTTTCCGGCGAAACTCCGTATCATACATCGGAGGTTCCTGCCGCAATACACAGAAAGTAAACCTTATCGACTCCCGCATTCTTCAGTGCGGCAGCGCACGCATTCACCGTGCTCCCGGTAGTGTAAATGTCATCTGCCAGAAGTACACACCCGGGCATATGTTCCGCAGGCAAACACGCTTTAAACGCGCCCTCAAGGTTTTGAGCTCTTTCGGCTCTGTTAAGGCCCTTCTGATCCCTCGTTTTTTTTATTTTCACGAGAAAACGTCCCACGGGAATGCCCAGGCACTCCGAGAGACTTTCGGCAAACAATTCCGCCTGATTAAACCCACGGGCTCGTTGTTTCCCTTTGGTAAGAGGTACGGGAACGATCGCATCGGCCCTGAAGGACCGGAGGAAGCTCTCATGTCTCTTAACCGTCGCTTTCCCGAAAAAATCGACCAATTCGCGGGTTCCTTCTTCTTTAACCCACTTGATTGCTTTTCCGATATCGGAATGATAAACAAAAGTACATCTGCCCGCATCGAAGACAAACTTTGTTTTTCTGCAGGAAGAGCAGTACTCCTCCGCCTCGTCTTCTATAGCCCTTCCGCATTTCAAACAAAAGGGGCGGGCAACGAACTTAAGCTTCCCTTTGCACTCTTCATGTAAAAAACCTCCCTTCGGAATGACAGGTTTCAGACATATCGGACATACATCGGGAAATAAAAACTCAAACAATTGCATCTTTAAGATATTTTACAACATTTGAGCCATTTCTTCAAGAATGTTATTAAAACTTAACCATTCCGTCACTAAAACAGGGACTCAGGGTACAATCCCGCTTCGAAAAGCTTTCTGAAGGATTCGACTACGAAGGGCTTATCTTCCTTGTAGGTAACACCGAACCACTTGTCTCTGCTCTTTAAAACATCCACCGTAGCAACGCCGTCTGAAACCATCTTTCCTATGATCTCGGGCAACAGATACTCCGCTTTCAGCTCATTTCCGCCTATGCCCTTAAGGAAATCGCCGAAGCCCGCATTCAACTCGTCAAGGAAAGCCGGAGTGCAACCCCACATGTTCATGGAAACGGGAGCATCCAGTGCGATCTCGATGGGATTTCCTTTGGCGTCCTTTGCCTTTGCCACACTGCCGTCCTTGTAGATCTCAAATCTCTCATGTACCGAAAGGAGCTTGCCGTCTTCCGAAACCTCGCAGGCGCCTCTGGTAACCTTTCCGTTCTCACTCAGAGTGTTTCCGAGTACAAATCCCACCATCGAGAAAGTCATAGGTCTTGCGTTCACATCCACGTTTGCAAGATAGTCATGCATTACCTTGAAGGCCTCGCTTCCGTAGTAATCATCCGCGTTGATGACCGCAAAGGGTTCATTGACTTTGCCGAGACAGGAAAGAACCGCATGTCCCGTTCCCCATGGCTTGGTCCTTCCGTCGGGTATCTCAAAGCCCTCGGGCACGTTGTCCAGTTCCTGGAAAACATATTCAACCTCAGCCTTTTCCGAGATCACGGGCTTGATTATCTTCTTAAATTCATCATACAGATCGCGTCTGGTGATGAAAACGATCTTGTCAAAACCTGCCTTGAGCGCGTCATATATGGAGTACTCCATGATGATCTCCCCGGATGTACCTACGTGCTCAAGCTGCTTGATACCGCCGCCGTAGCGGCTTCCCATGCCTGCCGCCATAATTACAAGTGCTGTTTTATTCATTCTTCCACCTCTCTGATAGCTCTTTCAAGTCCCGAATAACGCTTCTGTTCCATGGTGTTTCTGATCATGGTGCGCACCGTGTCGGAACTGCCGATTATTGTAACACACTTCTTTGCTCTTGTCACCGCCGTATAAAGAACATTACGGTTAAACAGGAGCGAAGGCCCGTTCAAAAGCGGCATTACCACCGCGGGATACTCGCTGCCCTGTGATTTGTGTATCGTGACCGCATAGGCAAGCACCAGCTCGTCATGCTGCGAGAAGGCATATTCCACCAGTCGTCCTTCTTCAAATTCAACCGTTATGTGCTCGGTCACAAGATCGATCTCTTTGATGATGCCGCAATCACCGTTAAACACTCCGCTCCCGCTGTCTATGACTATGCCCCGGAGGCTTTTTATCACCCATTCCAGCTGGTAGTCGTTCTTGATCTGCATGACCTTGTCGCCCTCGCGGAAGACCTTGCCGTTGTCAAAGACCTTCTCCGTCTTCCCTCTCGCTCCGGGATTCAGCGTATTCTGAAGCGTGAGGTTCAGGCTTTCACAGCCCAGCTCACCCGCGCGCATAGGCGTAAGCACCTGCACCTCGAGGGGAGAAATCCCGAGATACCCGGAGATCTTCGTCTGAACAAGATAGATTATGCCTTCTATGATGTTCTTCACATCCCTTCGCTCAAGGAAAAAGAAGTCATTGTTCATACGGTTGTCGAGTGAGATCTCCTCGCCGCGGTTGATCTTGTGGGCATTCACTATGATGGAGCTTTCCGCCGCCTGACGGAAGATCTTTTCCAGACGAACGGTGTTGAACCGCCCGGAGTTGATGATGTCCTTAAGAACATTTCCCGGACCTACGCTGGGAAGCTGGTTCACATCTCCCACCAGGATCACACGTGTTCCGACCTGTATCGCCTTAAGAAGTGCATATATCAGGCTGATGTCCACCATGGAAACTTCATCCACTATCATCACATCCGTTTCCAAAGGATTGGATTCGTTCCTTGAAAACTCAAGCGGACCCACATTCACTCCGCCTTCATCCGGCCTTTTCTGCAGTTCCAGAAGACGGTGAACGGTCTTTGCCTCCATGCCCGTGGTCTCAGACATACGCTTCGCGGCTCTTCCCGTGGGCGCGGCAAGAAGGACATCCATACCCTCTCTTTCAAAGAAGCGGATGATGGCATTGATCGTGGTGGTCTTTCCCGTACCCGGACCACCCGTCAGCACAAAGACACCTCTCTTTACCGCCTCGGTCACAGCCTGCTTCTGCAGGTCGTCAAGTTCTATGTCAAGATCTTTGGTAACGCCCTGAATGCGTTCCTCGATCTTTTTGTCTGAAATATTAAAACTGCAGTTCAGGTCGCACAGCATCCTGGCCACGTTCAATTCCATATAGTAAAAAGAGGAAATGTATATGTTGCGTTCCCCTTCCTCTTTTATAACGATCTTATTGTCCGAAAAGAGACGAATGAGCTGCTGTTTCATCTGTTCTTCTTCCGCAGGGATCATTTCGGCCGTGCGAAGCATGAGTTCCCGTTCGGGGAGATAGACATGACCCAGCCCCGTAGCTGTGGTCAGTGCATAGAGCAGCGCCGCTCTTACGCGAAAATCGTCATCGGGTGAAATCCCTGCCCGCATCGCGATCTCATCCGCCGACTTGAAACCGACCCCCGGAATGTCCTCTGCCAGACGATAGGGGTTGTCACGGAGGACAGAATACATCCTTTCGCCATAGAAGGCATAGATCTTCACTGCCAGGGCGTTGGATATGCCAAAATGCTGCAGATAGATCATGGCATTTCTCAATTCATGCTTTCTGGCAAATTGCTCTGCTATGCGCATGGCTCCCGCTTCGCTGATGCCCTTGACCTCCGAAAGTCTCTCCGGCTCTTCGTCCATGATCCTGAAGGTGTCATCCCCGAACTTCTTCACAATACGCTTTGCGAGCGCTGCGCCTATGCCCGTGATCGCACCGCTGGCAAGGTAACGTTCCATGTCGGCCGCATCCGTGGGCGTAATGGCATGAACGGAAGAAACCCGGATCTGATCACCGTATTGCGGATGGAATATGCTCTCGCCCTCAACCTCCACATATTCTCCCTCATCAAAAACAGCCATGGCACCGACACAGCAAACTTCTTCGTTCTCTGTTTCGACCGTCATGACTGTATAACCTGTTTCATCACTTCTGTATATGATTTTTGAAATATACCCCTTGATCGTCATTGCTCGTTGTTCTTAATGGAATCATAAAGCATCTCGGCTATACCGAGATTGGCATTGTCAGAGATCAACTTTGCGTAATGAGCATTGAGCTTGTCGCTGAACATGTTAAGGTAGTCGTTTTCCTTTTCCTCGGAATTGTCGATCAGCGTTTCCTTTGTGCTCTTTACCACCTGCTCGATGAGATACTCCTCAAAGCTCTTGCAGGCTGCCATGAGTTCCTCATCCGTACTGTCCTTCGAAAGCCCGGAGATCGTGGAGGAAAGCTTGTCCGCAGATGTCTTCTGTGCGGAACTCTGAAGCTGCTGTGTATATAAGTAATCGGAACCGATTGATATTGCCATGTTTACCTCCTGTCAAACGCATTCAAAGCCGCGTCTTCAGCGCTTATCTGCGAAGGTTGTTAGCCTGCTGGAGCATTTCGTCGGAAGCGTTAATGATCTTGGAATTCATTTCATATGCTCTCTGGGCTACGATCAGGTTGACCATTTCATCAACCGTCTGGACGTTGGAAGCTTCAAGATAACCGGAGCGTACCTTGGAGGTTTTGAGTGCCTCGTCCTCCGCCTCAAGTCTGGGTTCTCCGGAAGCGGGGCTCTGCACCAGCAACGAACCGGAGATCTTTTCAAGACCCGCGGGGTTGTTGAACTGTACAAGGCCCACCTGCATCTCAAGGTCTGTGATGGTCTCATCCGGATTCCTGTAGAAGAATTTTCCGTACTCATCTATAAATACATTTGCGGTGCTTATGCCGGGATCGAACTCGATCGCTTCGCCTGTGGTTCCGAGGATCGGATTTCCGTCAGCGTCCGCAAGTGTAAGATTTCCGCTTGCAGCAAGGGAAATGTTAAAATTACCCGCACGTGTGTAAGCCACACCTTCTTCTCCGGTACGAACCATGAAGAAGCCGTTACCCTCTATGCAAAAGTCAAGGGTGTTGCCTGTAGCGGTCATATTTCCCTGAACGAAACGTGATGTAACGGAGGCTGTCCTGACGCCCAGTCCCACCTGTCCGATGACCGGCTTGGGATTGCCCTCGTTGTCCTCTGTCTTCGTCTGTAATTTGGAATAAAGCAGACTCTTGAATTCAACTGTTTCTTTCTTGTAGCCTGTGGTATTAACATTTGCAAGGTTGTTGGATATGGTGTCGACAGCCGTCTGCTGCGCGATCATTCCCGAAGCTCCTGTCCAAAGTGAACGTAACATTTAAATGCCTCTCTTTCGTACTACTGCCAAGCCTTTAAAGGTGTCAGCTTACGCGGCCAACGGAATTGGCTGCCTGTTCAAGTGTTGAATCCATTGTCTGCACGACCTTCTGATTTGCTTCATAGGCACGTGTGATGGCAATGAGGTTTGTCATCTGTCTGACAACATTAACATTGGACTGTTCAAGATAGCCCTGTCTGATGAGTCCTGTGGGTTGCTCAACCTCTGTGGCTCCTTCCACGGGTTCATACATGGTGTCCGCAAATTTCTTCAAGTACTTGTAATCCTCAAAGTCAGTAAGAGCAATGTTGTCCACGAACTCCCCGTCGGCGTACACGGCTCCGTTTTTGTCGATAGCCACGTCAGCGGCATCAGTGGGAACAATGAGGTCTCCGCCTTCGCCCTGAAGCCTGTTTCCGTCCATGTCCATCACCATTCCTTCGGAATTGATGGTGAAGTTTCCCGCTCTTGTATATCTGAAATGCTCATTCCCCGCCGTATCCACGACTCTCATTCTGAAGAAGCCGTTTCCGTCGATCGCGAGGTCGTAGGTGTTTCCCGTACCTCTGAGTGAGCCCTGCTGATAGTCTGTGTATTCCTGACCGATCTTAACACCGAGAGTGACTTTTCCGATAAACTCGTCTCTGTCATAGTTCTCCGAACGGTCTCTTACCTTGATCTTAAGCATATCATCAAACGACTGCGAAGTAACATATTCTGTTTTGAACCCCGTGGTAGCTGCGTTAGCAACGTTGTTTGCGATGACATCCAGTCTCTTCTGTTCATTTCGCATGCCCGTCCATGCAGTATAGAGTCCTCTGACCATATGCTTTCCTTTCTGTCAACATTCCTTGCCATTACAAAAAAAGTTTCCGATCTCATATCGGTTACAAAAGATTATATACAAATACGCGGCTTTTTTCAAATGTTTTATAAACCGTCGTAAAAGTGATCGCAACAGTAACCCTTATAGGTTTTTTCGGCATTTTGTCCCGAAAAAATAACCCTGAGATCGAAAACTTTTTTAATTATTCTGCAACGCTTTTTCCGGATTTTTTTTGCTTTTCCACTTAAGGCCGATCAGCAGAGCGGTCTCCGCAAATATCACACAGACCAAAAGGCACGTCGCCATATCCGCTTTAATATCTGCCCGCAAACATTCTTCAGTCAGACTTTCGGGTCCCAACCATTTAATTCTGAACTCATCGGTTATCAAAACGAGGAGATTCCATAAAGAATGCAACAATATCGGATACCGGATCTTCCCTGTACGCTCGTAGGCAATACAAAGTACATACGACAGGACAAACATTACCAACGCTTTATAGGAGAAGCCATGCATGATCCCAAACAAAGCAGACGTTACACAAACCGCCCATGTCTCTCCGTATTTCCTGAGACCTGTATAAAGATAACGCCTAAACAGCATCTCTTCAGCCAGAACGCACCATATACCATATATAAGTACACGTCTCACATGATCCAATAATTCAAAGACGTGTATTTCCTCATTTTTGTAGCCAAGCATTCCGTTTCTGAGCAATTCGGCATCTGTAACCGTTGCATTCATAGCTTTATAGGCAAAGTATAGTACTACAGTTATCAAAACATATTTTATAGGTCCGCCGGGTATAGAGGAGCTCTTAACCATTTGTATCCCCTTAAGCTCGCTTTTTTGTTTTTTAATAAGCAGTATCGCCACTATCATAATAACAAAAGCGAATATCAGGTCTGCCGCCTCATCACTGATGCCATTGCACAAAAAGGTCTTTCCCAGAACAACAACCAATGCCGTAACAGCTGTCAGGATAATCTCCTTGGAAACGTATTTTCTGTAATCGGCTCTATTTGCCAATATGCCTTTGACCATAATACAACCAACCAATCCGCATATGACCGATATCGATATACAGCATATAAATGCATACAAGACAGCTAAAGGTGAAATCGAAAAATCAACTGTGATCATTTCCCTATAATCACCAACCGCATATTGCAGTAAAAGAGTCATAGCAGGTCTGATAATCATAGTTACCGCGCATCCCGCCGCCACGCCGATAAAGCCTTGAATAAAGGACAAGAGGAAGGTAAATAAATAAATCTGGACCGGTTGACTTCCAAGTGTTTTAAGCAAATTGAACAGACCTTTATTACTTTCGATCACCTCGATATTTGTATTCAGAAAACCGATCGCCACAGCTCCGATCAGAACAAAGCTCATTGAAGACGCAATATTTCTAAAATCATTATTCAAACCTTTTTCCAAGTCATATGAATAGTTTCGCTCAAAAACTCTCTGGCCGTGTCTGGACAAATAGTCATTTGCTTCTTCAAAATCCGCTACGCTTTTTAATTCTATATCCGCCTTGTCAACCACAAAGTTTTCTGCTCCGATAAGAGAAGCGGGAATATATATGTCTACACTGTTCAGAGCAGAGGCTTTCCCATTTTTAATCACACCATCCACAGATATCTCAAGGCTTTTAAGGCCATTTTTGAACGTTAAACGTTCCTCTCTGTTCATCTCGTCAGTAAAAAAGAGAGTCAGCCGCGTCCCCACCGCATTTTCTAAATCTATCGAATTCTCTTTTAAAAAGTTCTCGGTAACTATAGTTCCGACACTATTGCCTATGATCTTCGCACCGGTTTGGATTTCAGAGTCAAACAGCAGTTTTTCTCCTTCCGAGCAGTAGAAGCAGCACCTGTTAAAACTGTTATTATCCCGTTTTCCGTCTATGACGATGTGATCAACAGAGCCCTCATGCATACATCTGCTATTGTTTGCTTTCAGGTCTTCCCCGAATGTCAGAACATCATTTACCGAAAGCATCTGAAGATCGGATGCTTCAATCAATTCGCCATTAGCGTTCTCGCCAACCGCTCTGTTCATAGTCCCCGTCCCGAAAGAGACAATTCTGGCAGACAGTTTATTCTCATCTTTGTTTAGGTATGAGCTTGTTCCAAAGGAAAAAAAGACCACCATAAATATGCTTATCACCGAAAAAGCAATCCAGCTCACATAATACTTCTTTCTGTTATTTATTATTGTCTTTATGGCTATCAGAAAAACATTCCTCAGCATATTCTTCCATCCTTTATCTGAACCTGTCTGTCGGCGGTCATGGCCAATTCTTTATCATGTGTGACCATTAAAAACATTTTCCCTGCCGTCAATTCGCGTAACCAGGTCATTATATTTCTGCCTGTCTCCTCATCCAAATTTCCGGTTGGTTCATCTGCAAGAATAAGCGTAGGATCATTTATCATTGCTCTGGCTATAGCCACCCTTTGTTTTTCACCGCCGGACATCTCTTTGGGCTTGTGTTTTTTTCGTTCAAGAAGGCCAACTTTTTCCAGCATATCCGTCGCTTTGAGCATGGCCTTTGCGGGTTTTTCCCCTTTTATCAATAACGGTAAAGCAACATTCTCTACCGCACTTAAGGAATCTTCCAACATATATGATTGATAAACAAAGCCAATATGATCATTCCTGAATTTTGCCAACTCCCCGGTTGACATAGCTGCAATGTTTTTGCCATCAATATGAACCGTGCCTGAAGTGGGTTGGAGCAATGTCCCTATAACATTCAACAAAGTTGTTTTCCCTGAACCCGACTTTCCTATTATCGAAACAAATTCTCCGTCTTCTATGTTTAGATCAATTCCTCGCAAAGCTTGAACACGAGTATCATCCTTATCGCTTCCGAATGTTTTACACAGATCATGTATTTCTATCATCTCTTCTGTCTCCTTTATTGTTCAACCATGCTTGAGATTACCTGCATATTATATGGGAAAGCTCTGGATTGAATAAAACTGTTGTATCCCGGATCAGATCCGTTAATGTCCAAAACCTCCTTAAATATAAAAGGATCTTCGGTTCCTTTTTTGTATTCTGTCCGTATCTCAATCTCAAGTATCTGATCTTTTTTTACCTCTAAGCCGCTTTCAGGTATCTCATTACCGTATTGAACGGTGAATAAAAAGGGACCTTCTTTAATTTTCCACTGCATTATCTTCGTATCATCTTCATCATTTTTAAACTTTATATTGACTATAAGATCGTCCTTGGCATCAATCTGATAATGCAAAAATCTTCCTATCCTATAAGAAAGCATCGGATTATCAGCCTCCATATCCCGAAGCTTCAGTTCACACGTATACTCATATTGTGCTTTAGAAACATTGATTTTCCCATGCTTTTGGCAAAATAATTCATTATTCCGCAACAGTTCAACCGAACATCCCTTCAGTTCATCACTTACAGAGGTCTTAATTTCGAATGCCGCCCCGCTTTTCCATTCCTTATAAAGCTTTACTTCAACATTATCATATATTATTCCGTTTCCGCCTTCATCATAGATTTTAAGTGTCCAATTTCCCGATAAAACCTTTTCAACGTCAATTTTCTTATCAATCAATATTGTTTGAAATACTATTTCAGCCTCGCCCCTCTCATTCAACGTAATATCATATTCAAATGGCAAGATGATCATTCTGTTTTTTTCAATCTTATCTTTCTCATAAACAGAAGCTGCACAAAAAACTATACATAATGCCAATATAACAGCCATTACGATTTCAATTTTTTTCATAGCCGTCCTCTTTCTCTTTTTTATATGTCAAAAGTAAAACAATTTCGGAAATAATTGCATACAGAAGTAAAAATATTAAGATGGGAACAAGCACAGTCACAACATTTGGGCAAACATCCTTAAGTGTTTGAAATTCAGGCTTTCCGATCAATGCCGATCTGCCGAATATAATGCATATGGCAACAGCCAACGCTCCGCCTGTTACGACTCCGATAATCCCATATATGGCAATTTCTCTCCGTTCAAATTTTTTAATCTTCTTCTCGGTCATTCCGAGATTGTTTAAAATTGTTCTTGTGGCTTGATGTTCCTTCATATTTCTGTATATGACGGAAAAAAGCATTGCCCCGACAACGAGGTAAGCAAAGCCTCCTATTACTCCAAAAATCCTGCTGTACTCTTTCATTATCATAGTTATGCCTAAAAGCTGTGTAGCTATGGAACGCGCTGCTATACCATATTCATTTTTTATATATGATATCATAGGATAAGCATCTTCAAAGTTTTTCATACTCACGTCAACTCTTGTCGGATCCTTGGGAGAATCGCCCCCCTTCTCGTCAAAATACCAAGGTACATCCGCCGTGAAAATATAATCAGTGCTCGTATTGTATTTGAAATCCCCACCGGTTTTTCTGTATGGACTGTCAGACAGAAAATTATCATATACTCCTACTATTTCAACTTCCATATGTATTGAATTATTCTCATCAGTAATTAACGCTTTTTTTCCTACTATTTCTTCCGGTTCATACCCTAATATATGGCAATCATAATTACTTACCATCATGGCTTTCTTTTCACCTTCACAGAATTCCCGCCCTGCTATGATCGCTTTCTGTCCTTTTTTTTCGAATTCACACAATTGATCCCACGGAAAAATAAGCCCATTATCATCGGTGTATACTCCCGTTAGATGCACCTCGCTACAATTGCCCCGGTCTACACTTACATAAGATCTGATTCTTTCAAGCACATATAGTTTTCGAATTTTTTCAATTTTAGGGTTCTCTCTAAGCATGCGAAAAAAAGAATCCGAAAGCAATTGATACTCTCCACTGACAGTAAATGTCTTTAGATTAACAACTGTTGTATCAGTTACAACTATATTGTTATTCTGTTCTTTCTCAAATACTTTTTGGATAAATGAACAATAAGATGAAAAGATAGGAATGATTACCGCTATGATTATAGAAATAAACGTAATGACCGTTCGTAAGATATTCCCCTCGACCTTTCGTATGAATAAAAGTCTAAACATTTTCCCCCCCCTTTGTGCAGAATGATCCACCTGATTAAAATATCATTATATAACCTTGGATGTCTTTTCATTTTTCCCCAAAAAATAGTCAAAAAGTCCCAAAAAGCTCGCCTCCGTATCGGAGACGAGCTTTTTTTCTTATCTGTTCACCCAGACTCGCATTTCGCCCTCACCGCGGTTGTTCCACGTGTAATAGGGCACGAAAGTCACTTCGGTACTTTCTTTTTCGGGTGTTTCAAAGTCCTTGTAGAGTTCATTTGAAGTCGCCTTTTCCCTGAAGCCCGGAAGGCTGATCGCAGTGATCTCTTGCCCGGCTATGTCGATCTTTTTGAGTTTTGCAAGACCGGGATCGGTGGCTACGGAAAGAAGATGAAGATCCTTGCCGTTGTCCTTTTCTTCTATGCAGTAAACAAAGGGGCCGTAGGAAACAGCCACTTTACCCGCATTTTCAACCACCGCGGAAGCGGAACTCAATATGCGTACCTTGTGTTCAAAGGTGATCTCTATGGAATCTCCCTGCATGAAATCGCCGGTAACGTACTCATAACCCTTCCGCAGCTCATGCTTTTTGTCGCCGCATTCGAGGGAGTAACCGGTACACCAATCGGGAATTCGAACAGCTATTGTTTGGTTTGCGGTGCATATGCCTTCCGAAACGGAATCGCAGGTTATGCGGAGCTTTCCGGAGTTCAGGACGTCCGAGTCCACATTCCATATGACTGTTTTGCCGTTATATGCCTTTTCGACCTTACCGCCGAGGTAGAGGTGCATGAAAAGGGTGTCTTCATTTTCCGCATATGCATAGGCGGCTACGGAGCTCACCGTGCGTGCGATGTTGGGCGGGCAGCAGGCACAGCCGAACCACTTCTGCCTCACGGGCTTCACATGGAATTTGCGCTCGTCCTTGTGGCAAGCCTCGGGGCGCACCTCCAACGGATTCACATAAAAGAAGCTCTTGCCGTCCATTGCCATTCCCGCGAGTACCGTGTTGTACAGGGAACGCTCCATCACATCTGCATATCTGCTGTCCACGTCCATGCTCAACATTCTGCGCGCAAAGAACACTAAGCCTATGGCTGCACAGGTTTCGGAGTAAGCCGTATCGTTGGGCAGGTCGTAATTAAAGGAGAAAGCTTCCCCAAGGTGTGTGGCGCCTATGCCTCCCGTAATGTACATCTTCTTGTTAACTATGTTGTCCCAAAGGCGCTCACAGGCCTTCTTGAGGCTCTCGTCCCCTGTAAGACGGGCGATGTCCGCCATTCCGGAGTAGAGGTAGGTCGCGCGAACCGCATGTCCCGTTGCCTCGTCCTGCTCGCGGACAGGCTTGTGAGCCTGATAGTAGTGGTACCATTCGCGGTCTCCGTGCCTTTTCGCCTCTTCGGGATGTTCCTTGTCAAAGTAGTAAGGCCTTGTACCGCGCTCATCGATAAAGTACCTGCTGAGTTCAAGATACCTGCCGTCTCCCGTTGTCTCATAAAGACGCACCAGCGCCATCTCCGCGATCTCATGTCCGGGATAGCCGTTGATCTTTCCCTCTCCCTTGCCAAACTTCTCGTAAACAAAGTCGGCAAAACGACGGGCTGCGTTCAAAAGCTTGTCCTTGCCCGTTGCTTCATAGTAGGCAACAGCCCCTTCCAAAAGGTGTCCCAGGCAATACAGCTCGTGATGATCCTTCAGGTTGGTGAAGATCTTGGACATATCGTTGATGATGTAGTAGGTGTCCAGATAGCCGTTTGGCTGCTGTGCGGCGCACACGATGTCTATGGCCTCATCCGCCGTTTTCTCAAGCTCCGGATCCGGATGCTGGGTAAGGGAATAGCCTACCGCCTCGATCCACTTGGAAAAGTCCGTGTCCTGAAACAGGAAGCCGTAGAACCTGTCCTCCAAGTGCTCCTTGTCCTCGGGCAGGACCTGAAAGATGTTGGTGGGCCAGATCTTCTCTGCATATGCCTTGCCGAGCTCCTTACGCTTCGCGGTGATCTTCCCCGCCAGCTTAAAGTTCCGCATCGCCCAGCTCGGCTCCGCGCCCTCTACCCGGTCATTGATGGCATTCCATTGGTAGGGGATGACCTCCTTACGCACCAACTCCATCTCGCCCTTCCAGAAGGGATCCTCAACCTTGACCTTGCGCAGGTTGAGAGGTGTGGGGTTTGTCTTGTTCATAGAATTCTCTCCTTTGTGGTCATTGAGTTCTCCTAAGATCATGGGTCGCCTCAATTTAATGGCGTCATCTCACCCGCCATGTTGATAGCATAGTAATCGCGCACCTCATTCAGATCCCCTGTCATTCCGAGGATCCACATGAGCTTTGTGATCGCTGCCTCGCCCGTCATGTCGTGAGCCTCCATCGCTCCGATGGCAAGCGCCCTTTTGCCGGTTTCGTACACATCCATCTTTGTGCCCTCGTACCTGCACTGGGTTCCCACAACCACCGCCATTCCGCCTTGGATCAGCTTCTCAAGCGCTCCGATGAAGTCATGCTTTATGAACGGCATTCCGCCGATCCCGTAAGCCTCTATGTAAAGACCCTTGTAGCCCTTCTCCGCGATAGCCTCCAGAAGACTCCTGTGAATCCCCGGGAACATCTTCAGCATACAGACTTCGCTCGAGTAGGAGTCGGACAGCTTGAATATGCCTGTTCGCTCCGGCACTGCGCTTTTCTCGATCCGCATGCCCAGGGACGAGATCTTCGCGATGTAGGGATAATTGATGCTTTCGAAGGCGTCGAAACTTAGGGAGCGCACCTTGGAAGCCCTGCACCCGAGCATGACTTTTCTGTTGAAAGCCACGAAAACTCCCGGAATCCCGCTTGCAGCCATATGAATAGCGCACCTGCAGTTCTCCATCGCATCCGCCACGGGATTGGTGATGGACAGCTGGGAGCCGGTCAAAACCACGGGAATCCCGATGTTTCTCAGCATGAAAGAAAGCATGGAAGAAGTGTAGGCAAGGGTGTCCGTTCCGTGGATCACCACGATCCCGTCATAGGAAGCTCTGCAGTCGCTGATCTTCTTCGCCAGCGCGCTCCAGTCCTCCGGGAAAATGTTGGCGCTGTCCAAGGAGCAAAAATCCTCTATCTCCAAGTCCAGATCTCCCGACACCATCTTCAGTTCCGCCTGCATATCCTTGACGGACAGCCCCGGGATCAGGCCATTCCCCTTCATTACCGCTGACAGCGTGCCTCCGGTGTTGATTATAAGTATCTTTTTGCTCAAGTAATTGTCCTCCGAAATAGTTGTGGGGCGGAATGATCTTATGCTCTCATTTTAACCGCACCCTTTAGCTCATCGCTAAATTCTTCAATATCTTCAAATGTAATAGCCTTCTCTTCCAAGAGGGAATATGCTTCCTCCTGTAGTTAAATCATTTCACGGGAACAACATCGCACTGATCCGCTCCACGTATTCCTTCCTGCGT
>JAEEYF010000057.1 GCA_016291655.1 Lachnospiraceae bacterium | reverse complement strand
TTTGCTCCTGCTTCAACGCCGAGCTTCTCAACATTAATGATATCGCCTTCTGCTACCTTGTATTGCTTTCCACCTGTTGCAATAATAGCGTACATACTGGCACCTCCTATTTATCATTACTCGCCAACTGTGGTGCTGTCCATGATATGGACAGACTTCGACCTCGTTGTGCGGCATACTGAATATTTATAACAAAAAACCACCTGTGTGTCAAGTGGTTTTTCAAATTATTCAAAAAATCAATTCCTAAGCTGTTCAGCTATACATTTATGTACCTTTTTACGTGTCACTTCAACCAGTCCCAGCTTTGTGATATCAACCAGTTCCGTTTGGATCGGATCGTTTCTTACCTCATTCTTAAAATGCTCAAGAAGCTGTTCACGTAAGCTCTCATCATGCTGATTTATGAAATCGATGACAATGATGCCTGAAATGTTTCTGAGTTTCAATTGATAAGCGATCTCCTTTGCAGCCTCGCAGTTTATCTGGAAGAAGGTCTGCTCCGTTGCTCTCTTGCCCGAAATAGCCTTGCTGGTGTTAACATCTATGGCTGTGAGAGCCTCTGTCTGATCTATGATGATGGATGCTCCCGACTTTAAATTGATCACTCTTCTCAAAGCTCCGTCCATATTTTTCTCTATCTTGTAAAGAATGTTCAGACGTTTCGGATCATCGGTAAACAAAACTTCCGTTTCATCTCCCGCGGAATTGACTGAAGGAAAATGCTTCAGATAGTTGTCGATCTCATCATACACTTCCGGTATGTCGGTAACAATCCTGTCATAAAGGAAGGAATTCGTGTCTCTCAGCTGGATCAGATAGGCAGGCAATTCCTTGTGGATCATCGTATATTTGCTGGTGTGTACCGAATACTCGCATATACGCCTGTATTCCTCGGCAAGCTGGGTAGCTTCACGTTTGATCTGTTCATCCGTGGCATGTAAGGAATTGGTTCTTGCGATTATGCAATAATCCTCTGCGGAATATTCGCTCAACAGTTCTTTCAAATGCAGCTTGACCTGTTTATTTGTGATCTTTTTGGAAACCTGCGCACCCGCTCCGTTCTTAACCAAGGAAACAAATCTGCCTGCCAGTGAAAAACTGGTTGTTACCACCGGAGCCTTGGTCTTGATCCCTTCTTTTACAAGCTGGACAATGATCTCATCTCCGATGCATACCTTTTTCTCGGACTGACGCTTGACAAAAAGAGGCTTTTCATCAAGATTCAGATCGAGATAGCATGAACAGGAATCTGATATATTCACAAAAGCTGCATTAATGTTTTTAACGATATTGTCTACCCTTCCGACATATATATTTCCAATCTCAAAATCGGTTTTCGGAGGGATCACGGAAATGTTTGTCATGCGATCGTCATTGTAAATGGCGCTGATGCGTTTTCCGTTATAGTTAGTAATGACCAATTCATTCATTTGGTTTGAAATCCTTTTTAAAACAAGTTTTTAGATCTGATCAGCCTCGTGAAGCCTGTATATGGGGATCCTTTCGGCATCCTTTACCGTATACGCTTCCAGTCGATGTACCTGATAATCGTATTGATCGTACTCCAGTCCGGCATATGTATGAAATGCTTTCATTACAAGTTCCGGGCGGATGTGATTCTCGTTTCCAGCGGAAAGGAGCATATAGATGCAAAGCCCTGTATCGTACTGCTCGGTAAGCTCTGTGGGTTTAACGTCGAAACGAATATCATATATAAAAGGTGCAAGATTTATCTCTGTATCTCCGACCTTGGTGGTCTTGATGGCGAGGATCTCTTTTTCTTTTGCAAACTCACTAAATTTACATAAAAATTCTTCATTTGTCAAGGGAAAATCCGCTGAGCCCTTACGTAAAACCAAATAATCCGATGCTTTTACAAGCGCCATCAGTGACTCTTTTCGGGTTTGAGGCGGTGTCGGAGGCAAAAGCGAAACATTTATGATCTTGAAGCCCTCAGGCATTTGAGCGTCAAGCGCTTCAAAAACCGCCGAAGTGCTCTCCATTGTGTTCAACTCCAGATCGAAGTACTCGCCTTCGCTCGTCTGTCCTACTCCCAAAGGTGCCGCAAAAGACATGAGCTGATGAGGATGATAACCTTCGGAGTATTTAACGTCTATGCCCGCTCTTCGAACAGCCTTCTGAAAAAACCGCATAACATCCAAATGTGACAGGAACTTAAGGTTCCCGTATTTGGCAAATTTTATTCTAATTGTCATTGCTTTCTCCTAAATTATGCTCTCTTTCTTCATAGCATATGCCTCCGTGGAATTCAAAGGCGCCGCAGCGCGCACAGCCCTTTCGGCAATTGGGAGTGACCTTTTCCGCAAGACCGGTCATATATTCCCTCCACAAGAACTCTTTTGTAATGCCCGCGTTGATAAAATCCCACGGGAAGATCTCGTCCTTATTTCTCTCTCTGAAAACATAGAAATCAAGATCGATCTTTTCTTCTTCCATGGCCTTGTCCCAGATTTCTTTTTTGAACTGATCCGTCCATGCGTCGAATATGGCTCCTTTTTTATATACATTTAAAAGAAGCTTTGACAAACGTCTGTCGCCTCTTGCGAAAAGCCCTTCAAGTATGGTGAGATCGCTGTCATGCCATTTGTAATGTATACTCTTGGCATTGAGCTGTTCCATAACCTTGGATTTTAAGAAACGGGCTTTCTCACGGAATTGTTCCTCCCTGTTCATGGAAACCCATTGAAAAGGTGTAAACGGCTTCGGAACAAAAAAGCTTGTGCTGGGAGTGATCTGAACTCTTCCATTTCTTTGATCCTTTGGTATGGAGTAATATTCACGGGCGATCTTATCCGCCAAAACAGCTATCTGTTCGATATCATCCTCAGTTTCCGTGGGGAGTCCGAGCATGAAATAGAGCTTTACATTGTTCCATCCGCCAAGGAAAGCGTTCATCGAACCCGTAAGTATGTTTTCCTCCGTAAGTCCTTTGTTGATGACGTTTCGAAGTCTTTGAGATCCTGCTTCGGGAGCAAAAGTCAGGGAGGATTTTTTGATATCCTGAACCTTGCTCATTACATCGAGAGCAAAGGCATCGATCCTGAGGGACGGAAGTGAAATGTTAACTTGAAGATCTTTAAAATAATCGATCAAAAAATATACAAGCTCATGCAAGGCCTTGTAATCACTGGAGCTAAGGGAGGACAGAGTTATCTCCTCATGCCCCGTATTCCTGATCATCTTAACGGCCTGTTTTTTGAGGAATTCTACATCTCTTTCCCTGATCGGCCTATAAAGCATTCCCGCCTGACAGAAACGACAGCCTCTGATACAGCCTCGCTGTATCTCAAGAGTAACCTTGTCCTGAACGACCTGAAGAAATGGAACCACCGGGCTGTCGGGATAATAGGTGTTTGACAATTGCATCTCCACCTGTTTACGGATCCTCGGTTTAGCGTGGCTGTTGTTGGGCTCAAAGCTTTTTATGGTTTGATCCTCATTGTATTCCACATCATAAAACATGGGAACGTACATTCCCTCTATGTCTGCAACCATTTCAAGAAATTGCTTTCTTGTTCCCTTTGCTTCTCTGTTTTTACGATAGAGGTTTATGATATCCCGGTAGACGGTTTCTCCTTCTCCTATATAGAAGAAATCAAAAAAATCCGCTATGGGTTCCGCATTATAAGAACAAGGGCCTCCTCCGATAACTATGGGGTCATCCTCTCCTCTGTCACGGGCAAGAAGCGGGATCCCCGAAAGATCAAGGATCTGCAGTATGTTTGTGTAGCACATCTCATATTGCAGAGTAATGCCCAGAAAATCAAAATCCTTTATCCTGTCCTGGGATTCCAACGCAAAAAGAGGGATATGCTTTTCTCTCATGATCTTGTCCAGATCGGGCCATGGTGAATAGACTCTTTCACACCATACCCCGTCAAACTTGTTGAACATGTCATAGAGGATCTGAATACCCAGATGGCTCATGCCGATCTCATATACATCGGGAAAACACATACAAAAACGAACATCAACCTCATCCTTTGACTTGGTGATACTGTTGACTTCGCCTCCGATGTAACGTACCGGTTTTTCTATATTCATTAGAATTTCATCCGAAAGTGCAAGTTTACGCATATGATCTCCAAACAAAAACAGCGTACTTCCAAATCCGCTGTTTATAGTAATCTGATTTTACTGTTCACACGCCCCTGCATCACTCGAAGTGAACAGTAGCTTTATAATATCATAATTATGCTTTAAAGTACATTTTTTTATTGAAAATAAGCGTTTCTTTAACTATAATCTAATTTATAAAATATAATAAAGCCATAGAAGGAGGGTCACTATGTGGTGTCCGAACTGCCAGAATGAATACAGAGAAGGGATTACCATCTGCCCCGAGTGCAACATCGCTCTTTTGGAAGAATTGAATCCGAAAGAAACCGTGGAATACACTCCCATCGCCTCTGTAAAAGACGAAGAATTAAAGAATAAGATCTGCAATTATCTTGATCATGTGAATATCGACAACAAGTGGGAAGAAGTCATTATTCCCGCCGAAGACGAAGACGGTGAACCCACTGAAGGTTATATGATATCCGTTCCCTTCGATATGGGAAAGGAAGCCTTACAGGTAGTTTCAACCATTGTAAAGGTTGAAGCGGAAGCTAAAATGAGCGATATCCTCTCTGAAAATGAGGCTCTTGAGGAAGTTAAAAAGCTCAATACCCAAAAGGGCTTTATTAAAGCCAGCGAGCGTAAAGAGAACTACTTCTCTTCCGGCCTTTTGCTTTTGGGGCTCGGCATTATTATCACCGCTTTTGATATATTGAACTTTGTCGGTGTTATTTTGATCTTTGATTCTGTTTTCTCTTATATAATGCTTGGAGTGATCGGGATCGTCGGTATCCTGTTAGGCATTTCGTCTATCCTAAAGAGTAAAAAGCTGACCGGTGAAATACAGAGTGAGGAAGACAAGGAAAACGAGATCAAGAATTTTATCAGAAATGCGGTTACCAAAGAGATGCTTGAAGAGCTGAATGATGGCGAGACCACCGAAGAACTTCTCTATCTAAAGCAAACGGACCTTGTAAAAGAAACCCTGTTAAAACAATATCCCGATCTAAACGATGAGTATGCGGATATTCTGACGGATGATTATATGAATGAGATCTATAACGATTAAAAAAAAGTGAATGAACACTCCTCTGATCAAGGTGATGTTCATTCACTTTTTTTACATTTCTTTGAGTCTTGAATAGTATTCTTCAAATCTCGGACGGGCTTTTTCGTAAGCTGATTTAAGCGCGGGATCGAAATGGCTGCCCATACCTTCCATTATGATGTCATTAGCCTCGTTAAAACCGATGGCTCCTTTGTAAAAACGATTGTTGACAAGGGCATCATAAACATCGGCTATAGCCATGATCCTCGACTCCAGAGGGATGTTCTCGCCGGAAAGTCCGTCGGGATAACCTGAGCCGTCCCAGCGTTCATGATGGAAATGCGCAACGTTTTCAGCCACCGTTTTAAAGACATCATCATCAGTGTTTAAAAGGATCTTATGAATTATAAGAGCTCCCTCCGCAGCATGACTCTTCATGATCTCAAACTCTTCGTCCGTAAGGCTTCCGGGTTTTCTTAAGATGGCATCATCAACCGCGATCTTACCAAGATCATGCATGGGCGCAGCTTTTATGAGTGCATTGCAAAACTCGTCGTTAAGCATCAGTTTCCCTTCTTTTCTGATTTCTTCGGTTAAGATCCTGACGCTTTCACGGGTACGGATTACGTGTCCGCCGGTTGAATTGTCGCGACTTTCCACAAGCATAGCGAGACTCATGATCAGGTTATCATGCATTTCTATAATATGCTTTGTTTTGGCTTCCACTTCATTTTTTAGCCGGTCATTATAGTTATCCAGAAGCTTGATGTATTTTCTGTTTGATGTATCATCGGTAAAAGTAATGATATACCCTTTTTTTCTGTAGCTGTCATATAAATAATTGACATTCACGTTGTAAAACCTGTCATTGTTGGGATCTCCCGAAGAGGCATCAACCTTAAATATAAAGTTCTTCATTCTTGAGGTCTTTTTAAAGGCATCAATGAATCTTCTGATAGTCTTCTCAAAATTCGAATTTCCGAGCACACTGTCCACGGATAGTTCCGAAAGTCCGGGGATCAGTTCTCTTGCGGTCTCGTTCGAGCCAAGGTACCTGTATTTAAAGTCAAAGGAAAGATATCCTATGGCATGTTCCTGTACCATAGAGTCGATCACCGTATCGCTTACATCATAGAGGTTTATCCTGTAGGCGATCAAAAGGAACACAAATTCCGCAACAATATAGCCAAGCGGAATGATATCAAAATTATCAAACACTCTTTTTCCCACAAAGAAGCTTAAAAGGCATATGAGATCCGTAACGATCAACAGTCCGAGGATACGTTTCGGAACCTGCTTTTTTTTAAACCAGGAGTATACAATGCATATAAGCCCTGCAAGGAAAAATACACACAGCACCCAACAAAAGACCATGTGCATAAACCCGTATTCTCTGTGTAGAACACCGTAACCGTCGATCATTTCAAAGGAATGGGAACTGTAAAAATGTCCTCCGTGGCCTATGGTAAGAACCGAGGAATAAAGTCCCGCACAGATCAAGAACAACAACGCTCTGGTACGATTGTGTATACGTATCCTGCAGAGATCAAGAATGCTTAAAAGGATGAACATCTGCAGGAAACAGCCGCCTATGTAGGAAAGCTTTACAGCAAGTATCGCTCCTTCTTCGGTTTTGGTGAAGGATGTGAAGAAGTACCCCAGACAAGCTATCGGTATCAATGTAAAAATCATGGTGAAATTAACATCGAAATGCTTATGCCACATCAGAATATAAATAGCTGCAAAAGCAATCGACAGCGGAAATAATATTTGATAAATAAGATATGCCAATTCCATCAGGTTCCTCTTTTAATCCTTAAAGTGTCTATTCAGTCCAATGAAAACAGTTCCATGATCTCTTCCTTTGAAAGAGAATTGATAAATACTTCTTTTGTGGAGATGATCGATTCGGAAAGCTCCTTCTTTTTGTGTTGAAGCTTGTATATCTTTTCTTCGATGGTTCCTTTGGTGATAAGTTTGATAACTTCGACCACATTCTTCTGCCCGATCCTGTGAGCTCTGTCCGTAGCCTGATCCTCAACAGCAGGATTCCACCAGGGGTCAAAATGTATGACGGTATCCGCCCCTGTCAGATTAAGGCCTGTACCTCCTGCCTTCAGGGATATGAGGAAAAGCTGTCTTTCCCCTGAATTAAAGGCTTTAACATATTCAACTCTGTCGCTTTTCTTTGTTCCGCCGTCCAGATAGAAGTAGGTGTAACCCATATCATCAAGAGCCTTTCGGATGAGTTCGAGCATACTGGTGAACTGCGAGAACACAAGGATCCTGTGACCATTCTCTATCAGATTCGGAACAACCTCGGTAAACAGATCGAGCTTACCGCTTCCGCCCTCGTAATTTTCAAGGAAGGTAGAAGGATGACAGCATATCTGCCGCAATCTCGTAAGCGCAGCAAGTATCTGAAAACGACTTGCATTTATGCCCTCGTTCAAAAGTTCCTGTCGAAGATCACCTTTGACGCTTTCAAGATAAGAAAGGTAAAGGTTTTTCTGCTCGAAGTTAAGCTCAGCTATCATCTTTTCTTCGATCTTGTCCGGCAGTTCGGTCAAAACATCTTTTTTCATCCTTCTCATAACAAAGGGAAGAATTCGCTTGTTAAGAACAGCTTTTACATCCTCATCACCTTTTGAAATCGGTTTTTCATATTTAGTGATGAACCTTGTATAAGAAAGCAGATAAAAAGGCATTATATAATCAAAGATCGACCAAAGCTCCGAAAGTGAATTCTCGATTGGAGTTCCCGTAAGAGCAAATCGATGTTCCGCCTGAAGGCTTTTGACGGATTTAGCATTTACCGATGCAGCATTTTTAATGAATTGAGCTTCATCAAGAAATACGGAATTAAACTTCTTGTCATCATATGAACCGATGTCACGTCTGATCAGCGGATAAGAAGTGATCAATACATCATATCCGTCGCTGTTTTTGATGATCTCTTCCCTGTCCTGAGGAGTACCTTCTATAATGCGGCACTTTAGTGTAGGTGAGAAAGTCTCGAACTCATCAAACCAGTTATACACTACAGAAGTAGGGCATACGATCAGGAACTGTGCCCCCTTGTTCAACTTCTTCATCTCGGTTATATATACGATGGCCTGCAGGGTTTTACCGAGTCCCATGTCATCGGCAAGAATTCCGCCCAATCCGTTGGCGGCAAGATTCATCAGCCATTTGTAGCCGATGATCTGATACCTCCGCAGATCGGCATCGATCTCCGGAGGTATCTCATAATCCTTTTCCGAAGAATTCAACACGTTATCAACGAGAGCCTTGAACTCCTCATTCTTCGTAACCGTAAATCTACCTTCGTCAAAGATCCTGTCGGCAAAAAGAGCCAGCCCTTTCGACACCTGTAAAACGTCCTTTTTCTCAACTTCTTTGGCTGAAAGGTTCAGATCGTCAAGTATTCCGTTCAGTTCCTTGAGTTCATCCGATTCAAGATTTATAAAAGAACCGTCTGAAAGTCGGAAAAATTTCTTTTTTAGTCTGTAGGCTCGGAACAAAGACTTGAGCTCTTCCTTTGTTACATCGCCGTAGGTAAGATTTAATTCAAGAAGGTCGCTCTCGCCGGAAACATTAAGCCCAATAGAAAACCTTCTGCTTCTGGAAGATTTAAGCTTCTTAAAGTCCTCCGAATAAAAGAGGTCAGCATGATCTTTTAACGTTTCTACTCCCGTCGTAATAAAGTCATATATGCCGTTGTCCGCTTTCAGGAGATAGAATCCCGAATACGCTTCAAAACCGTTTGCTTCAAGAATATTGCATATGTTTCTCTCCGCCGTCTTGTTCCTGAGAATGATATAGGGTTCACTCTTGGGGCTCTCAAAGGAATTGAAACGATAATCTCCGTAGATATAAACCAATTCAGCTTTTATATAAGAATTGTATCTGTCAAAGTAGATCTCCGCCTTAAACTCGGGCGTAATGTACTTGTCGGAAAGCTCCTCGGGAATTTCAAACTCCATTGTGTCATGAAGCTTCGGAAGAACAAATTCAAGGAAACGCTGCTTGTACTTGCCTTCGAAGACCAAAGGCGTCCTGTCTCCGCCAAGATTGTTGAAAAACGGCAGGAAATTACGCAAAAACACCTTGTCCGGGGTATAGAGAAAGCCGTCTCTGTAAAGGACTTCTCCGTTTTCGGTGATGGGGATCACGGGTTCCTTATCCTTGTAATCAAGTATGATCTCGTCTTCGGTGTTTACAAGTTCAAATTCAATATTGGGATTTGAAGGAACGACATGAACATCAAAGTATTGATTTCCGTAAAGATCCAATGAACAGGAAAGATTCCCCACCTGTTTTAAAAGTTTTATAAAAAGGAACTTGGAAATGACCATTTGTGATTTGACAAAAAGTTCTGTTCCCTCTTTGCCTGCCGTCAGCTCGGAAACATCATAGATACCCAAAATGAAATCAAGAAATGCCTTTGAGTCACGATCAAATGCACTTTCATTGTATACAAAATGAAAGTCTTTGCCGAGAACAATAGGCTCCTGACGCACAAAGGATTCAAGGAATTTTTTTAGATTCTGCACCTTGTAAAGACGGTTGCTTCCGACTCTGATGGATATACCCGCTTTACCGGAAGTGTTCTTTAACATGGTTCCCAAAGAAATAACAGGCTCTATATGAAAAACATCTCCTGTTTTGGAGAGCGAATTCATATTGTCAAAATAGTCAAGAACATTGTATATTCTCTTTTCTTCTGCTGTCTTCGGCAGATTGCCTTCAGCCTTTTCCTGATGCTTGTAAAGCATACAAAGAGCGCATATAACATGCTTGCAGGCTCCGTGACCGAGTATGCTTCCCGGGCAGGAACATGTGTAATCAAACATACCATCCTCAAGTTCGTTAATGAGCACGGTATAACTGCTGCTTCCCTTGATGACAAACTTGTATTTGTGATTCTGCTTGGAATAGGAAGCGTTTTTGATATGTCCGTTTTTGTAATAGGTCACGCCTCTTAAATACGTTGCTTCATCAGGTGCAAGACTTCTTATTTTTTGCTTCGTCAAATGGATCATGCTTTCCCCTTATCTAAGCTGCTCTAAAAATTATCTATAAAAAGCTCAATAAGATCATGTTTCAAAATCAAAAGATAATTGCAATTCTTCCTGTACTTCGATCTTAAAGTCTTCAAGTTTCTCAGGATTTACTATGGGAAGATCCGAAAGTGAAGAAAGGCCGAAGTTTCTTAAAAACTCTTCCGTCGTGCCAAATGCTATGGGACGACCGGGAGCTTCTATCCTTCCGAGTTCGCACACCAGATTGTATTCCACAAGCTTGCTGACCGCATGATCGCAGTTGACGCCGCGGATGGCAGCGATCTCCGTTCTTGTAATGGGCTGCTTGTAGGCGATTATTGAAAGTGTCTCAAGCAATGCATCCGTAAGAACGTGCTTTCTGGGAGCATGAGCTACTTTAATTATGCATTCATACATATCCGGTTTTGTACACAATTGAAAGCTGTCATTAAGTTCTATGATCTGAATTCCACGGTTACTCTCCTTGTATTCGATCATCATGTTCCTTAATATGTTTCTGATAACGGTTACATCCTGTTCAAGTGCAATCGCTATCCTGTCGACTTCCACGGCTTCACCTATGGTAAACAGTATAGCCTCAATTTTGGCTTCAAGAGCTTTGATCTCCATTTGATCCCCTTTAACAAATATTTACATTCCGAATCCTGTGTTTTCATCGAAATCCACAATATCATCGGCAGTATATTCAATCTCTATATCTTCAAAAATATCATTTTGTGTTACATTCATTCTGCCCATTTTCATGAGTTCCAACACGCATAAAAAAGTAACTATGATATCCATTTTATCATTTCCGCTTTCAAGAAGTTTTCGGAAAGAAAATTTCTTGTTCAAAAGTCCGTATTCCTGAACAGAATACATCTTTTTAGTCAGACTGACTTCTTCTTTTTCTATCCTGCCGAACTTAGAACGAACGGGATCTATCTTGTCTTCCCGTCTTTTCATTACACTGTCAAAGATACTGTTCAATTTCTCAAGAGTAATATCGTTCAACAATTCATTTACAGGTATCACTTCATGATAATTCATTATCTCCGGAGGCAGATTGCTTTTTTTAAAAAAAACCTTATCCGCATCTACAGCCATATCCTTGAGTTCCAAAGAAGTATATTTATACATCTTGTATTCAAGCAAACGCTCAACCAATTCCGCTCGCGGATCTATCTCTTCTCCGGTCTCTTCATCCACTTCCTTGGGCAAAAGCATTTTAGACTTAATACGCAACAAAGTACTCGCCATTAAAAGAAATTCACTCATAGAATCAAGGCTTTGATCCTCGACGCCTTTAATTGCTTCAAGATATTGATCGGTGATCAAAGCGATGGGTATGTCATAAATGTTTATTTTATTAATATCTATCAAATGCAAAAGCAGGTCCAAAGGACCTTCAAATGCATCAAGTTTGACAGGGATTGCCATAAGAGCCTCTTAAAAATAGATTTTTTAACCGAGTTATTATAACATACCGCAAACGAAAAAAGAAGAAGATATAGAAATAATGTTTTATAAAATTATAGTATTGGCAATCCCTGTTCAATTTTTCCTATACCGCTTTACGTTTTTTTATGATGATAGCAGCACAGCCTCCGGAAAGTCCCAGGACTGCAACTACTGCTATGGGGATCACAAGATCTTGGGGGGTTACAGCGGGTTCTATCGTAAGGTCCAGTTCTTCCTCCCAATCATCAAAGACCACTTTCAACTTGTGATCG
>JAEEYF010000056.1 GCA_016291655.1 Lachnospiraceae bacterium | reverse complement strand
CCTGCAGACTCGCGGATACCGACATGGAAAAGCCCACGGTCTATGTTTACGTGGAAAAGGACGGCAACGTGGTACGGGAGGATTGGAGCGAACGGTTCTTCCGGGCGTTGAACCGCGGCGAGTTTGAATTCGAATTTGTTACGACATTTAACTCTTACGAACGGGTGCTGTACAAAGGTTATATCTGGTCTGACGCGGCTCCGTACCATAGCGAATGCGAGATAGAGCTGCACACGGCCGAGATAAAATATGCCTGTGAGCCATGTAAAAATGAACCTCGGGGACGGGGTTATGGTGTCAAAAGGAGAAATAAATGAGACTGGGAACATCATCACCTTTAAAACATGAAACACCGGAAGAATGGGCGGAAAACCAGGTTAAGCTTGGCTGCAGATGCGTGAATTTTCCGCTGAGCTGCAAAGCGCCCGAGGAGAAGATCATTGCGTACAGAGACGCGGCAAAAAATCACGATCTGCTGATCGCAGAGGTGGGAATCTGGCGCAATGCGCTGGCTACGGATCCGGACGAAAGAAAAAAGAATATGGATTTTTGCATAGGCCAGCTCCGGCTCGCGGATTTTCTGGAAGCCCGTTGCGCCGTAAACGTTGCGGGGGCTTTCGGCCCCAGATGGGACGGCCATTATAAGGCAAATTTCACGGAGGAAGCGTGGAAAGAGACGGTTCGGATGGTGAGAGAGATCATAGACGCAGCCGACGTAAAAAGGACCTACTTTACGCTTGAACCCATGCCCTGGATGATACCCACAAGCCCGAAGGAGTATCTGAAACTTCTGGAAATGGTTGACAGAGACAGGTTTGCGGTGCATATGGATGCTATAAACATGATCAATTCCGCGGAAAGATACTTTAATACCGAGGAGTTCATCGACGAGATCGCGGAAACTCTGGGAAACAGGATAAGAAGCTGCCACATAAAGGACGTCCATCTCTGCGAGGAGTTCACTTTCCGTCTGGCGGAATGCGGCCCCGGAGACGGCGAATTCCCGTTAAGATACTATGCTGCAAAAATGAGCGGGTTGGATCCTGATATGCCTGTCATTCTGGAACACCTGAACACAGACGAAGAGTACTTGAAGTACCTTGGAGTACTGAAGGAGGTTCTGAATGGAGTACAGTAGACTTTACGATTCAAATGTCATCAATCGGAAATATATGGATTCCATATTGATAGAGGAGCGGATCATAGGCTCTGCGGTGGCGGACACAAGGACGGAGTTCCTCGGCGAAACCTTCAGCAGCCCCGTGATGACGCCTGCGTTCTCGCACCTTAAGAACTACAACGGGCGCGAGCAGAACGGGCTGGTAGAGTATTCCATCGCCGCCAAAAACCTGAATATCATGAATTTCTGCGGTATGATGGAAAATGATATGTTTAAGAAGATCGCGGATACGGGAGCAAAGACGGTGCGCATAGTTAAGCCCTATGCGGACAACGGCAAAGTCCGCGATCAGATGTGCTTTGCGGAAAGTGTCGGCGCTTTAGGCGTGGGAATGGACATAGATCATATCTTCGGCGAAAACGGAACAGATGTCTGCGTCGGTGAAGAAATGGCGGTGCAGACGGCGGATATGCTTGCGGGATATGTAAAACTCACGAAGCTGCCCTTCATCGTAAAGGGCGTGCTCAGTGTGAGAGATGCCCTGATCTGTGCGGAGATCGGTGCCAAGGCGATCATTGTGAGCCACCATCACGGCAGAATGAACTATGCGGTTCCGCCAATGATGATCCTGCCGAAGATAAAGGAAGCCCTGAAAGATAAGGATGTTAGGATCATTGTGGATTGCGGCATTGAGAGCGGAGCTGACGTCTACAAGGCGATTGCCCTTGGAGCGGATGCGGCAGCGGTCGGAAGATCGATGATGCCCGGACTGGAAAAAGAGGGAATCACGGGAGTTGAAAAATTTATAACCCATGTGAACAATGAATTGCGTTTCATTATGAGTAACACAGGGGTTGCAAAAATATCGGATATTAATGATTCAGTGTTATGGAAATGATACCCTAACCCCGTCCCCAAGGTGTCAAAAAGTGAGCCTCGGGGACGGGGTTAGGGTGTCAAAATAAGGGGAGACTAAAAATGTCAGACTTTAAAGAACGCAAGGATAATCCCTTGCACAAGGAATTCGGAATTTGGAGCAATGTAAGGTATATGCTTCGGAAAATGGCTCAGTACGAGCCGAGCACTATCTATCTGATGGTTCTGGGGATCGTGTGTGCTTCGGTAAACTCGATCTCATTTGGCTTCGTAACCAAATATGCCATTGATATAATCACAGGCGGGTATGATAAGGAAGAGGCCGTGAGACTGCTCATAAAGACGATGGGCATTCTTGCCGCAATCCTGATCTTTTTCAGCATTGGAAACACGATCTCGTATTCAAAGAGCTGGTACAGGCACATCTTCATCAGAATGCGGATGATAACCGAGAGGATCACGAGGGTGCTGAGCCTCAAATATGAGATGCTTGAAAAGCCGGACGTGCTGGACATTGCTGAAAGGGCGAATCAGGCCACGGGCGGTAATTACGACAGCGTCGAAGGTATGATCAAATTCCTGGGCTACATTGCAACAAACATCTTCACTGTTATCGTGACTTTTATTGCCGTTACGGTACTTGATTGGCGCCTCATTATCGCACTGATCCTGCTGGGAGTCGTGCAATTCCTTTATTACAGGAAGGTTGTCAAAAAGGACAAGGAAGAAGTCTGGGACCGCCTTTCGCCCGTGTGGCGCAAGACTCACTACATGGAGAGGGTGACTCAGGACTTTGACTTCGCAAAGGACATCAGGCTTTTCTCTCTCAGCGACTTTTTGGCGGCCAGACAGCAGAAGATCTACGACGTAAGGGCGGAGAGGATCGATCACCACGAGGAAATGTGGTTCAGATACGTCTTTTTCACGAGGATCGCCTACGTCATCATTCAGGCGTGCATATACGGAGCGCTCTATCACGCGGTGTTCCGCGATAACCTGAGCATCGGTGATTTTTCAATGTTTATGACCTTTGCCGTTACTTTTTCGGCTGCCTTCACCAACATGCTTCAGAACTTCGGAAATCTCAAGAAGAACTCGCTTTTCGTGGATGACTTCAGATCCTTTATGGAGTTGGATATCGAAGACGACGGTCAAGCAGGCATATGCCTTCCGGACACAGATTCCTTTGAAATTGAATTCGTAAATGTTTCATATCGTTATCTGAAAGCCGAAAAATATGCCCTGAAGAACCTTAACCTTAAGATAAAGGCGGGCGAAAAACTGGCGGTCGTGGGGCTTAACGGAGCGGGAAAAACCACGATGATAAAGCTTCTTTTGAGGCTTTACGATCCCACGGAAGGCTACATCACGCTTAATGGGACAGACATTAAGAAATTTAAGAGAGAAGAGTACTACAGAGCGTTTGCACCGGTATTTCAGGACATAGAGATCTTTGCTTTTCTTTTCGGAGAGAACATATCGCTTAAGACTATGCTGAACACCGACAGGGAAAAAGCTTTGGCATGCGCTGAGGAAGCGGGACTCAAGGAAAAGATAGCGTCGCTTGTAAAGGGGATCGACACACCCCTTACGAAGATCGTTGAAGACGACGGAGTCGATCTTTCGGGCGGTGAGAAGCAGAAAACAGCATTGGCGAGAGCCTTGTACAAGGGTGCGAAATTTGTGGTCCTGGATGAGCCGACTTCCGCACTTGATGCAATTGCGGAGCAGCAGCTTTACAATCGTTTTGATGAAATGATCGGTACGAAGAGCGCCGTGTACATTTCTCACAGATTGGCATCTACCAAGTTCTGCGACCATGTGGCCATGTTTGCCGACGGCGAAATGAAAGAATACGGGACGCATGACGAATTGATGGCGGCTAAGGGGGAATATGCACGCATGTTTAACACTCAAGCTCAATACTATCGCGAGGAAAGCGAGGTGAGCGGGAATGCTTAAGAAGATATTTGCGGTCATACGTGTTCTTTTCGGAACGACATGGAAAAAGTACCCCATGTTTTTTGCGGCGGAAACCTTGAGAACGCTGGCAGATATTTCAAAGCCGTTTGTCGGGATCTTCATTTCTCCGCTTATTATCGATGAATTGCTCGGGGACAGGAATCTTAAAAAGATCGTTATTTATACGGGCATATTGATACTCGGCGAATTCCTGTTGACGGTGATCGTTGACAGGAGCGGAACGATCATAAACAAGTACCAGCAAAGGCTGAACAATTACTTTAACATTCTGATCGGAAAACACTCTATGGAACTGGATTTTCAGCTCACGGAGGACAAGGCGGCGCTTGAACAGATCGAGCGCGCGAGAACCGGAATGGACTGGTATTCGGGCGGCGTAGTCGGTATCGCCGGACAGATATTTCCCCTTGCGGGAAATGTCATTAAAATAGCGGGATTGGTGGCAGTCATAGTAACCAAAGCACCGTTGTTGATCGGTGTGATAGTGGTTTATGTCATTATAAGTACGTTGATGACGGTACAAAGGAACAAGATAGAGGTGGCGGCTTTCGGCAAACTCTCTAAGGTGAACAGACTGTTCGGATACTTCGGATGGAACATTGTGGATCCCAAGTACGGTAAGGATATAAGGCTTTATGAAGCTCAGGATACAATGGTGGATTATTGGAAGAATAACACCGAGAAGAGCAATACACATTGGAAAAATCAGGCGGACGGACAGTTCCCTTATGTAATGGCGGATGACATTCTGGCATTTTTAAGAGAAGTGTTTACCGTGTTTTATGTAGCTTATCTTGCAATCAACGGAGCATACAGTACAGGCATATTTGCCCAATTGATCTCGGCCGAAGGAAATCTGAGCAATTCGTTAAAAAACATTATGTGGAATGTTACGGAGCTGGTAAAACGCTGTAATTACGCCTATGAATACGTTAAGTTCATGGATTATCCCGCAGCTCTCGAAAAGGGAGAGGTGAAGGTGGAGAAAAAGCAGCATGAGATAGAATTCAGACATGTGACGTTCGCTTATCCCGGAACGGACAAAAAGATCCTTGAGGATGTCAACGTCAAGATCGCTCCCGGAGAGCATCTCTCCATCGTGGGTCTGAACGGTGCGGGAAAGACCACCTTCATTAAACTGCTTTGCAGGCTTTACGACCCCACTGAGGGCGAGATATTGATGGATGGTCGCAACATTAAGGAATACGATTATTCCGATTACATGGACCAGTTTGCGCCCGTGTTCCAGGATTATAAGCTTTTTGCACTGTCTGTGAAGGACAACATCACCTTCGAAAGGGACGATGCCAATCTCGATGAATTGTTTGAGAAGGTAGGGCTTTCGGAGTTTATCAAGAAGCTGGATAACGGAGCGGACACCAACATATTCAAATTTTTCGACGAAGAGGGTGTGGAGCCCTCCGGAGGTGAGCAGCAGAAGATCGCCATCGCAAGAGCACTTCACAAGGATTCGCCGGTTGTCATTTTGGATGAACCCACAGCAGCGTTGGATCCCGTGGCGGAATACGACATCTATCGTCAGTTCAATACACTCGTGGGCGGAAGAAGCTCATTCTACATTTCCCACAGGCTTTCCAGCTGTCGATTCTGCGATCGTATCGCTGTATTCTCGGAAGGACGTATCGCAGAGTACGGCACCCACGACACACTGGTGAATGCCGGCGGCCTCTATGCAGAGATGTTCGAGGCCCAGGCCAAGTACTACAGATGAACCCACAACCCCGTCCCCGGGGCTCACTTTTTGACACCTTGGGGACGGGGTTGTGGTGTCAAAAAAGGAGGTCACTATGAAACTCTATCACACAAGTAAAGTTGAAATACAAACCCCTGACATTCATCATGGCCGGAGAAATGCGGATTTCGGCCCGGGTTTTTATCTGACTCCGGAAAAAGAATTTGCCTGCCGTTGGGCAGGCAAAAATGCTGTGATAAATATTTATGAGCTGGATACTACAGACCTTGATATCCACACTTTTAAGAGAGATCACGACTGGTTCCGCTACATTTTTGATAACAGAAACGCGAAGGACACCGTGGCAGCGGACATTGTGATCGGGCCTATAGCCAATGATACGATCTACGATACACTGGGCATTTTAACAAGCGGTCTCATTTCTGATGAGGACGCCCTCAGACTCCTTATGCTCGGCCCGGAATACACACAGGTCGCTATCAAGAGCGAAAGGGCTACCGGCAGGTTAAAATGGCTCGGCGCAGAGATCCAAGCCGATAACGGGAAGTATGCCGCTCTGCTAAAAGAGGAGCAGGAGGCATATCGGGCACAGTTTGATTCGGAAATAGAAAAGATCGCCGAGAAAATGTGAACGCTCGTGTTTCGTTAAAAATCTCTTTTTTCAATGGTGTTCATGCTGAGAATGGCCGTGACCCCTATGACTGCAAGTGGAATCACCACTTTAAGGACGGTTATTGCGATTTCGGGGATAGAACTGAACATATTGATTAGGGCGGCTGTATCGATACCGATTTTTTCAGCCATTTCCATACCGTATATTCCGACCGCGAAGCATATGCCTCCCATCAAAAGGAGCACAATTCGGGATTTTTCCGAACCGAATCTGATCTCAAAAAAGGTGACTGCCGAGGTGAAGATCAGGAACAGGATCCAAAAGCGCAGATAGGTGGGGAAGTGCTCGATAAAATTCATATCGACTTTTTGTATCATGTTGGAAAAGAATTGCATGATCAGACCAAGTATCCAAAAAAAAGTTACCGATGCCATGGCAAAGAAATGCTTTTCCAGGGCATATCCTTTGCGGGTTGTGGGCAAAGTCATCAGATAGGGAAGCCCGTTGTTGTTTTCGTCATAATTATATGCGTTCAGCCCAAGTATCATGCCAATCAGGCAAAGGTAGGAGACGATAAAATCGGCGTCCATTTTAAATGACAACATGAGCGAGATGCCTATGATGAGGAGCATGAATTTTTTTCTTTGTGCATATACGACCATGACATCCTTTATAAACAAGCCTTTCATTATGCTACCTCCTTTTCGTTTCCGAGGACGAGCATGATTATGTTGTCCAGGTTGCTGTTTTCGATGGTGATACCGGGATAATTGTCGATGTAAAACTGCTTTTCTCCGGTGAGACAATCGTATCCGTAGGGACGTTTCAGTGAGCGGATTATATAGGCCTTATCAAGTTTTTCGTAATCCTCTTCGTTGACTTTGAGCATTCCGTACCGGCCCAAAAGAACATCAGTGTCTTCTTTAAGGATTATCTGTCCGTTTTCAATCATGACGATCTCGTCGCAAAGTCCTTCCAGATCCGTCGAGATGTGGGAACTGATCAGAATGGTACGCTCCTCGTCCTCAAGCATATAGTTTCTCAACATGTCCAGGATATCGTTCCTTGCCATTACATCCAGACCTGCCGTGGGTTCGTCAAGGACCAGCAGCTTGCTGTTGTGGCATATCGCACACAGAACACGCAGCTTCGCCATCATTCCGGTGGAGAAGGACTTGATGGGTTGGTTAAGGGGAAGTACCAATTCTTCGCATTTCTTAATGAACTCTTTTTTATTGAAATCCGAATATAAGTTTTTCAATATTACGACTATGTCATTGATATGCAATTCCTGACAGAAGCCTGAATCGGACATACAAACGCCGATCTTCTCCTTATCTTTTGACGAGAATTTCAACGGATCTTTGCCTAAAACCTCTACGTATCCGCCTGTTGGATGAACAAGCCCGAGAATCGTCTTTAATGTGGTACTTTTTCCCGCGCCGTTCTTGCCGATCAATCCGCACACGGTTCCGGGTTTGATCTCCAGTGAAATATTAAGTTTAAAGCCCGTGTATACCTTTGTTAAGTTATTTAATTTGATCATTTAATTGTCCTCCAAGATCATTTCAAGGATCTCACGAATATCTGCGTCGGTCAGTCCGGCGAGTTTAGCCTTTGAAACGACAAGTGTCATGTCGTCTTCAACCGCTTTTCTTCTGGCTTCTGCAGCCATTTGAGTGTTGGCGGAGGAGACGTAGGTGCCTTTACCGTGCACGGTTTTGACAAGTCCGTCTTCTTCCAGCCGGTCATATGCTTTCTTGACTGTCAGGGCACTGATCTTAAGCTCCCCCGCAAAAGATCTTACGGAAGGCAGGCCTTCGCCCTCCGATAACTCTCCCAACATTATCTTACTTCTTAGTTGCTCCACGATCTGCTCATATACAGGGATCATGGAAGTGGTATTGATTATAATATGCATGCAATTTCCTCCTGGGGGTGCAAACAGTATATAACAGTATTGAACAGTTGTCAACAGTGTATAACAGTTTTTTTGAAAAATGACACCATAACCCCGTCCCCAAGGCTCATTTTTTGACACCTTGGGGACGGGGTTATGGTGTCAAAAAAACATTTAAAAATATTTTTAAATACCTGTTGACAGTATACAGGAGTTGAAATATAATCAAAAAAGAATTTAAAATTTTTTTTAAATACTATAAGGAGTCTTGGTATATGAGAAAAATCATGTGGATCATATCATTTATTTCACTTATCGGAACAGCGATAGCGATCCAATTCATGCCGGAAAGTGTTCCAATGCACCATGATCTTGCAGGAAACATAGACAGATGGGGCTCAAGATATGAAAACTTTATTTTTCCTGCGGTGATCCTGGCAATGTCCTTACACTGGACTTTATTTATTAGGCATTATGAGAAAAAAGCGCGCCTGGCCGGGGATGATAAGAAAAGGGTTGAAATTCTTTCAAATGTTAAGGTTCTGACCATAGTCGGACTGGTTATGGCTGCAGGTTTCACCGTTATGCAAGGGTTCATATTGTATAAGACATATAATGAGGCGGTGTTTAGCGGTGAAAAGCCTTTTATCGATACCGACAGGATATGGGGAATACTGATGGGAGTCATGGTGATTGTTCTCGGTAACTTTATGACCAAAACACGCAATAACGCTACCGTGGGCTTTAGGTGCAAGTGGACAAGGTATAATGACGTTACATGGCAAAAAGGCAATCGCTTTGCAGCTTATGCGCACGTTGTAGCCGGGCTGGTGACTGTTGTGACAGCTGCGTTGGTCAAAAACCTGATGACAACTGCAATTCTGATGGGGGCATATATATTGGCAGCGCTTGCGGTTTCCTTGATATATGCCTATAAGATCTACACAGAGGAAATTAAAAAGAACGGTACGGATAATAATATACAAAAATAAAGGAGAGAAAAAATGGTACATCCTGTTAATCTTGCATCAATTATCGGCATGATCTTTACGTTGATCGCGGCAGTGGGACTTCCGATCACTCTGGCCGTCATAACAAGGAAAAAACTTAAAGCCGAGGTGATGACGGTGGTGGTGGGAGCGGGAACTTTCCTGTTCTTCGCCCTGATATTGGAAAAATCCCTGTTCAACTACCTGATCGTTGCAATGGTCGGCGCGGAAAAACTTCAGTCCAATATATGGATATATGCAATTTTTGCCGGCGGAGAAGCAGCGCTTTTTGAGGAGATTGGGCGTTTCGTTTCGATGAAATTCTTAATGAAACAGAATCTTAATAAGCAGAATTCGATCATGTTCGGAATAGGTCACGGGGGCATTGAAGCCATTTTGATAACCGGATTCGGCTCAATCTCGAACCTGCTCATGACTGCACTCATCAATTCAGGAACGTTTGAAACGTCGCTTGAAGGCCTCGATGTGGTTAAAAGAGAGGAATTGATCGCTCAATCAGAACCTCTTTGGACTACAGCTCCCGGGATGTTCTTCTTGGGAGGCGTTGAGAGGATAGCCGCTATTGCTTTACACATAGCTTTATCATACTTTGTCTACAGGGCTGTGAAATACAAAAAGATCTCGTTCCTGTTTGTTGCCATCGGTTTCCACTTCCTGATCGATGCGTGCACTGTGGTAATGATAAAGAATTTCCCTGACATAGTCACGGAATTGTTCATAGTTGTAACTTCTGCTGCAGCGTCTTTCCTTGCTTTTAAGGCATATAAGGACGAGACGAAAAAAGCGGTAACGATCGAATAGGCTTTTAAAATGAGTGATGCCAATATTTTTAAAGTGCTTGCGGACAAACAACGCAGAGATATACTTGTAATGCTGAAAAAAGGTCGGATGAATGCAGGGGAAATAGCCGAAGAACTTGATATATCCCCTGCTGCCTTGTCCTATCATCTTCGGATGCTTAAGGAGGCGGATCTGATCCTTGAATATAAGCAAAAAAACTATATATATTATGAGGTCAACACATCGATCTTTGACGAACTGCTACTTTGGATAAAACAGTTCGGCGGTGAAAAGTGATGGCTGCATTGAACCCCGGGGACGGGGTTGTGGTGTCATTTTTGAAATAATAATTATTCACGATGTTTTTTTATTGACTAACAAAGAGAAAGAAGTATATAATGCCATTTGGAATGATCTGATGCCAAGGGTATGTCCCGAGGAGCAAGACATGAAATGAGATACGCTAATTTTATGCCCATGTTCGGATTATCCGTTCATGGTTTTTTTTATGCTGAAAAATGAACCCATAACCCCGTCCCCGGGGTTCATCCGAGGGTAGAAAAATGAACCCATAACCCCGTCCCCGGGGTTCAAAAGGAGCTGAAATGCTGAAACATGTGTTGGAAAATGGACCTGCTCGTGCGGGCAGCTTGAGGATATGCGAGGCGGCTTACCCGCAGCCGTTCTATATGGGGCTGGAGTACTCCACGCCTGCAAGAGGGATGTGGAACATTGCGCAGACCGGGTTTTTGATGCCTGAAACGCACCAGATCTTTGTGTGCGCATACGGCTGTCTGAGAGGCGTGGTCCTTACGGCGGCGGAGATGAACGCCCTGGGGCGCTATTCCGCCATCGCCATCCGCGAGAACGACATCATCAACGGGACCATTGAGAAACTGATGGTGGAGGGGGTTACTGACGTGCTGAACAAGCTGTCCTACAAGCCCAAGTGCGTGCAGATATACATCACCTGCCAGCATTTTTTTCTGAGCTACGACCACAACAACGTTTTTGAGCGGATCCGTAAAGCGCATCCGGGCATAGAGTTTCTGGACTGCTACATGATCCCCGCCATGCGAAAGAGCGGCATTTCCCCCGACCAGCGAATGAGGAGGCAGATGACCAGGGTGTGGAAGGGACGGTCAAGATGTGATTCCAAACGTATCAACATCATCGGTTCGAACCTCCCGCTTTCCGAGACTGCGGAGATCAGGAGCTGGCTTAAGGACAACGGCTATGAGCTTAAAAGCATACATGACTGCAAGACCTTCGCAGAATATGTTGACATGGAAAATGCGGAGCTGAACCTGTACTACGAGCCGGTTGCTACGGCTGAGATGCAGGACCTTAAGAAGCGACTCGGCATGGAAAGCTTTTATTTTTCGAACAGCTTTGATTATGACGAGATCGACGAGACCTATGCACGGCTGGCGGAAAAGCTGGGCATAGAGGCTCCGGACTTTTCGGAGAACAGAAAAATGGCGGAAGAGGCGATTGAAAAGGCTGCCCGCTTGCTGGGAGACACGCCCGTGGCCGTGGACTATACGCTTACAACAAGGATATTCTCCTTCACAAAGCTGCTCACCGATCACGGGATAAATGTCAAGACGGTCTGCACCGACCTGGTACAGCCGGAAGACAGGCATATATTTGAAGAACTGCAACAGACTCATCCGGACATAGAGCTCGCGGCCACAAATCAGCCTGAGAGCCGTTTCTTTGCCGGAGAGCATGAGAGAGAAGAAAAGACGGAAAACAAGCCCAAGGTTATGGCAATCGGCCAGAAGGCGGCCTACTTCTTTGCTACCGACTACTTCGTAAATGTAGCCGAGGGAGGCGGATTCCTGGGATATGACGGCATTGTGAAGCTTGCGGGACTGATGGAAGATGCCTTCTTAAATAAAAAAGACAGGAGGAAGCTGATCCGAAAGAAGGGATTTGGCTGTGAGAGTTGCGTATGAAACAGACATTTGCTCTTATAAGTACCTATTCGTCGGATGAGTTCGGCATATGCTCCGCGTTGTATGAGCTTGGCGGAATGGTTGTCATCCACGACGCTTCGGGGTGTAACTCGACTTACACCACCCATGATGAGCCGCGCTGGTATGATATGGATAGCATGATCTACATTTCTGCGCTGTCAAGGAATGAAACGATCCTCGGGAGAGACAGCAAATTGATCGAGGACATAAGGGATACTGCCAAGAAGTATCACCCTAAGTTCATTGCCATAGTCGGAGCTCCGGTGCCTTACATGATAGGCACGGATTACAAGGCGATCGCAAAGCTTTTGGAGGATGAACTGAACATCCCGGGCTTTGGCTTTGATTCAAACGGGATGCAGTACTACACACGCGGCATGAAGGACGCTTTCCGAGCGATCACAGAAAGATTCGCGACGGAAAAGACACAAAATGACGAAAACTCGGAAGATAGTGCAACAAAAGTCAACATACTCGGCGCCACACCGCTGGACTGCGGAATGAACGGCGAGATCGAGTCCTTAAAGAAATGGATCGAGGCCCGCGGAATGAAATGCAATTGCTGTATGGCTATGGGCAGCAGCCTTGAGGAGATCGCAGCGGCCGGGAATGCGGATCTGAACCTGGTGGTTTCCTACGGCGGAAGCGGAGCGGCAAAGATCTTAAAGGACCGCTTTCAAACCCCTTACGTTTACGGCCTTCCCACGGACGCATCCTTCATTGCCGAAAAGATCAGGCAGAAGGGCGATCCCGCGGGCAGGGACATAGTGATCATCGGCGAGCAGATCCGAAGCCTGAGCCTTGCGGAGGCTCTTAAGGACGAAGGCATTCAAAGCCGTGTACTGTGCGCGCTTGACCGCGTCAGGGACGGTAAGGTCAATGAAGCGGGCATAGATTTCGTCTACGCACCGGAAGAGGATGACATTATCAGAGAAACCCGTGCGGCCGATCTGGTCATCGCGGATCCCCTGTACGAGGCTGTCTGCGGGAAGGATAAGCTCATTTCGCTTCCACACATGGCTTTTTCGGGAAGGATGTTCGAAAAGGACATTCCCGACATGATCGGCGGGGGAGAGAAGTTATATGCACGGATGATAAAGGAAATAAAGCATTAAAGAATCGAGGAGTCAGCACATGTTAAAGATTGCGGTATACGGCAAAGGCGGAATAGGCAAGTCCACTACGACATCAAACCTTTCGGCCGCGTTTGCCAGGCTTGGAAAAAAAGTAATACAGATAGGTTGCGATCCCAAGGCAGATTCAACGATGAACCTGCTCAAGGGAACACCCGTGTCTCCCGTAATGCACTATTACAGGGATCATGACAGAGAGCCGGAAAGCCTTGACGAGATCTCAAAGGAAGGTTACGGCGGAGTCCTCTGCATAGAAACAGGCGGCCCCACCCCGGGTCTGGGCTGTGCGGGAAGAGGCATAATCACCACCTTCACACTGCTTGAAGATCTTGAACTCTATGACACCTTTCATCCCGACGTGGTGCTCTATGACGTGCTCGGAGACGTGGTATGCGGGGGCTTTGCGGCGCCCATCCGCGAGGGATATGCGGAAAAGGTGCTGATAGTGACCTCGGGCGAAAAAATGGCATTGTATGCCGCAGGGAACATATGCTCGGCGGTTAAAAACTTCGAGGACAGAGGATATGCAAGGGTTCGCGGCCTCATACTCAATCGGAGGAATATAGATAATGAATACGAAAAGGTCAAGGCTTTTGCGGACGAGAGAAACCTGGAGATCGTTGCGGACATTCCCAGATGCCGGGACATCAACGATTATGAGGAACGCGGAATGACGGTGATCGAGGGCAATCCCGACCTTCCGATCAGCCACATCTACCTTGATCTTGCGAGAAAGCTCCTCATCGAGGACGGACAGGAAGTTAAGGAGAATCAATAGATGGAAGCATTTGGCATGACAGCGGCGATGCTGGCGGAAAAGGGCAGGGACAGCATTCCCGTTGAGTTCCTTTCCAAAGAGCATCTGATATACAGTTCTCCCGCGACCCTTTCCTTCAACTCCCCCGGCGCTCAGGGCTTCGGCGTGAAGAGGGCGGGACTTGCGGTTCCCGGCTCGGTGATGCTGCTGGTGGCTCCCGGCTGCTGCGGAAGAAACACAGCCATATCCTCCGTGCCCGGTCAGTACAGGGACAGGTTTTTCTTCCTGCTTCAGGATGAAACGGACATAGTGACAGGCAGGCATCTGCCGAAGATCAAGAAGGCGGTGAAGGAAGTGGTTGATTTCCTTGAAACCAAGCCTTCCGTGGTGATGATCTGCATCACCTGCGTGGACGCTCTTCTCGGAACCGACATGGAACGGGTCTGCAGAGAGGCGTCGGACTACGCGGGAGTTCCGGTTAAAGCCTGCTATATGTATGCTTTGACCAGAGAAGGGCGTATGCCTCCGATGACGGCGGTCAGAAAGACGGTCTATTCGCTTTTGGAGAAGCGGGAAAAGGATCCGGCTGCGGTGAACCTTTTGGGCGAGTTCGCGACCTTCGATCCCGACAGCGAGCTGTTTGATCTTCTTAAAGGCATAGGCATAGAGAACGTCCGCCAGCTGGCCGGATGCGAGGATTTTGAAGAGTATAAGAGGATGGCGGAAGCCAATTTCAATATAATTCTGAATCCCGAATGCAGGAGTGCGGCGGATGAGATCCAAAAGAAGCTGGATATACCGAGCATAGAGCTGGTGAGGCTTTATCAGATCGACAGGCTTAAACGCCAATATGAGCTCTTTGCGGCAGCCATAGGCTGTGAGTTTGATGTGAGTGCCTATGAAAAAGAAGCGACAGAAGCTGTGGAGGAACTGAAAAACAGCTATCCCGACCTTACGTTTGCCGTGGGGGAATGGATCAATGCGGATGCATTTGAATTGTCCCTGGCACTGTTGAGATATGGATTTAACGTCAGTGAAATTTTCGGAACGATCACGAATGAAAACTTTGTATATATTAAGGCTATTTCCAAAATCTCACCCGAAACTGTAATTTACTCAAATCTTTCACCCACTATGCTAAACTATGCCGTGGGTACAAAAAAGAGTGATTTCACTTTGGGTAAGGATGCGGCATATTATCATCCGGGATGTCCGGGAATAGAATGGAATGACGAGAACAAGCCCTTTGGCTTTGCTGGAGTAAAGAAACTCTTTAAGGCGATTAGAGAAACAATGGATGCCTGTAAGGCTCAGGAAAGGAACGGTGCTCGGATATGAAAGGATTGCTAAAATACCTGTCGCCTTTTGCACCGGATCAATCGGGAGCACAGGCGGTGCTGTACGATCTCGGCGGGATCATAGTGATCAGCGATGCGGGAGGCTGCACGGGAAACATATGCGGCTTTGATGAGCCCAGATGGTTCGGGAAAAAGAGCAGGATCTTTTCCGCAGGCCTCAGAGACATGGACGCGATCCTTGGCAGAGACGACAGACTTGTGGAAAAACTGAAGCTTGCACTTTCTCAGGTGGGCGGAAAATTTGCGGCGGTGATCGGAACTCCCGTGCCTGCGGTAACGGCGACGGACTATCGGGCACTCAAGAATCTGGCTGCAAAAAAGACCGGTATGACGATACTGGCAGTGGAATGCAAGGGAACGGCTCTTTACGACGAGGGCGCTCAAAGCGCCTGGGAAGAGCTCTTCAATACATATGCCCGCGATAACGGCGAAGAAAAGGATGAAAACGCATTGGGTATCATAGGGATGACACCCCTGGATCTGAGCCTTACGGATGCAGGCAGGTTCATGGATGGCATCTGCCAAAGGGAAGGTGCGGAAAAGGTGCTGCCCTACGGAATGGGGGCAGGTCTTCTGGATGTGGAAAATGCCGGAAGCGTGGGGAGAAATCTCGTGGTTTCACCTGCGGGGTTAAAGGCTGCGAGGATCCTTAAGGAAAGGTTCAACACGCCTTATCATATGGGCTTTCCCTTCTTTACAAAGGAGCAGGAAGAGCGCTTTTTGAAGGCTGCGGGGAAAAAGACGCTGGTGATCCATCAGCAGGCGGCCGCCAACGAGCTCAGGGATCTGCTGGAAAAGGCGGACGCATCGAGCAATGTGACCTGCGGGACCTGGTTCCTCAAGGATGCGGAGTTCGCACGTTCCTGTGATGTGCACTTCGATACGGAGGAAAAATTCAGGGAATACGTATTAAACGGCGGTTTTGACGCGATCATCGGAGATCCGCTGTTTGAAAGGGCTTTAAGAGAGTTTAAGGGAGAATATATCGACGCTCGGCATTACGCAGTGTCGGGATATGACGGAGAATAGAATGGACAAGGTCATCAGGATTTACGGAATCGTACAGGGAGTGGGCTTCAGACCTTTTGTGAGCCGGCTTGCCCATGAACTCAAGGTCTTTGGGAGCGTAGCCAACAAGGGCTCATACGTTGAAGTTCTCGCAAGAGCAGATGAGACGGTTCTTGAAGATTTTGCACGCAGGATCAAGAGCGACGCGCCGGAAAGATCCACCATATTAAAACTGGATTCAAAAACCTGCGAAGCCGTGGCTTTTGATGGCCTTAAGACCGACGGACCCTACTGTGAGGACAGCTTCATCATAAAGGAAAGTGAAAAGGAAGCGGGAGACATATTCGTTTCGCCGGACATAGCCATCTGCGACAAATGCGCGAAGGAGCTCTATGACCCTACGAACAGGAGATATATGCATCCTTTCATAAACTGCACCGCTTGCGGGCCGAGAGTAACTATCCTCGATGCCATGCCCTATGACAGGGTGCGGACCAGCATGGGCGAGTTTCCGATGTGCCCGGAATGCGAGAGGGAATACACGAGCCCCGAGACCAGGCGCTACGATGCCCAGCCCGTATGCTGCAACGACTGCGGGCCGAGTGTGTATGTTATAGGTTCTGGCGAAAAGGACCGGGAGGCGATCACCCTTGCCAGACATGCCGTTAAAGAGGGCAAGATCATAGCGATTAAAGGCATAGGCGGATTCCACCTTTGCTGCGACGCAAAAAACGAAGCGGCGGTGGCGAAGCTCAGAGAGCGCAAGAACAGGCCTGTGAAGCCTTTTGCGGTGATGATGAAGAACGCGGAAACGGTGAAGGAGCACTGCACTGTCCTGCCTTCTCAGGAAGAGATCCTTACGGGGCATCAAAAGCCCATATTGCTGTTAAAGAAAAAGGAAGAAAGTACATTGGCAGCCTCGGTGGCTCCGGGAAATCCCTGCGTGGGAGTCATGCTTCCCTATGCACCGGTGCAAATGCTTTTGTTTGATTATAATGACAGTTTCGATCTCGGCACGGACTGTCTGGTGATGACCAGCGGAAACGTGTCCGGAGCGCCCATATGCAGAGACGATGCGGACGCGATCGCTGAGATCGGTGCATATACGGATCTGATACTGTCCCACAACAGAAAGATCCGTTTGAGATGTGATGATTCGGTAATGGATTTTTACAATAACGAGCCCTATATGATAAGGCGCTCAAGGGGATATGCCCCGCTTCCCGTGATGCTGACCGAGGCCTTTAAGGGCACGGTTCTGGCGATCGGCGGAGAGCTTAAAAACACTTTTTGCGTGGCAAAGGACAGCCTCTTTTACCCCTCGCCCTATGTGGGGGATATGGAGGATGTGCGTACGGTAAAGGCTCTGAAGGAGTCTGTGGTGCGCATGGAAACGCTGCTGGAGGCAGAGCATACCGTGGTGGCCTGCGATCTTCATCCGGGCTACAACACGACTGCGGTTGCCCGGGAGTATGACGGAGAATTGCTGCCGGTCCAGCACCACTATGCACACGTGCTTTCCTGCATGGCGGAGAACGATCTGACCGCGGACACAAGGGTGCTTGGCGTTTCCTTTGACGGAACGGGCTACGGAACGGACGCTTCCATTTGGGGCGGCGAGTTTCTGATCAGCGATTACGATGGCTATACGAGGGCGGCGAGCATATGTCCCTTCAAGCAACCCGGGGGCGATGCCTCCGCAAAAGAGGGCTGGAGGATAGCCACCGCCATGCTGTGCGGGCTCTACAAAGAGGAAGAGGGCATGCGGATCGCGGAAGTGCTTGGCTTTGGCGTTTATCCGGCCTTCAAGGTCATACCGGGTATGCTCAGAACAGGCATAAACACCGTGACCTCCACCAGCGCCGGACGTCTGTTCGATGCGGTGAGCGCGCTGCTTTCGGTAAAGGCTGCGTCGACCTTTGAAGGAGAGGCGGCCACTTCGCTGGAATTTTTGGCGGAGGAGTTTGAGGAACGGATGCTGAAGGAAGGAAAACAGCCGTCGGAGGAAGCACAAAGGATATTGAAATATGCAAAAGGAACAAAAGTCGCTGAAATGCCGCTCTTTGAGCCGACAGAAGCCGGTGGCAGGCATATAATGCGTACCGACCTTTTGTTCAAATATTTGACAGAGAATGTTTTGAAAGGAGTGGATCGCGCTCTGCTCGCATATGCCTTCCATGACATTCTGGCGCATCAGATAGCGCAGATGTGTACTAAAATTTTTAATGAATACGGTCAGATGACCGGATCGTCCGAAAAGCCCCTGTCGGGAGTGGCGCTTACGGGCGGAGTTTACCAGAATAAGCTGCTTCTGAAGCTTTCGTCGGAGCGGCTCGAACATACAGGTTTAAAACGTTACAGACACAGGCTCATCCCGCCCAATGACGGGGGCATATGCCTGGGTCAGGCAGTTGCGGCCATGCGTTGGCTTAATAAACGCGAAGATTAAAGGAGGTTTGATCATGTGTGTAGGACTTGCAGCTAAAGTAGTAGGACTTAAGGACGGCGTTGCGCTTGTGGACGCATCCGGCGCAAAGAGAGAGATCTCGGTGGAACTTGTGGAGGATCTGATGCCCGGAGATTATGTAATGGTGCATGCGGGCATGGCGATCGCGAAGATCAGGACGAAAGAGGCGGCAAAAAAATGAAGCATTACAGCATTGCGGAAGCAAAAGAGATAATTACGGGTTACAAGGGACCCCACATCAGGATCATGGAGGTTTGCGGAACTCACACCCATGATATTTTCAAGCTTGGGATACGTTCGCTTCTTCCCGCGAATGTGGAACTGATCTCAGGCCCCGGGTGCCCCGTATGCGTTACACCCGTGGGCTATATCGACGAGGCGGTCATGCTGGCGCTTGAAAAGCAGGCGATCATATGCACCTTCGGCGATCTCATCCGTGTACCCGGTACAAAGATGAGCCTTGCGGATGCCCGCAGACAGGGCGGAGACATCAGAATGGTCTACTCGCCCATGGACGCGCTGGATCTGGCAAAGGAAAATCCCGATCGTGAGGTTGTGTTCCTTGCCGTCGGATTTGAGACCACAACGCCCATCACCTGTCTTTCCGTAAAACATGCGATCAAGTTCGGTATAAAAAACTACTCGATACTTGTGGCGAACAAGACTATGCCCAATGCATATATGGCCTTAAAGGACAGTGCGGATGCTTTTCTGTATCCCGGTCACGTTAATGCCATAACGGGCGAGGCGGTATGTAAGGAAATGCTCGAAAAATACGGAGTGTCCGGTGTTATCGCGGGCTTTACCGCAGAGGAACTGATGGATGCCATGGCGGTCATCATAGTCGGACTTCAGTCGGGCAAACCCTTCTTCGAGAACTGCTACACAAGGGTGGTACGTGAAGACGGAAATGTCAGAGCGATGGAAGCCATAGATGAAGTGATGGAGGCTGTGGACACTGAGTGGAGAGGCCTTGGCATAATCCCTATGTCCGGACTCAAGCTTCGGGACAGGTTTGCGGCTTATGATGCAAGAAAGAAATTTGGAATTCCCGAGATCAAGGGTGTTCCCAACCCTGCCTGCAGATGCGGGGAAGTTTTGCAGGGTAAGTGCAAGCCCTCCGACTGCAAAGTGTTCGGAACCGGCTGTACACCTCAGCATCCCGTCGGAGCCTGCATGGTTTCGGATGAAGGTGCTTGTTCCGCATATTATCAGTATGGCGGAGCTATTTAGAAAATATATGCTTGAAGGATCAATACGATCCTATTGGAGGTATCATGGAAAACGAAGTAGTAACGCTTGCTCAGGGAGCGGGCGGTAAACAGACATCTGAGCTTATAAGCAGGGTTTTTGCAAAGCATTTTTCGAATCCCGAGTTCACGGCGGATGATGCGGCGGTGCTTTCGCTCGGCAACGGACAGATCGCGATGTCCACGGACGGCTTTATCGTATCCCCCTTTGAATTTAAGGGCGGCAACATCGGTAAGCTGTCGATCTGCGGAACGGTGAACGATCTCGCCTGCATGGGAGCAAAGCCCGAGTATCTGACCTGCGCATTTGTGATCGAGGAAGGCTTCCCCATTGCAAAGCTCGAGGAGATCGCGGCAACTATGGCTGCCACAGCTGCCAAGGTAGGGGTTAAGATAGTAGCCGGAGACACGAAGGTTGCCGGCAAGGGACAGGTTGACAAGGTGTTCATTACCACAACCGGCGTGGGACGCCTGACTCCGGGGGTTAAGACCTCCGGCGCTTTTGCAAAGCCCGGGGATTGTGTCATTGTCACAGGCGACATCGGGCGTCACGGCTGCACGATCCTTCTTGAAAGAGAAAATCTTGGTATCGAAGCCGACGTGACCAGCGACTGCGCACCCTTGTGGGATGCGGTCGAGGCCATGATCGGTGTGACCCATGACATACATGTTATCCGCGATGCAACGCGCGGCGGAGTGGGAACGGTCCTTTATGAGATCGCTGCGGAGAGCAATGTGGGCGTAGAGCTTGATTCCGCAAACATTCCCGTAGAAGGCGCCGTTAACGGCGTTTGCGGTATGCTTGGCCTTGATCCTCTCTATCTTGCGAACGAAGGAACCATGGTGGTCATCGCTCCCGAATCCGAGAAGGACAAGATACTGGATGCCTTACACAGTATAGAACATACAAAGAAGGCCGCTGTCATCGGAAAGATCACCGGAGAAATGCCCGGCAGAGTGGTGCTTACCACCGAGATCGGCACAAAGTCCATGCTGCCCGAGCCAGGCGGCGAGCTCCTCCCCAGGATCTGCTGATACCCGGGGACGGGGTTATGGTGTCATTTTTTGACACCATAACCCCGTCCCCAAGGGCTCATTATATTTCACTACAATTGTTACAATTTTGTTGCATTTCACGAATATTATTGACAATATTGATTTAAAGTGATAAAGTGTATTCATTATTCACCGGGGGGAGAATAAATAGGGATTTAGGGTCTCTCTTTAGTACACATATTTGTGCTTCAATTTGTTATCCTTAACCTTCGATTTCTGCTCCTAAGTGGAAGTCGAAGTTTTTTTGTGCCTTTTTTCAAGAGGAGAAATTAGCAGCGTACTTTCAAATATTAAAACGTGTAAAGGAAAGGAGAAACATGTTACGAAAGGGGTTGTTAAAATATATAGGGAGGACTTTTAATGAAAAAACTTATTGCAAAGTATTTAATGTGGATAAGCGTAGCGGTTTTGGCGGTGATATTTTTGCCGAAATCCGAAGCGGAAGCAGCTTGTTCACACAGATGGAGCGCTTGGGTCGTAGAAGAAAATGCGACCTGCAGTCACGCAGGAGCGAAGCACAGAACGTGCTCACGCTGCGGCAAATTTGAGCAGCAAAGTATCCCAAAGCTTTCCCATTCATACGGAAGCTGGGTAACGGACAGAGCGGCAACTTGTACGGCAAGCGGGACCAGGCATAGAAGTTGCGTCCGTTGCGGAACTCGTGAAAACGGGACCATAGCTTCGCTCGGACACAGCTGGAAGGGGTGGGTTACAGTCGAACAGCCTACCTGCGTATATGCCGGCACCAGGAACAATGAATGCAGTAGATGCGGCAAGATGGAAACACAAAGGATCAGTGCCACCGGCCATAACATGGGCTCCTGGCAGGTTACACAGAGCGTAAACTGTAAGCAGGACGGGATCGAAACACGTAGCTGCAGAAATTCAAATTGCGGATATAAAGAAACCCGTGTATATGCGACAAAGACCAATAATCACAGTTGGGGTTCATGGGTGACCGAAGAGGCTGCCACTTGTACACGTGACGGCGCAAAGCACAGAAATTGCACGGTTTGCGGAAAATTCGAGCAGGCCAGGATCAGTGCTACCGGTCACAATATGGGCTCTTGGCATGTTACACAGACCGTAAACTGTAAGCAGGACGGAATAGAAGCAAGAAGCTGCAACAATCCATATTGCGGACTTACAGAAACCCGTGTATATGCGACAAAGACCAATAATCACAGTTGGGGTTCATGGGTTGTTGAAGAAGCGGCAACCTGTGCATATGAGGGTGCGCAGCATAGGTCTTGCGCTGTATGCGGCAGGATGGAACAGGCTAGAATACCCAAGCCCGCCCATGATTATGCCCCCGCCACATGTACAAAACCTCAAACCTGTAGGAATTGCGGAGTAACAAATGGAACCGCTCTCGGACACAACTGGGGTTCATGGGTGATCGAGGAAGAAGCCACCTGTGCATATGAAGGTGCAAAGCACAGAGTTTGTGCGAGATGCAACAAGATGGAGCAGGCAAAGATCAGTAAACCCGCCCATGTATT
>JAEEYF010000055.1 GCA_016291655.1 Lachnospiraceae bacterium | reverse complement strand
TGATCGTTTACGTAGCCATATGGAAACTTTATGAAACAAAAAGGAATACGGAATGCTTTACTTAATGAGACACGGCTTGACTGACTGGAACAGGGAACACAGATTACAGGGAAAGACAGACATACCCTTAAACGAAGAAGGGAGAAAAATGGCTGAGGCAGCCGCAGATGAGTATCGGGATCTTCACATCGATATCTGTTACTCTTCGCCGCTTAAAAGGGCATATGAGACCGCAAGCATATTGCTCAAGAACAGAGACGTTCCTATCATTACAGATGACAGGCTTTCGGAAATGAGCTTCGGGGATTATGAGGGACTGGCATACAGTTTTGATATCCCTGACTGTCCGATCAACCTGATCTTTCAAAAGCCCGGAGAATACAAAACCCCCATCGGGGGATCCGAGACTTTTGAAGAACTTTTTAAAAGAACCGGATCCTTTTTGAAGGAGGTTGTCGATCCCTTGTTAGAGCAGGGAAAAGATGTATTGATCCTCGGACACGGTGCTCTGAACTCAAGTATCATAGCGCAGAGAAAGAATCTGCCGATAGAGGAGTTCTGGAGCAACGGTATCCCTCAGTGTAAGATCATTGAAATGTAGCAAGATTGCCTATCTAATAAAAACACATTACCTTTTTAATTGAATAGAATGCGGGTTTGGGCTGATAATTCTTATCAAAGATACGCGTATTGGTCGTATCGCCGGAGCGATAGTGATCGACAAGCCCAAACAGCGTTACGCTTGTGATGTTTGCCGGTCCTCCTGCCTGAGTATCCATATCATGGAACATCTGGAAAAGATCGGCATATTTTTTTGCCTGTTTTTCAAACTGAGCTTCGGTCTCTTCTTTTATGCTGATCGACAGTTCCGTGATCTGTATTTCAAGTTCGAGCTCAGCAAATTTTTTTATTGTGGACTTGATCTTGGAGGTAGAGGGAGAATCGGTTCCCCAATATCCCTGCATGCCTATTCCGTCTATAAGACCCTTTTCCTTCAGGTACTTGCAAAGGTCGTAGATGGCGCCTGTTTTCGGAGACTGATAGGTGTTGTAATCATTGTAGAACAATTTGACGTCGGGATCCGCATATTCTCTTGCATAGGTGAAAGCCATCTCCACGTAGTCGGAGCCAATGGTCACGTACCACGGATTGGGATTTCCCGCATTCTCGGTCCTGCACATGAAGAAGCTGTCGGGATCGTAGGCCGAGGGCTCCACTGCTTCATTTACAACATCCCAGCAATAGATCACGCCTGGGAACTCAGTCTGTACATGCTCAAGAAGCTGCTTAATGTAGCTTTCCATTCGGACAAGCATAGTTTCCTTGGATACATAGCTTCCGCTGTCCGAGTAACCCTCCTTGAAGAACCACTCAGGAGCCTGTGTGTGCCATACGAGAGTATGACCGCGCATTTTCATGCCGTTCTCGTAGCACCATTTGAGGGTGGGGTCGATGGAGGAAAAGGACAGTGCCGGTTCTTCGTTTCCCGCCTTGGCATTATTCTGCGAGGCGGTTTTATTAAGAATGTAGCTGCTCTTCATAAGGTTTGTAATGGTACAGCTGTTGAAATGATACTTGGAAAGCTCCGTGTATTCGGGGATGTTCAGTGTCTGATTGGACAGGGAACTTCCGTTAAAACCGACTCCCAGCAAAAAGTAGTCGCTGCAAAGGTCCTTGAGGGGCGTGTCTGCATAGTAGGTCTCGGGGAGAGTGGTGGGCGTCGGTGTAGAGGTCGGCGCTATGGTGGGGGTAGAGGTCGCTGTGGGACTCGGCGTAGCGGTCGAAGTCGGAGCGGGGCTTGTCGGTACGGGTGTAACAGTCGGGGTTAAAGCGCCGTTTCCGGACATCTCGGAGGAATTGCCGCATCCCGCAAGCATTGAAGCAACCAATATGAACAGCAGGATCTTTAGATTTTTCATGAGTGGACTCCTTAAAATTATTTAAAGCTGAAGCGTATACAAATAATAAGTTGTTTGTAAGGCTTTAGTCTTTTTTTGTTGATTTGAGCCTTGGATAGTATATAATAAAAAATATGAATGTCA
>JAEEYF010000054.1 GCA_016291655.1 Lachnospiraceae bacterium | reverse complement strand
GGAACCCATAGCGATGATCACGCGGTCAGCATCCTTAGCACCGTAGTAGTTAAAGAGGTCATAATCCGTACCGAGCTTTTCATTGATCTTCTTCATGTACTTCTCAACAACTGCGGGAAGTTCATCATAAACGGTGTTGCAAGCCTCTCTGTGCTGGAAGAATACATCGCCGTTCTCATGAGAGCCGCGCATAGCGGGCTTCTCAGGATTAAGAGCATGCTCTCTGAATGCCTTGACAGCATCCATATCGCACATTTCCTTGAGATCTTCGTAGTCCCACTTCTCGATCTTCTGGATCTCGTGAGAGGTACGGAAACCATCGAAGAAGTTAAGGAAAGGAACCTTACCCGAAATAGCCGAAAGGTGAGCTACGGGAGAAAGATCCATAACTTCCTGAGGATTAGTCTCGGCAAGCATAGCGAAACCTGTCTGACGGCAAGCGTAAACATCACTGTGATCACCGAAGATGTTAAGAGACTGGGTAGCAACTGTACGTGCCGAAACATCAAATACGCAGGGAAGCTGCTCGGCAGCGATCTTGTACATATTGGGGATCATAAGAAGTAATCCCTGTGAAGCGGTGAATGTTGTTGTAATGGCACCTGCAGCGAGTGATCCGTGAACTGCACCTGCAGCACCGGCCTCAGACTGCATCTCAACAACCTTTACCTGGTTACCGAAGATGTTCTTCTGCTTCGAAGCCGACCACTGATCAACGCTGTCAGCCATGGGGCTCGAAGGAGTGATGGGATAAATGGCTGCTACGTCGGTAAACGCGTAAGCGACATGAGCCGCAGCCGTATTTCCATCCATGGATTGTTTAGCTCTGGACATATATAACCTCCTAATTTTCTGGGAAATCTATTTAAAACCCATTTGGATTAATTTTATCACAGGGATGCTCTAATGTAAAGCGCTTACATGCCGTAGAAAAAGGAAGATATGTAACAAAAGGGATTACGCGCCGGGCGTAATCCCTTTTGAATTAGGTACTATGAAAAACTGTAGCTGTAGATTATCAATACATGGTCTTGTCGCCAAGTACTCTCTGCCAAGCTTCTGCACGCTCATCCATGATAGCCTGTCCGCCTGCAGCAAGATACTCGTTCATGCAGCCATCCCAAACAGAATCAAAATCAGCTTCAGAAGCTACGATCGACTTACAGTAACCGGAGTTACGAAGATCCGAAAGAGTATTTCCAAGACCTGACTCAGCCTCGATAACACCAACGTTGACAACGGGTGCGAACTTAGCATCGTTAGCAGCAACTCTCATTGCCTCAGCAACATCAGCGGGATCTACATTAGCGTAGGAAAGAGCCTTCGACTTGATAGTAGCATCCTCATCAAGAAGATGAAGTCCGTTACATGTCATTGTGTAGTCGATGTTGTACTGTGAGTTGATAGTATTTGCAACATGGTCAGCATCAGCTGCGATGGTGTTAACGGAACCGTCTGCATTCTTTGTGAATGTGATGCCTTCCTCACCGAGCTGGAGGTAGTTGATGATCTCGGGATCGGTGATCATGTTAAGGAACAGGAAGCCTGCAAGTACGTTTGTGTTTGTCTTAGGCATGAAGATCTTACGATCGGAACCTGTTGTTGTGTATGCGTACTTGGTGTATCCACCGTTCTTATCCTTGAATGTGTCGACAGCAACAAACTTAGCCTCAGGTCCTACAAGCTGTGTAAGCTGGTAGTTGATGCTGTTCTCGCCATCACGGAAAGGAATATCGTAGTTGCAGATCATAGCTCCGACATAGCCGGCCTTCTGCATATCGCCTTCTGTAGCATCGCCTTCAGCATAGAGTGCGAAATCCTTCCAGATAAGGCCCATGTTGTACCACTTGTTGAGAACCTTGATAGCGTCCTTGGTTCCGTTCTGTGTGTAATGTCTCTCATCGAAACCGTTGATGTAGAGCTCTTTGTCTGTGATATCGGGATCCATGTAAGACTCGATAAGTGTGCTTGCTCTCCAACCTGCATCTGTTGAAAGAGAAAGGGGAACCATCTTGCTTGCATCAGCACCGAGAAGTGTCTCAGCGTTGTCTCTGAATGCTACAAGGCAAGCCTCGAACTCATCCTGTGTGGTGGGCTTTGCAAGACCGAGCTTGTCAAGCCAATCCTGACGGATGAATGTAGCGGTACGATAGAACTCTGCTCTCTTACCTTCGATAGCGTTGATAGCGCCTGTATCGGGATCTCTGTGAGCAAGGAGTCCTGCAGAACCAAGCCAGTTCCAAAGGTTAGCGAAAAGAGGCTTGTAATCATCTGTGAGGTACTCGGAAAGATCGTTTACACCGTCCATGTCTGTGTAAGCCTGGATAGTAGCGTAATCGTATGTGTAGCATACGTCAGGAGCTTCCTGAGCTGCAAGAAGGTTGTTGAGCTGGTCAACCTCTGTCCAACGGGGAACAGGTACGTACTCAACAGCGATGTTGTATCTCTCAAGTGCCTGCTTCTTGATGTAATCGGTGTACATGTTGTCACCGGCGGGTGTGTCACCGTCACGGTCGTAGCACTCTACTTTAAGAGTAACCGTCTCGGGGAACTTGCCATCAACAAGAGCGCCGCCTGTGAGCTCTGCGATTGCATCAACTTCCTTAACTTCTTCAACTTTGTCCTCTTCTTCCGCCTCCTTAAGTTTTTCACCTAAACCGGAAGACTGTGTTGTTGTGTCGTCCTTTTTCTCTGTTGTCTTTGTCTCAGTAGTTGTCTGAGGCTCATCAGCTTTCTTCTCTTCGTCACTGCTGCTACCGCATGCAGCAAGAGAAAGAACCATACAAAGGACAAGTAACATTGCTAATAACTTTTTCACTTTTTGGGACCTCCCTTTTAAAGTTTTTTGTATGAATAAACGGTAGCTCACTATGAGAAACCGGTCATTCCGTGGTAAACCGCAGTATTGAACGAATTACGAGATCATTCTTTTACTGCACCGAGTGTAACTCCGTGGATAAAGTACTTCTGCAACCACGGATAGATACAGAGGATAGGCACTGTCGAGAACATAACGATAGCCGATTTGAGCGACTCGGAAAGACCCGGCTTCGAGAAACCTTCCTGTGCCGCCGTATCAACACTCTGGATAGCCTGCATGATATTGTAAAGCAGGTGCTGAAGCGTCCAAAGTTCCGAATGTTCAACAGTGATATACATAAGCGAATCGGTGTAACCGTTCCATCTTCCTACAGCATAGAAAAGGGCAAGTGTGGCAAATACGGGCTTTGAAAGAGGAATGTAGATCTTCCAAAGTATTTTTATGTGACTTGCACCGTCAATCTCTGCGGACTCTCGAAGCGAATCGGGAATTCCGTAGAAAAAGCTTCTCATGATGATCATGTTAAATACCGACAGACAGCTCGGTATCATAAGAGCAAACGGAGTATTGAGGAATCCCAGCTGTTTCATAAGCAGGTAATTGGGGATCGCTCCTGCGCCGAAAAACATCGTTATCGTGATCATAACGTTTATGATGCCTCGTCCGCGAAGCTCCTGGTAGATCAACGGATATGCACATATCGTCGTCATGAACAACGAAAGGAATGTGCACGCAACGGTAAGTCCTGCCGTCCAAAAGAACGAAACTATGTATTTCGAATCGGAAAGTACCGTAGCGTATGAGTCAAAGTTTAATCCCTTAGGAATAAGATAAACTTCGTGCTTGATAAGGTACGATGTACCCGAAAGCGATCTGGCCAAGAGGTTGAGCATCGGCACAACGCAGATGATCGTAACGAAGGCACATAATATAATGAATACCCAGTCTCCCACTTTTGATTTGTTTGATTTGATCATTTCAAGATTCTCCTCATTACAAGCGATTTTAACTGTAAAAACACGTTATGGTATTTACCAAAGGCCTCTTTCACCGAGCTTACGCGAAAGGAAGTTCGCACCCAGAAGGAAGAACACTCCGACTACGGACTGGAACAGTCCGACGGCTGTGGAAAGCTCAAACTTAAGGCTTTTGATACCTCGCTTATATACAAAAGTGGAAAGCACTTCTGATTTTGCTATATTCAATTTGTTCTGCATTGCAAAGTTTCGATCGAAGTTACCGCCGAGGATTCCGCCGAGGGCCATAATGAGCAGAACCACGATCGTAGATTTAATACCGGGCAATGTAATGTGCCACATCTTTTTAAATCGCCCGGCTCCGTCAACCGAAGCCGCTTCGTAAAGCTCAGGGTTGATACCGGCTATCGCCGCCAGATAAACGATGGAACCCCATCCGAAATTCTGCCATACACCGAATGCTATGTACGTACCGACCCAGGTATTGGGATCTCCGAGGAAATCGATCGATCCGATCCCTAAATTGTCAAGGATCATGTTCACAAGACCCGAAGAAGGTGCAAGTAACTGAAGTGCGATACTGTAAATGATGACCCACGAAAGGAAGTGAGGCATGTATGCGATGGTCTGAACGATCTTCTTATACCTCTTGGCTGTGAGTTCGTTAAGGATGAGGGCAAAAATGATCGGTGCCGGGAATCCTATAATAAGATCCATGACATTAAGAGTGATCGTGTTCTTGAGAGCTTTGAGGAACATCTGATCTTTAAATGCCGTTGCGAACCATTTAAAGATATCAAGTCCTTCTTTTTTGGTGGAAGCCCAAGGCATTTCCCATACACTCATATTGAGCTTATAGTCCTTAAAAGCTACAACTATGAATTCCATCGGTTTATAACGAAAGATGATGAAATAAACGATCGGAAGAAGTAAAAGCAGATAAAGCTGCCAATACTTTCTAAGAGCCGTTCCGACTGCCATCCTTTTCGGTTTATAACCGATGATCATGTTTTGCGAAGTGCTTACCTTTTTACTCACTTCAAACCCTCCTCTTTCGAAACGGCTCTTGCCGCCT
>JAEEYF010000053.1 GCA_016291655.1 Lachnospiraceae bacterium | reverse complement strand
GAATAGTTTTCCTTAAGGTAGTCGATGTCCGGGGGGTAGAGCCCTTCCACGGAATAGCACTCGACCGCCGCGCGCATGGCGTTCTGCTTGATCATCAGCAGGCTCTGCTTATCGTAGACCCTGTTCACATAAGTTACCGCAAAGATCATGAGAACCGTCACGATCAGAAAAACAGTCAGTTGGCGGACAAGTTCCCACCGTCTGCTCTTTATGATCTTTTGTTTTTCAGTCTGTTCCATGGTCATTCCTCATCAGATCGATGCGATCACGCTGATCAAAGGTATCAATACGGTCAAAAGGATCACGCCCACAAGCACCGAAAGGAAAAGCACAAGCGCCACTTCGATCTTTGCGGAAAGTCCGCCCAGCTTCTCGCCGATCTCATCGTCCATACGGTCACTGAGCTTTTCAAGCACTCGATCTGCCACGCCGGACTTTATGCCCACGTTCAGCATCCTGCCCTCCATGCCCGAAAGGATCTCGCTTCCGCAAAGCACTTCATCCAGCGACGCGCCGGCCTTCACCATTTCGCACGCCTTCCCCGCCATCTCGAGCGTCCTCGGGTCGTCGGGAAGCTCTGCCGCTCTTTCGACAGCTTCTCCCGTTTCCATACCGCTGTTCACCATAAGAGAAAGTCCCGCAAGAAAACGTCCCTTTCCGAGTCTATTGGAAAGTCCCGCCGTAAAGGGGAGCGTGTTTATTATGCTTGAAAGATCGCCCGCGCCGTTTCTTAGCCTGTAGATCACCAAGGACATCAGGAGTATCAGCACCACCGCAAAAACTATGCACGCTGCAACCCTGCTGACCGTGAGGCCCGTGCTCATCATTGCCACAGTACCCGAAGTCTTGTTGTCCAGTTCGTTAAAGACAGCCTCAAACATGGGCAGGATCTTCAAAACAAGTACAAGAAGGATCACAGCCATCATCGAGAATAGCATTATCGGATAGGTGATGACGTTCTTGACGCCGGATCTTACCGCGCTTTCTCTCTCGTAGTAGGCCGCGAGCGAAGTCATTACTTCTTCCAGCTTACCTGTCCTTTCGCCCACTTCTGTCATCTGTATCATATAATATGGGAAAGCTCCCGTCTCACGCAACGCTTCGCTTAAGGGACTTCCCGCCGTCAATCTGTCGTCCACGCTTTTAAGTATGTCCTTTGCCGCCTTGTCTTCCAGCTCCTCATAGAACAGATCCATCCCCTCATAGAGTGTGATGCCTCCGTTTAACAGCATGGCGATCTGCGAGCAAAATGTCGCCGTTTCATCTGCCGAAAACTTCCTGTTTCCCTTCTTCACAATGTTCCTCCCTAAATTACAAACCACGTTAACCTCAAAGCGGCTGTTTCCGCTTATTATTGCAACTCATCGGCAGGCTTCCCGCCGACCGCAAACCGTTATTCCTATAATAGCATAATCACTTGTTTTGCGCAACCAAGGTTGCTGTTCTCACGCATAAAAAGAGCGGGTATTGCCCCGCTCATTCTCTGTCTTTAATGATCTCCTCAAGGATATCAACCGCATTTGCTACCATCTTGGGGCAAACACTTGAAAACAATCCTTTTTCTCTTACCGTCTTAATTCCCTCGGGCGTCGTAATGTCATACCCGAGGATCTCATTGCATAGGCAGGAGCCGTTCTTTTCCTTAAATCGCTCCATCATCATATCGTTAAGCAGGTTTGATCTGCTGCGCTCCTCGGGATCTCCGAGGCGGGTCTCTCCGTACATCAATCCCAGCACCATCAGTGCTCCGGTACATGCGCCGCACACCTGTCCCTTTCTCATTCCGCTGCCGAAGCAGGATCCAAGCCTAAAGGCCTGCTCCTCTGTTATTCCGCACTCTTTTGAAAAAGCGGCAAGCACTGCCTGGGAACAGTGCATATGATTTGAAAATATCTCCAGCGCCTTATCCCTTCTGTTGTCCATGGTCTCCTCCTTATATGCCCCGTTTTTGGGTATTTTGAACAGGTTACCGCAAAAGAGCGACCTCGTCAACATAATTCGTGTGTATTCTCAGCGAAACTGCCGAATACTCCGGCACCGTATAGTTGAACTTCCCGGAAAGTCCGCTTACTTCTGTCGTTACAAGTGTCACTGCTTCCTTTTTCCCAAGGACGTTGTCATCTCCGGGAGTTTTTCCCGAAACAGTGTCAACGGTTGCTCTTCCCGTAAGATCCTTTACGTTTTTAAGATCGATGGCGAAAGTTTTGGGGAAGGATGTCACGTTCACAAGCTTTATTATGACATCTCCCGTCTCTTCATCGATACCCGCAACCTGATAGGCCTCGTAGGACTGCTGCTCGCCGGTATCGTAATCTATGTAGAGAGCGTCGTTAAGGTAGCACTTTACGGAAGTGCCGTTTACAACGATCTTTATCCGATAAGTCTCGTTGGTGCGGATCTTGCAGGTCTTGACATTTCCCATCTGGTCGGACTTGGCACCGCCTTGGACCTGCTGCAGGCAGGAAACGGTGTTGCCCCATCCTCCGATGTTCCAGAAGAAGTGATTATTCTTATCCTTTACTCCGAAGGGGATCAGGAATCCTTCCGAGCCCGAAAGCTTTGTGGCTTCAAGAGTGTAGGTGTAATTGGTCCAGGACGCATCTCCGAAATAGGCCGCAGCGCCCGTGTTTCCATACTTTGCAACATCATGGTTCCTGTCGGACTGCACCAGCGCACCGTCCTCGACCTTCCACTTTCCGTCGGAGATCATGGTCCACTTCCTGATATCACCGTCGCTTTCAAAATCGCAGGCTGCCAGCTCTTCGCCGGTGTCGTTGTTCACGATCTTTATATTGTCAAACTTAGCCGCTGTCGACCATGTTGCTACACCGACTTTTCCGCCGACTTCAAACGAAGTTCCGATCATATCCATTTCGGATCTGATGATCTTCGTTGCAACGTTCTTCGAAAAGAGCTGCTGCATGTAATAGTTCACGGAAGGCGTCACCTCGCGGTTATTAAACCAGATGAGGTCCGGAGCCCAGTGAGTCGCCGTGGTATTACCGAAGAGCGGTGCATATGCCGCCATAACGACGATATCTGAATTCCTCTCAAGCCCCGTCATGTATGAAGCTTCTGCAAGCGCTGCCCGGAGCGTGTTTGATCTTGCCGCGTATTCACCGAGAAATACGTTGATACCGCCGCAGTATTTGCTGTCTTTGAAGTCTTTTATGTCCCTTGCATAGTTTTCCGGATCATAATAGTCATTATGCGATAAAAACCACTCGGGAGAGTTGTAGTAGTGGTGGTCGATCGCCCCCGCAAACTCCTGCATGTTCGTGGTGTTATGATCCTTGAGCCAGCCTGATGCATAGTTGTATGCCGCATAGTGGGCGTTGTTCTCTCCGTCCCGGAGTCCCGCGGAGTAGATGAGCTCAATATCACCGTACATAGCG
>JAEEYF010000052.1 GCA_016291655.1 Lachnospiraceae bacterium | reverse complement strand
GCTTGTAAGAAATTACAAGGGATTTTTAAATCAGTAATGCATATAATCTCGGAGCAGGGTTTTCCTGCCCCGAGGCTTTTGCGTTAAACAGGAGACGAAAAAGAGAATGAAAATAATAATGTTAGGGGCTCCGGGTGCCGGAAAAGGTACTCAGGCTGAAATGATCTGTGAAAAATACGGCTTACCTCACGTTTCAACAGGCGACATCTTCCGTGCGAACATTAAGAACGGAACCGAGCTTGGTAAGGAAGCTAAACAATATATGGATAAGGGACAGCTCGTTCCCGATGAACTTACGGTAAAGATCCTGCTTGACAGGGTTGCACAGGATGACTGCAAGAACGGTTATGTTCTCGACGGCTTTCCTCGCACCATTCCTCAGGCGGAAGTATTGGAAGAGGCACTTAATAAGCTTGGTGACAAGATCGATTATGCGATCAACGTTGAAGTTCCCGATGAGAACATCATCAATCGTATGTCGGGAAGACGCGCATGCGTGAACTGCGGAGCTACATATCATGTTGTATATGCGCCTACCAAGGTTGAAGGCATTTGTGACAAGTGCGGAGAAAAGCTTATTCTCCGTGACGACGACAAGCCCGAAACGGTTAAGAGCAGACTTGATGTATATCACAAGCAGACACAGCCTCTTATTGAGTTTTACTCAAAGAAGAATATTTTAAAAGAAGTTGATGGGACGGTGTCAATGAACGATGTCTTTAACAGCATTGTTGCCATCCTGGGTTAAGAGAGGTTTAGGTATGTCAGTTTCAATTAAATCTCCTCACGAGATCGAACTTATGAGAGAATCGTGCAGGATTTTAAGTGAAGTATATGAAGAGATGGGTAAGATGATCGAGCCCGGTATCTCTACACTCGACATTGATAAAGAAGGCGAGAGGCTTATAAGGAGCAGAGGTTGCATTCCTAACTTCCTTCACTACAACGGTTATCCCGCTTCGGTGTGTGTATCGGTTAACGATGAAGTCGTTCACGGAATACCCAATAAGAACCACAAGATCAAAGAAGGCGATATCGTAAGCCTTGACTGCGGTCTTATATACAAAGGATATCATTCCGATATGGCCAGAACTTATCCGGTCGGAAAGATATCACCCGAGGCACAACAGCTTCTTGACGTAACAAAGCAGGCTTTCTTTGAAGGGATCAAGATGGCCAAAGCCGGAAATCACTTATATGATATCTCGGCTGCCATTGACGATTATGTAACACCGTTCGGATACGGAATAGTAAAAGATCTCGTAGGTCACGGCATAGGAACCAAGCTCCACGAAGATCCTCAGATACCCAACTTCAGACAGAACAGAAAGGGTATCAGACTTGAAGCGGGTATGACGCTCGCCATTGAACCGATGATCAATATGGGCGGCTGGGAAGTATGCTGGCTCGATGACGACTGGACAGTCGTTACCGAAGACGGAAGCCTTTCCGCACATTATGAGAACACGATCCTGATAACGGACGGAGAACCCGAAATACTTACACTTAGAAAATGATAATCAGCACATATACTATAAGGAGTAATGCATGTCGAAATCAGACGTAATTGAAATTGAAGGAACCGTAGTAGAAAAACTTCCCAACACAATGTTCAAGGTTGAACTTGAAAACGGACATCAGGTTCTTGCCCACATAAGCGGCAAGCTTCGTCAGAACTTTATCCGTATCCTTCCCGGTGACAAAGTTACACTCGAACTTTCACCCTACGATCTCACAAAGGGACGTATTATCTGGAGAGATCAGTAAAAAAGTTGTAAAAAACATAAAATAATTGTTGCATTAAGCAAAAGGCCGTGTTAAACTAATACTCGGTCTTTTGTGCGCTATAGGGGTACTATGCCCTGAAAAGTGCATAAAATAAAGCAAAATTGGAGAACTGAAAGGAGGCAACTATGAAAGTAAGATCTTCAGTTAAACCGATATGCGACAAGTGCAAAGTTATCAAACGTAAGGGTAAGATCAGAATCATCTGTGAAAATCCCAAGCACAAGCAGGTACAAGGTTAATCCGCTATAGTTCGGATTTAAAGTATAAATGTTCGTAGAGAGCCTACGTATTTATTACTTTTGATACCGTAAGAGCTCATAAAACGGGAGCTCGTACCATATCGGAAAAGTCGGACGCCGGTCCGGCCGGGATGCAAATCCCCAATCAATCAGTAACGCACCTACGGGTGCAGCCGTAAAGGCAAGTAAGCGTGTAGCCGCGCACAGAAATGGAGGAAACGTAAATGGCTCGTATCGCAGGTATTGACTTACCCAGAGAAAAACGTGTTGAGATCGGACTTACCTATATTTATGGTATAGGCAGAACAAGCTCAAACAAGATTTTGGAAGCTGCTAAGGTTAACCCCGACACTCGTGTTAGAGACCTTACAGACGAAGAAGTTAAAAAGATCAGTGAAGTTATCGAAGAGCATTACATGGTAGAAGGTGATCTTCGCCGTGAGACAGCTCTTAACATCAAGAGACTTCAGGAAATCGGATGCTACAGAGGTATCCGTCATCGTAAAGGTCTTCCCGTTCGTGGTCAGAAGACCAAGACAAACGCTCGTACCAGAAAGGGTCCGAAGCGTACAGTTGCTAACAAGAAGAAATAATTGTGAATGAAAGGTTGAAAGTAGGTTAGTTTATCATGGCTAAAGTTGCAAAAAAAGTAACAAAAAAGCGCGTTAAGAAAAACGTTGAACGTGGACAGGCACATATCCAGGCATCTTTTAACAACACTATCGTTACACTTACAGATGCTGAAGGAAATGCTTTAAGTTGGGCAAGTGCCGGTGGTCTTGGATTTAGAGGTTCAAAGAAATCTACTCCCTACGCTGCACAGATGGCAGCAGAGACAGCTACAAAGGCTGCTCTCGTACATGGCTTAAAATATGTTGACGTATTCGTAAAGGGACCCGGTTCGGGCCGTGAAGCAGCGATTCGTGCGTTGGCAGCATGTGGTCTGGAAGTAGTTTCTATCAGAGACGTGACTCCCGTGCCTCATAACGGATGCCGTCCTCCCAAGAGACGTCGTGTATAATGTTAATCAAGTAGGAAGAAGGCCTTAAGGCTGTAAACTATATTCAGAAAGGAAAATAAAAAATGGCAGTAAACAGAACACCTGTGTTAAAAAGATGCAGATCCCTTGACTTGGATCCCACATTCTTAGGTTATGACAAGAAGT
>JAEEYF010000051.1 GCA_016291655.1 Lachnospiraceae bacterium | reverse complement strand
ATATCACCAGAACAAGGAACACTGGAATACGATCATCCTCGATGGCAGCATACCAAATGAAGATATCAAACTTATGATCGCAGAAAGTTATGACCTCATCAGCTGCTGTCCTTCAAAAAAATATATGAAGCGGTAAAGAAGATACCGATCGGTCATGTTGCTACATATTCTCAGGTGGCGGAAATTGCGGGTGATCGTAAGATGGCGAGGGCTGTTGGAAATGCACTTCACAAGAACCCCGATCCCCAAAATATTCCTTGTTTCCGAGTGGTGAATGCAAAAGGCAAACTGGCAGCAGAATTTGCATTTGGCGGTCCGGGAGTACAGGCAGAGCTTTTGGAGGCGGAAGGGGTAAAGGTTATTGACGGAAAAGTCGATCTCGAAACGTATCAGTGGAAATAAGTTGACAGCCAAGCATATTATGAACCCCGGGGACGGGGTTATGGTGTCAAAATGAGCAAAGAACAAATGAAAAGAAAAATAACTATCGAAGAAACGCGATCTATTGAGAAACATGAGGATTTTATCCTTAAGATATCATCAGATCCTTTATTGTGTGATCCGCACTATGCTTTTGACAAAGACAACCTTTATGGGGCATCGAAAAGGGAAGACGAGCATATATATGCTGTTTATGACGGAGATGAGGTAAAAGGCCTGTTTGTTTGGCTTATTTCGCAGGAAGAACATTATACAGAGATGATCGTTGGCCTTGTCGAAGAGAAGGAGGCTTTTTCCGGGATGCTTGAGTATCTGGAAAGCAATTATTCCGGGTATAAGCTGGACTTTGTGATCAATCCTCAAAATAAGGTTATGATCAATATACTTAAAGAGAAAGAGGCTGAGTTTGAACCTGAACAACAATGGATGAGGCATATCGGTTCTTTGCCGACTGTTTCTGCAGAGTGCGTTCAATTGCTTTCGGATAAATGGGAAGAGCAGTATTGTAAGCTTCATCAGACGGATCTTTACTGGACTGCTGATCGGGTGTTGGCGGCAAGAGACCGTTTCAGGATCCTTCTGGCAATAAAAGACGATCAGGTTATTGGTTATCTGGATGTCACTTGTGGCAATGAAAAAAATGAACCCTATGATCTTTATGTCAAGCCTGAATATGCCTGTCAGGGATACGAGGCCACACTGATTAAAAAGGCCGTTGAAATGAATAACCCCAAACAGATGTGGGTACTTGTGGATGTGGATGAAAAGGCGGAGACAGAATTGTATGAATCCGTGGGCTTTGAAAAGGTTTCCGGACTAAACAGCGTATATGCAACCTATTCCTGCTGACAGTGTGGCAAATAATTTTATTCCTTGTAATATAATATGAAATCCTGGAAAACTCGGGGACAGTGGTATAGACGCAAAACCCGGGCTTATCGTTAATCGGTTTATAGGATTCCTCGCCGGGTTTGTGACGTACTTAATGACGTTTCGAACCACGTGGAGACGGTTGGCTCTATGTCTCTACCCTGGGCGAGACTACAGGATTGTTGAAAGATTTATCTGTTTAAAGGGGAGGAAATGAAATGGATAACGAAAACAAAAAGAAATCTAGAAATGATTGAACGTGTGATTGAACGAATGGCAAAGAATTGTTTTCAGGTGAGAGGGTGGGCTATAGCACCTGTTACGATGGCTATAGTGGGTATGCTTATCAACAAGCCGTGTTAAAGGCACCTGATGGGATACTTTCCAGCTCATTCAATCTCCACATCTTCCCATCCGGTGAGATCTTTCTCGTCGATATTCAGTTCTTTAAGAACGTCTTCTTGGGAGACTGCTTTTAAAGAACTGTATTTTTTTAGCCTTTCGTTTGCCATGAGGAGCAGGCGGGCATCGTTGACTTCGTCCATGAGTGGACAGAACTTAAGAAAGTAGAAAGAAAACTTGTTTGTGCGGGTTGTGCAAACAAGTTTTTCGTATATAATCCTAATAGGGGGAGAAAGAAGGCAGATAATGGAAAAGAAAAGATCGAAAAAGAAGATGATCTTTATAATACTCTTGAGCGTGCTTGTTCTGCTGATCGCCGGATGGTGGATGATATGCGTTCAGATCTATGATGAGAATTTCAACGTGCGTAGTTTCAGTTATGAGCCGATGATGCTGAGAATCGAGGATTTTGACGGCCTAAACTGCAAAGAATGCACTTTCCCTTCGGACAAGGGGCAGAAGCTGGCAGGCTATCTGTATAGCATAGGCGAAGAACAGCACGGGATCCTGGTGATGGCCCACGGATTTGGCGGCGGCGGACACAATTCCTATATGGATGTTGCGAACTATTTTGCCAAGAAGGGCTACTATGTCTTTGCATACGATGTCACAGGATGTGACAAGAGTGAAGGTGAAGGCGTGGGCGGCGTGCCTCAGGGTGTGGTGGATCTTGACTATGCCATTTCATTTGTTGAAGACAGCAGTGACATTCCGGATCTTCCCATAATGCTTTTCGGGCACAGCTGGGGCGGATACTGCGTGAGCAGTGTGCTGAATTTTCATCCCGAAGTGAAGGCTGTTATCGAGTGCTCGGGCTTTAACAGGTCGTCGGATATGTTCGAGTCGGGCGGAAAGCCACAGGCAGGTGGCCTCATTTACACCATGACGCCCTTCGTAAGGATCCATGAGCTGATCAAATACGGGAAATATGCCTCAAAGACAGCTATGGACGGGTTTAAGGCTACGGATACGTCCGTGATGATCGTGCACAGTGCAGACGACGGTGTCATCGGGATCGAGTACGGATGTGACAAGTATTACGAGAAATACAAGGATGATCCCCGCTTCACATTCTTGAGATTTGAGGACAGGGGACACAACGAGATTTTTAATGATCCTTCCAATACCTACCAAGATGAGTTCAATGCGGAGTTTGACAAGTGGCGCGAAAACCTGGGTTACGACTACAAGGCAGAAGAAAACAAGCCGCGTTTTGCGGAAGACAAGGCTCGGTACATTACGGAAAACCTTGATCATGACAGATGGAGCAACAGGCTGGATGAGGAACTGTTTGAACGTTTTCTGGAGTTTTATGAAACTGCAATAAAAAAATGAACCCACAACCCCGTCCCGGGGGGCCATTCCGAAACGAATGAACCTTTGCACAGAACGGGTGGATACCTTATTCGATAATATGGAAAAGGGGCATATAAGAAGGTCTATTCGGAAAGTGAGCCATTGGAAAAGCATATATATGATGGGTTCGAAGATGATGCGATAGATTCTTTTTTGATGGAGTGATGAACAACAATATGAAAATAATAGAATTACCGAAAGAAAAATGGAAAGGTGCTGTGGTTCCGCTTGTTACAAGGAGCGACAGCTACTATGACTTTGAAATAAAGCAGCTTGACAGTGAAGGATGCAAGATCGAGCTGGTGAAGAGAAAGGCTGAAAAGGAGATACTTCATACTCCCGAAGAATATGACTTCCCGGATT
>JAEEYF010000050.1 GCA_016291655.1 Lachnospiraceae bacterium | reverse complement strand
TTGGATATGAATTGGAATTTGTCCGCGAGGATAAGGATCCGAAGCTTAGCAAGTATTTTTATCTGAAGAAGATATCCAATGTTTGAGGAAATACAAAATGAACTACAAGATAATTGACAAGGAGAAATATTACAGGAAAGGCGTATTCCGTCATTTCTCGGAGGATTGTAAATGCTCTGTATCCATGACTGCAAGAGTAGATGTCACGGATCTTGTGGCATATTCAAAGAGAACGGGGACAAAGTTTTACTTAAACTTCCTTTATATCCTTTCGAAGGTGTTGAATTCACGGGAAGACTACAGGATGGGATATCTTTGGCAGACGGATGAACTGATATGCTATGATGTGATCAATCCTACGCAGTATGTTTTTCATGAGGACACGGAAACCTGCACTCCCGTATATACAGAGTATTATGAGGATTATGAAAAGTTTTATAAGGCCGCACTGCATGATGTCGAAGAGGCCAAGAAAACCCGGGAATATGGTTTGGATATGGCAAACCATCCCAACTGGTTCGACGCTTCTTTCATATCATGGCTTTCATATGACTCGCTTAATATAGAGCTGCCGGACGGACATTTGTTCTTTGCACCCATTATCAATTGGGGAAAGTACAGAGAAGAAAACGACAGACTTGTCATGCCGGTAACTGTTCGCCTGAATCATGCTATTGCCGACGGTTATCTGGTGGCAAATGTATTCCGGCTTCTGGAACGGGAGATCAAGGCGTTCATCTGCCTTTCCCTCAATAAAACAGATATCATCCCTGACCGATGAGGAGGCTGAAAAGCTGTTAATGGGTAAAACGGAGCAGAAAATAAATGATAACTGGGGTGAGCCCGACAGCATGTGTTATTTTTGATGCGAAAGAAAAAAGCGCATTCTTATGGAATCTGGTTGAATTGTCATATACGATGGAATGCGAACCGGAAGACTGGGAAGGAATCCAATTGGAGCGTTACATAGCCCAGGAGAAAAATCCGGAATTGAAAGCGACACTTGAAGACCTGAATGAATTTCTCTTTTGGTGAAAAGAATCCCTGATCAGACCAATGCACAAGAACTGGTTCCAATCAGGGATTCTATGCTTAAGTCGTAAAATCACCGGAAGTTAAGATGCTATGCAATATTCCTCTAAAAGTGATATCATACTAAAGATTTAGAGGAAAAACGAATTGACACAGGAGCGGTGATATGCGGCTGCTGTAGGCGGAAAGTATTTTCGGGTTGGAGAAACACGGCCAGATGGTACAATCTCAAGATATCTTACGCTTGACTTGAAAGACCCGAGCATTCCAGGAATGTTCCAAGGATTGGTACGAAGGGCTGAATTCTTTCGATTAACACATTTTAGAATGACCTTTAAGAAAGGAACGGTGTAATATGGACTTCTTTCAAGGAAAAACTGAACGAATTGTTGATGGAACGCGTTATGTAAAGTATCTAGACTTGAATAAATGGTATTGTGTATTGGTTCCTAAGAATGATAATGCGTTAAATGATATGGCTGGTTATGATTTTTGGGATGAAGACAAGGGTGATGTGAGAGATGATTTCTTCTATATGAAATTCCATGAAGACACATATCTGCTTATGGAAGATTATCTTTTCAATTTTATAGATGATGAATGTCATCTTTTAATCAACATGTATGAAGAAGAGTGGATTGATGGGGAGAATCTTCCTAAGGCTTTAGAAATCACGAACAGGATGATCAACAATTGCGATAATGAGGAATTCATTAAACTGGCAACTGAATTCCGCGGCTTGATTGAAAAGGCAATTGAATATAAAACCTGTGTCGGGTGCTATTTCTGATGGAGAAGAAGGTCTTTTTTCAGGATTTTCTGTTTAAAGATATGCCGGTTGATGAACAGGATTATCCTGATATACAAATGAATTGTGTAACAGACTTCCAAAAGGATCTTTCGGACTGTCGTATTGTTTCTTTTGATAGGTTGTTACGAATGAATAAAGAAAACGAATGGGAAGCATTATTCCAAAGTGTTGCAGGATGCGAGGTTGTCTTAGTTGATGATTTACCGCTTGATAACCCCGAAATGCGACAGTACAAACGCTTCTATTTGGGAACGTATTATTATAACCTGAATAAGCATTGCAGGGAGTGCCATGTGAAATCGTTACTATAATGTGTTTTATATCCCAATCCTCTTCATCACCCACTTCCCTGAATACAGGCTGTAGTGGAGATTGAACCTTTTCTCTGCGCCCCAGACGGTGGCGGCGCATTCGAAGGTGGGGCCGATCTTGTTGTTGTCTTGATCGGTGGAAATGATTCGGTCGATGGTCACAGTGATGATGGAGTCGGCGCGGTCACGGAAACGGAAGCGGAGAGGAGTGATCTTCCCATCGGTGTCCGTGCAGGAGATCATTTGTATGGGCGTATTGAGCCAAAGATATGAATCGACCACGGGAAGCTCCTTTCTGTAAATTTAGATCAAATCAAAACCTACACAAGTACTTTTCCGAGAATAGCGCAGGTGCTGTTCTCGGTCACAGGGATCGGCCGGTATTTCTTGTTGAGGGATATCAGCGCGGTTCCTTTTTTGTTTTTCATAAGCTTTTTGCAATAAGCGTTCCCGTCCAGGGAGAATATGCCGATTTCACCGTCTTCCAGCGTGTTCTGACTGTGGACAAAGATGATCTGCCTGTCCCTGAACATGGGCATCATACTGTCTCCGGTGATGTGCACGGCAAAGTCGGCACCTGTGGGGATGAACTCGTCCGTTTCCATCTCTTCAAAGTCATCATCATCCAGGAAGTTTCCTGTACCGGCGGAAACGCCGAGAGTGTAGAGCTTTATCGTTTTGCGGGACCCAGTAGCAGCAGTTGCTTGCTTTGCAAACTTTTCGTTCGAGGCAAGCATATCTATGTATTCATATGCCCTGTCTTTCCCGAGCTCGTTTAATCGGCTGAAGGGATTGTAGGGGTTGGTTCCGAAGACATCTTCATATATATCCTTTATGCCGAGCAACTTGCACAGCGTGAAGAGCTGATTCACGCCCGGTTCCGTGCGCCCGCTTTCCCAGCTGGACAGAGCCTTGTCCGTAACTTCTATGCCTTCCTTAAGCAGCAACTCGGAGAGTTCAGGCTGCGTCAGATGCAGGGCTTTTCTGTATTTCGCAATGATGGGACCTATAGAATTCATATGCTTCCTCTTTTCTCATCCGGGGAGGATGTTACTTTTTCAATCCAGTATATGAAAAAATGCGCAGCTAGGGAGTGATAACTGAATAACTCTTTACTTTGGACTACGGACGCAGTATAATTGGATTAGCTCGGTTGCGACCGAGTCGGAAGGGAGCGAGTGAGATGGATTTTTACGGAAGAAAAAAAGAACTAACGCAGTTAAAGAAGCTTATTTCATCTGACGGAATGTTGATGAGTCTTATTTACGGAAGACGAAGGATCGGCAAAAGTGAACTGGTGAAACAGGCTATCAAAGAATCCGGCACAAAAAGCATTTTCTATGTGTGCAAGCAGGTAACTGAAGAGAGCAACGTTCAGAGTATGTGTGAAGTGCTTACTTATTCACTGGGACTTCCCAAATTAGGGTATACAAAGGTTGAAGAGATAGTCGATTACATTTTTAAACTCTCAAAGGAAGAGAGTATTGTTTTTGTACTTGACGAATACCCGTATTTAAGAGAAAACGTAAAAGGCCTTGACAGCATCATCCAGGCGCTGGTTGACAAATACAGAGAAGATTCAAAACTAAAGCTGATAGTTCTTGGCTCATATGTAGAGGTGATGAAGTCCCTTTTGAAAGAATCCAACCCGTTGTATGGGAGAATCGATCTGGTAATAGATCTTAAACAGATGGACTATTATGAATCGGCATTGTTTTATCCCAATATGACATGTGAGGATAAAGTGCGTATTTATTCTGTATTTGGCGGTGTCCCTTATTATAACAGGCTTGTGGATGATAAGAAAAGTGTGAAGGAAAACATCATCGAGCTTGTTGCTTCGCCGGGTGCACGCCTTGAAAACGAGGTTTC